>JABDHJ010000100.1 GCA_013285645.1 Verrucomicrobiota bacterium | reverse complement strand
TTTTGCAGCCAGCCGTCGCGTTCGGTCAGAAGGCCTTCGACGCAATAGCGCCCTTTTGCACGGGAAGCTCCGACGACATCTGTAAGAAGTATTCGGTGCACATCCATTTTTGGTGGGAGGGACTTCCGAAGGGTGCAAGCGATTTTCGTCTCTTCTTCCAATACCTCCGCCCGCAGGATGCGGCACCGGTCGGGCTTCGTGAAGGAACCCGAAAAGGCATCGTCCGGATCAAATTATGAGTGGCGATATCACATTTCCCAACTGGTCCAGCGTCCCGCGTCACCGGGCGCAGCTTCTTCATCAGCAGATTGCCGCGATGCAGCGACTCGTCACGGAGTCGGGTGGCACCGAGGAAATGCTCGAGAAATCCTGCGCCTCCTATTACCGGCTGCTCGACGAAATTTACGAAAAGGAAATGCCCATCGCCCGCGCGATGGATAATTCCGACCTCCTCCTGCACCTCGACGGCGAAGGCTTGCAGACGGAAAATCCGCGCCTCTCCCTCGTCACCAACATCATGGGCGATGTACGCAAACAAGTCAGCGTCATGATCAAGACGTTGGTCAGTTCCTTCAGCGAAGGGGTGACTCTTCCCAAGGAAATCGATCTCGGCCTGAGCTCCTTCGCGCACGGCAGTCTCTACCTCGGCTTTTCTCTTCCGGAGCCCGATCCCGGTTATGTTGTCCTGACCGGTGATCCTCTTTTCAACGCGTCCCGCCAGGCTCTCGCGACATTGGGCGCGGTGACGCAACATATCAACGAGCCCAACGCCTACGAGTTGATTCGGCGCGAGTTCGCCGATCCCAAACTTCGCGATGCCGCCCTGAGTGCAGTCGGACAACTCGCACCATCTGGTCGACGTGGCGTTTCCTCGATCGACATCGGAGGCCGCGCCATGCAACCGGGTGCCTGGCGCACGCTCACGCCGCAAACGCGCCAGCAAGTCCGCGCCTGGCTCGAGCAACCGGTCTTGAGCGACGAAGTCATCGAGCTTCGCGGTCGCGTCCGTGCCATCGATCTCGATCTGCGCCGCTTCGATCTCCGGCGCATCGACGGCGGAAACCTCCCCGATCTCCGCTGCATCTATCCCGCCAGCTTCGATCTTCCCGCCAAGAAATGGCTCGACGCCACCGTCACCGTCCGCGGCCAAGTCGAAACCTACCAAGGCGTCGCCCGCCTCCTCCAAATCCGCGCCGTCGAAGAGACGGCGTTGCCGCCCCTATCTTAAAAATCCTAGACCGCTTATCTTTTTAGGAGAACTAAGGCGTTTAAGGTCTCTTGCATTACCGCCTCCCAGATTTTCATGCGACATTCAACGCATGACAACCGACTGCCTACTCGCCCTTCAGCGGAATCGATCCCTCGGTTCCAGTCGGCGCAATCGGCTCCGTGGTAGCCGCCGATGTCCCTATCGGCGGTTCGGTGCTCGGCGACTCCTCCAGCATCCCCTTCTTCCGCAACTGCTCTTCCATCGCGAGGTCCATCACCAGATCAGCCAACGGCACCGTTCCCTTGTCCAGCGCAGCGTTCGCGGCTTTCAATTCAGCCACATTCTCGCTTTCGAGCGCCTTTTCCACAGCCAGCATCAACGCTTCGATCTCTTTAATTTCCTCGGGCACGACGAGATGGCCAACTTGCGCAATCGCCTTGCGCGTAGCGGTCAGCATATCCCCACTCTTCCGCTTCGTCTCAATCCATTGCCGCTGTGCCAGGTCATCGAAGGCATGCTCCACCGATTCAGCCACCATTTTCTCCACGTCCTCATCACGGACATCGACGGCGCTCTTGAGCTGCACAATTTTTTGCTTCCCCGTCTTCACATCGCGGGCCAGCACACTGAGAATGCCATTCGCATCGATCTCAAATTGCACGCCCACGCGCGGCACTCCCTTGGGTGCCTGCTCGAACTCCAGATCAAACAAACCCAGCGACCAGTTATCGCGTGCCAGTTCGCGCTCACCCTGCAGCACCTGAATCTTCATCGATTTCTGGTTATCAACCGCAGTGGTGAAAAGTTCCCCCGCCTTGGTCGGGATCGTCGTGTTGCGCGGAATGATCACGTTCATCAACCCGCCAAAAGTCTCGATCCCCAGCGAAAGCGGAGTGACATCGAGGAGCACCATATTCTGCACGCCACCCTCGAGAATACCCGCCTGGATCGTTGCGCCCAAGGCCACCGCTTCATCCGGATTTGCATTCGAATTAGGTTCGCGACCAAAGATTTCTTTAACGAGCGCATGCACCATCGGCATCCGCGTCTGTCCGCCAACCAAAATCACATCATCAAGATCGGCAGGCTTGAGCTTTGCATCGCTGAGCGAGCGCAAACAATTTCCCCGAGTCTTCTGCACGATCGGCTTGGCCAAAATCTCAAGATGTTCCCGCGTGACCACCGTCGAGAAACTTTGTTCTCCCTTTGCGAAGGGAATTTCCACCTTCGTCTCGGTTTCGGTCGAGAGACGAATCTTGGCGTTCTCCGCCTCCTCATGCAGCCGGGCCAA
>JABDHJ010000099.1:1578-2516 GCA_013285645.1 Verrucomicrobiota bacterium | reverse complement strand
TCCCTGAGCTTTTTGTCGAGGTCCCGCGCCTGGTCGATGTTATCGGCGACGACCGATGCATAAATCGTGGAAATCTGGTCTCCGGTACCGGTGTCGCTCTTGGAGGCGTTCATCACGTCGTACAGCGTTTTAACCGAGTCGGTCGACGGATTTTGCAGATGGAGCAGATTGTAGTCGAACGAGAGTTTCGGGAGGCTGAGGATCGAGACGATGGAGATCGCCACGGCGACTCCGATCCAGAAACGCGGGGCACTGACCATGGTGCGGTCCCAATCGTGAATGAAATTCCAGGCCGAATTGTTGGATTGTTTCTGGAGGGCCTCGACGGTGCGATTGCGGTCCCGGAGGATAAAGATGGCTGGGAGCACGACCAAACTGGCCGTGATGCAGAAGACCATGCTGCAACCGGCAATGATGCCGAGTTCCGACAGGCCGCTGAAATCATTGAAACAGAGGCTGAAAAAGGCGGCGGCGGTGGTACTGCCGCCCGTGATGATGGCCACGCCGGTATGTTGAAGGGACGCCAGGACCGCCTCATTAACATTGCGACCGTGGCCGAGTTCCTCTTCGTAGCGCCCGAGAATCTGAATCCCGAAATCGATGCCGATGCCGAGGACCATCGGGATCACCGCGATGGAAAGGACGTTGAAATGACCAACCGTCACCAGGGCGAATCCAAGCGACCAAAGCACCGCCATGATCAGCACGAGAAAGGTGCATGCCGGCCGCAAAAACGTCCGATAGCTGAAGAAGAAAAGCGCAATGATCAATCCGACGGTGATGCATCCCGCTTTGATACTATCCGAAGTCGATGTGATGATTTGGTCCGCATCCAGCGCCGGTTCACCCGTCACCCGCATATCGATGCCCTTGTTCGCGGGTTCCTGCTGCATCTCTTTGAGATGCTGGCGAATCCTCGCAACCGTGTCGCTGAACGG
>JABDHJ010000099.1:0-1568 GCA_013285645.1 Verrucomicrobiota bacterium | reverse complement strand
TGGCCGCCCGGATCTTCCACGCCCGTATAGGCAAACACCAGCAGTGCCTTGCCTTCCTGCAAGCTGAAATACTCGTGCTCGGCGATCAGTTCATTCGCGTCCGAGTCATCGAGCGCTCCGTCGCTATCGGACACCTTCTCTTCCTGGGCCAGCGTTTTGCCGTCGGCCTGGGCGGCCACCTTGTTGAGGATCGAGACGAACTGTTTGACGAAGAGATTGAAGTCGGTCCAGTTGTTCTTATCTCGCAGATATTTGTCATCCATCTTCTGATTCGCCTCATCGAGGATGGAATTAAGGCTGTGAATTCTTCTGGCTTGCTCTCTCGGCCTTTTCCTGGGCCTCCACTTGGTCGGCAACTCTCTTCAAGTCGTCTATGTCCCGGGTAAAGAGCAGGCGCGGCTTGACGTTGGAAAAATCGATCTTGGAAAGAACGGTCGTGATCTGGGGTTTGAGCGACTCTAGATAGTGCCCGACTTCATCCGCAGCCTGACGATTTTTGGCGGGATCGGGTGATTGGATCAGGACGATCAGGCGATAGTCGCTGCCGAATTCCTTGACCAACTCGTTATACGTTCTTTTCGATTCAAATTTGTCGCTGAGGAGATCGCTCGTGTTGTTGATGACGACGAAACGCGTAGCCACGACCCAGGTGCTGGCCGCTGCCAGGAGCAAACCAACCGTCAGGATAAGCGCGGGTTGGGCGCAGACCATCCGGGCGACGACGCCCATGATGCGCTGCAGAATTCGGTGAATCAACGACATGAAGAGTTGAAATTAAGGACAAGTCCGCAGGCGCTGGCAATCCCTAAAGCTGGGAAACGGATTAAACTTACGTTACGGCGTATTGTATCAATCGTGCCGCACGCGCGATTGTCTTTACGGAATCTCGGCGAAACTCTCACATTTACCATTAGTCATCCTGAGCTTGTCGAAGGATCAGTTCGGTCTGCCTTTTCTTCTTCGATCTACAGAACTGATCTTGCCACGTGTGTGTGCGACAAGATGAAGGTAAAGGTCCCTGATGCAAGTCATCTCGAAAAATCTTGAGTAACCGCCTCCACGATTTACGGTTACCTAACCCTTCTCCTCGTAAGCGTGGCTTCGGGAGAACTTAAAAAGGCTTTAAACGAAATGTTGCATCAGGGACTCATTCTTACTTCACACCGCGAATACGCCCAGGCCATGCGCCTGGGCTTGTTGAGCTTGGGAGTTGCTCAGGCCCGGGTCGATGTCGAGCTGGATGCGCTGCGTGCGATGCAACTGGTGCCTCACCAATACAATCTGATTTTGCTCGACCAGATGCTGGATTCGATGGACGGCCTGCAGCTCCTTTTGCTCTTGAAACAGCAGGCGCCCGCCACGAAGTTTATTATCGTCAGTGACGCACAGGACGAGACCTCGCGGGCCCACGCTTATCAAAACGGCGCCGATTTTTTCCTGGAGCGCCCTCATACGACCGAGGGATTTCGGACCGCGCTCGAAGCGATCAAGGGTCTCCTGGGACGGCATTTCGATACCAAGACGATGCCCGATACCCTTGGCGCCGCGATGCTATCGATCTCCGATAT
>JABDHJ010000098.1 GCA_013285645.1 Verrucomicrobiota bacterium | reverse complement strand
GGGTGTGGGTCGATGCGAATCATCCCGTCATCCGCGTCGAGGCGAAGAGCGGCCAGCCCATCTCATACAAGGTGACGCTCGACGACTGGCGCAAAGACGACATCAGCTCGCAGCGCATCGTGGATCAGGCTGACCAGATTGTCTGGTACCACCGCAATCCCAATGGCGAGAAGGTCGATCCGCACCTGCAAAACATCACCTTCGGCGCGGTGGCCAAGGGCAACGGGCTCGTCAGTAAAGGCGACACCGAGCTCGATTCGTCCACTCCGACAACGTCGCAGCTCCTCTCCATCGTTGTGCTTACGGCCACGACGGACACGCCCGAGGCTTACCTCGCGCAACTCGGTGATCTCGCGAAGCAGGTCAGCGCGCTCGATCTGGAAAAGACACGAGCCGAGCACCAGAAGTGGTGGGACGCGTTTTGGCATCGCAGCTGGATTTTTGCCAGCGGTACGAAGGAAGCCACTGATTGCACCGAGGGCTATGTGCTGCAGCGCTTCGTCACCGCCTGTGCCGGACGCGGCGCCTACCCGATCAAGTTCAACGGTTCCATCTTCGTCGTCGACGATCCAACCCACGTGGACGAAAAAAAAGGGCTTCAGCCCGTAAATGCCGATTATCGCACGTGGGGCGGCGGTTACTGGTACCAGAACACGCGTGCGATGTACTGGCCGCGGTTGCAGGCCGGCGATTTCGACGAGATGCTGCCGCTCTTCAAGATGTACCACGATGAGATGGAGCGGAACCGGCCGCTCGTCAAACAATACTACGGGCATGACGGCACCTATTTTGACGAGCAGCAGCCATTCTGGGCGACGCTCAGGTATTCCGGTCGTGAGATGCCGGAGAACTGGAACGACAAATACTTCACCGACATTCTCGACATGGGCATGATGATGCTCGACTACTACGAGTATACCGGCGACACGCAGTTCGCCAAGAAGATGGCGATTCCGATGATCACCGATGGCCTGACTTTCTTCAACGAACACTTTTACCTCGGCCCGGACGGCAAACTCCTGCTCGATAACGACAATGCCATCGAGATGTACTGGAAGGCGACCGACCCCGCGCCCGATATCGCCGGGCTGCACGCCATTCTCGCCCGCATGATCGCGTTGCCGGACGACCTCGTGGACGCGAAGACGCGCGCAGGGTGGGTCAAGATGCAATCGATTTTACCCGACCTTCCGCGCGGCACGAAGAACGGCAAGGAATTGCTGGTGCCCTATCGTGGGCCGCAGACGATGAGGGCTCACAATGGCGAAAATCCGGAGCTTTACGCGATCTATCCCTTTCGACTCTACGGACTGGAATTGCCGGATTACGATCTGGCCCTCCGAACCTACCTTGCGCGCAGGATCAAGCAGGAGGGCTGCTGGGCGCAGGATCCTATTCAGTCAGCGATGCTCGGGCTCACTGACGAAGCGGCGAGGCACGCCCATTTCAACTTCACGCGGACTGATCCTCACTTGAAGTTTTTGGCCTTTTGGGCCCACGGCCACGATTACATGCCCGACGAAGATAATGGAGGTAATGGCGAGAATGGCTTCCAGCAAATGCTGTTGCAGTCAGTCGGCAAGAAGCTCCTTATTCTCCCGGCCTGGCCTAAGGACTGGGACGTCGACTTCAAGCTCAACGCGCCGTTCCAGACGACGGTGCAGGTCAGCTACAAGGGCGGCAAGGTGGTCGACCTCGTGGTCAATCCGCCCGAGCGGAAAGGCGATGTCATTGATATGTCCACTCGCGTTGTTCCGGCCCCGCCTCCGGTTGAAAATGTCGGAAGCACCACCGACAACGTGAACAACATTCTCTCCCCGCAGGATCCCATCGTCGCACTCAAGCAGACAATCAAGGGCCAGCCCAATGTTCTTGCCGAAGCCAGTGAGACCCAAGGTGCCGCGCGGGCCATTGATGGAAATCTGGACACCAAGTACCTCAATGACGGACAGGATTTGGACGGCTATAACCCTCGCGGTGACAATACCGGTTTTGTGGTTACGCCGGGTGGAACCGGTATCGTGACAGCGGTGCAATTTGCGACAGCCAACGACGTGCCGGACCGCGATCCGTTGAGCATCACCATTGAGGGATCAAATGATCCAAATGCGTCTGAGGCGCAGGGAAACGGATATACCCTTCTCTATGAAGGCCCGACAGGACTGACAAACGATCCGGGTCGGAAGCAGTGGGGCCCAGTGATTAAATTTACGAACACCAATGCTTACAAAACTTACCGCGTTCTAGTCACAGAGACCCGGGGCGATAACGCTGACGCAGTTCAGTATGGCGAGGTCAAACTGGGAAACTAAGGCGGATGGCGCCATAAGTACCTCTAACGTTGATGGAAAATCGGCCTCTTGAAGACATGGGAGGCCCAATGCCAGATGCTTTTGACCACCGAAAAGTCATGGATGCAATTTTTACGCATCATGTACTGGACAAAAAGACGCGAAAGACGCAGATTATCACGTATTGATAAGATAAAACGATTTATCAAATAGTAACAAGCTGCTAAAGTGCCCATCTCGAAGCGGTTCGAATGCCTCTCTACTCTCATGAGCCTGTCTCCTTTCTCCTCATATAAAGATAAAGCGATTTTTCGAA
>JABDHJ010000097.1 GCA_013285645.1 Verrucomicrobiota bacterium | reverse complement strand
AAGAATGTACGCTGAGCTCGACATCGACTTGGTCGGGCAGCGTGATGTCCAGAATGGCACTGCGATTCCAAGCCCGGATGAGGAGCGCGCCACCCGGCCCCGTCGTCAGCGGCGGGGTGGTGTCGAGCGCGAATGCCCCCTTGGTCACGCTGCCGTCCTGCTGGTTGGTCATGGGTAGCCAGCCGACGTCGCCCGTGGGGCCGGCGTAGAGCAGGCTGCCGCGATGAAGTCTCCGCACATTCAGCACCTCGGAGCGCTTTAACTGCGCGTCGCCATGACGGGTGCTATGGATCGAAATGGAATCCGGGCTGATCGAAACGAGATCGCCGTAGATGAAACTGCCGTCCCGCAATGCGATGCTGAAGGGAGCCGTGGTCGGAGCGGGCGTCGAAGGCCAGTCCACCCGATCAAGGACCTGCCATTCGAGTTGGAGCGGATCCTCGAAGAGCGGGGTCTTCCAGCTAATACTGCTGGCTGAAGCTGCGGTGATGTCGCCCTGCAACGATTCTCCATTTTTCCAGCGTAGGGTAGCAGAGCCGGGTTGAGGAGGCCCCGACGCAGGGGCGGGGCCTTCGTTTGGAGCTCGCGTCATACCAGGGATAACGACTCCGCCAGAGAAAATTATTACCGACGCAGGCTTGGCGGCCTTGGCTTTATCTTTATCGGGGACGAGACCGACCCCCGCGGGCAAGGACGTGTTCGCCCGATGCAGATCTAAGGTCAGGCTGGGCTGATCAGCGGCTGCCACGGGTAGCAATAGAAGAAAAAAGAGAAGAGCGCGCATCATCGTTCGTAGATGGGCAGGAAACGGTAGTTGAGCCCCAGGGCGAGCAGAGACATCCCCGTCTGGTAGGAGCCACCGGCGAAGGAGCCGTCATCCTTCTGCATGTCCCGGAGTTCCCTGACCTTGGCGCCATTCCATTTTTGCCAGGCGGCGTAATCTCCTTGGAACAACGCCTGGGCCATGTAATAGCGGAAGTATTCCGCATAGTTGCCGTTTGCGGGAGTGTCGAGATTGTCGGTGAGTCGCTTGAGGCTGGCCTTGTATTGGTCCGTGCCTTTTGATTTCGACACCGCGCCGACGAGACAGGCGACCGCCGTGAGATTCATCGATCCTCCCATCGCGCCGAAACCACCGGAGTAGGCCACGGAACCGTCGCTGCCCGTGCTGCGGCGCATAAATTCCATCGCGGTGCTGATCGAGTCATCCGAAACATCCATGCCCGCATTCCGCGCGGCGAGTAATCCCATCAAGACCGCGCCGGTGACCGAGGTGTCGGCGTCCGTGGCATCGGGCGAATAACGCCAGCCGCCCCACTTATTTTTTTTCTGCGCTGTGGCCGCGCAACGGATCGCAAGGTCGAGAGTCTGCGCAATGCTGCGGACCGGTTTTTCGCCCTGCCAGATCAGGGATTCATCCACCGATCCGTAAGCCTCGGAGAGCGCCAGCATCCCAAAACCGTGATGGTACATGCTGTTGGGAAGGTAACCGGTTTTCTCGTCCTGCTGCGTAATAATGGAGCGGATAGCGCGACGGATGGTAGGAGCGTAATGCCCGTAGTTGGGATCCTCCCCGCTGGCGAGAAATGCCATCAGGCAAATGCCCGTGACTCCGCAACCTTCGTAGTTGCCCTTCCAACTTCCATCCGGCGCCTGGGCTGTCGCCAGCCACGCCAGACCGCGTTCATAAATGGTATCCACTTCGGGTGGAATCTGGCCCCCGAAGCGCAAAGTCGAGTCCTGGGCGCGGGCACTCCATGTTCCGCAAAAAACTGTCATCAGTAACGTGACAATTCCTGAATCGATGAAGCGTTGAAGTCGGAAGCGCGCGATCATTATTTTTTCGGGGGGACCCGTTGGTTATGGAATTGCTGGACGTTCTGCCAGAGGTTGGAGGCGTTGCTGCAATCGGAACTTCCTTTCCAGCGATTCCACTGGTCCGCGGAGAGAATCGCCTTGAGGTCGGCATCGGGTATTCCAGCGAAAGGCATGAGCGTGTAGGGACCTCCCAGATACCAGGGAACGCCGTTATTAAAGGAGAAGATTCGCGAAATATCGGAACTGTAATCACGGACAGACCCCACGACGAGCGGCTCCAGCTTTTCCCATTGGTCCGCCGTGAGCTGATTTTTGCGATCGAACTCCGCCATGACCAATTCGGCGATTGCCTGGTCGTGGAAAAGTTTGCGCGCGTCGGTCTCCTTGGTCCAGGAAGCCCGCTGCTTGTCATTCAGTTCGGTTTGCAGGGCCTTTTCCCAGACTCCCGAATGAGTGGACGTGTCGTAATTGCGCTGGAAAACAAAATCCTCAAAGCCTTCCAGTCGCTGTTTCACATTTTGCGGGGTGACCTCCTGCAATTGGGAGCGAATTTGCTGCTCGATGAACCATTTCCAGGTGGTGAGAGATTCCTCGGTCGCACCGCGGCTCGCAGCCATGAGTTGGGCTGTGGCTTCGGCGTTCAATCCTGCCGCCCGCACAATATCCTCCGCCTTGAGGATGTTGGCCGCGAGAATGCGCTTCCGTTCGATTGCCGTCTTGTCGTAGAGAAAGCTCGAGATGCATTTTTCGACGTCCTCCGGTTCCACATTGTCTGCCGACTTTGATTTGTCCTCATTGGCCAC
>JABDHJ010000096.1 GCA_013285645.1 Verrucomicrobiota bacterium | reverse complement strand
AATGGGGTTTAACCTTTCAAACGGGGTGGGGCTCGCTGCTTTTTGAATCGGCCCCTTTGCCTCAATCCTCCATACGAACGGGGTCCACTCGATTGGATAAGGCAAAACCTGTTCCAAAAAAGGTGACGCGAAAAATCAGAAGTTCCTTCGTCAGATCAAACAGCCTATGAAAAATGCAAACTGCCATGATAGTAACGGCAGGGCGGCCTTTAGCCGGAGGTCACGCGGCAAAATGAAAACAAAGCTCATCGAGCGCGGAACGGGGGTGGCGGGGCTAAAGGTGGATCGCATCCTGGTGCCGCTGGATTTTTCAGAAACGGCGCACAAAGCACTGGCTTATGCGGTGGCGTTGGCGGCAGACATGAAGGCAAAAATCATCCTTATGCATGTGATCGAACCGGTTTATGTCAGCGCCGATCCTGGTTTGACTTGCCTTCCGCAGCAAACGGCACCGGAAGAAAAGGCGGACGGAAAACAGATGCGCGAAATCGCCGCGAAATACATTCCTGAGGGACTGTTTGACAAAGCTGTCGTGCGCGTGGGCGCTCCGTACCATGAGATAACAACGGCGGCCAAACGCTTAAAGGCCGGTTTGATTGTGATCGGCACCCATGGGCGCACCGGACTGAGCCATGTCTTGATGGGTAGCACCGCCGAACGCGTGGTGCGGCATGCTTCATGCCCCGTATTGACAGTTCGCCGGACGCAATGACCAGCAGCGGAATACCATTGAAAAACCCAATAAAACAATGGCGGAAGGGGTGGGATTCGAACCCACGTTAGGGTTGCCCCTAAGCCTGATTTCGAGTCAGGTGCCTTCAACCACTCAGCCACCCTTCCACTCGTTTGTTTGCAATTACTTATTCGCACGCTTCCACATGCAGGGCAAGTTCATTCGGAGGGGGACGCACTTGTCGCCATCCCGTCCGCCATAGCTGCCCCGGTGAAGGCGGAAGCTTCGCTTGGCGGAGTGACGGCGGAAGCCTTTCTTAAGCACGATTGGTCTGAAAACCCCGCAACACCGAAAGCTTTCGGGGCTGATAGTCAATTAGTTCGGTCGCAACATAATTCGCTAGATGTTCAGTCCCAGAGAGTGACGGTGCGGATCATATATAAAGCGATGAGGTTCCTTGTGCCAGCACGAACAGATGAACTGATAAGAAGTGAGACCGGCCAAGGTTTTAAGTCGTTTGGCGAAGTTGTAGGCGTTGAGAAAGGCAGTCAAGTGCTCTTGGAGTTGAGCTTGGGACTGGTAATGATAAGTGCGGACGGTTGCTTCCTTGATCGTACGGTTCATCCGCTCGACTTGTCCGTTGGTCCAAGGATGATTGGGCTTGGTCAGTCGGTGGTCGATGTTGTGGCTGGCACAGGCATGTTCAAAGGCATGAGCCCGAAAGATTTCGCCTCTGGCCAGGGCCAGCTTGATATCCGGCGCTGCAGAACGGCTGTTGCCCGGGGTGGTAAAGTGGGTGCCGTTATCAGTCAGGACAATGTGGATTTGATAGGGAACAGTTTTGATCAACTCTTGGAGGAAGTCGGCGGCAGTCCTGCGGGTGGCCTTTTCAACCAAGCGGGCAAAGGCGAACTTGGAAGTGCGGTCCACGGCGACAAACAGGTAGAGTTTTCCCTCCTCAGTGCGGACCTCTGTTAGGTCAATATGGAAGTAACCGATGGGATAGGTTTTGAACTTTTTGCGGGCGGGGTTTGGGACCTCCAGATGCGGCAATCGGCTAATTCCGTGGCGCTGGAGGCAGCGATGGAGGGCCGAGCGAGTGAGGTGAGGGATGCTGGCCTGCAGAGCATAGAGGCAGTCGTCGAGCGGCAAGAGGGTGTGCTTGCGAAAGGCCACGACGACGGCCTCCTGTTCTCGTGTTAGAATCGTGGAACGCCGTTCTTTCGGCCCCATCGGGGCGTCCTCGACGAAGGAACGCTTGCGCCACTTCTGGACCGTCTTGGGATTGATGTCGTAGCGCTCGGAGAGCTTCAACAGGCTCTCTTGACTATGTTGGATCGTCCGACGCACCGCCGCCGTTGTGCGGGCGCAATTGTGTAGTATTTGTCCCATAAGTCTTTTGGTAATGGCATATTTTCGCGCCACGCACCATCACTCTCTGGGACTGAACATCTAAAAGACAAAATATTCTATTGGGGGCTCATGACCGGGACACCGATAGGCGCCGTCAACCCGGTTGCGGGCGTTCATTTTCAATGGCCAAGGAACGGAAAGGGGCCAAACCGACCCTTTTACTTGACGCGGTGGCGGAACAGAAACAGCGCTGCCGTACCGGTTCCAATCAGCGCCAATGTGGACGGCTCTGGTGTTTCAATGACCAGGCCATCAGGGTTGATCAATCCTGAAACCAGCGAGGCATTCACCGTCGCGCCTGAAGTTGTATATTCGCCGATGGTGCCGTTACCATAATTGGCGACAAATAAATCGTTTCCTTCTACTGTCATGGCCGTGGGACTGCTCAATCCTGAAATCAGCGTCGCATTCACGGTCGCGCCAGAAGTTGTGTATTCGCCGATGTGCCCAGGGTCTGTATTTATGAACAAATCGTTTCCATCCACGAGCATGCCTTGAGGCCCATTAAATCCTGAAATGAGCGAGGCACTTACCGTCGCGCCGGAGGTCGTGTATTCGCCGACGGTTCCGCTCATGGCGTTCAGCACAAACAAATCGTTTCCAGACAAGCCCAAGGCAAG
>JABDHJ010000095.1:92-2812 GCA_013285645.1 Verrucomicrobiota bacterium | reverse complement strand
GACGCTGCCGAATGCGCCGTAAGTGTTAACCAGGCTCAGCGGGTCGAAGGAAGCGTTCATTCTCTGAGATGGATCGAAGAGATTGAAAACGGGTTCGATGCTCAGAAGCCCGATAAGAGTGGCCACCGCCCAAGCCGTGACCGTCATCGGCACGCTTGGCCTTGCACGATCCTGCGCCTGATTTGCCCAAGCCACGAAACGCACAGGAAGAATCCAACTCCAGAAACGGTCATCAAAGCAGGCAAGCGCCGGAAGAATCGTCAGCCAATTGAAAAACGAGAGATTGCCGGAAACAATTAAGGTGAGTTGGAACGAAACGATCAGCCCTCCAGCGATGAGTCGTCCCCAGCGCGGCCAGAAGGCGAAAAACGGCGCGCCCAATTCGACCACGAACGTCCAGAACGTTCCGAATTGCAGCACCGGGTGCGGAAGAAAGTGGAACCAACGACTGACCGGATTCGGAATGGGTTGGGTCTCGAAGTGGTAATAGAGAGCGGTAAGATCGGTCCAGCACGAATCGCCGCGCAGCTTGATCAGGGCGGATCCGAGCATGATGCGCACGATGAGCCAGCGAAAAAGCAGGATGACCGGAAACGGCGAGGCGCGACTTGGAAAAGGTCTCGCGTCGAGTAATGGACAAAGAAAGATGGCCAGAAAGCCGGTTTCGAGCATCTGGATTTCCCAACCGTACCCGTACCAATCCTGCCCGACGTGGACGATGGACATGTAGAGTATCCACATCACGGTCAGCATCACCGCGTTGGCGTACCCCACCAGCATCACGCAGGAGAGAATCACACCGATCCATGGTACAACGCGCAGCCAAGTGTCCGAGCAATCGAACCAGAAAAGCATCGGGAGCGCCTCGAAGCCCGCCCAAGACGAACCGAAGTGCTCGCGCACCGCATCGAGAAAGAGCGGAGCCGGGGTCAGTCCGTTCGCACCCACCAACGGCACCAGTTGCCGAGCCGCGACGTAAAATGCAACGAGATAGACAAACCCAAACCAGCGCAACATGACGAAACGCGTCAGCCAATAAGTCTCGCCTGAGGCGGAACGTACCAGCGATGTAGGACTTTGTTCCATGAAACCTTATGGAGCAGCCCGGTAGGTGCCAAAGGTTTCCCCCTTAGCCAGCAGGTGATTATCACCCATGGCCTCAAGGAGCATTGCGCGATTCGCACCGGCGGGCAGGGTAAGCACCGTATCGAGCGCATAAACTCGGAAGAAATAGCGATGCGTTCCCGAGGGAGGCGCGGGTCCATCGTACCGGACATGCCCAAAGCTGTTTTTTCCCTGTAGCGCCTCCGGGGGCAACTTGCCCTCGGCAATGGACGTCGTGTTAGGAGGCAGGTTCCAAACCAGCCAATGGGTCCACAATCCGGCGGGCGCATCGGGGTCATCGACGATCAAGACCAAGGACCGGGCATTCGCTGGAACGTTTTGCAGGCGCAATTCCGGGGAGAGATTGCTGCTCACCAACGCATGCCGGGCCGGAATGGGACTGCCCGCGCCAAAGGCGGGAGAGGATATTTCCACCGAACTAACCGGGCCAGCCAGTCCGGTCAAAGAAGTCAGCAAAAGGACGCAGGCGCAAAGATGGATTATGCGACGCAAACTCATGACTAAAAATTATCCCTCCATGCACCGACTCGCAATGTTGAAAAAGGCCATTTATTCATCACATTAAATTCCTAACTGAACAGTGACGCTTTTACTCATAATTAATCGCATCTTCACTTGCGTCGCGCACCTTTCACCACGAGATTGGAAACAGTTCTCAATCCGTAAAACATCTGCCAGACGCATACAAGGCACATATGACGAAAAAGACGTTGCATATTCTTCATATCGAAGATTCCATCGAAGATTCCGAATTGGCGCATCACCGCCTTCTCAGCAATGGGTTGGATTGTGAATTCAAGCGGGTGGAAACTCGTGACGGTGTCTTCGATGCGCTCCAAAATGAATCCTTCGACCTCATCTTGGCCGATTGCAAGCTACCCAATTTTAGCGGTCTGCATGCCTTGGAAATTGCCCATGCGTTAAAGCCCGAAATTCCCTTCGTCTTTTTTTCCGGCACCATCGGCGAGGAAACCGCGATTGAATCGTTACGCAATGGAGCGACGGACTACGTGCTGAAGGACCATGATTCCCGCCTGGCTCCCGCTGTTCGTCGCGCACTGGCTGAGGCGGAGGAGCGGACGCTTTGCCGTCAGTTGCAAAACCGCATGCGGGAGGCGGGTAGACTGGAGGCGGTCAGCACGCTCTCCAGCGGAATAGCGCACGATTTTAATAATGTCCTGACCATCATCCTGGGGCATGCCTCCTTGCTCGCTGCGGAAAGCAGACATCCGGAACGGGTCATGGAAATCAGCGACACCATCACCCAAGCGGCGCGGTGGGCTTCTGAAATCGTTCAGCAGTTAATGGCTTTCGCGCGCAAAAGCGATGGTCATGCCGTTGCCGTCAACCTTACTCGTGCCGTCCAAAACGACTTGGAATTATTGAAGAAAAAAGTGCCGCCCCAGATCGAGATGTCCTTTGAGCCGATTGACGATTTACCCGATATCCTGGCCGATACCAAACAGTTGGAACGGATTCTTCTGAACCTCGTGACCAACTCGATTGATTCCATGCCCAATGGAGGACGAATTGTCATTTCGACCAGCCTCGTGCCCGCCACTGACCTGCCCAACGTGCTTCCCGATCTCGCCAGC
>JABDHJ010000095.1:0-82 GCA_013285645.1 Verrucomicrobiota bacterium | reverse complement strand
AATGATACCGGCGTCGGCATGGATTCGATGACCCGAGACCATGTCTTCGAGCCCTTTTATACCACCAAGGATCGCGGACATG
>JABDHJ010000094.1 GCA_013285645.1 Verrucomicrobiota bacterium | reverse complement strand
TCCGGTGGTGAGATCAGGTTCGTCATTGCGAATGATCCAAGGCATTAACGGTGCGAGGGGAGTATCGGCATAACCGCCTCGACCGAACGACGATTCACCGCCCAGCACGATCAATGCGCCTCCGTTTTCCACGTAGCGCACCAGGTTCTGCATTTGTGCGGCATTGAATTGACTGGCCGCAAACGATCCCAGAATCACGCAATCGTAACGCTTGAGAATATCGTCCTGAGTTGGAAATCCCTGCGCCAAATCCTGGAAGCCGGTACGATCCCCCTGCACGGTGAATTGATCTTCAAGCACGCGATACATGGCGGTGAAGACGACTCCAGGATCGGCCCCCAACTCTGTTCGCAGATATTTGTAATCAACGCCAAGTTCCTGTGTAAAATAAAGTACGTGCAATGCGCGTTGCTGCACCTGGACATTCACGACTCGCGTGTTGTTGGCGTAAGTCAGTTCCCCGGGTTCCTGGGGCAGTCGCACCCGGTAACGCAACGCCCCGGTTCCCTTGACCTGCACATGAAAACTGGCCGCCGCATGGAACGCGGAGAGATCCACAGTTTGTGATTGCACCTCTGTCCAGTTGCCGTCGTGTCCTTCATCCAGCGACACTTTGATCGAACTCAGACCATCGTGCTTTCCCGGTCGCGCATAGAGATCGGCTTCGAGATCAAACTGGCTGTTTTCCTCCACCGAAGCGGGCACCGTCACGGCGCCAATGCCGATGTCATTCCACGAATCGGGCGAAGCGCCGATGCCGATGATTCCCATGGGCACCGAGGGCGTCTCAGACAGCTCCACCGTTTCATCTCCGCCATCGGTCAACAGGATGACGCCATCCGCGTCAGCCAGGTTCGGTTGCGTATTCAGCGCCGTGAATGCCGCCGCAAGATTAGTCCCGCGATCCGTTCCGTTCTTCGGAATATAATCCGGTTCATGCAGCGAAGTATCGAAAGGCAATACCTCAAATTTGATCATCGACGGAGCATCGGCCTCAAGTTCGCGAATCAGGCGCATGGCCCGTTCACTTCGACTCGATGAGCCATCATCGCGTAAATCCATGGAGGATGAAATATCCTGAAAAATGATAACTTTAGCGGGATTCGAGTTTCCGCCCGAAAATTTAATCTCCGGATCGAGCAGAGCCAGGGCCAGCAAGATGACCACAACCATCTTTGGCAAAAGAAGAATCCACGCATTCCGTCGGCCGTGGCGTGGCAAAAGGCGTTGAAAGAGAAAATAAAAATAAACGCCCGCGCCCAGCATGATCAGGGCCGAGGCGACCGGGCCGAACGACGGATTCCATTCGATCGCGTTCATACCTTGGTCAACTCACGGGTTTTCCCTGTCGATGTCTTCTTCGACGAAAGGGAAGGAAGCAGTGACTGAAAAAGTTTTTTGCCGAGATCGGAGCTTCTCTCGTTGGCCAGCCAGGTTTCCACGAGCAAAATCAGCAGGGCGATGAGCAGCAGCCAACCCTGAATTGAAGGACGCCTATCTGCGACAGATCGCCGCGCAGTCCAAGGGCGTTTATACCGATGAAAAGAACCTCGAACCAATCGAGGCTTTTTTGCGCGGGCAGGTTGTTTCGCAGCAAACGTCTGTGCCTGTATCGCTGGTCAATTTTCGCAACATTTTCCCGATGTGCCTTTCTCCGCCATGTAGTCAAACGTCACGCGATAGGTTTTTCCCGGCACCAGCGGCACTGCTTCCGAGTAGAGCGATAAGCCATACGTTTCGGCAATCGCATTACCCTGCGGGTGAGGGAAGACCCATTGCGTCAGCCCGGCCTTGGTGTAACTATCGACCACCGCTATTTCGGAAACAGAAGTGTCCATTCGGATCGCTTTCCCGTGCGTTGCCATGAGAGCATCCGTCCATTGAACGCCGAGACCGTCGGGCAAATCCCAGTGAGCCGCTTTGCCGGGATGCGTCGGATCGGCCTGCTCAAAATCGCCGTTGGGCAGGACCGATTGACCGTGCGCCGTTAGTATCGTTAGCGCGACAAAACCAATCAGGACTAAAGGGATTCTTCTCATTTGGCAGGTGGTGCTGGCGCGGGAGCCGGGGCAGAGGATGAGTCACTCAGGGAACGGAAATAGGCTCCGGTCATTTCCTCATAACCGGCGGGTGCACCTTCCGCCTGGGAATCATTGACGTCCTTGCGCGCATCCTGCGAAAGAGAATCGGTTTCCACGCGGCTCAATCGATCTCCCGCATAAGTGGCGCGCGCGGCTTGGAGCGAATCAAGCGCTTGATGATAACCCTGCACGACGCCGAGGCCATTCTGGTTGCCCGCGGCAGCTTCAAGTTCCTTCATCGCGTTGACTGCCGATTCGAGATCGCCGGTGGGACGACGCTGTTTGCGCAACTGCAACGCCAGCGACTCAGCCTGTTGTCGCAACTTGGATTGTTGCTCCGCCAAGACTTTGAGCCGTTGTTGCACCTGCGGTGCCATGGGGCCACGCAAGCCATCCTGTCCAGTCCCCGCCAATTTGCCACCGCCTGTCGCGCCGCCCTTGGTGTCCTTCGACTGATCGTTCACGCTGCCGTTTTCAAAAGGAGTCGGCGTCATGCGGGTCGGCGTTTCGTTGCCGCCCTTGCCGACGGCAGTATTGCCGACCATCTGGCCATCACTCTTGCCATTTCGTCCCTCACCGGAGCGACCGCCAATCTCATCGTTATTCGGCAATTGATTTCCCGTCACGCCCTTCGCGCTCATGTTGGACATCGGACCATCGTCCGCGCCCCATCCTGCGCCTTTGTCGATGGAATCCATGATCGAACTCGAGACGTCGTCCTTGTCCTGATCCATGTCCTGCT
>JABDHJ010000093.1 GCA_013285645.1 Verrucomicrobiota bacterium | reverse complement strand
CAAGTCACGGGACTGTTGAAAACGGCGTAGTATGCCGTGATAGCTGCAGGTTCATTTAGTGTCACTGGGGCTGCATGAAGCTTGAAAGTCTCCACCGCCCGACGCACCGACTCCGAGGTTTGTTCATCTTTTGTCACGGGTTCAGACTACCACATTTCGGTAAACTTACGAATTCAATAGATAGTGGCTGACGCCCATATGTGTCATCGCGCCATTTTAGTTCCCACCAGTTCCTTGAGTTTTGGGAGAGCGGCCTCGGCGGCCTGTTCTCCACGACGAATGTAACGTTCCGGATTATAGAAATCATACCAGAAGCCATCGGGCACGGTTGGCGAGATGACCACATCGGCCTTCGCACAGGCATCCTGGGCGACGCGCGCTTGAGTGGCATTAAGGAATCGCATGTAGACCTTGATGATGCTGGCCGGTGTATCGATAAAAGGCCCGGTTTCATGCATCGCTCGTATTTGTTTCGAAAGTTCCACCTGTTCCTCAGCGGCAAAATGCCTGTATTGCTTCAGCACTTCCGGATTCGGAAAGGTATTGACGGCAATGATCTTCGAGATGCCTGCCTGAAGCAAAACGTTGACAGGAACGGGGCTGGCCAGGCCGCCATCCATCAGGGTGCGACCCTTGTACAAGACGGGGCGAAAGACACCGGGTATCGATATGCTGGCGCGGATGGCATCGACAAGCTTGCCTCGTTCAAAAACCACTTCCTCGATGGTGTTGACGTCGCTTGCCACGATTTTTACCGGGATCACGGTGTCATCAAAGGTCAGGCCATTTACGATGGAATTGAGAAAGTTATAGACGCTCCATCCGCGAATGAGTCCGGCACCGGGGAACATGGGATTGAGTAGTTTCAGGAATGCCCGTTTGTTTTTAACCTGCAACGCGATTTGCTCCAGTTCGTTCGCCGACCGGCCTGTTGCCCATGCGGCGGAGACAAGCGCCCCCATGGAACTACCCGCCACCACATCGACCGTGATACCCTCCCGCTCAAGAACGCGGATCACGCCAATGTGGGCCAGGCCGCGCGCGCCGCCAGCGCCCAAGACGAGTCCGACCAGGAGGTTCCCCATTTCACGGGCAATCCGGCGCACGACCCTGCTGTAAGGTTCCATTGGCCGACGCAACACATAAGGCACGCCATCCACCGACTCAATGATTTCACTCTTGGGGATCCAGCGCAGCAGATAGCCGATTTCCTGGCCGACCCGATGTTGAGCCTGCTCAACATGGGGCACGGAGGTAGATCCGACGGCGGTCAGGATAACGCGCGCCTTGGGGGAAACCGGTTGCTTGTGGTTTCTCAAGTCCTGAAGCAAGACGTGTGTCTTGGATAGGTGCTCCTCTTCATTCTTGGTCACCACGTAGATCTGGTCCGACTGAATCATGCACTCAAACACCGAGGGACAGGTCTCGTTCGGCAAATCGACCAGCACATATTTGTAACGCTTGACGAGACCTCCAAACAACGGCGCGACCAGGTGGGTTTCCTGCTCGTCGCCTGTTAGCTTGAGATTGAGCCGATCATAGCCCAGCGGGTGGTGGGTCAACATGGCATCCAATTCCATGCCGTTCGAAACAGCCGTCTGTTTGCATCGCAAGAGAGGTTCGCCGCCCTGCCGTCCGCTAAAATCCAACATCAGGACGGGCTCGTGAGTTTCCCAAGCCAGGCTAGCCACAAGATTGGTGGCCAACAGAGTCTTGCCGGCGCCCGGGACCGCACTACACAGGGCGATGATGGTGCTCCACTTGGCGCGATTTTTTTCCTCCCGCAATTGTTTCATGCGTTCACCCATGCGCTGGGTAAACCCGAGTACCATGCGGGGATCCCGCCGGAGCATGGCCTCAAATGCTGCGCGGGGAATTTTTAACAGGACAGAATCGTTGAGCGCACGCACGCTGGCCCAGTGTGTTTCTCCGCTCAGCAACGGCATTTCGCCAAACCAATCACCGCTGCAATATCTCACATAGATACGCTCGACCGAGCTTTTGGGTTGCGTGCTGGCCTGTAGACGCCCGGAGACCACCACGTAGAGGCCGTCTCCTTGATCGCCTTCGCGCACGGCCAAGTCGTCCTTTTTGAGGGTGACAAACTCAGCATGCTCCGCCAATTCCTGGATTAACTCATCACCCAAAGCTGCCAGGAGTGGAACGCTTTCCAGAATTTGAGCTTTGCCTTCCATGACGCCCTTTTCCCAAGCCCTCCACAGGGCCTCGATATACTATATTGCCGATAAGAGGTTGAAGCAATGTGGGGCCGTCCGTTTGCTTCTTCACTGAGGCGAGATAAGCTTGTAGCAGGGATACAAGTGGCGAAGGCGCCCAAGGAAGGTCCATGAAAGAAGACCTTAACGAAAAGAGGGTGGGTTCCCGCCGCTTGGTTCTGCGGCGACAGGGAAAATTATTGCATCGTTACCTTGAGCAAACCGTAATCCCTTTTTCCAAGCATTACGGAGCACTTGGCTCCGATCTTCAGCGCATCCGACATGTGGAGGATTTGCGTTATCTGCCCTTTACCACGAAACAGGATGTCCAGGACCATCCCTTGGATTTCATCCTCGTTCCCGACCGGAAAATATTGGCCCGGCGTCCGGCCACCATCTTGCGAACGCTGTGGCAGGGCCGTCATGCGGTCGAGGAATCTTTCGAGCGTGAGTTTCGTCCGACCTTCATGACTTTTACCGCCGGGCGCTCCAACCAGCCGCTGCCTTTTGTCTATACCGCCCGTGACTTGCATCATTTGCAAACTGCGGGCGGGCGCATCATGCGCATCTGCGAAGCCAAGCGGGACATGCGGATGATCAACATGTTTCCCTATGCGCCGCACCTGGCCTTCTGGCAGTCCCATTATGCG
>JABDHJ010000092.1 GCA_013285645.1 Verrucomicrobiota bacterium | reverse complement strand
CTCGCTCGAAGCTTGATGCCTGGCGGGATCATCCACCGGATAGCCGGAGCCATTGATTTCCGTAACGCGCCGGATTTTGCGGCGACTTGATTCGACCCGGTAGCTGGTGGTCCGATGTTGAATCGCGTCGCTAGATAACACCCCAACCCCCTCCGGCAGGCCGTAGCGGCTGGAGACTTCCTGATAATAAGCGGTCTTCACGCGGGTGTAATCGCGCCACCAAAGGAAGGCGCTGAGACAGAGAAGAGCCAGCAAGCTCAACCCCACGATCCCTGCGGTGATTCTTCGAAAAGGACGAGCCGGGCCAGCGCTGACAGATCGCACATCGTCGGCGATCGACTCGGCCTGCTTGAGGGCAGGTTGCTCAGCGAAACTATGCCTGGAACCGATCACCTTATCCGGGGCATGGAGAGTTTCAAAGACCCGTCGCGGATCGTCGGCGGGATCGATAATCTGGATCAGCAAATCGACGCCCTGCAAAATGCTCACTAGAAATTCCTGCATGCCATGCGAAAGCTCGCTTTCAATCCGGGTCACAAAGTACCGATAGGCTTGATAAATTTTGCTTTCGTCCTGAATTTTCTTATCGAGCTTGGCCTCTGAACGCTGAAGCAGCATCTTCATGACGTAAGGGTCACGGTTTGCCCCCTCCAACAGGGCCAGCCTGCTCTCGTCCGATTTATTCGTCGTTAAAAGGAGGTGTAAATCAGAGCAATCGACGTCTCGCTTTTCACAGACATCACGAAGCGCGAAAAGGAGCAGAAAGAAAGTGGTCATTCTCTGCTGACCATCGACGATTTCCCAAGTCGGGACGCCAGCCTTCGACAACTTGTGAAGCAGCATCGGCCCACAGAAATGCTTTTTGTCCGCGCCGCAATGGGTACGGAGATCCTGCCAAAGTTGCTCGACTTCCCGACTGCCACTGCCGGTTGTGCCCCACACGTATTGCCGCCGCCAGTGGGGAATAACGAATCGCGACTTTTCGTCCTGCGCGAGCAAAACAAGGAGTGAAGCGTGTCGTGAATCCATTCCCATAGATTGCCTACGTCTCTCAGATCGTTAAACAAGATAAAGAGCCTGCCGGGACAATGCGCTGGAAAGCTCGAATTTTCCCAACGGATTTTGATTTTTTCGCCTGAATGTTTTAGCCTGATCCCTTGTGCCCGCGTCAAATTTGAAATCTATCGGACAGTGGTACCGCGATATCGTTATTGAGAGGGCATTTCTTCAGGCGCTGGCGCGTACTATTTTGCTGGCCTCACTTTTTTATGGCCCATGGGCATATGGCAGCACTCTCCCGATACGGATCGATTTTCTTGATGACGCCCTGTTGCTTGGCTTCGGATTGCACCTCTTGAGCCTGGCCTTGGAGCGCCGATTTCCCCGCTATCCTCTTCTTCCCACCGGCTGTCTTGTTCTGCTGGTTTTGCAAGCCTCATGGATGTGCTTCAATGCGAAATCTTATCTGGATGATGACTTTGGGGAATTTGTCCCCCTAGCCCAATCTTTCCCCAATTTGACCGGCAGTTGGGACAAAGCGGCCAGCCTTTTTACGCTCAAGACTCTTTGCGCGATGGCGGCGGCTTTCCTGGTGGCCTCCGATTTGATGGCCGATGCGGCTTGGAAATTGCGACTCTGGCGCACCATCGCAATCGCGGGCTGCTCGGTCATTCTCTATGGATTGATCCTGAAAGGAATGGGACCGGACTCGATTTTTGCGATGTATCAGGAGAAATCGAAGGCTATTGTCCCTACATTTTTTGGGCCTTATCGGTATCACGCCAATGCCGGCGCGTATCTTAATCTGGTTTGGCCGGTATTATTCGCTCTTTTTATCCGGAGCTGGCGCAATCGTAACGATCACATCGAACGGGCCGTCTGGCTATGTGCGTTGGTCATGGGCCTGGCGGCTTGCTTTGTCAATACCTCCAAGGCCGCCGCCTTCATTACCGCTCTCATGCTGGTCGTCGCCATTTTTAGCTTTGCCACATTCTTTCGAGGTAATGTAACGCGGTCGCGTCCGGCTGCACGGGTATTAATCGTAACTTTTGTCCTGGGTTTCGTCGCGATCCTGATTTACGGAGGCATCACCAATCATTTGCAGGGGCGTTGGAACCAGATGTTCACGCCTGACGGCGCCGGTGATTTTCACGGTAGGTTTGTCGTGGAAGGGGTATGCTTGCGCATGATTCCGGAAGGGGGTTGGTTCGGCTTTGGCCCGGGAACCTTTTCAAAAGTATTTCCCTTTCACACTCTTGATCTCGGAAATCAAATCATGGGCTTCTGGGTTTACGCGCATGAAGATTACCTTCAAACGGTGGTGGAATATGGTTACGCGGGGACGGCCATCTGGTCGGTTCTCTTTTTTGGAAGCATCATCAAAGCGATCTTCAGGTCGTTGCAGTCTTCCCTCAGGACCAACGACCGCGTGATTTACCGGACCACTGCCCTGGCCTTGAGCGGAGTTGCCCTGCACAGCCTGGTCGATTTCCCCTTGCAAATAGCCTCCATCCAACTTTACGTCATGGTTTTTTTCGCTTACGCCTGGACCACTTCGGGCGACGCGAAAAATCTTCCGAAATCCCCCAGAGCTTGAGCTCCGGGTAAGCCTCTATCATCTTCGATTAGCTTTTCTCGCCGTAGGCTTCGCCGTATTTGTATTTTCCACTGTAAGAGTACCCATGGTATTCATCCATGCTCCACGCGGGAACGCAGTTATAAATGATACCGACAGGCCGAACATCCACCATTTCCAAAAATCTGATGGTGCGTCGCACGGCGTGCCTGGAAGTGCTTTCAGCTTTCACCACGAGATAGAAGGTTTGAACATACGGGGCGATTAGTCGCGTGTCCCCGACGGGGATAATGGGTGGCGAATCGATCACCACGCGATCATATTTGAGCAGTGCGCGTTGAAGCGTCTCGGCAAATCCCTTGCCGCCGAGAA
>JABDHJ010000091.1 GCA_013285645.1 Verrucomicrobiota bacterium | reverse complement strand
CGTCGATCAACCTACCCGCCAACCGCAGCCGATTGGGTGAGATGCCGGTAATTCGCGGCACGTTCTGGAAATGGAATGACCGATGCGGGTATCTCTACGCTTCCGGCTTCAAGCCTCGACTGGCGACATATGATGGCTGGGAAACGCCAGTCCCGTTACGCATCGACGTTCAGCATGGCGAAGCGCCCATTGAGCGAGTCGCGATGGACATTCTTGGGCTGACAAAGCTGAACTATAACGCTTGCAAGTTGGGGGAGAGTAAGCCCGTGACTGTGAAGTTCTCAGACAATGTTGGGGAGATTTTGATCTCTAACCCCACGGTAACGGATTTGCGGCACAACTTTAGGTATTACATTTGAGGCAATTCCAGTTGATCAATGATGCAAGCACCGGCGGTGTATCGGGTCTTGAGTGACCGTGAAACAATGAAATACGCCCCAACTTAGCCGGTTGCCCCCTGGCGCGGCAGCGGCTGCGCCCACGATCCGGTATGGGTGCCACCAAAGCACCCACTTCCACAGACATCCCGCAATACTGTCGGCATGAATTGCCGTGTGACTGTGCGGAGACGAGACCTTGCGCGGAGATGGGCTGCCCATTTCCGCACTTCTCAGGGAAAACAGAGGATACTCATGACCTGGCCATATCGTTCCATGACAAAAGCTTCCTCAACCAGAGTGCTTTCCCCGAGCCTTCCTGCATCTTCAACCCATGCCTCCGCGTCCACGGGCTCCGCAGCTCCGGAAATCGGCTTACCCTGAAAATACTCGCCAGCCACCGAATGTGGGCTCAATGCCGCCCCCGCGTCGAGCCAGAATCTTCCCTCCAAAGGCTTGCTCTCTCTCCACCATCGGATTCTTCCCTGCTCAGAAAAAACAACTGCGCAATAATCATCGGTCAACTCCATCCAACGTATTGCTGTGGCAGTCATGGTGGTTAGGAAAAAACGGGTTTGCTCCTTCACCAGTGCTACAGATGGACGTTTCCCATTGATTCGGGGAACGAAAAGTTTTTGCGGCATCAACAGCTCCGCCGCAAAATAATTTGCCTCAATCTCCGGTTCGCTGGCCTTGTACTTTGCAATCATATCTTCGCTCGTACAAGCGAGGACCTGCGAAACACTCTTATGAAGCAACCAGTGCCCAATTTCGTGGGCGATTGCAAAGCGCTTTCTCCCTGGTTCCAAAATGGAATCACTCAGGCGAATCAGGCCCATGTTCCCTTTGCGAATGAGGCGGGCCTCTGCCGAGTCCAAGCGGCCTTCAAGCACCAACACGCCCTGGGCTAGGGCGAGGTCCTCCAAGTCGAGGTCTGCCGGACTTTCAAACCCATAAAGCTTCCACAACCGGAAAGCCGATCCCACGGCACCTACGTCGCTAATTCGCTGGCTTGGCATCGTCCTGCCCCTTGTTCCAGACTTCCAAGCGGTGCATGTCGTCCAAAAGTGATTGCAAGTCCTCATTACTCGCAGCGGCATCAAGCTTCCGGAAATAAGCGGCTTGCAGATCACTTTGGGACCTCTGTTCTATCAATTGCCGAACCTTGTCACGAAGTGATTCGCCAACATGGACAACAAGCGAATTCACGGCATTGACCAACCCGGTCCGCTTCGCTTTTGCCGCGGAGAGTTCCTCCTTCGCGCGGGCCGTTTGAAGGGCCTGCTGAACGGTGTTCATTGCCTTGGTAAGGTCGATTCCCAACTTTTTCAGCCTTTCCTGGACTTCGCCCCGTGAAAGGGATTTTTCATCGCAGACGGCGAAATCGAAAAAACGATCCCACACAGCGTCAGGATATTTTTCAAGGTCCGCCATCACTTACTCCCTTTTCTGTGTTTTTGCAGCGCCTTCTCGGCTTTTGTTGCAAGCCGCTTTTGCGCGTTGTAGATTTCCTGGACAGCGACACCCAGCAAGTCGGCGATCTCGGCCGGCTTCTCGATTTCGGCATCCAGGCACTCGAAGAGCCGCTCGACCAGCTCGTCGCCTTTGATCTCCGCAAGAACTAGCCCCCGAAACCGTTCCGCAACCTCCTTCTCAGCGACGATGGTTTGTGGGTTCCCCCCGTCCAAGTCGAGAGCCTGCATCGACTCCATGGGGTCTTTTCCCTCAACCGGTGGCAAGAGTCGCCTGGTCTTTTGACCTTCGACACTTGTGACCAGATGGTTCACCTTACTATCAACCACACCCTTGAGGAATTCCAGGAAATCCTTGTCGGGATTCCACTTTCGCTTGCCCGCAATGGCGTCCTTGATTGCTTCGGCGGCGAAGTCAGCGGGCTCCACAATTCCGGTAGATTTGTCGCCACAAACCATGCGCACGCCCCGCCAGTACAGGCCTGCCATTTTGTGGTGGGCGTGCAGCGTCAGGCGCGCCAACGCATCGCCCCATTCATCCTCGTTCCGGGGCGGAAAGTTCGCCACTTTCAACCTCCAAACCGATTTTGCCCTTCGAATGGTAGCCGGTTGCATCCTACATCTATTTGCCGGAAATAGATCTTTTTTCGCCATCTCGACGGCAAAAATCATCGAGTAAGCGGCATTAAGGGGTAGAGCGCATCCATCCATTTTTGAGGAGAAGTAACATGAAAGACAAAGAAAAGCCCGACAACCACAGCCATGATGAACACCATCACCATGAGCATCACGAAATCTTCATCCACATTGACCACAAGAAATACGAGCCGAAGTGGGAGTTTTGACCAAACGGCGCAACTGTGGGATCTGTCCAGTGGCAAACCCACCTTCACCTTGACCGGCCACAAGCAAAACGTCCGCTCGTTGGCGTTTTCGCCGGACGGCAAGACTTTGGCGGCAGCATCGCGGACCAGCGACGTGTTGCTGTGGGAAACCAAGTCAGGAAAAGAACTCGGGGGGCTCAAGACCGGCACTGGTGACAACTGGCGAGCCGTCGCGTTCACTCCTGATGGCAAAGGGCTCGCGACGGGAGGCCTCAGGGGATTGAGGTGCTGGGACCAGACGGAGGGTGCCGACAAAGCGTCGGTCG
>JABDHJ010000090.1 GCA_013285645.1 Verrucomicrobiota bacterium | reverse complement strand
GGTTTTCAATTTCCGGCGTGACGTTGACCAGCGTGAGCGCCATCTCGCGATCGGAGCGGAAGCTTTCGAGCAGGCCGGGAATATCCGGGGTTGGGGGCGGCGAGTCGCGGAACTTGAGGACAAAGTGGCGTATCTGGCGACGGAAAGTTTCTACTGAGCAATCGGCGCGGAGGACTTTTCCGTCGAGCACGGCGATGCGATCGGCGACGCGTTCGACATCGGAGAGCAGGTGAGACGAGAAGAAGATGGTGCGGTCGGCCCTGCGCGTGACGTAGAGCATCGACTGGAGAAGGCTGCGGCGCGCGACGGGATCGAGGCCAAGCGCGGGATCGTCCAGGACGAGAAGTTCCGGCTCGGGTGCGAGGGTGAGGGCGAGGCAAAGTCCGGCGCGTTGTCCGCGCGAAAGATGTCCGGCTTTCATTTTTGAGGTGAGCCGGAAGTGGGTGAGGACGGTTTCAAAAATATCCTGGTTCCAAGACGGAAAAAAGCTGGCCTGAAACTGGCCGCATTCTTTCACCGTCATCCAGCCGTAGACGTGGTGGCCTTCGGGGAGATAACCGATGCGCGCTCGCGCCTCGGGAGGGAGCTTGCGGGAATCGAGGCCGAAGACGCGTGCCGAGCCCCGGGTGGGATCCTCGAGCCCAAGGAAAATGCGGATCGTGGTCGTCTTGCCCATGCCGTTGCGACCCAGAAAGCCGTAGATCGTACCACGCTCAACCGAGAGCGAGAGATCGGAAACGATTTCGCGAGTGCCGTAGTATTTAGTGAGATGATCGATTTCGATGACGGGGCTTGCGCCGGGTTGTTCGCTCATTTTTTTCTCCGGTTGGTAAGTTGGGCTTGCAGGGTCTTCCATTGCTCCTCGAGGGTGGCTCGGACATCGGGCAGGGGAAAATCAAGGAGGAGCGCTTCATGGAGAAGCTGCTCGACGGCGTGATCGAGGCGGCGTTTGCGCTCGGCATTCGAGAAGACCTGCCGCATCTCTTCCGCGACGAAGACCCCGACTCCGCTGCGGCTTTCGAGCAGGCCGTCGCGGATCAATTCCCCGTAAGCGCGGGCGACGGTGTTGGGATTGACGACGAGCGACTCGGCGAGGACGCGGACGGCGGGGAGCTGCTCACCAAGTTGGAGCTGTCCCTGGATGACGTTGCGCCGGATGTGCTGGATGATCTGGCGGTAGATGGGAATGTCGCTGGCCGGAGAGAGGCTGAAGACGAGCGACATGAGCGTATGAGTAAGCTAATACACTTGGAATGGCAAGGAGAAATTTGTCCGAGAACAAGCGACCGATGGGGCTGATGTGGGAAATGGAATTACGTGGACAATCGCGGTCCCAAATAGAGTTTGGGAACGAGAAAAGCGAAAGGCACCGCCGCCGAGCCTGCGACGGCTACCTACACGAGGAAGCCACTCGCCGCGTAATCGTCGATGCCCTTTTCCAGCGTGAACTTGGGAGTGTACCGGAGAGCCCGGGTTGTCTGCGTTAAATCCGCTTCGGTGTGAGGCTGGTAGTGGGCGTGCGGATTATCGATATATTCCGGCTGCCACTGGGTGTTCAAAACGCGATTCAGATTCGCGACGATGTCGTTGAAGGAGCGAGGCACGCCGCTGCCTGCATTGTAGATGCCGGAGGTCCGGGCGCGCGCGGCGAGGATGGTGCAGGTGACGATGTCCTTCACGTAGACGAAATCGCGGATCTGTTCGCCGTTTCTGAAAATGCGCGGCGCCTGCCCGCGACGGATTTGCTGCGCCAGTTGGAGAATCATGCTCGATGCAGGTCCTTTGTGAGCCTCGCGCGGGCCATAGACGTTGAAGTAACGAAGCCCCACCACGATCTGCGATGGATTTTCCCGCGCCCAGCGGCGGGCGAGGTTGTCGAGTTGCACCTTGGAGAACGCATAGACGTTCGCGGGTTTCGGCTCCTGGTCGACTTTATTCACCCCGGCGGCGATTCCGTAGGTGGCAGCGGAAGATGCGTAGACGAGGCGCGTTTTGCGACCTGCAAAATAATCGAGCAGGTTGCGCCAGGATTCGACGTTGTCGCGCACTTGGCGGAGTTGATCGTGATCGGTTGTGTCGGTGATTGAGGCGAGATGGAAAACGAGATCGACCTTGCGACCGCCAAAATAATGTTTGAGATCGAGTTGTGTGAGGTCGCCCGCGATGACGTCGCCCTTGAAGCCCTCGAGATTCTTGAAGGAGCCGGAGCGGAAATCATCGACGACGGTCAGTTCGGCTTCCGGGTAACGCTTGGCCATTTCGTGGACCAGGTTCGATCCGACGAATCCGGCCCCGCCAGTGATGACGACGTGTTTATACATGAGGCGATGTTACACGATACGGTGTTGCGAGGAAACGCTCTAATTACCGGCTGATATCCCGCTGCGTGAGGAGCTTGAACTGGTTGGCCTGGAGAACGGAGCAGGCGCATTCGCCGTCCTCGACGTGCAGCGCGAGGGCCGCTTTGCCTCGCGGACGGGTGAGGAGCGAGTAGGCGGAGTGGATATTGACCTCGGCCTGGAGAAGCGCGGCCAGAACTGCCTTCAAATCGGCGGCGCTGCTGGAGAGCTCGACCACGACGAGTGACACTTCCGTAAAAGCGAGGCCGTGTTCCTGAAAAAGCGCTCGGGCCTTATCGGGATCGTCAGTAACGAGGCGGACGATGGCCGCGTCGGAAGTGTCTAGGATGCTGAGCGCGACGACATGCACGCGCGCCTGCGAAAATATTTTCACGATGTCGAGCAGACGTCCGACCTTGTTCTCCATGAAAACGGAAAACTGTTTAACCTCGTCTTCCTGAGGTCCCTTGGCTGTCTGCAATTCGTTAGATTCCATCTCCATAATCATGCGCGCGGCACACAAGCCGGGCGCATACGACAACCTTACCGCTGTCTGCAAGACCGAGCAAGTGGCAAAGGCGAAAAGGTGCGGCGGCTATTTGTAACGCCGATTTGAATCGCCACATCAACCGCCTTCTGGCCTCATTTCACATGCCATGCCCGTCGCGAAAAAACCTCCGGTCAAGAAATCGCAGACCCCCAAGGCGCTGGGTGCGGTCGCGCGTCAGCAACTTTTGCTGATCAACGGGCTTCTGGATGAAGTCGGACGCAATTATCTC
>JABDHJ010000089.1 GCA_013285645.1 Verrucomicrobiota bacterium | reverse complement strand
GGGTACGGCACGATGCAGCCCATCAAGAAAGCCTTTGAGACCGCTCGCGCGATGAATCCCAACCTGAAAACCGTCGGTGTCGTCTGGAATGCCGGGGAGGCTAATTCCGAGGCCCAGGTCAAGGTGGCCCGCAAGGTCTGCGCCGATATGGGTATCACTCTTCTCGAGGCCACGGTGGAAAATTCCGCCGGTGTCTCCGAGGCTGCCGCCTCGCTCACCGCGCGCGGCGCGGAGGCTCTTTGGGTTGATGGAGACGTCACCGTCATCACCGCCATCGATTCCGTCGTGGCTGCGGGCAACAAGGCGGGCATCCCCGTTTTCACCGTCATTCCGCCCAGTGTGAAGCACGGTGCACTGTTCGATCTCGGTGCCGATTATCACGAGGTGGGCCGTCTGGCTGGCGTGCTCGCGGGCGATATCCTTAACGGACGTAATCCCGCCACCGTGCCTATTGAGAATACGATGCCTGAGATTCAGGCCATCAATCTCCAGGCGCTGAGTCATCTTTCGGGTGGATGGAAAATTCCGGACGACATCCGGCAAAAGGCGCAGATCGTGATCGACGAAAACGGACAGGAAATCAAGAGCCTCGCCGTCGTTCCGGTCCGTCCCGCCGCCCCGAAAAAGAAATGGAAGATCGCCATCGTTAACTACAACGAGACCCCGCCTTCGGAGGAAACCCTTGCCGGCATGGCGGAGGGTTGGCAGCACAGCGCGCTCAAAGAAGGTGTGGATTATGAAATCAAAATTCAGAGCGCCCAGGGCGATATGTCTGCGCTTGGCGGTATGCTCGACGCGGCGGTGACCAACGGCGCGGACATCATCGTGCCGCTCTCCACTCCCACGCTTCAGACCGCCCTGCATCGCGTCCGCAATACCCCCATCGTCTTCAGTCTGGTGGCCAATCCCATGGCAGCGGGAGCAGGGACCAGTTACACAGACCACCTGCCCAATGTCACCGGCGTATCGGTGCTCAGCCCCTACGGGGACATGATCGATCTGCTCGAAAAATATTACCCGAACATCAAGCATATCGGGACCTTGTTCTGCCCGGCGGAAACAAACTCCGTCGATCTCAAGGACTCGCTGGATGCGCTGTGCAAAAAACACGGTTTCGTCCTCGATGCCGTTGCGGCGAATTCCTCCGGTGAATTTGCCGATGCCGCGTTGTCCCTTGCTTCCCGGCCCATCGATGCAATCGTGCAGATATCGGATAATCTTTCATCCGCCGGATTCACCGCCATCGCCAAAGCTGCGCGACAGGCCAAAAAACCACTCTTCAGCCTGAACAGCACCACTGTTCCCATGGGTTCCGCTGTATCCCTTGGCCGCGACTATCATGACGCCGGGATCGCCACCGTGCACCTGCTTGAACGCGTCATGGCTGGCGAGTCCACGAAGGACATTCCCTTTATGCTGCCGCCGAAATGCACGCTCGTCGTCAGTCCGGCCAACGCCCAGGCGGTCGGCATGGAAATCCCGGACGGTCTGCTGAAACAAGCCACCAAAGTGAGCAACTGAGCCATGGAAATCACCCAGGAAAAATCCAAAGAGTCTCTCGTTATCCGCCTGGCCGGACGCCTCGATACGAGTTGGTGCGATTCGGTCGAGCAAGTGCTCACCGAGGCCGTGAAGGCGGGCGAGCACCGTATCCGGTTGGACATGGGACGGGTCGCTTACATCAGTTCGGCTGGTCTTCGCGTTATCCTCACCAGCTATAAGCAGCTTCTCGCGATCAAGGGTTCCTTCGGCATCGTCAATCCCTCCTCCATGGTCTATTCCGTACTTTCCCTGGCTGGCATGGATTCTCTCATCGAGAGCCTGGCTGAACCAGACGCGGCTCCCACGACGGAACAATCCAAAGACGGTCGTTCTCTTGTCTCACCCAAGGCCGCTTACGAGTTATTTCCTCTGCCGGGAAAAGGTATCCGAGTGGAAGCCGTCGGCAACGACTCGCTTCTTCATGGCAGATTTAACGAGGTGAAGTTTGAAGATACCATTCGCTTCGATTACGAGACCGTGGCTATCGGTATCGGTGCGCTGGGTGCGAGCCCGGCGGATTGCACGCCCCGCTTCGGGGAGTTTCTCGCGGCGGGAGGAGTGTCCGTTTTTCAGCCTGCGGATGGCTCGGCTCGTCCCGACTTTATGGTTAGCGAAGCCGCGCTGGTACCGGAAGGCCACTTGCTCCTGGGCCTTCTCGGTCGCGGAGACTTCTCCGTACTGGCCCGCTTTCAGACCAAGGACGATGCCCGCACGGTGGGGCTGGCCGAGATCGCGACCACCGCGCTTGAAATCGCCGGGACTCCTGCGGCAATCGTCGTCGCGGTCACGGAAACCGCCGGACTCGTCGGCGCCACGTTGCAGAAGTCCCCGGCCTTCGCTTCCGCCAATAATTTTGATTTCCCCCAGATTCGCGACTGGCTTTCCTTCACCAGCGAGCGCGCCTTCCGCGATTCCACGTCGCTTGTGGTCGGCATCGTCGCGCGTGATGGTTCGTCGTTGCAATCTCATTTGCGTCCTCTCGCTCCGGGGATTCAGGGCCATTTTCACGCGGCCGGTTTTCCCTATCGCCCAATCCAAAAGGGCCTCATCGATCTCAAGCCCACCCTGGCCTCGCTCTTCGAGGGGAGGGCCGCAAATGGAATGCTGCACCTTTTGCAGGACTCCCGGGAATTTACCGGCGCGGGCGAAAGCGAATTCTTGCGCGGCGCTCTTTGGATTGCTCCTGTCCTGCCATGAACGCGCTGATTATTTCAATCAGCTCTTTCCGTGAGCCCCCAAAAGCGTCCAACCCTGAAGGGGTTGCAGCGGAGGATATTTCCTATGGCGGACCGAATTCAACCCTTACAGGGTTGGCTCGCGTTTTGAATTTATCCAGGGTAAGTCCCGCTGCGGGCCCAACCCCGGGCTATATGATCTTATCCCTTCGGGATAGAAAAAGCCCGAGCGCCATCATCTCCGAAGTTAACCCATTCCGCCAACCATGACCCTTCTTCTCGGCGCCCTCACGATCGGCCTCATTCTCTCGCTGCTGGCGATGGGAGTCTTCATCTCCTTCCGCATCTTTGAGATTCCGGACATCACCACCGATGGATCGATCACTCTTGGAGCCTCCATCGCCGCCGTTCTGCTCATTCATCACACCAACCCTTTCCTCGCCACGGCGGCGGGCGCGGTGGGGGGAGCCGTGGCGGGAGCAACCACGGGGGTGATCCATACCAAGTTCAAGATCAACGCCCTGCTAGCCGGTATCCTTGTCATGACTGCGCTCTATTCCGTCAACCTGCACGTCATGGGGCGAAGCAATATTCCGCTCATGCAGGCATCGACGCTCAACAGCCACGCCGAAGAATTGGGCACG
>JABDHJ010000088.1:1998-3372 GCA_013285645.1 Verrucomicrobiota bacterium | reverse complement strand
AATTTCGAGCCCTCAACCGGCTCGCCATGCAGGTGGATACCCAAGTGGCGGAGCGCCCTGAGCACCATCCATCGGGGATGGCGGCACTCGTTTGGAATCCTCATGCTCAACCTTATCGGGGACACGTTGAATTGGAGGCATGTCTCGATTACCGGCCCATCGTAAAATATGAAAACAGGAGTTCCGAGATTCCGTTGCGTGTCCTGGGGCCGTTAGGCAATCCTTTGCCTTTTCAGGAGATTGAGACGGAAAATCGCAGCATGGTAAATGTTCCATGGAGAAAGAGAGTCTTGCTGCCGGTCAGTCTTCCGTCCTTCGGTTGGAATGTGGTGGAACTGGGCTGGGTTGAAGGAGCTGTTGTGCCCACGGTTGAAAATCCGGTCAAAAGCAGGCTTAACTGGATTGATAACGGCGAGTATAGTGTGAGGGCAACACCAGGCAAAAGAGGTGTCGTCATTTTTCATCGAGGGAAAGCCTTGTTTAAGGGCGCAGGATTGACGGCCGATGTTTTTGAAGATCCTTGGGGGGCGTGGGGAGGAATGGAGGAGGAGCGCGACTCAATTCATTACACCAACCTGCGTGAAACCTGGAAGATTACGGAAGTGAAATTGCTTGAGTCAGGCCCTGAGCGTGCCCTGCTTTGGGTGAGGATGGCTGGTGAAAAATCGCGAATCGACTTGTCCTTCTCCGTCAACCGGGGGAGGTCTGCGGTGGATGTTCAGGCGCGGGTCTTTTGGGCCGAGCGTTCCGCCCGCCTCAAATTGCGCTTCCCCGTCGGTGACAAAGCTGAATTTGAAGTTCCGGGCGCCACCGTGAAACGCAAGCCTTGCGGCGAAGTTCCGGGCGGTAAATGGGTGGCGATAGATTCAAAATTTGGATTTGCCAGCGATGCCTTGTACAACTTTGACTGCCACGAGGGTGTGTTTAGCGCCACAGTGGTCCGGGGCAGCCGCTATGCCGACGATGTCCCCACACCCCCTGCGAGCCATCCGTGGCTTCCCGCGACCGATCTCGGCGAGTTGAAATTTCGCTTCTTATTGACGGCTGAAACAAAAGACCTTCCGGGGCTGGCGAGGGAGTTGGAGCAACCTCCCCTCGTGCTGCTGGTGCCTTCCAAGAAAGGAAAGCTGCCCCGTTATGGCTCTCTTGCTTCCCTGCAGCCGGACTCACTTCAATTGCTTGCCCTCAAGCGTGCCGAAACGGGCAAGGGATTTGTCCTGCGCATCCAAGGATCGTCCGGCAAAACGGTTCAGGCCAAATTGGAATGGATGGGGAATTTGATCAATTTGGGCGCGGTGCGGAGCGGACAAATCATGTCATGGCTTTTAGAACCTGCTGCATCGACTTGGAAGGCCACCGTGGTAGATTTGTCAG
>JABDHJ010000088.1:0-1988 GCA_013285645.1 Verrucomicrobiota bacterium | reverse complement strand
AAGAGCCCAAAAGGAAAAAGAGCAAAGAAAAAAAAGTCGTCGTTAACGGGAAGCAGACTTGATCATGACGGCCCTCTCGAGCTTGGATTATTGGATCATCGGAACGTTTCTCGCGATCATCCTGATCGTGGGCTTGGCGGCTTCGAGATTGGCAGCTCGCAGCATGGAACACTACTTCCTCGGCGGACGCAATCTGCCTTGGTACCTGCTCGGCATTTCCGGTATGTCGGCATGGTTTGATTTGACGGGGACGATGATCATCACCTCGTTTCTTTATTTGCTGGGCCCCCGCGGTCTCTACATCGAATTTCGCGGGGGGGCCGTGCTGGTGCTCGCCTTCCTGCTTGCTTACACGGCCAAGTGGCACCGCCGTTCCGGCTGCATGACGGGTGCGGAATGGAACACGTATCGTTTCGGAGCGAGCTTTTCGGGTGAGATGGTGCGCTTGGTGAGCGCTTTGGTGGGCATCATCACGACGATCGGTCTGCTCGGCTATTTGGTGCGTGGCGCAACCCTTTTCATGGCCACCGTCTTCCCGGTCGATCCGGTATGGCTGACACTTGGCATTCTCGGTCTCGCTTCCATTTACACGGTGCTGGCAGGTTTCTATGGCGTGGTACTTTCTGATCTGGTGCAGGGCACGATTATGATCGTGGGCTGCGTCATCGTCAGCATCCTGGCCTGGCAACACGTCCCAAGCGCGGATGCCTTGAATCAGGTCGCGTCCCAGGTTACCGGAAATCAATCATGGATCGCCTCCGCACCCGCCTGGCGCGTCACCATGCCCAAGGGTTATGAAGCCTATCAGGCATTGGAAATGGCCGCCTTTTTTTATCTGTTACGAAACATCCTTGGCGGCATGGCCACGGGCGGCGACACCCGCTATTTCGCCTCTCGCAACACACGAGAAGCGAGCCTCCAGTGCCTGCTCCAGGGTGTGACCGTGATGTTCCGCTGGCCGCTGATGATCGGGTTCGCGATCCTAGGCATCTATTGGGTTTCCAACTCGATTCCAAGCGGGGATTCCATTTCACACGCTTCCGAGGTCATCCGGGTGGCCAACCCAACCCTGACGGATAGCAACTGGCAGGTCTATACCGATCAAATCGTTTATCACCCGGAAACCGCGCCGGTGGGTCTCATCGACCAATTGACGGCTATCCTGGGACCCGATTGGAAAACGTCGCTGCCGATGGTCAGCTCGCGCGGCACGATCAATCCCGAAGTCATCCTCCCCGCCGTCCTGCTGCACCAGATTCCGTCGGGTTTGCGCGGACTCCTCATCGTCGCCCTGTTGTCGGCCTTGATGGGAGCTCTCACCGGCCAGGTCAATTCCGCGAGCGCTCTCTTTGTCCGAGACATTTATCAAAATTTTTTACGTCCCAAGGCGAAAAACCGCGAACTCATCTCGATGGCCTATTTTTCTTCCGGCTTCATCATCCTGGCCAGCTTCCTGATGGGAGTGGGCGCTTCCAGCATCAACGACATCTGGAGCTGGTTCATCATGAGCCTGACGGCCGGAGCTTTGGGGCCTGGGCTCTTGCGGCTCTATTGGTGGAGAGTCAACGCGTGGGGCATGGTCTCCGGCCTCCTGGCAGGAGGTTTTGCTGCCGTGGTGCAACGCATTTTCGATCCGGGCATGGCGGAGTGGATTCAGTTTGTGACTATGACGGGTGTCTCTCTCTCCTTTACCATCGTGGGATCGCTTCTCACCGACGAAACACCGCGCGATGTCGTCGACTATTTCTACCACACCACGCGTCCCTTCGGTTTCTGGGGGCCTTTCTGGAAGAAATTATCCGCGGAGCAAAAGACAAGCTGGGGCAGGGAACATGGCAACGATATCCGCACCGTCGGCATTGCCTTGGTCTGGCAGGTCTGCCTCTTTCTCATTCCCATGCAAGTCCTCACCCACAATAAAGAGGGCTTGATGGCGACCGTCCCGATTTTTCTTTTGGGCTGTGGAGGCCTTTATTTGTTCTGGTATC
>JABDHJ010000087.1 GCA_013285645.1 Verrucomicrobiota bacterium | reverse complement strand
TCTTGTAGCCTTCGCTCCGATAATCGGTGATGTAAAAACCGGAACCCTTGAAAATGAAACCCGCGCCCGCGCCGAGTTTGCGTTTGACCTTCCCCTTGCCCCACTTCGTTTTGAGCTGGCAGCGATCCTTGGGACAGGCCTTCAGGGCGTCGTCTTTCATCGATTGGAAAATTTCAAAACCCTTGTGGCACTTGGCGCATTCATACTCGTAAGTCGGCATCCCTATACTGTGCCTGAAAGTCAGGCCTGAATCCAGTGGTGACTTTAAAGTGTTTAATCCCGACGTATTGCCTTTGAATCAAAACGATGGTTTCGATAGGCTTCATTTCCCATGGAAAACACCGATCCCGATATCGCCTCATGGAACCACAAGGCGCGCGATTGGCATGTTCAAGTCGGCAGTGAAGGGGACCGCAATCGCCAGATAAATTCAGATCCCGTGCTGTGGCGTTTTGCCGGTGAGGTGAAGGGGCTCGATGTCCTCGATGCGGGCTGCGGCACCGGCTATCTCGCGATCAAGCTGGCCCGAAAGGGCGCGAACGTTCAGGCCGTCGACTTCTCGCTCGCCATGCTGGAAGTCGCCCGGAAAAATGCCGCCGACGCAAAGGTCTCCATCAGCTTTGAGGTCGATTCGATCTCCGAGCTTTCCACCGTTGAGACCGCTGCCTTCGATCTTATTGTTTCAAATTACGTGCTGATGGATTGCGCGGATTTGGATGGCGCTATCGCCCAATTTCATCGGGTCCTGAGGCCGGAAGGCCGCGCCGTCGCCATTTTTTCTCATCCCTGTTTTGATCGTGCGGAGATCCCGGAACATCCGGAGGGTGGTCCAGTTTTTCATTGGGCCGAGTCCTATTTTGGAGAAAGACGCGAGGAAAGTTCCTGGGGCCACTTCACCTCTCCCTTTGTGTTTTATCACCGCCCGCTCAACCGGTACTGGAAATGTTTTCACGATCACGGTTTTCAGGTGATCGGCTTTGATGAACCAGTGGCACAACCGCCCTATCCACCAGACATGACGCCGGAACAAATTCATCGGACCAGCACACGTCCCTTCTCGGTCGCTTTTCATTTGGTCAAGGCGAAGGACAAAAGTTGCGCTTGAATACCACGCCAACTTTTGCGCTAGTCACATCATGAACGGCGGTCAATACATTCTCATGGGCGTGCCGGGCACGGAACTGGACGCGAAAACGGCGGCGATCATCCGCGAAGTTCAACCGGCGGGCTTCATTCTTTTCGGACGCAACATCAAGGCCCCTGCGCAACTGCGCAAGCTGATCGACGATCTGCGCAGTGAGGTGAAGCACGTCCCCATCGTGACCATCGACCAGGAAGGAGGACGCGTCTCGCGTCTCAAGGAGTGCGGTGCGGAACCGCCGAGCGCAAAGCAGCTCCGGGAAAAGGGCGACCTCCGTCTGATCGAGCGGCACGGCGCGCTCACCGGCGAAATCCTGCGGCTCTTCGGCTTCAACCTGAATCTCGCGCCGGTCGTCGATGTCTCCTTCGATGGCGATCTCGATAACTCGCTGAAGAATCGGACGTGGGGATTGAGTCCGGACGAAGTCGTCCTCAATGCCGGGGCCTTCAATCGCACCATGCGGGAGCAGGGCGTCCTCAGTTGCGGCAAACACTTTCCCGGTTATTCCTATGCCGCCGTCGATCCTCATCATGAGTTGCCGGTCGTGGCGCGCAGTCGCGAACAATTGGAGGAAACCGAGTGGAAAGCCTTCAAGGCCCTCGCACCTGAACTCGATTCGATGATGGTCGGTCACGCTAATTATCCCGCGCTCGACGACAGTGGTTATCCCTCTTCCTTGTCGCGAAAAATCATCCACGACCTTCTACGCAAGGAATGGGGCTATCAGGGCGTCGTCATCAGTGACGACCTCGACATGGGCGCGATTGTCGGCCATTACGGCTTGGCCGAATCGGTCACGCGCGCCGTCGAGGCGGGCAACGATCTCGTCTTGCTCTGCCATCGGCCCGAATTGATTCCCGAAGCCGCCAAGGCGCTCGAAACAATTTCATTGGCACGCGCCGTAGAAGCAGAAAAGCAGCTCGCTCATTTCCACGAAAAACTCGATCCGCCTCATCCCTTTTCCATCGAAGCGCATGCCGCGCTGGACAAAAAGATTTACCAGTTACGCGTCGATACCCTCGGCGCAGAAGCCGCCGCCGCCCGCTCCATCGACGACGGCAAGCGCTCGCCTGTCGAGACTTTCTAAAGCTGAAAAATTGACGAAATTAACGGAATCAGAAATCACAAGGCATCCGATTTCGAGCGCATCCATCTTGTAAGTTTTTTAAAGGGCAAAGATTCTCCCAAAGCTTCCCTGCCTTCATTCCGTCAATTTGGAAAAATTCCGTTAATTCCGTCAAAATTCTTATCTCCCGCAATTCCCACGAAGATTCTCGGCATCCCGATCCTGAAGAAAAAGATGGGCCTTGCGATAGCTTTTCTGATGCAGGTAATGGCGCAACTGCGCGGGATAACTGGAATCGATTTCGACTTCAAATGCATCAAGCCGCGCAAAAAGCGCCATGAGGTCAGGCGGATTCGCCTCCTTCTGGCGTGGGACAGCCGCCAGGTACTCGTCCAGCGTCTGTGTAAGCCGAGCGAGCGTTTCTTCCTGTTGCGCAGTGAATCTCATTACTTTTTCTTCGGCGAGTCCTTTTCCAATCGCTTGATCTCGCTCTCGTAAGCGGTCTCTCCATGGACAGCCGCTTTCTTCTCCTCCCACTCGACATGAAGCCGTCTCAGTTCGCGCGTGAGTTGATCTTGAATCTGCGCGACGGCGGTCATGTCACCCTTCATCTTCTCCTTCACGATTTCACCTTGAAGAAAAGTCTCCTTCTCGGCGATTTTTGAACCATAAAGCGAGTTGATCTCGGCGATTTCGGCCTTTTGCTTTTCGGTCAGTTTTTTCGTCGGAGCTTTCTTTTCGAGCCGCTCCATGGCCAATTCGTAGGCGGATTTCATGATTTTATTGCTCCTTGGTCCTCGGTGTTGATCCAAATGGCGCCTTCACGAACTTCCACCGCATAGCTGGCGACGCGAACCTTGGGTATATTCAGGCAGACACCATCGGTGAGTTGGAATTGCCACTGATGCCACGGGCAGGTGACCCCACTGTCACTGATCATGCCGTCATGCAGCGGCGCGCCGCGATGCGGACAAATATTATCGATGGCAAAGAGACCCTCCTTGCGATGAAAGAGGCCGACTTGAAGATCGCCAAGCGTGACGCAACGGCTTTCGCCGACGGGGATTTCGTCCAGTTTTAATGAGGAGTCTAGGTAGGGCATAGTAGAAAAAGAGTTCCTCTAAACTTTAGATTGATGCCGCCCCGGAGCAAGAGGCAATCTTGGGTGATGACAAAATC
>JABDHJ010000086.1:2375-3386 GCA_013285645.1 Verrucomicrobiota bacterium | reverse complement strand
CCCCCGGATGCGTCGTACCAGCGGAACTGAATGCCCAGACGATATCCGCGGTTGCGAAGGGTGCGAAGATTTTGAAAGTCCTGGCCCTTGAGATGAAACTGGTCGGCCTGCAGACTGGCTCCCTCGCCAACCTTGAAGACGGAGAGTCCCGCTTGTTTGTAGTAGGGAATCAGTTCTTCATCGACCGCATAGAAGACCGGTTCCCAGTCCTGGCGGCGACAGAAGAGAGCGAAATCGACGATGGCCATCGTCCGTAATTTTGCCGGGCCGATGGGATCGGCGAGGGCGACGGCAATGTTATCCGACAGGACATAGGGCACGACGGCTTGTTCGTTCGCTGTAAAAAGGTATCTCTTGTCCGCAAGCAAGGCGTAGGAATCGTGGGAATCGTCGCCGTATTGATCGATCAAACGGCGGACCTTCTCGCGATTTTCGTCCTGGACCCGGCGTTGCAACAAAACGGGGCGCAGGGCAAGGAACAAGCCGAGCAGCGCGATCAGGGTGCCACTGATGCAAAGGATCGAAAAGAAGCGGGCACTGGTGAAGGTCTGGGGTTGTTGGGTCTGCGACTCCTGGGTGAATTCGAGTTCGCCGGCCGTCTGGAAACAGGCCAGCCAATCGTCGCTTCCGGAGGTTTCATCGCGAAGATCGTGCAGGCGCACAGTGCCGACGATGAGCAGGAGCACACCGAGCAGTGGGCAGATGATCAGGGCGGACCGGACGGATTGCCTGTCTGAAGCGGCGACAAAGTAGCGTCGATTGTAGAAAAGCAGCCCGATCAAAACCATGTTGATGATCGTCTGCGGCCAGGCAACGGCATGGACCAGATGCAGGATGGGAATGACCGCCAGCGTGGCAATGGTGCAGACCCAGGCTGCTCGTTTTCCGCGGCGCAACCCGGAGGCCAGGATGAAGAGGACCACCGACAAAAGAAACAGGCGGACCTGTCGTCCCTCGGAGATTTCAAAGGGAATTTGCGACACCAATCCGCCAAGCAGGGGCTGGTTATCC
>JABDHJ010000086.1:0-2365 GCA_013285645.1 Verrucomicrobiota bacterium | reverse complement strand
CGGCGCAACCCGGAGGCCAGGATGAAGAGGACCACCGACAAAAGAAACAGGCGTGCAGTTTCTTTTTGAGAATCTCAACCACATCTACGGCTACAAATCGCTCTTTGAGTTCAAGCGCAAATATCGTCCCCAATGGCGTGGCCGCTACGTCGCCTATCGTCGCGGCGTTCACCTGCCCCTCGTCGGCCTCGCCCTCGTCCGCGTGCACGCACCCACTGGCATCTGGAAATTTTTTATCCACTAGACTTGTTCGCGGAGTCAATCGTCAGAATGCCTTCGGCAGCCGTCGCGGGCCCTCGCGACGGTGCTGTCACGAGAAAGTTCTCAAAGGAAAAACTAAAAACGTGGGTCGTGCGGGACTCGAACCTGCAACCAAGTGCTTAAAAGGCGCCTGCTCTACCATTGAGCTAACGACCCGTTTGAGAGAGCCGCACACAATATCCCATCCACCGCCCCGGCATCAAGGAGTTTTGGTTGGCAACGGCGCGGACCAGCTCTCGCATGGCGTGAGCGCCAGCGCCGGATCGGCCAGCGCCACCTCTCCCGGTTGAAGCAAAACCTGGATCACCAGCTTGCCCGACGCAGGTGCGCGAAGATTCGCAGTCAGGATCGAGATGCCGGGATTCGGCGCATTAAATCCATCATCCGGCGGATTCCCTGAGATCACTTCAAACTTCCCGTCCGCCGGAACCGCCAGCGCAATCTGCAGCGCCTTCCCCTTTTGCGTGAGCGTCGCGTGATGCCCGTCTATCGCGACATCAGCTCCCGTGACAAAAGCCCATCTCACCAAATCATTCGGCTTAAGCCCCGAAAGCTCATCCTGAATCAAAACCTGCCCATGCGGCAGCATCTTGAACCCACGCACCACCTTGTCCGCCTGCCCGGCAAAAACAGGAGTGAGATCAACCACCGCGTGCGGCGCGCTGGAATCACCGGAGTAACGAATGATCTCCGCCCGGCCCTTTACCTGGTGTAACTGCCCATTAATCGTCAGCGTATTGTGACTGAAATTATTGAGCCGAAAAACCGTCCAGCGCCCGCCGTCCTGACTGCCATTCCAAAGTTCGACGCCCTTCGACTCCAACGTTTCGTAATCCTGCATGCCCAAGTCCTTCGCCCAGCGAACCCCCTCTGCATCGAAGACAAAAGAGCCCGCATCCATATGTCCGTGACTGGCCGAAGCCGAGCCGCCCTTCAGGGCCAGAAAAAGCCCGTCCGGATCCGACCACGAACTTCGAAAAACGACGAGCGGATTAATCCCCTCCCTGAACCAATTCACTGGGCGAGTGGGCGTGGTCCAATTCTCCAAATCCCCAGCCCAGATCGCCAAAAGTGGAAGAAATCGATCGCCGACCTTGCCCGATTTATCAGCGAGATAGTGGTTCAAAAACTGGCGTTGAAAATAAAGAATGTCCGGCTTCTGCACCTTCCGCGCGAACCAGAAAAGCGCCGGTTCCAAATGCCCCGCTTCCGCCCCGTCCGAATAATCAAAAACCAAGCCGGTCGGCCCCGTTACTTCCAGAGGATACTCCGCAGTCTCCAAAAAGCCGGGACTCTGGCTGAGCCCCCAATCCGTTCCCAACGCCGATTCCAACGCATCAAGCAAAACAACCTGATACGTCGTGCCATAACTCCAGTAACCCGGTCCTTCAGGATAAACGCCATCCGGCTCATAGGGCTTCAACCCATGAGGATTGTATGTGCGAGCGTTGACCAAAATCTGTTCCGCCAACGTCGGCTCATCCTCAGCCACCGCCAGCGCTCCCAAGGTCATGCCCGCGATGCACACCTGATTCCAGTTGTTGTCGCGACTGTACCACCAGTTCGTAGACACTTCCGGATCGAGCCCCGGCCTCAATCCCTTATCGATAATCGCCTGCCGAATCGTGGCCCTCGACGCAGGCGTGAGATCGCTGTAAAGCCAATCGTAACCAAGAGCCAGTGCCGTCGTCATTTCTCCCACGTCCAAAAAGTGATTCGGATTCCAATCCGGGAAGGCCGCCACATTCAGCATCTCCTGCTCCGCCCGATCCTTGAATTTCAAGTCACCCGTCAGGCGATAATCAAAGCTCCACAGGATAATGCGATGGACCGCCTCACGCGATACACTAAGCAAACGCCGCCCAATAAGTTTGTGCTCAAGCGGAGGCGCGGTCAGCAGCGCGCGGCCATCGCCCTCCATCTTCTGCAAAAGCTGATCCAGCGTCGGACTCTGTTTCCGCTTCGCCTGCAACTCCTGCCAAGTCGAGTTCGTGGCAAGCAGCCGAGGATGCTGAGGCTTAAGATTCATAAGCAGATTTTCCTCACCGCAACCTGGACAAACGCCCAAGAGCAAGACAAGAAGCAAAAGTGCGATCCTCCTCAT
>JABDHJ010000085.1 GCA_013285645.1 Verrucomicrobiota bacterium | reverse complement strand
GGGCGCGCATCACACCATCAATTACCGCTCCGAACCCGACTGGGAAAAGCGCATCCACGAAATCACCGGCGGTCGCGGCGTCGATCTCACCCTCGAAGTCGGCGGCACCGGCACGCTCTCGAAAACATTGAAAGCCACAAAGTTCGCCGGACACGTCAGCCTCATCGGCGTCCTTAGTGGCATTTCCGGCGATGTGCAAATTGCACCCATCCTGCATAAATCAATCAATATACGCGGCATCTACGTCGGCTCACGCGCCATCTTCGAATCGATGAATCGCGCCATCGCGCAGCATAAAATCGAGCCAGTTATCGATCGCGTCTTCTCCTTCGAGGAAAGCCCGGAAGCGTTCCGTCACCTCGAAGCCGCGCAGCATTTCGGCAAGATCGTTATTCGCATCAACTGAACCTACGCCACGCTTGTGACGCTTTCATCCACGGCCCCGTCTAAAATGGGAACAGCATTTGCTGAGATACGTGGAAACACCTATGGCGTCTTCTTTCGCGACTACTCACCTTCCCGAGCGTGTCGACGTCCCTTCAATCCGCCCAAGACTTAAATCACCTTATCAACCGCAACTCGATGGCTTGCGTGCGCTCGCCATCATGGGAGTTTTGTTCGAACATTTCGGCGTGGGCATGCCCACGCTTTTGCGCTGCGGTCCGTTGGGAGTCCGATTCTTTTTCGTCCTCACCGGCTACTTCATCACCCTTTCGCTCTGGCGCGTCCAGGCGGAAATCGCGCAGAATCCCGAAGGCGGTTTTCTTCCACTCGGTCGTTATTATCTCGCGCGACTCCTCCGCATCGGCCCCCCCTTTTATCTCGCCCTCCTTATCGGCGCAGTATTCGGCATCGAAGAAGTGCGCACCAACTTCATCTGGCTCGCCACCTTTCAAGCCAACAACCACTTTGCCTTTCTCGGTTACTGGCCCGGCTCCATCGCACATTTCTGGTCGTTGGCCGTGCAGGAACAATTCTATATGCTCTGGCCCATCGTCGTGCTCACTCTGCCGAGACGCTGGTTCATACCGGCCATGGCGGCGTTCATTCTCTTCGGCCTCGGATTTCGCATTTTCTGTATCGTGACCGAAACCTCGACGATCACCCGCTGGGTCACCCTCTTCGGCTGCGTCGATTCCTTCGCCGTCGGCGCCCTCATCGCCTACCTCAAGGAATCCAAGCGGCTCCAGAATCTTCCCCTGCTCTCGCCCACAATTCTCTTCGCACTCCCCCTCGCCGCCTTCGCCTGCTTTTTCCTCGGGCGCGCCTTGATGACGCTTTCCGAAAACAACGTCTGGCTCGCGCTGACCGAATCTGTCGATGAAATTTTTCTTGCCTGGTTACTTGCGATGTCGATCACCGGCGTCAAAGGTCGCTACGGCGCGATCCTGAGTTGGACTCCCCTCGTCTACTTGGGCCGCATCAGTTACGGCGTCTACGTCTACCACGTCTTCATCATCATCCTGGTTTCTCCGCTGCTCGCCACCTATGGCATAACCGAAATCCACGCGTCCATCGCCCGCCTCGCCATCTTACTCACACTGACCATCGCCCTCTCCTCCTTCTCCTGGCACTATTTGGAACAACCTTTCATCGCTTGGAAAAACGACCTCACCCGTCGCCGCCCCGCTCCCACTCCGGCCGCTCACTCTCACGCTTTTCCCGTTTTGGCCCGATAAGCATTTGCGTTATTCTTCAGTCCAGTAACGCTTTTGACTTGTAGTCGTCTGCCGGTCTTTTCAAACTGCTGGTTTCCCCTGTCAGTCGACCGGGCAAGACAACCGCCCGCGACTCCGCCACCGAAAACCATGATCAAGACCCGGCCCTTTTTCGTCAACCTGGTCTGTTTCTATCTTCTCATTTCAGGCTGCTATTTACTGTTCGTCAGCTTCGGAAACTTGAAGCTGCCGGAGACCCAAGCCGCGATGGAGCAAGCCGGACTCCCTTACACCCTTCAAGTCGCGATGCTCTATCTCAACCTGATCGTGATCATCACTTGCGCCGCGTACATGATGCAGGAAGCCAACTGGGCCCGATGGGTTTACCTCGGCTGGGGATTCATCAATATCGACTATAATCTCTACATCCAAACCGATCGCTACGACAGCGTGATTCCGATCGCCATCTATCTCGTCTCCGCGCTGATTCTCCTGCTCCCCAGCGCCAACAAATACTTCTCCTCCGTCATCGAGTTTACTGACGAGTAGGAGGTAGCCACCGAGTCCCTATCGACGGTGCCTTCCTCGGGTGGCCCGGGCTACTTGTTGCCCGGGTTCGCAAAGCGAACAGAAAGCGACGATCTACCGAATAATCCCCAATCTCGTCTAGCCCCAAAGGGGCGATCCAAGCCAGCCCAGGGCAACGCCCTGGGTACCTATTACTGGAAAAGAAAAGCCCTGCAAGAGACCTCTGCGAAACTCTCACATTTAGCATTAGTCATCCTGAGCTTGTCGAAGGATCAGTTCGGCCTGCCTTTTCTCAGAGGTACAGAACTGATCTTGCCACACGTGTGTGCGACAAGCTCAAGATAACGGATTGCTTGAAGGAGGACTTTTGCAGAGATCTCTGCAAGGGCGTCCCAAATTAAACCTAATCCCAACTCGGCGCCGCCGCCTTGATCTTCCACTCATTCACCATCCCGCGCGGAAAATTACTGATAAACCGCGACGGCTCCTGCCACCGGTCCTCAAACGAAGCACTCGCCCGAGTCAACGGATAAGTCAGGTAAAGTTCGTCACACGCGCGAGTCACCGCCACGTAAAAAAGTCGGCGCTCCTCCTCCTCACCCTCCATCGTCTCCATCGATCTCCCCGCCGGAAACAACCCGTCGCAAAGCATGATCACAAAAACCACTTTCCATTCCAGCCCCTTCGCCTGATGCACCGTGCTCAACCGCAGGCAGGGCTGACTGCTCAGCGGCCCATCCTTCTTCGGGCCACCATCGATGTTCGTCATCAACGCCAACTGCGCGAGAAATTCCTCCGTCTTCTCAAAATTCTGCGCAAAGGCCCGCAACTGCCCCAGATCTTCCAGCCGCGATTGAAAATTCGGAAACTTCACCTTCATGTAGTCCTCATAGACCGCATCGATCACCACCTGGATCTGTTCCGAGGCCCGTCCCAGCAATTCCGGCGCCGTAATTTGTTTGTGAGTCTCCACCCATTGTTTCCACTGCTCAACTGCCTTCACCGGCGGCTCCAGTGACGCAAATTCCGCCCCCGCCGCCAGCTTCTGCCACAGCTTGTCTGCGGTCCGATCCCCCACGCCCGGCATGATTCCGGCAATGCGCTTGAACGCCAGTTCATCCCTCGAATTCAGCGCAAACTTGAGAAACGAAGCCACATCCTTCACATGCGCCTGCTCGAAGAAGCGCAACCCGCTTAACAACTCAAAAGGCATCTGGCGGCGCGTCATTTCCATCTGCACCTCCATCGAGTGAAAGTGCGCCCGGTACAACACCGCGATCTCGTTCAGGTCGATCCCCTCCTCCTGCAATTCTTCAATGCGCTGACAAATAAAGTTCGCCTGCTGA
>JABDHJ010000084.1 GCA_013285645.1 Verrucomicrobiota bacterium | reverse complement strand
AATCTTATGTCCTGCTTTTACGCGCCTCATCACAACCTCCGGCTGGTGCGGTTCTTGAAGAACGTGTAGAGCGCGTGGATGTAGGATTCACCGGTGCGCAACTCCAGCGTATCGACGCCGGCCTGGCGCGCGCAGCGGCGGAATTCGTTCATCCGTTCCTTGGCGAGGGCGGAGAAGGAATTGCGGACATCTTTGTTGCCTGTATCGATTTCCATCACCTCGCCGGTTTCGGGATCTTCCAGGGTGAGCAGGCCGATCGGAGGGAGTTCCTCCTCATGACGATCACGCAAATGGAGAAGAACGAGATCGTGACGCTTGTTGGTCAGGCGCATTTGGCGGCGGAGGCGCTCAAAGGCCTCGGGCGATTCGATGAAATCGGAGATGACGAAAACGACGGCGCGACGTTTCTGCACGTCGTTGATGAAATCGAGCGCGGCGGCAACATCGGTGCCGCGACGATGCGGTGTGTGGAAAAGGATTTCGCGGATGACACGCAGGACGTGGGTGCGGCCCTTGGTCGGCGGGATGAATTGCTCGACCTCATCGGTGAAGAGCAGCAGGCCGACCTTGTCCCGGTTGCGGATGGCGGAGAAGGCGAGGACGCTGGCGACTTCGGCGGCGAGCTCCTGTTTACTTTGCGTCTGCGAACCGAAATGGCCGGAGGCGCTGACGTCGACGGCGAGGAGGATGGTGAGTTCGCGTTCCTCGCGCAGCTTTTTGATGAACGGCGTGCCGGTGCGGGCGGTGACGTTCCAGTCGATGAGCCGGACTTCGTCGCCCGGGGTGTATTCGCGGACTTCGTCGAAATCCATGCCGCGGCCCTTGAAGACGGAGTGGTACTCACCCGCGAGTGCGTCGGTGACGAGGCGGCGCGTGCGCAGTTCGACCTGGCGGACTTTCTTCAGGATTTCTCGGGTGACGGCGGGGTCCATTTTATTGGCCGATTTTAGACATGAGGAACATGAATGACATGAAATGAGACGGAATCAATAGGCCGACATTATTCGTAATCTTGTCGCGCATGCTTAAGGCAGGAGGGGATTTGAAGGTTATAGCTGCCCAACTCATGTCCTTCATGTTCCTCCTGTCTAAAATTTGGCTTAAGGCACGGGCAGCGTATCGAGGATCTTCTGCACGATGTCGCGTGAGTTGAGATTTTCCGCCTCGGCCTCGTAGGTGACGGTGACTCGATGCTGGAGGACGTCGTGGGCGACTTCCTTCACGTCCTGCGGCGTGACGTAGGCGCGACCGTTGAGGAAGGCCAGTGCGCGGGCCGCCAGCGTCAGCGCAATCGTCGCGCGGGGCGATGCGCCGTACTGGATCCAGCCGGGGAAATCGAGCTTGTAGGCCTTGGGATCGCGCGTGGCGACGACGATGTCGACGATGTAATCGCGCACCTTTTCATCGACGTGGATCATGTTGACCACCTGCCGCGCCTTCAGGATCATTTCCGGCGTCACGATCGGTTCGACGTTAAAACTTGGCGTCGTGGTGGCCATGCTGTCGAGGATGCCGCGCTCTTCAAGACGCGAGGGATACGTGACGACGACCTTGAGCATGAAGCGGTCGACTTGCGCCTCGGGCAGGGGATAGGTGCCTTCCTGCTCGACCGGGTTTTGCGTGGCCATGACGAGGAAGGGCTCAGGCAGTTTGTAAGTGGTATCGCCGAGAGTGACCTGGCGTTCCTGCATCGCCTCGAGTAGCGCGCTCTGCACCTTGGCGGGGGCGCGGTTGATTTCATCCGCGAGGACGAAATTGGCGAAGACGGGGCCGGGCTTGGCGTTGAAGGTGCCGTCCTTGGGATTGTAGATTTGCGTGCCGACGATGTCCGCCGGAAGCATGTCGGGCGTGAACTGGATGCGCTGGAATTTCGTCTGCACTGCGGCGGCTAGCGTCCGCAGGGCGAGCGTCTTGGCCAGGCCGGGGACGCCTTCAAGCAGGACGTGGCCGTTGGCGATCAGCGCGATGAGCAGGCGGTCGATCAGGTATTTCTGCCCGACGATCACGCGGCTGATTTCCCGGCGCAGGGGATAAACCCAGGCTCCGGATTCTTTTACGGCCTCAGTGGTCGAGGCAAGGGTGGTGTGGCCATAGGCGATCGCCCGGGCTTGTTCGGCGCCCGGGACGGGGGGCAGACCGGAGGTTGTAGCGGTGGATGCAAATACAGGTGCGGCTTCCATAAGGTTTGGGTGGAGATTGTTATGCGGGCAAGATGCCGTCAGCGCGAGGCAAAAGGTGCGGCATTACCAAGAGTTAAGGATAAGATCGGGACTTATCGTCGTCTATTCACGGTTATACTTCTCGATCAGGTAGTTTCTTTTGTCTTAAGTGTTCCTGTTTGCCAATGAAAAGCGCCACAGTTTCCCTTTGCATTCCTACGCACGGGCGTCCTCAATTGCTTCAGGAAGCATTGGAGTCGGGCATTGACCAGACGCAATTGCCCTCGGAGATAGTCGTGAGCGACGATGCCGGGAGTGAAGAAGTGAGAGAACTGGTCGAGGCTTTTGCTCGAAATTCTGCGATGCCAGTGCGTTACGTTCGCTGCGCCACGCCGGGTCAGCCGGACAACATTAACAACTGTTTTCGGGAGGCCGCCTCGGATTTGATTTTGCTCCTGCACGATGACGATTTGCTCACACCCATCGCGGTGGAAGAGTTGCGGAAGCCCTTTCTGGAGAACGAAGCCGTTGTGGCTTCTTTTGGAAAGCAGATCGTCGTCACCAACGAGGGGAAGGAATTGTTGGAGGATTCCGACGACTTGAATGAACAATATTGCCGTACCGTGGGCCGGGCGGGTCTCCAGCCGGAGGCCTTGGTATCGGCCATCCTGCAACAATTTCCCAACGACGGTTACATGGTAAGGACCTCGGTGGCACGCGCAGTTCTGCAAAGAGCCCGGTATGGAACCGCCTGTGATTTCGATTTTGGTATTCGCTGTGCGGAAGCCGGGGCCTTTTATTTCATCAATCAATTCACCGCCAAGTATCGACTCAGCGTTGAATCGGTTGTTCGCGGGTCGCAAAGTCGAGGCAGGGACGATGGTGCCTATCAGAGTATGCATCTTTGCCTTGAGTTACTGGAGCGTTATCCCCGGCTTGCGTCGCAGATACGACAAAAACTCCGGCAATACGCCCCAGGCGGTATCATGCAGGCCATCCGCTCGGGACGCCTGGACGAGGCGAAGCAATGGTACTTTGGTCCCTTCCATCGTGGACGCATCTGCACACCGGGAGGGATTCGAAGAGGTTTGTTGTATCTCCACGCCAGGAGCAAGGCCGGTGGAGCCGGAACGCAGTCGCGTTAACCACCTGATATTGAGGCTTCAAGAACGCCTGGGACATGGTAAAAAAAAGCCGCAGGATAAGCTTGATTTCTGCCAGCGTAGGCGCAGACTCACCTTTCCGCTCGATCCAAAGTGGGTCAGCACCGTCCCCTGATATCTTATGAAACAGACGCTTGTCCAAGACGCCCTTAAAGTTGTGCATAGTCCCCAGGTTCTCGTGAACATCATTTCCAAGCGCGTTCGCCAGCTTGGGCAGGGTTTTCGTCCGCTCGTCGCCTACGATCCGAAGTTGACTTTCATGGATGTCGCGCTCAAGGAAGTCGCCGAAGGCAAGCTGGGTTTTGAGATGATCGAAGTACCGTCTGCTGCGGGCAATCACGTTCCTGCCGCGCCGGTGAAGAAGGCTCGT
>JABDHJ010000083.1 GCA_013285645.1 Verrucomicrobiota bacterium | reverse complement strand
GAAATCGGTCTTGGGCAAAAGCAGCGAGGCTTTGAGTTTGGCGGAGTAGTCCATCGGGAGGGGAAGGTTAGGGGATTCGCGGGAAAAAGAACAGGGCGTTATGCGCGGTGGGGGTTGGATTGGGAGAGGGCGCGCGATTCATGTGGCGAACCTTAACCGAAAAGGGGGAAAGGCCCTAATCTTAGAGACCTTAGAGCACTTCGGGGTTTGTAGGTGGTTGAGGGGGAGGGGAATATTTTTTGATGTTTTTTGTGGAAACGGATTTTTGGCGTGAGGAACGGGAAGGCTGATGAAGGGGAAGGTTTCGCACGGAGGGCTGAAGAGGGGGAGGTGAAATTTTTGACAGGATTAACAAGATTTACATGATTGGGGAAAGGCAGGAAGCATGACCAAATTACGGAGGGGAAACAGGAAGGCAGGGGAAGGTTTGGACGGAATTAACGGAATTACGGAATTGGCGAGGGGGGAGCAGTGGAACTGCGCGGACAAGTGCGTTCCCAAGTACAACTTGGGAACGAGGGATGGGTCGGATGGGCTGCGTTATAGATTTTCGAGGATTTTGTGGAGAGCTTGGGGATCGGTTACCGGGAGGCGGCAGGTGTAGTTTTCGCAGAGGTAGGCGGTGGGTTCGGTTGCGGTCGTGGGAAGATTTTCGATGACGATGTGGCGGGGGGCGAAGTAGGTGCGCGTGGCTTCGTTGGCGATTACGATTACGATGAGGTTGGGGAGATGGCGGCGGCGTGCTTCGATGAGTAACGCGGCGAGGCCGGGATGATTTGCATCGGGACTGTGCAGGATCAAGTGGATGGGCGGCATCTCGATGAGCGCGGCGGCGGTCAGCAGGAGCGGCATGGCGAAGGGCTGGGCTTCGAGGCGCGAGGCGAAGGAGCGCACGGCGTGGCGGGCGTGATCAAGCAGGACGTCGTTGTGATAGATTTGCCCGAATCGCCAGAGATTATGCGCCGCGACGGAGGTGGGTGTGGGTTCTGCGCCGTCGTAGTCCTCCTTCATGCGCAGCAGAATGGCGGGGTCGCGATTGGTGGTGGAATAATAGCCGCCGCGTGCCTGGTCCCAGAAATGGAGGTCGAGCGTGTCTTGAAGTTGGCGCGCCCAGCGGAGCCATGCGGGATCGAAATCGGCTTGGTAAAGATCAATGAGGCCGCTGATGAGAAAGGCGTAATCGGCGGCGAAACCGTGGATGCCGGAGGGGCCCTGACGGTAGCTGCGTTGGAGCTCGCCGCTGGCGGCGTCGAAGAGATGGTCCCGCACAAACGTCGCGGCGCGTTGCGCGGTGCGAAGATAGGGCGCGTGGCCGAGAACCTGCGCGCCACGGGCGAAGGCACCGATCATGAGGCCGTTCCATGCGGTAAGGATTTTGTCGTCAAGATGAGGGCGGGGACGCAAGCCGCGCTTGGCGAGAAGGACGGAGCGATCGTCGTGGAGGCGGTGCTCCATGTTTTCGAGCTTTCGCTTGAAGCGTTCTGCGGCCTCGGGAATTTCGAGTCGCTGAATGAGGACGTTCATGCCGTCGAGTTCGCCGTGGGGATCGGAGCCGGCGGAGACGTTGCCGTTCGGCTCGATTCCATATGCCGCGCAAAATTCTTCGAGGCGATCTTCACCTAAAACTTCGAGGATTTCTCCATGAGTCCAAACATAAAAGGCGCCTTCGAGTTTTCGGGCTGAATCTGCCTTGGGCAGGCTGTCGGCGTCCTCGGCGGAAAAGAATCCGCCTTCGGGATTGGTCAGGTCGTGCTCGACGTATTGGAGGATATTGCGGGCCACTTTCGCGAAAGAGTCCTCGCCCGTCTGCTGATACGCCGTCAGGTAGACCTGAGTTAATTGAGCCTGATCGTAGAGCATTTTTTCGAAGTGGGGAACATGCCATTCCGCATCCACGGAGTAGCGATGGAAGCCGCCACCGAGATGATCGTGCATGCCGCCAGCGGCCATCTTGCGCAGCGTGTGAAGCGCCATGCTGCGGGCGACATCGGCGTCTTGTCCGGATTTTTGGGTCGAGGACTGGAGGAGGAATTCGAGATTCACCGGGCGGGGGAATTTCGGCGCGCCACCGAAGCCGCCTTCTTTTGAATCGAACATGCGGGTGTATTGAGAGAGGCACTCCTGCAAGGTTTTCGAGGCGTCCCACACATCGTCTGAAGACGCGACGACTTCATCTTCCGCTTCTCGGAGCGCGGCGAGGAGAGACGTGGCCTTGTCCTCAATTTGTCCGCGTTCGGTTTTCCAAAGCTCGGCGATTCGCCGCAGCACGGTGATGAATCCGGGACGGCCCGGAACGTCGGTCGGTGGAAAATAAGTGCCGCCCGCGAAGGGACGCAGGTCGGGCGTCAACCAGACGCTCATGGGCCAGCCGCCGTGGCCGGTCGTGGCCTGGACGAAAGTCATGTAGACTTGATCGACGTCGGGGCGCTCTTCGCGATCGACCTTGATGCTGACAAAATTTTCAGAGAGAAACGCGGCGATGGCGGCGGATTCAAACGATTCGTGCTCCATTACATGGCACCAGTGGCAAGTGGAGTAACCGATTGAAAGGAAGATGGGCTTTTGTTCCGCGCGCGCTTTTGCGAAGGCCTCGTCGCCCCATGGGAACCAATCGACCGGATTGTGGGCGTGCTGCAGCAGGTATGGCGATTTTTCGTGGGCGAGACGGTTGGACGACGGCGTGGACATATTCCTTAGCATAGCCAAGTTATTCGAGTGGGCCAGCGCAAGCGGTTGATCAATATTAATGCAGGGCCGTCCGTCCGGCTACCGAAGGCAGGAGTTGTTCGTGCAAATGTATTGATCGGTTGGCGGGGTGCCATACTGTTTTCCGATGCCTGTTCTCACCGTAAAAAATCTGGCCAAGTATTACGGTGAGTTGGCGGCGCTGGACGGCCTGGACCTCACGGTCGAGGCGGGTCAGGTGTTTGGCCTGCTCGGTCCCAATGGCAGCGGCAAGACCACGTTGCTGGCGATTCTCCTGGATGTTATTCATGCTTCGAGCGGCAGCTTTACGTGGTTTGACGGCAAGGCAGGGGACCAGGTGCGGAAACGGATCGGGGCGCTTTTGGAAACGCCGAACTTTTATCCGTATCTCAACGCAGACCAGAATCTTTCGATTGTTGCTTCGATCAAGGGGACGGCCAATCCACCGCTGGACTCGCTGCTTGAACTGGTGCAGTTGAAGGAGCGTCGGCGGTCTCCTTATCGAACTTATTCCTTGGGCATGAAGCAGCGCCTGGCTTTGGCGGCTTGTTTGGTGGGGGACCCGGATATACTGATTCTCGATGAGCCGACCAACGGGCTCGATCCCGAAGGCATGGTGGAGATGCGCAACATCATCCTGAAGATCGCCGCGCAGGGAAAAACTATCATTCTTGCGAGTCACATTCTCGATGAGGTGGAGAAAATCTGTTCGCACGTCGCCATTATTAAAAAGGGGAAGCTTCTCGCGTCGGGCGCGATCGGATCGATTCTCAGCGACCAGCCCACGGTGGAAGCCGGGGCGCCCAATCTTGAAAAACTATTTCAATTTGCTTCGAGTTGCTTTCTGGTCAAAAAAGTCACGCGCCAGGATACCCGCTTGATTTTGGAATTGGCGCCGGGACGGAACCCCGGAGAGTTCAATCAGCTGGCGTTTGAAAGCGGTATCGTCCTCGACCATCTGGTCTTGAAGAAGCAAAGCCTGGAAGTCGAATTTCTGGAGATCACACGA
>JABDHJ010000082.1:3238-3847 GCA_013285645.1 Verrucomicrobiota bacterium | reverse complement strand
GATCAGCAACTTGTTCGGCCGATGTCAAACGATGTTTCGTGCGACCAACACTGATCACTTTCCTTTAGTTTTAGAAATCAATTCGACCATAATGTCTGTCCCTGAAGAAACGTACTCAGAATCCTGGGGTAGTTCAAAGCGAATGATGGCCTTGCCCTCAACCGCATCCGCGGGGACCCGCACAGGGGCCGTGACAGAGTACCCCTCAGCAACGTTCCCGCAACTCCGCCTGGGCACGGCGCTCCTTGCCGTCCTTGTCCGTGTAGAGGAGTGTTGCCAGGACTGGCACCGTCTTCGGCAGGAACGTGTCGGGCAATGCACAGAAGGTGTTGCGTCCATGCCCCTCATGGCCAAGGAAGACGCGCACGTCATCGGCCTCACCGATGACAAGCGGCTTGAATTCCCAGAGCTGAAAGCTCAACGGGCCGTCAGCACCCGGCCACAACACGGGGGCTTTGGCGGGAGATTTCGCGAATTGCGTATACGGGCCGGCATCGGGAGCGTAGCCCCCCCTAACCATCACCTTGTCGCACCACTTCATCCGCAACATGACCTTGGGCGTATCGCCCCCTTCACGAGTGATCGACATCTCGGTGTGCTTCTGTTTGG
>JABDHJ010000082.1:996-3228 GCA_013285645.1 Verrucomicrobiota bacterium | reverse complement strand
GGTGAGCGGATCGGTGAAGGAGCCGATGTCGAAGGTAATGCGGCCTGCCTCGACTTTCCCTACGATGCGCTTATCCGGAGCGGTCAAGTCGCCGTCCGCGTTGCGGTCGAAATAAAGGACGTCGTAGTCATTGGCGTCAGGTCCGGATTTGTCGAAGATCGCCCACGCCCGCGTCTTGGCATCCGGGCCGAACACATAGAGACCGTAGAGCGGTTGTTTGTCCCGGTAGGCGGGCTCTTTGGCGATGCCCCGGTCGATCTTGCCCAAATCGGGTATGTCAGCCGCGCCAAGGTGCCCGAAGGTCAACAGCAGTAAACCGAAACTGATACTGAACGATGCGATTCTCTGTACGCCCATGGCCTCCTCCTTGGTGAAATGACAACGTTGTCCCCAACATGTTATTGGCTAAGCTGGCGTGAGCCTGGTTTGGCGGCGCCGGTGGTGATTGCGTTTGAATAGACCACTGCGCGACTCCACCGTCAAGGGGGGCCGGCTGCTTTTGTCGATGTTGGACGAACACAAACACCGCCTCCTGGAGATGGGGGCGGCGGGACGGTTGCTGATTTCCGGTGAACTTGAGGACGTGCTGCCGCTTGAGCACGCCAACGCATTGGAGAAGGCGAAGCCGATTTCTCCCAACGGCGATGTCAAACTCGACCCGCAGAAGATTGAGTTGCGCCTGGAAGCCCATGTGCAGGCTGCGATGAAGCAAGGGGCAGCGCGCTTTGCCAAATCTGCAGACGGTAGTCCCGGCGGGATTTGGGTTTTTGTGTGATCTTGCATCGCGATTTTTCCCATCAAGTTGCCGCTCGTTACTCCTTCGGGCTTAGCACTTGCGGGATTGTCCTGACAGGGTTACGGGGCTGGACGGACTAATAAGGAAGCGTCTGAGCCCGGAGGCTGCTGACACGGCACATCCAGTGTACCCGGTATGCCGAGTTTTGCTCAGATTTATTGGTTGCCTGGATTTTGGCCGTTGGACCGTATATGCGATCTTGTCATCCGGCCGGAAGTCGCGTTGTGGTCGCCGCGCAGTCCCGCGTGACAACTACCATCATCCAGAAGCGATCCCCGGTGTGGTGTGACATTTCAAAGTTGGCCCGCCGTGAATAGTCTAGCCCGCAATTTGGATGTCAGCCAGAAGCAAACGATGGTGGCGTCTCGCCTACCGAGGTGCTACATGAAGTGGGGGCAGCCCGTAGCACGTCTCACCCATCGCGCGTGGCAAGCTCGGCCGGTGGAAGGTTGCGAAAGTAAACGCAGAGGTAAAGTGACAATGCTGCCGCAAAAAAGCACCACATGGAAACAAACGTTAGCCAAAATACGATGTAACTTATTGCCGCTGACAGAACCACGGCGATACCCAAGAAGAGAAGCCGTCTATTTATCGAGGAGAGAAGAGGAGAGCAGACGACGAACACATAGACCATGAGCCAAAGCGATAGGGGAAAATACTCGAAAGCAGACGATTTGGCGATGTCGTAATGAATCGAATGATGTTCCACACTCGCAATTGGGGGATCGGAGTCGATGATCAGTGGAAGGTAAACACTGAGACCAACGACCAAGCCAAGAATGGCCAAGAGGCCATAGATTGTTTTTTTTCCTGCCGCCCTTCTCCGTGATGAAGTAACAGAAAGGAACCCAGAAGGGCCAAAGTGCAATCGCAAAAAATAGGAACAGTAGGGAAGCCCATTTCACTAATTCCAGATCTCCCCTTGCCAGTCCAATCCAGACGAGACCTTCGCAAATCTGTTGAACCCCAAAAAGTATCGGAATGGCACCGACGGGAACTAACAATAGGTTTTTGGCCACAGCGCTTTTGACGCAATAGATTCCTGCTGGCAAGAGGCCCAAGGACAGGCCAAAACTGGCCTCGGCGGAAAAGCACATTATTCGGCCCCCGCACTGCAGGGGGCGGAGCTGATGCCTGAAAGCGCAGGGACAGTCCGAACCATTAGCATCGCGGTGACATCCTTACTGCTCTAGGTCAGAAAAGGATCACCGATGGCGCCGGGCCGGATTCTCAATGAGAAGCCCCGGAAGTCGAAGGTAATAGTTCTCTAAAAAAGAGGCATCGCGGTCGCCAAGATTATCGCAGCAGCAATCATTGTAGACACGAATCGGTTGCTTGCATGCTGGGTGCCGTCTGTATCGTCCCTGACACCAGCTGCGCCTGACGGTAGTGATTGCCGCAGCATGACTTGGGATTCACGCAGCATTTTCGGAGCG
>JABDHJ010000082.1:0-986 GCA_013285645.1 Verrucomicrobiota bacterium | reverse complement strand
CTTCTGGACATCACGCCGGTGGCGACGCGGAGCGTGCTACAGGCTGAGTTTTGCTTCAGCTCTTTTTCCGCTTCAAGACGTAGAGTGTTTGGCCAGTTCCGCGGTCCGCGGAGAATGATACAGGCCGCTCGCGTTTCGAGCCGGCGAAAAGCGATCCGGCTGCGAAATAGAGCACCAACTCATCATCCCCCACAAGCTTATAGATCCCCACGTGGCTCAGTCCCTGGTCTCTGTCGCTGGTGACCGCAATGTCGATCCACTTCGGGTCATGGTTGGAGTCGAGCTTCACCGTGCCCTCATCAATGGTATCGCCGTGTTTGAACCTGTATTTGTCGCCGTCGAAAGCCCACTCCCTCTCCGCGAATTGGGCCGGCAAGGGCGTGATCCCGTCCTCTCGCAGTTCCGTGACCTGCCATTTTCCCTTCAGCCTGGGCAAATCGTTGATCACCTCGCTCATGGTCTGTGAGGCGTCGCTGCTCACGATTACCTCGGCGTGGGGGTTGCCGGGATATCCATCCATTCGAACAGGCATAGCCCTAACCAGAGCATAAACTAGGGGGAGACCACAGCACATAACAGGGAGTAACGCGATCCCGATACAAAGGGTTATTACCCAAGCCATGCTCTTCCGCTTTTTTTCGGCCGGGGAAGCAGCGTTACGAGGCTGCTTCCGAACCGGTTCGTTCTTCTGCGAACTGGCTTCGACGTGGAAAGATTCGTCGCATCGTGGACATTTCATCGTGTGGCCGACCAGGTTGTCCGGCACGCGCAATTGGCAGGCGCAGCGCGGACAAATCGCTAGCGCCGTCATCTGGCCCACCAATTCTGAAATCGGCAATACGGGTTCTTCACCTCTCAGTCGGGGCAAATTCACCGGCGGCACTGGCGCATGCTCAGGCGGCGGGGTCCATGCGGCTTGCTGAATATCCGCGAGATGCTGTCCCAGCACCTCCGCTACTTCCTTCGCCGATTGATAGCGATGGGCA
>JABDHJ010000081.1 GCA_013285645.1 Verrucomicrobiota bacterium | reverse complement strand
TCGTGCGGTGGGCAGTGGCCGGTCCTGCAATGCGTGGCGTGGGCGAACATGATTCGCGAATATTCCGAAATGGTGCCGGTGACGCAGGCGATCCAGATGACTTTTAGCGGGCAGTATCCCTGTGCGTTGTGCAAGACGATCGCGGAAAAGAAGGAATCGGATAACGCGAAGGTCGCGACGCTCTTTCAGCATGAAAAGAAGCAGGTTTCTTCGCCGCTTTTTGTAGGGGACCGATCTGTGATCGTTTCTCCGCAGGATTTCGTTGCTTGGTCGCAATTTCTTCAGACTCGTGCTGAAGCGCCTCCCGTTCCTCCTTCAAGCAATCCGTCATCTTGAGCTTGTCGCACACACGTGTGGCAAGCCCAGTTCTGTACGTCGGAGAAAAGGCAGACCGAACTGATCCTTCGACAAGCTCAGGATGACTAATGATAAATATGAGAGTTTTGCAGAGGTCTCCTTCGGGTAAATTCCCCGCTACTTGCCCTGGGGTTCTTTAATTCTTCGCTTGATGTAGACAAGAGAACAAAAATTGCAATTGCTATTTTGTGTCTTTAGAATCATTCCGTAAATATGATTGAAAAGTTGCATCAATCTTTCTTCGTGGTTTTTAGCCAAAAGAAATCGACTGCCCTTTCGCCCAGACATGCGCATGAGGCCAGTCAGTCCCATGCAATTCGCCCGAAATCACCAAACGGTTACTCGCCTTTTACGGGACAACTTCCTGAATCCAACTCCCTCGGCATCAAGTTGTCACATTATTTTTCTTGCTCCTTCCTGCACCCCCAAGCCTAGTCTGTTCCATTCCATTAAGTTGTTTTGAAATGGGACTCCGCTCCAAAACCGGATTTTGTCCGCCACGGTGGACCTGCTCCAATAAGAAACCGCCCCGATCTTCACAGAAACTGGCTCAGAACGTGCTAAAACATCGCTGCTAAACCGAATTTTATGCCTACAAATAATCAACCTGCTCCTCGTAGAAAGCCGCCTCGCATCGGTCCCGCCACTTCGGTCAAAGTGGGATCTTCCGCCTCGTCCCCCTCGCCGGTCGTTTCGGCGCCTGCCGCTGTTCCCGCCGCCAAGACCAATCATAAGGATCTGCCTGCCTACGAATTTCTGGGCTATCTCCCGGAGTCCTATGGTTCCAAGAAGCTTTTCCTTGTCGCTCGCGATCCGCATATCCTATTCGCCTACTGGGACTTAAACAACATCCAGTATCAGGAAGCCGCCCGCGCTGCCCACGACGGCAAAATCTTTTTGGAGATCTATGTCCCCAACGAAGGCCGCGTCCAGCAAATCCATGTCTGGGACAGCCACAAGAATTGGTACCTTCAGGTCAACCGACCCGACACCAACTTCATCGCCCAGCTCGGTTACTATCGGCCCGACGGCGGCTTTGAAGTCATCGCCCGTTCGCCCGAAGTCCGCACGCCGCGCGACTCCCTCTCGCCCAACACCGACGCTCGTTTCGTCACCATCCCCTTCAACGTCCCGTTCCGCGAGCTCTACGCCATGATCGCGGCGCAGGCGCACCCCGGCGAAGAACTCGCCGAGACCCTCGCCCGCCTCCAGAAGAGCAACTTCGAGCTCCCCTTCCAGGCACGCGTCCCGCGCGACCTCACCGTCAAGGAAGCCGACGAGCTTCTCGAATACCTCGGCGACGAAGAAGTCCGCCGCCGCATGGTCGGCTCCTTCGAGATCACCGAGATCCTCAAGAAGCGTTACGAAACCGCGCTCTCCTCCGGCCAATGGACCTCCAGTGCCGGGGCCTGGGTCACCAGCCTTAGCAGCCCCTTCGGCGCCTCCTTCGGCAAGGAACGCGGCTTCCACATGCACGTCAATGCCGAGCTCATCATCTACGGCGGCACGACGCCCGATGCCAAAGTCCGCATCGACGGCCAAGACATTACCCTCACCAAGGACGGCACGTTCTCCTACCACTTTGTCTTCCCGGATGGCCAGTTCCACATTCCCATTGAAGCCACCTCCGGCGATGGCGTGGAAGCTCGTAGCGCGCTCCTTTCCTTCCTCCGCATGACCGAACTCGAAGGCGACGTCCGCAAAACCGGCCAGCCCAAGATGGACGAACCCCTCGGTCGCATATAGCCCCGACCAGTGGTAGCCGCCGCTGTCCCTAGCGGCGGATGTCTTTTCCTCCAAACATCCGCCGCTAGGGACAGCGGCGGCTACCTTAAAATGCCTCGGAGCTTGCTCCGGGGTTCTTTACCCGGGCGCTTTTTCCACTCGGACGGAGCGACTTCCAGCACCGCCCGATCACTCGGCCAATCCTGTTCAAGGTTGCGACTCCGAAACGAGTCATAAAATAGTGAAGCCAGCGCGCCCCGGCGCGTCCCGGCTTAAAATGCATGAGGATATCATCCTCGTTCATTTCCCAGCCTGTCATGGAAGCATTCCAGTAGGGATACCACCGCGCATTTCTGGGGTATTCCCTTTTCCATAAAAGAAAATGATGGAGAACCATTTCTTTCCCCGTCGCACAATGATACACCCGTCCCTGCTCCCAACGACAGGGAGCAAGCATGCGCGGAAAATGCTCGAGCGTGCCCTTCTCCTTTAATTCGAAGTGTTCTGCCGCGTCCTCCCAAAAATTCCACGACTCTGAAACCTGCAGTTGGCGTCGAAGCGTCTTGAGCCTCCCCGCCTTTTCCTCCTCCAGCGCTATCTCATTGAGCCGAAGTTCGTCCAGCCCCCACCACGACTCTTGCTTCAGGATATCGAAGACATCGGGCACCTTCCTGAACAGATTGTTCACATGCGCCACATTGCGAAAGAGCGTGCACTGCCCGTTGATGGAATAGTGGGAAGAGGTGAGAATATCATATTGCGACAGCAGATCGTCCGTATAGAACGTGCGGATATGGCCCCAAACCATATCTAAATCGCACCAGCCCCAGAAATCAAAGTCCTTCAGTTTATCTTGAAAGGCCAATCCATACGTCACCTTGAAATCGCACAATTTATAAGGCCTCATCGGCTTGATTTCGGTTCCTATACCTCGCCCTAAAAACGCCCAAAAATCGGGCAGCGTGAAAGGCATAAACTCGAGGTTATAAGGTTTGTTGAACGGCTCAGCCTGGTCGGTGGCCAGGATAAAGTGAACATTCGGATTCCATCGGCAACTCTCCCAGAAAAGCGGCATCCACACCGGCCAACGGCCAAACCAAGGCAAAATAAACGTAATCCGATGCGGAAAACGCGGCAGAAGAGGACGATCAACAATGAATGTGGGAGACGCTGCCATGTGGTGGATAGCCATTTAACGCGAAAACAAAGGGGAAACGAGGGCGAAACGCCGACAGCCCCAGTTTTCTTTGGGTTTCTTATTCGTTCATTCCCATGGAGAGCCAGCCTCCGGCCTGCCCCATTCTCCGTGATAGCCATCGTACCCTTCAGATGTAGCGGCGGTCTATGACCGTCGTGCCTGAGTTGTCCGGGTGCGCAACGCGCGCAGGAAATCGCCAAAAAATCCCACATAAAAGTCCGTCATCCTGAGCTTGTCGAAGGATCAGCCTCCGGTGATTTACCTATTTCGCATGGAGCACACAGAGGCCACGAAGAACCTCTGCATTCCCGTTGCGGTCGTTGCGCCGTTGCGTGAAACAGATTCTTAAATTTTTCCGTCCCCTCCGCGTACGCCATGCGAAACATGAGCGAGTTGCTACCGCTTCCGGAAACGAATAAGGTATTTTCAGTATTCATTAGCACTTGGATAAAATACTCCCTGTTTTGGTTTCTTGTTATTCCTTCTGCGCTCATTTCCCTTGGACGAGGATTTATGAATCCCGGCGGAACTTTCATCTCTTTTTCAGCGACGATCTTGGCAGCCTTTATTTTAATTGGATGTGCGATATTACCTCTTACCAATTATCGCCAGATATCACTGGGT
>JABDHJ010000080.1:3206-4007 GCA_013285645.1 Verrucomicrobiota bacterium | reverse complement strand
TGTGGAAACGAAGCCGCACGATTGGACTCTTCAATCCCAAGGAAATGGGTCTGGGGGCCACGGCGTATCTCATTCTGCAAGGACCCGTGACTGGCCAGGATCGTTGGGAGGAAAACGCCGGCTACTCGCCCTCAACTTTGGCCACTGTCATCGCGGGCCTTGTCTGCGCCGCCGATTTCGCCAGGGAGAAAAACAAAAAGAAATTGGCCGATTTCATTCTGGTCTATGCAGATTGGCTGGCCGCACATCTCGAAGACTGGACCGTCACCTCCTGTGGCGAGTTGGTCGCAAATCGGCCCAGGCACTATATCCGCATCAATCCAACCGACCCCGAATCGCCTGATCCGCACGCCGATCCGAATTCGACGATGATTCAAATTGCCAATGGCGGCGGCCTTCATCATGCGCGCAACGTTGTTGGTGGCGATTTTCTCCATCTGGTGCGTCTCGGCATACGCGACCCTCACGACCCGATTGTGCTCGACTCAATTGAGGTGCTGGACCGGGTCATCAAACGCGATCTTCCGCAAGGCCCAGGCTGGCGTCGGTACAATCACGATGGTTATGGACAGAAGGACGATGGCAGCGCTTTTGACGGTTCGGGAGTGGGCCGGTGTTGGCCTATTCTGACGGGGGAGCGCGGACATTACGAACTGGCGGCCGGCCATGATGTCAGGCCATTCATCAAAGCGATGGAGGAGTTTTCCAACGCGGGCGGCATGATCAGCGAACAGCTTTGGGATGCGGATAATTTGCCGGATGGCCGAATGCGGCGCGGCTGTCCCACGGGCGCGGCCCTGC
>JABDHJ010000080.1:1266-3196 GCA_013285645.1 Verrucomicrobiota bacterium | reverse complement strand
AATCGAACCAGTCTTCCAACGTTATGTGGCCAAGCCCGTGCCAAGCGGGTATGAGATTTGGAGCATGCGTCATCCGATACGCCGCATGCCGCGCGGAAAAGTCTTGCGCATCATCCTGGCCGGGGAGGCCACGGTTGCCTGGTCAACCGACGCCTGGGCTGGTGTCAACAGTATAGATACAGCGCATGAGGAGGGATTGAATCTTTGGTTCCTGGATTTTCCCACAAAAGATTGGGCGTCCGGCACGGTTTTCTCGTTTACACTTTATTGGAAGCGTGATCAACGCTGGCAGGGGCGCAATTGGGACGTGAGCATTCTATGAAAACGTCGGAAACAAATGACAAGAGCGCGAATCTGCCCAGGATTTATCTGGCCCGACACGGCGAAACGGCGTGGAGCCTTACGGGCCAACATACCGGGCTGACAGATGTGCCGCTGACGGGGCACGGCGAAGACAACGCCCGCGCGCTCGGACATCTGTTGGTCGGGCTTTCCTTCGACAAGGTCTTGACGAGTCCTTTGCAACGAGCTTCTCGCACCTGTCAATTGGCTGGTTTCGCGGCCGTGGCGGAAGCTGATTCGGACTTGGTGGAATGGAACTACGGAGAATTCGAAGGACTGCGAACGGACGAGATTCACCGCAAACACCCCGGGTGGCAATTATTTCGCGACGGTTGTCCTGGCGGGGAATCGCCCGGCGAAGTGGGCGCGCGGGCAGATCGAGTCCTTAAGCGCATTTGCACCGGGAGCGGAAATATTTTGCTCTTTTCCAGCGGGCATTTTCTCCGTGTGCTGGCGGTGCGCTGGCTGGGCCTTGAACCTGCGCTCGGGAGATTTTTCATGCTGGATTCCGCCAGCGCGAGCATCCTGGGCTACGAAAATTGCCCTTCCAAACCAGTGATCCAAACGTGGAACGACACCTCTCACTTAACGACACAACCGGTTACAAACTCAAATTATGAAATCAACACGATTTTTACATAACATTGGCCAGAGTCTCTGGCTGGACAACATTACTCGCGATCTGCTGAACAGCGGCACGCTCTTGCGCTACATCGACGAACTCTCCGTGACGGGGCTGACCTCGAACCCTACGATTTTTGACCACGCGATTAAAAACAGTAGTGCTTACGATCAAGCGATCAAACAGGGACTGAACTCGGGCAAATCCCACGAAGCAATTTTCTTTGATCTGGCGCTCGATGATATCACGCGCGCCGCTGACCTGTTCCGTCCGATTTATGATCGGACCAATGGTGTGGATGGCTGGGTTTCGTTGGAAGTATCGCCACTCCTGGCCTACGACACTGCCAGCACTTTGACTGCCGCGAAGGAACTCTTCTCCCGCGCCGGCCGCCCGAACATGTTCATCAAAATACCGGGAACGAATGAAGGCCTGCCTGCCATCGAAGAGGCCATTTTCGCGGGTATTCCGGTCAATGTGACGCTATTGTTTTCCCGGGAGCATTATTTGGCTGCCTCCGAAGCGTTCCTACGCGGAATCGAGCGACGAATCGAGGCGGGACTAAATCCCAAAGTAGCTTCGGTAGCTTCTGTCTTCATCAGCCGCTGGGACACGGCGGTGGCCGGCAAAGTGCCGGGTGCACTGGAAAATCAACTCGGCTTGGCAGTTGCACGCCAAACCTACCAAGCTTATGCGGGCCAACTGGCATCGTCGCGGTGGCAACGCATTTTCAACGAAGGTGCCGTCGCGCAACGCCTGCTGTGGGCCAGTACTGGCACCAAAGATCCGAAAGCGTCCGACACACTTTACGTCACGTCGCTTGCAGCGCCGTTTACCGTGAACACGATGCCCGAGCCAACTTTAAAGGCCTTCGCCGACCACGGCCAAGTCGGGCCGATCATGAGAGCAGATGGAGGCGACTCTGAAGATATCCTCACGCAATTCGCCCAGGCCGGCTTTCGCAAG
>JABDHJ010000080.1:0-1256 GCA_013285645.1 Verrucomicrobiota bacterium | reverse complement strand
CTCTTGGCGCCCGACTCCAGAAGGAAGGAGCGGAGTCGTTTGTGAAGTCGTGGAACGAACTCCTTGCGGTGATCCAATCCAAAGGCGAAAAGCTCCAAGTGGCCGCTTAGATACAAGGATTGCTATGAATGTATTGGTAATCGATATTGGTGGAACACATGTCAAGGCTCTGGCCACCGGCCAGGAAAATCAGCGTGCGTTCGTTTCGGGGCCGACCCTCTCGCCACGGCGAATGGTATCCAAGATTCGCAAACTCGTCGCCGACTGGAAGTACGATGTCGTGTCCATCGGTTACCCGGGACCGGTGCTGCGGGACCGCCCGGTTTCTGAACCGTGTAATCTAGGCACAGGATGGGCCGGATTTAATTTTACTTCGGCTTTCAAACGCCCGGTCAAAGTCATGAACGACGCGGCTATGCAGGCGTTGGGCAGTTATCGAGGTGGCAAAATGTTGTTTCTCGGTCTTGGCACGGGGCTTGGTTCCGCCTTTGTCGTGAATTGCCTCGTGGAGCCAATGGAACTCGGTCACCTGCCTTACAAGAAGGCCACTTTCGAGGATTACGTCGGCATTCGGGGTTTGGAGAAGCACGGCGAAAGGAAATGGCAGCATTACGTCGCCGATGTCGTTGAACGATTGACCGCTGCCATCGAACCAGACGAGGTGGTGCTCGGTGGTGGCAATGTCAAAAGACTCAAGAACCTGCCATGCGGCTGCCGCGCGGGCGATAATGCCAACGCGTTTCTCGGAGGATTTCGCCTCTGGGAGGAGGCCGTTTGACATAAATGAAAACAAGGAGCTAGCTATGAAAACAATCGGCATACCAGCAAACAGCCAGCCTGTCTGGAAGGAAATTGCAGCGCACGCCAAAGACATCAAAGCCCGGCATTTAAAAAGCCTGTTCGAGTCCGACCCGCAGCGTGGTCAACGCCTGACGGCGGAGGCGGCCGGATTATTTCTCGATTACTCCAAAAATCTCATCACGGACCAGACGATTACGTTGCTTATTCGCCTCGCCAACGAGTGCGGTTTGCGGGAGCGCATCGATGCGATGTTCCGGGGCGATAAAATCAATGTGACGGAGAACCGCGCGGTGCTGCACACCGCGTTGCGTGCTCCCAAAGACGCCACAATTCTGGTGGATGGCCAAAACGTGGTGCCGGAAGTCCATGCGGTACTGGGCAAAATGGCCGCTTTTTCAGAGCGCATTCGCAGCGGCCAATGGAAAGGATTCACCGGCAAACCCATTCGGAACGTC
>JABDHJ010000079.1:618-4108 GCA_013285645.1 Verrucomicrobiota bacterium | reverse complement strand
TAAGTGGTGCTCGTGCCGTTGTTATAAGCGGGAGCGGTGCCCACCAGTGTGCTCCACGCCGGGTTCGCAAACGTGCTGTTGGCGTCAGGCGAGAGGGGGACGGAGGTGGTCGAGTAGGTGAGGAAAGTGGGCCCGTCCGGAGGCGCCGCGCCCCAGGTAAGTCCTTTCCCGAGCCGTTCAAGCTGGTTCGAGCTATTGACGCGATAGCCGACCAAGGCACAAGTATTGGGGTAGGCTGAGGCGGCGTCAGCCAGTGCTGGCGCCTCGCTGTAGAAGAAGAGGGCATCGTTGCCGGTCGGTCTGCCGAAGATGAAGTCGACATCGGGTCGCTTGACCATTCCCGCAAAATCGGCCGTCATGCGGTCGAAAATCATCCGTGCCTCGCTGTCGGCGGCGAGTTGCTTGCGGCTCTGGGTTGTGAGCATACTCTCGCTCGATAGAATGCTAATCATGGTCACCACCAGGACCGCGACAACCGACAAGGCGACCAGCAACTCGACGAGGGTAAAGCCCTTTCGGCCCGCGAGACGGGTTTGAATCGACGGCAGGAGCGGCGTGTGCATGGAAATCACTTAACGACTGAGGCCGACAACGGTTTCAAAAGAACCCTGATAATGCGTGGGGACCTGGTTATTGGCCTGGTTGGGCTGGGCTGGCCATGTGATCAGGATTCGCGCGCTGGACGCATTGAGGGTACCTATGGCGGCCGGGGTGAGCACCACCGTGGCGAGGTAGGTCGCCTGCTTCGCCGAAGGCGCAGTCAGTTTCGTCCCGCTGCTGTCGGTGTTGCTCCCGTCTTCGGTAAGGTAGATGGTGGAGGTGGTCACGCTCCCGCCGACGGTGGGCACCGCGAGGCCGTAACCGGGTGAGCTTGTCGCGGAAGACGGGGTGGCCCGCAGGTCGACGGCCATCGCCTCGGCGAGGCTGGTGGCCGTCGTTTCCCGGACGGTTCCTTGATTCGTGGACAATCCAATCGGAATGAGACCAAGAATAGGCAGCAGGCAAAAAACGGCCACGGCCAGAGCAAAAACCACCTCGATTAACGAAAAACCCTCCGTCCGTGTGGCGAACCGTTTTTTCATGGCCGATACGTTTGCACCACACCCGTCATGCCATCGATCTGGAGCGCCGCCTCATTTGCTGTCGCGAGGGCCGCTCCCGTCACGAGAGTCGTTCCATGCGTGGGGAGCAAGGGAAGCTCGATATAAGAAGGCACCATGCTGGTGAAGGCCGATTGGGTCTGAAACCGGGCGGTACCCTGTGGACTGAATTCGATCACGACGTGGTCAAATGTATATTTGGCCGATCCGCTGAGGGGCCATTGAAAAGTCACCGTGCTCTTTCCCGCGCCGGTGTTCATCACGTTGCCTAAATCTACAAATCCCGTTGTGCTGCTGGCAGGGCGGGCCGCCATGTTACCTGTGGTCAAATCGGCGGCGTTGGCAATATGGAGATTGTCGAAAACCTGGGGTCGCGAAATGGGCATGACAGGAGTCGGCCCGGTGTCCGAAAGCTGACAGGGCGTGTTGCCGTAGGGACGCGTTCCTCCCGTGGCACACACCATCGCGACCGCGACCCGTCCGATCCCCGCCGTGTTCGCCGAGGAGGGATTCAATTCCTCCAGGCCGACATAAACATAGGTCTCGTTGCCCATCGCGTAAGCCCGGGCCTGGGCAAAAATATCGCCCAGGTCGGAAGCGTTCTTGTTCAAGGCACTCGCCGAGCCGATCCCCGCGATGGAAGCCGAGGTGAGGCCAGCCAAAATGGCAACGATCGCCATGGCGACGAGTAATTCAACAAGGCTAAACGCGCGCGACTGGGTGCGGGAGAAGTGGTGCATGCGGTGCATGGATGGAATCCCTTCCTTTCAGTTTAATGACGTTTTCGCAGGCCGCGAAATAATCGCGCGCGGTGACCAGTTCAAATTCACGCACGATTTCCTCCTCGGAAAGGCCCGGATCCAGTGTGTCGAGAAAGAAGAGACAGTTTTCCTGATCGAAAACCAGCCGGATCCGGTCTCCATACTTTTGGGAAATATCCTTGATCTTTTCCTGGTTGTGATCGGCGAAAAGCGCGACGCGGCTGAAGTTCAGCGTGGCGGTGTAGACCGGCACGCCAAAACCGTGGCGCAGGGTTTCCTGCCGATAACCGCCTTCCACCGTTTCTTTCCCGTCGATATCGATAATCCGGCTCCACGCGGGATAGGCCACGGCGAAGCGCGTGGCGTGTTGCAGCGCAAAATAGTTGAGTTGGCGCCCCCCCGGCCACAGCGAGGGAATCAGGATCAATTGCGCCCCGGCGGCGATCTGGCGTTCGATCACGTGGGGGAAACAGGTATCGAAGCAAATTGCGCCTCCCACGGCGATGCCTTCCCATTGAAGGAGCTGCTGGTCGCGACCGGGGAGAACGCCCGCTTCAAGTTCCGACGGAGTTGGGCAAGCCTTGTCGTATCGCCCCAGGCACGAACCGTCGGACGCCATGAGGAAGAAAGTATTGCACAGGGAGTCTCCTTCCCAATGCGAGACCGGCAGTGCGAGCGCGACCCCTGCGGCTTTCGCCGTTTCGAGCACCACACGGCTCTCCCGCCGCCAATCGCGCAAGGCGCTCTGGTGCATGGGCACCGCTCGCGGGTTTCCTTCCCCATCTCCACAAAAACTGTTGATCATTTCAGGAAGGATGACGAGTTCCGCTCCCTGCCCGGCCGCGATCTTAATCCAACGGGCCGCCTCCTGGAGTTTTTCCTCGAAGGAGGCAAAATCCCGGCTGCTCAGGGCCACGACGGAAAGTGTTTTTGCATTCATGGAACAAAGGCCAAGTCTAAGTTATAACTATATGTCAAAGGATACGGCAAAGGTAGAGAAAATAGCAATCGTTTTCATATCATGTATCATTCAGCAGGTCACATGCCAACCTACTCGCGGATTGCGTAAGACGAGAAGAAAGCAGCCCCTTTATCAAAACCTCTGACGAACCGTCTTGCTGCCACCTTATTTTAAAGTTATAACGTGAGGATGCAAATGTATACGTTGGGTACTCATTCCGACTGGTATTATCACGGGGGTTGCTGGGGCAAGCCAGGCTTGCAACGGGTGGCCGATCTCTGTCTGGAAGCCGGGATTAACCGGCTGTATTGGCGCACGCACGATGGCGGCCAAGCCAAGTACCCCTCGCGGGTCGGCAGCATCAACGACGGGGCGCGCTACCGTTCCGGCCAGTTTCAGGGGTTGGGAACGCTTCCCGAATCTTTCTTTAATTACAGGAAGTATCTCGACTACAGCCAATGGGATCAACTGACGGATATGGCGGAGATCGCCTCCTCCGTCGGCCTACCGTATTCCCACTGGTACACCATCCATGAGGATGACCACGGCGGCAATTTCAGCTCGGCTTTTCTGGAGAATCATCCCGAATTTCAATGCCGTACCCGGGATGGCCAGGCGATTCCCGGTTGCCTCGATTTCTGGTTTCCCGAGGTGCGCAATTATAAACG
>JABDHJ010000079.1:0-608 GCA_013285645.1 Verrucomicrobiota bacterium | reverse complement strand
CTATTGTGGAAGAACTGCTGGCCAAACCGGCCGAGCGTCTTCTGCTCGATTTTCTTCGCCGCAATGGTACTCCCAGCGCCGACTTCCAAGGCCACTACCGTTACGGTTATAATCCCGAAAAGCTCGAGGCCTTTCGGAGAGAAACCGGTCTCGATGCCCTCAAATTAACCCCCTCCCTGCCCGAATGGTCTCAGTGGCTGCAATTCAACGCCAGGCCCATGACCGAGTTTGTGCTGGAAATCGCCGACCTTGCGCGCCGGGTAAATCGGCCACTCGATCTTCTCCTCTGGCCGGTCGATCAACTGGCCTGGATGGCTTTTGATCTGCCTGCTCTCGCCCGGGCGGGCGCGGTGCACGATGTTCTCATCGGTTCTCATACCTACGCTTTTTCCGCGGCGGAGGCCCGGAGACAGGTCGAGGCCATGCGTCCCCAGTTAGAGGGAACCGCAGCCCGGATGGCTCCAGGTCTACCTGCTTACTACGAGTTGCCGGCCGAAGGTTTCGATCGCTTCGTGGGCGAAGTGGAGAGGCAGGGATGCGACCGGATGGTCCTTTTCGAATCCCACGCGCTGATTAATTCGCCCTTGGTTGAACGGATTCGCGCGGCG
>JABDHJ010000078.1 GCA_013285645.1 Verrucomicrobiota bacterium | reverse complement strand
TTGGGCTCGCCTTCGCTCAGGATGACGGAATGTTAGATCGCACAATGGCGCTGGCCGCGTTTCTCGAGGTATTGCTGGTGGTATTCTTCGGCGCGGTAGAAGTCGGGGGCGGGGAGGATTTGGGTGACGATGGGGCGTTTGAAATGGCCGGAGGTTTCGAGCTTGGCTTTGGAGTTTTCTGCGGCGGTTTTCTGGGCGGGGGTGTAATAGAAAATCACGGAGCGGTATTGGGTGCCGACGTCGGGGCCTTGACGGTTGGGCGTGGTGGGGTCGTGTTCCTCCCAGAAGAGATCGAGGAGTTTGTCGTAGGAGACTTCGGCGGGATCGAATTCGACGTGGACGACTTCGGCGTGGCCGGTTTGGCCAGAGCAGACGTCTTCGTAGGTTGGATTTTTCAACTTGCCGCCCTGGTAGCCGACGGCGGTTTCGCGGACTCCCGGTATCGCGCGAAACGCGGCTTCGACGCCCCAGAAGCAGCCGGCGCCGAAGGAGGCTTGGGCCAGGCCGGCTTGTACGCCTGCTTTTTCTTCGTGGGCGTTTTCTTTTTTGGCATCGACAAATTTCAGCGCGCCCGAGTTCAGGCAATAGCGCAGGCCGGTGGGACGCGGGCCGTCGTTGAAGACGTGGCCGAGATGGGCGTCACATCGGGCGCAGACGATTTCGGTGCGCACCATGCCGTGGCTGGAATCGACTATGTTTTCAATATTTTCTTTCGCGACGGGTTGGAAGAAACTGGGCCAGCCGGTGCCGGAATCGAACTTGGCCTTGGAGGCGAATAGCGGCAGGTCGCAGCAGATGCAATTGTAGGTGCCGTCCTTGTGGTTGTCATAGAAGACGCCGCAGAAGGCGCGCTCGGTCCCCTTCCCGCGCGTGATGCGGTATTGCTCGTCGGTGAGTTGCTTTTTCCATTCCTCGTCGGATTTGATGATCTTTTGCATAGGGGTAAGCCAAGGGTTGTTGAGAAAACTTACATGATAATATAAAATGCGATAGGGGTCGGATTTAGATCGCACCATGCTCTGTCGAACTTGTCATTTTTTAACAGGAAAACATGAAAGCATGAAGACATGAAACCGAAGCTGAGGAGAAATCGAGCTTAGTGCTTCTCTTGTATATCTGCCTTCTTCATGTATTTCCTGTTTTCATGTCTTCCTGTTAAAATGGTTTCAAGAAGGCAATCGCATCCTTTCTCTCTTCTAAAACCCCAATGGAGCGTAGACCGTGAAATCTCCCATCGACGATACGATCTGGGCGTCGAGCTACGGCTCGGTCGCGGCGGTGCAGGCGGCGTTTGACCGGTTTGGGGCGGAGTATCATGAGGCGATTCTTGCGAGCGGAGTTCCGACGGGAGCGGCGGAGGCGATCCGGTGGAGGCGCAGGATTTGGCACAGCAGGTTTTTGTGCGCGTGTATCGCGCGGCGGGGACGTACCGGGCGACGGCACAATTCAAGACGTGGATGTTTACGATCGTACGGAATCTTGTTTTCAACGAGCATCGGCGGCGTTCGCGGGCGACGTTGATTCCGTTGCATGCGCCGGACAATGAGTCGTCCGGTTCGGGAGGTCCGGTGAGTTTCGATCTGCCGGATACGGCGAACAAGACGCCGGGAGAAAATGCGTTGCGGCAGGAAATGTTGCGGGCGATCGATGCGGCGATTTTGGCGTTGCCGGAACAGCAAAGGCTGGCGATTGTCCTGCGCCGTTATGATGAATTCTCCTATGAGCAAATTGCGGGAATCTTGAAGACCAGTGTGCCGGCGACGAAGTCGCTGCTTTTCCGGGCACGGGAAACGCTGCGCGAAACGCTACGTCATTATCTTGAAAGTAAATGAGAGCAATGCCCTTAAAAAGAATGAAGGTTTAAATGAAAATAATCCGCAACTCAAAGTTACCTGCCGTGTTAGATTCGTTGATGAAAGACAGGAATCCTAACGATCAGGCGAACGAGCCGCGATTGGACGATAACGATCCGATCTGGCAGTTGCTGGCCGAGTCTCCCCGTCCGGAACCGGATGCGTGGTTTGCCGTGCGCACGATGGCTCGATGCCGCAATACCGTAGCGGAAGGTTTTGGTTTTCGCGCGGTGTGGCGCTGGGCCTTGGGCGGCGGATTGGGCGTATGCCTGGCGGTCGTTTTGCTGATGCCGCAAGCTTCCTCCAATTCTACGGTGCCCGAAAAACAAAAAAATGTGCAGGAGGCTTTTGAGATCATGGCTTCCATGGATACTTCGGATTCCACTTCCTCATCGCCCACTTCCTCATGGCAAGATTCTTCGCTTTAGATCGTTCTCAACAAAAGGGGCTGCGTCATGGGGCGGCAGGTTTTCTCACGCTTCTGGGCGCGACGACTCTATTGACGACGACGTTGCGGGCGCAAACGATGATGCAGATGGCCGGGGAAACCGGGACCACGAATGCCGCTCCGGCAGCGCCGAAAGCGCCTGTTGTTGCTCCTGCGAACAGTTCTGCCAAGCCACCAGTGCCGCCGCAAGCTCCGCCGCCGCCGGTGCCGGATACGTTTAATCGTTACGGAAAAATCTGGGCGCCGAGTGATGACGTGGCGCATCCGATCAAGTTGAGCGTACAGTTTCCCGGCGTGGGCGAGATGAAGATTCCGAGCCAGGACGAGTTGAACGTGCGGGACAAGCTGGAACAGTTGGCGGTTCTTTCCGATGACGATATTCGCGCGCAGCTCGCGCTCTGGCCTCCCTACGCAAAGATGAAGCTGGCCGACGAGGGGCAGTTGCTGATGCGGATTCAACAATTCAAGGAACAGCGGACCAAAGTTGCGATGGACAAGGCGCGGGACTTGGGGCTTTTGAATTCATTGACGCCGGACCAGAAGGCGAAGTTTGAAAAAGAATATTGGGACAAGCGGTTGAAAATGGATCACGAGATGGCCAAGCAGTTCGAACCGATCCTGAAGGCTCGCGAGCAGAAATTGCAGGATGAACTTTTCCGGGAATTTTCGATGCCGGGGACGGCGATTCCTGCGCCGCCGAAGCCACCGGCTGCTCCTGTCGCGCAGGCGAAACCGGGGACTCCGCCGCCCGCTGTCTCGCCGCCTGCAGCGAAGCCGACGACGGCTCCGGTTACACAGGTGAAGCCGGGTGCTTCGACCAACGCGCCGAGTGCGACACCGCCAGTGGCGCAGGGGCCGACGCATTGAGGCTGTTACCCCTTTGGGGGTAAATGGCTGGGGGTGAATTGATATCGGTGGTGTCGCTTTGCTCAACCAACGGCTATGGTGTTGTCATCCCTTTGGAGACCTCTGCGAAAGTCTTTCTTCAAGCAATCCGTCATCTTGGATTTGTCGAAAGATAAGTTCTGTACTTCTGAGAAATGGGCTTCCCCCTCTGTCCGCCAAATCGGGGGAAAACCAAAAAGGCAGACCGAACTGATCCTTCGACAAGCTCAGGATGACTAATGATAAATGTGAGAGTTTCGCAGAGGTCTCCTTTGGGATGATGCGGCGAAAGTCGTTTAACCAGCGTGATGGTGGAGCAAAGGCAGGTCTTTGGCAGGGGTAACGAGGGCGAACTTGCCATTTGAAACCGGAGTGTCTTGGTGATCGCTAAGATTTTTCCAGAGGCAAAATAGATCCTTCGACTGCGGCTCGCTCCTGCGGAGGGCAGTAACGCTTCGCATAAAGAAACTGCCGTGCGCAGCACCTCGCCTTCGTTCAGAATGACAGCGTTTTTAAAATCGGGAATTTTGCGGAGATTTCCGCTGGGGTTGAGGGAAACGACCGATTTTTAAGGATCGTATAACCTGAAAAAAGCACCGCCGCGAGGGGATCGCGGCGGTTGAGGAAAGCACTGTTGCTCGGAGATCGGCTACCTTTGGGGGCCGCCGGGTTGGCCTTGGCCTTGACCTTGTGGCGGTGCATTGCCGCCGCCTTGAGGTTGAGCGTCGTGCTTAGGCTCGGACTTGGCTTGCGGCTGCGGATTGGAGTGGTTTTCCGGAGCAGGAGGGGCCTTGTCGTGAGGCTTTTGAGCTTCACCCGGACCTTGGGGTGGGTGAGATTCTGGAGAGGGCTGCGCGCTTGTCGCGTGAGGTTTTTCTTCCATCTTTGCCTGATCATTGAGCGCAGCTTCATGGTTGGGTTTCGCGGGAGCAGGTTGCTCGCTGGTGAAATGGGGTTTCT
>JABDHJ010000077.1:1286-4267 GCA_013285645.1 Verrucomicrobiota bacterium | reverse complement strand
AAACAGATGGAGGAGATATTGGGGCAAAGCGAGGAGCGAAGCCGTTCGATTATCGAAAGCGCGTATGACGGTTTTATCAGCATCGATGAAGCCGGGCACATCAAGGACTGGAATCTCCAGGCTGAGTCCATTTTCGGTTGGTCGCGCGCGGAAGTATTGGGACGGTTTTTGCACGAAACGATCATTCCGCCGCAGTTTCGAGAACGTCATTTTGAAGGCATGAAGCATCTCAAGACCACTGGTGAAGGGCCCTTGCTCAACAAGCGCGTTGAGCTTACCGCCCTGCGCCGGAACGGAGAGGAATTCCCGGTGGAATTCGCCATCTGGCCTTTGCAAGTTGGGAACGAGGCAACCTTTCATGCCTTTGTCCGAGATATTACCGGGCGTAAAGAAGCGGATGAACGGATCCGAAAATTGAGCGAGGAAATGAAAAGCCGCGCCGAACAGCTTGAGGCGGCCAACAAGGAACTTGAGGCCTTTTCGTATTCCGTTTCGCATGATTTGCGATCGCCCTTGCGACACATCCATGGCTTTGTCGAGTTACTCCAAGCCTCTTCCTCAGTTCAGGCCGATGAATCGAACCGTCGCTACATGACGGTGATCGTCAAGGCAGCCAAACAAATGGGAATGCTCATCGATGACCTGCTCGCGTTCTCCCAGACCGGACGGGTCGAAATGCATCCGATGAAAATCGATATGCGGGAGTTGATCGATTACGCTATTCGCGAACTTGAACCGGAAGCTCGCGGACGCAAGGTCACTTGGGACCTCAAGCCATTGCCCATGATCGCGGGTGACGCCAGCTTGCTTCGTCTTGTCTGGGTGAATCTCGTTTCCAACGCGCTCAAGTACACCCGTCCCCGCGACGTGGCGCGCATCGAAATCGGGCACAGCGAAGGCGAAGATAAATCCGGCGGACGCGAGACTGTTTTTTATATCCGCGATAATGGCGTGGGCTTCGACATGACTTATGCCTCCAAGCTCTTCGGTGTCTTTCAACGTCTCCACCGCGCGGAGGCCTTCGAAGGCACCGGCATCGGGCTGGCCAACGTCCAGCGCATCGTGCACCGGCATGGCGGACGCATTTGGGCGGAAAGCCACGTCGATGTGGGTGCGACTTTTTATTTTTCTTTACCCTCCAATCCAAGTCCTCAAATCAATCCCAACTAAATGAAACGAATCCTACTGGCAGAAGATAACGCAAATGACGTCGAATTGACTCTCGCAGCCCTGCAGGAATGTCACCTCGCCAATACGGTGGAAGTTGTCCACGACGGTGCCGAGGCACTGGATTGCCTTTACCACCGGGGAGCCTATGTCAATGACAAGCGGGACTTGCCCGGCGTCGTCCTGCTCGATCTCAAAATGCCCCGGGTCGATGGGCTGGAAGTTCTGCGCCAGATCAAGTCCGACCCCATATTGCGTCGCCTTCCGGTCGTCATGCTCACGTCCTCGCGGGAGGAAAAGGATCTCGTCCGTAGCTATGATCTCGGTGTGAACGCTTTTGTCGTGAAGCCGGTCGATTTTGCCCAGTTCGTTGACGCAATTCGCTCGGTTGGCGTTTTTTGGGCCATTGTCAATGAACCTTCACCAAGTAAATGCTAAGGCACCGAATAATTCAATCGATGTTTGACAAAAACTGATCTTGTTAATACTTTGTAATGTAGGAGTTGTGTATGAAGCCTCACCTTCGAATTCTCCACTTGGAAGATTCCGAGTCTGATTGCGAACTTATCCAGCAATTGCTGCAGGGTGATGGTTTAAAATGTGAAATGGTGCGTCGCGACAACCGCGACGCGTTCATTCAGTCCCTGAAGAAAAAAGATTTCGACCTGATCTTTGCCGACTGCACGATGCCTGATTTCGATGGCCTTCGTGCGTTGGAACTTGCCCGTCAGCATGCCCCGGAAATTCCTTTCATATTTGTATCCGGAACCATCGGCGAGGATTTTGCAATCGAATCGCTACGCAGCGGCGCCACCGATTATGTGTTAAAAAATCGGCTGTCCCGGCTCGTGCCCGCCGTGCGGCGCGCCATGGCCGAGACAGCGGAGCGGAGCAAAAATCAGGAAATGGAGCAACGTCTGCGTCAAGCGCAGCGCCTTGAGGCAGTGGGCACGCTGGCCGGTGGTGTTGCCCATGATTTCAACAACATTCTCACTATCATCAAGGGGCATACCGCTCTGCTTCTCATGGAATCGAGGCGCCCCGACCGTGTGGATGAAATTGCCGCCACCATCAATCACGCTGCGCAACGCGGATCGGAACTGGTCAGCCAGTTACTGGCCTTCGCGCGCAAAAGCGACAGCACATTCACTTCCACCAATATCAATCAACGCATCCGGGAGATATCCTCCATGTTGCGGGAAGCCATGCCTCGGAACATCACGTTCGAGCTTCAACTGGACGATGGCCTGCCGGAAATCCATGCCGATCCCGGGCAACTGGAGCGCGTCCTGATAAACCTCGCCACCAATGCCCGCGATGCGATGACGAACGGCGGGAAGATCACCTTTACCACGAGCCAAGTGTCTGGAGAAAAGGTGCCCTACCATTCCGGCGAGGGGACCGAGCAGTACATCTGTCTGCGCGTGATGGATAACGGATCCGGAATGGACGAGGCCACGCGCCAGCACATCTTCGAGCCCTTTTTCACCACCAAGCCGAAGGGGCAGGGGACCGGCCTCGGCCTCCCTGTCGTCTACGGTTTGATGCAGGCGCACAACGGCCTCATCGATGTTCAATCGGAGTTGGGCAAGGGCACGTCCATTTCGCTCTTCCTTCCCATTCCTGCGAAACCCACACCCTGCTTGACCGCTACACCTTCGAATGCGCCCAAGGACGTGAAGGGCACCGAAACGATCATGGTCGTCGATGACGAACCGGACGTGAGCTATTTTGTCGAGGTGATCCTTAAGCTGAACGGCTATCATGTGCTGTTGGCTGGAAGCGCGGAAGAGGCTTTGGAAAAACTCATTACC
>JABDHJ010000077.1:0-1276 GCA_013285645.1 Verrucomicrobiota bacterium | reverse complement strand
CTCATTACCTATCCTGATGAAATTCACCTTCTGTTTTCAGATGTCGGCCTGCCCAAGCTCGATGGCTTCGGTTTAAGTGCCGAAGCCCGGAAAATTAAGCCCAGGTTGAAAACCATGCTCACCAGCGGTTACATCGATGGGGGCCTCAAGACCCGAATGGCGAAAGCGGGTATCGATGGCTTCATCACCAAGCCATACGACATGAGCGATCTGCTCGAAAATATCCGCACCATACTCGATAAGTCATAGTCGAAGTGACGATGCAGCTCTGTTTAGTTTCAAAAAAAGTCCTGCATACAAGTCGCATTGTGGCTGCAATCTTGCTGGATGAACGGACGGCAGCCTTCTAACCTTAGGTTGCCATGAAAAACTCATGCCTCGATTTCACGTACAGGATACGTTTGCCATTCAGGACAAAACTACTTTTGTCCTGGCCGGATTTACGATCGAAGGCGAAGTTACGGCTGGCATGATCGTGAGTATCCCCTTTAACGGCAACGTGAAAATGACCGCGAAGATCGACCGCATCGAATTTGTCCGCCGTCCGGATGGCGACGTGGTTTGCCTGTGCCTCGATTGCTCTGTTCCGGACGAGGTGACTTTGTGGGAGGCGTTGAACGTTAGAAACCGGATGATTGATATTAGCCCGGTGGCCTGATCCGATGACGACCTACATCATCCGGCGCATTCTGCTTTTGTTTCCAACGCTCTTCGGCATCACGCTGCTCACTTTTCTGCTCCTGCGGCTTTCGCCCATCAATCCGGCCCTGAGCAAAGGTGCCGGTGAAAATGGTGGGAAGGCGATGACGGCTGAAGTTCGCGAACAGATGATCAAGATGTATGGCCTCGATAAGCCACCGCTCGTTGCCTACGCCATTTGGGTGGGCAAAAGTCTGCGGCTTGATTTGGGCGAGTCGTTCGTCGATCACCGTTCGGTCATGACCAAAATCAGCGAGCGCCTTGGCGTGACAGTCAGCATCACCGGTGCTGCCCTGATTATTTCCTATGTGCTGGCGATTCCGCTGGGCGTCATCGCGGCGATCAAGCGTGGGCAGGTTATCGACCGCACCATCAGCTTCGTCGTCTTTGTGCTCTACTCGATCCCCGGCTTTGTCGCCGCGTTGGTGCTCATTCTTTTCGTGGCAGGCGGAGACTACCTCAACCTCCTGCCCATGTACGGCATCAACTCGATCAACGCCTCGGAGATGGGACCGTTCCAGTGGCTTTGGGACCGCATCCTGCACATGATCCTGCCGGTGATTTGCCTGACCTATGC
>JABDHJ010000076.1 GCA_013285645.1 Verrucomicrobiota bacterium | reverse complement strand
CGTACTTGGGCACGACGCCGAGGTCTTCCGCGACAATCGCCGTCGAGCCTGCCGCTTCCTGGATGATCTTCAGGAGCGCCTCGCCCTCGACACAATTCAGCTCCGCGTTTTCCTCCGGCTTATCGTCACGCGGAATGAAATGGGGCTCACGGCCACCGGCTTTATCCTTGGCCTCCTGCGGGGAGAGATGCGTGAAATCGTTATTTTCCTGCGGCATCCACGGAAAGCTGTAGAGGCGGAAGAAGCCGAGCACATGGTCGATGCGGAAGCCATTGAAAATCTGGCTGGTCATGGACACGCGCTGTTTCCACCAGGCAAATTTCTGCGCCCGGTGCGCATTCCAGTCGTAAAGAGGAAGACCCCAATTTTGCCCCCAGCGCCGGAGAAATTCGTCACCCGCGAAGAACGGTTCCGGCGGCGCGCCGCCCGACCACGTCAGGTCGAACAGCTCGCGTTCCGACCAAACATCGGCGCTGTAGCGGCTGACGCCGAAAGGAATATCGCCGATCAACCGCACCTTGTGCTCGTCCGCCCAGGCGCGCACCTCGGCCCATTGTTTCCAGCAGACCCATTGGACGTACGCAGTGAACTGGCGGTAGCGGACCAACTCCTCGCGATCCTCCGCCGTGGCGAGCCATATCTCGGCTGCCGCTAGATTCTGATGTTCCGGAATCCACTCGTGCCAAAGCGCGTTGCGATTGTACTCATTGAGGAGCGTGCGAAAAAGCGTGTAGCCCGGCAGCCAGCCCATGTTCGATTCCACGAACGCCTGAAATTCGTAAGCCAGATCCGACCCGGTTTCGAGATCGACCGCCTCGAATTCCACGTAGGCGTGCGACAGCGCCTCAAGCTTGAGTTGTTTGACCTTCTGATATTGCACCGGGCCGTTTCGCAACTTGGCGCTGACCGATTCCGGAAAGATTGAGGTCAAGGTCTCAGGCAGCAGGCCGGGCAATTGATCCGGCGTGAGGCTCAGGTAAACGGGATCAAGCGCGACGGAACTGATCGCGTTGTAGGGACTGTTGTCGGCACCGGTTTCGTTGATGGGCAGAAGTTGAAGCAGGCCCAGATGGTTATTCGAGCAAAAGGTGATCGCCTGCTTGACGGCTTCCGTGTCGCCAATGCCGAAATCCTTGGAGTGGCGCAGGGAAAACACCGGCACCATCATGCCGGCTAATCGTGGATAAGTGGCGTCCGCCATAGGTCGTTTAAAGTAAAGGCGAAAATCCCCTCCCCGCAAGCCTGCGGTGCGGCGCATGGCAGTTATTGTCGAATTCTTTCACGGCACCGTCTGGTCTGGAGCGAGTCGAACGCGATCCGGGATATCGGGACGAGGTGCGTCATGAGCGCGAACCACCGGTTCATGCGCGAGTTGGCCGTAGATATAACTAAGGAACTGGTCGTCGGTCATCAGCTTGCCGTGCGTAACGTTGGTCAGCAGCTTGACGTTTTCGGCAGTCGCGTGGAGATCATCCAGCACGCTCGCGCCCGTGACCGTTTCGTCGCCGTCGTAATCGGGTTCGTAGGTATAGCGGGCGAGGCTGAAATCATGCGCTCCCTCCGTGATGATGCCGGTCGGCGTCTTCAATCCGGTGCCCACAACGACCTTTAGCCTCGACTCTTCGCCGGGCCGGGTCAGCAGCGTGCTCGTGTAGCTGAGACTTCCCATCTTCAATCGCCATTCCCGGGTCTGTGCCAGGATTTTTTGCAGGCCGCGCATATCGGGGTCCTGGCTGAATTCCCACTCGGGTAGATTGATCTGCTTGCGCCCCTCGGCCTGCCGTTTCTTCAACCAGGTATCGAGGAAAACGCGCCGCTCCAACTCCGGGCTGGGCCAGTAGGGTTCCCATGGCCCGAGGTTGAGAATATCCTGCGCGCTGACCAAGGTCCGGGTTCCGTTGGCGGCGACGGATTCCCAATGAGGATCGTCGAACGGCAACAATTCGTAGAGGCTGGGACGGGTGACCGCGACCAATTTCGTGAGGTTGGCATCGACGCTGTTCGGCAAAAGATTCAGGAGCGACGCCGGAAAGCTGACCGCATTTTCCTTCAATCCTCCGGGGCCGACCACCAGCGTCATGATCGCCTTCACCGAACCGAGATTCGGCGTGCCCACCAGATAGAGCGCGGCGATGCGGTCGGCCTGCTGCGGATTTTCGCTGACAAAAGTCCGCGCCACGAGACCTCCCATGCTGTGGCCAACGATGATAAATTTGGTGTCCGCCGCCGGAATGCCCGTCTTCGTTTCGTGGATCTTCGCGTACTTGTCGAGGGCCTCACCCAGCAGTGGCGCCGTTACCGTGGCGATGTCCTGCCGCCAATCGTAGGAGAACGTGAAGAAATCGGCACCCTGTGTGTAGGGATGATAACCGGCGGGGTCCTGCTCCTGGGTCATTCCAGAAATGAATCCGCCGTAGACATCGACCGGGCCGGCCGAGAGCATCGGTCCCGCAATCAGCGGGTTGGGCATCCGCAGGGAGAGATAGAGATCAGCAGTGCGGATGGCGTCGATTCCTCCCCAGACGCATGGTGGGTCGTCGCCTTTTTTTGCCAGGTTGGGATCGTACAGTTTCGATCCCTCATAGGCGGGGATAAACACCAGTACCTGGGAGTGAAGTGTGTGGTCGGCGCGAGCGCGGGAAGTAAAGAAGAGCATCAGCGCCAGCGTCAATCCGCAGAGGAGATTTGCCCGGGACATCACACGACGCCGAACGCTCTCGATCCCGGCACGAGCGCATCGGACTGCTCATCGGCGTGATAGGAACTGCGCACGAGCGGCCCCGATTCGACCACACGGCAACCCAAATCGAGACTGAATTTTTTCCAGTGCGCAAATTCCTCCGGCGTCACCCAGCGATAAAGCGGCAGATGCTGCGCCGAGGGACGCAGATACTGGCCGAGCGTGAGGATGTCGAGTTTGTCCGCCGCCATGTCGCGCAACGTGGCGGCAATCTCTTCATCGCGCTCGCCGATGCCGAGCATGAGGCCTGATTTCGTGACGAACCCGGCAGCCTTGGCCCGGCGCAACATTTCCAGCGAGCGCTCATATTTCGCCTGGGGACGCACCATCTTGTGTAGACGCGGAACGGTCTCGACGTTGTGATTGAGAATGTCGGGCTTGGCGGCCAGGACGGTTTCGAGATCCTGCCAACGGCCCTTGAAATCGGGGATGAGCACTTCGATCGCGGTATTCGGATTTTCCTCGCGCACCGCGCGGATCGTCTCGGCCCATATGCCGGCGCCGCCATCGAGCAGTTCGTCGCGGGCCACGGAGGTGATTACCGCGTGCTTGAGGCCCATGAGGCGGATCGCCTCGGCCACCCGGCGCGGCTCGTCGCGATCGAGTTCAGTGGGGCGGCCCGTTTTCACGGCGCAAAAGCCACAGCTTCGCGTACAGATATCGCCCAGGATCATGATCGTGGCGGTCTTGCGTGACCAGCATTCGCCGAGGTTGGGGCACTGGGCGCTTTCGCAAACCGTGTGGAGCTTATGCTCGTGGACGATCTTGGTCGTCTCCTGATAAACCGGTCCGCCGGGGATTTTTGCCCGTAACCAGGACGGTTTACGCGCGTTCAGCGGCAGCGGAGCCTGTTCGGCATCCGAGGGGAGAGTGGGACCGGCGATATCCATGAAGAAGGAAGTCTAATCCAGCCTCCGCAAGCTGTCCATCCTCGTTGCGTGGGGAAGGTTTCACGCAACGACGCAACGGGAAGGCAGGAAGAATAAGGAAAATACTTAAGAACCGCCCGTTCGTCCCCCGTTGCGTTCGTTGCGTTCGTTGCGCGAAACTTCGGTTCTTTTAGGGCACAACATCGACCGGCGTGCCGACGGAGACGTTCGAGAAAAGCAATTCCGCGAACGCATGTGGCAGACGAATACATCCATGCGAAGCCGGATAGCCAGGCAGAAATCCCGCGTGCAGTCCCACCCCGTCCTCACGGATACGCAGGTAATAAGGCATGTCTGCCGCATCGTAAATGGCCCCGGCTGGCGCTTTCTGCCCTGCCTCTGCATTGCCATCGACGACGTACCCGTTGGCATCTTCAAAAACTCCGTAAAGGTTCGACTTGTGATCAATGTCCTTGAGCAAAATCGAGTAGTGACCAGGCGGCGTATCATGCCCCGGCTTGCCCGTGGTGGTGGGGCTCACTCCCGCCACTTCGTCACCCTGATAGACGACAACTTTTTGTTCGCCGATCCGCACCTCGATCCGGGTGATCGGCTGATTGGGATCGGGCTTCCACGTATAATTCCAGAGCTGGTAGCGAACGCGGTCCTGCACCGA
>JABDHJ010000075.1 GCA_013285645.1 Verrucomicrobiota bacterium | reverse complement strand
ACATGAAATTGTTGGACAGTCCGAGCAGGTAGTTTAAATAGTTTTCAGCCGTTCCGCTCGCGAAGGTATAGCCGGGGTAAGTCGTGTATGTAGCCTGGGTTGTGGCAGCATTGCGCCAACCGACCAGAGTATCGATGATCTTCTGAGGCCGGTTGGGAGCACCCTCGGCCGTCGCGAGATCCGCGATCCCCGGCAACTGCGTCAAGTCAGCGAAAGCCGATGGTCCTTTTTTGCTTAGAGTTGCCGCCTGCGCCGCTGTCAATCCGTCCACTGAAGTGTTCCACGGGCCTCCCGCCACATTCGCGTCCAGCAGGCCTCCCTCATTGTAGATGGTATAAGCATAGCGGCCTACCACGTAACTGGTGCTCTTCGGGTTGGCGATGGTGGTGGCGGGAGAGGCCGGCCAGGTCGTGGGGTTGCTGCCGTCGGCTGCCGTCAATATCCAATCCGGCGAAACGAAGGTGCTGACGGGTATCGTAATCGTCCCGGTGTCGGAGACCGTCGTGGCCGTACCACCCGTGCCCCCGCTAAAACTTGCCGACGCTTTCGGGAGCAGTAGTGGCTTGTTCCAGCGCGCCGGGGAAACGTAACGCCCATTGATGGAAAGATCACTGTTGGAATTAATGGGAGCTGCGCGCATGGGAACGGTAGTGTCGTAAGGTTCAAATGCCACACTGCGGGTGCTTTCCTTGACCAGGTTGGGAAAGGTGGTGTTGAAAACAGTGGTCGTATAAGGCCCTGAAAGGGAAGGTACGGAGTTGGCCACCGCTGCGGGCCGGTACATGTAGGTAACAATTCCCGTTGAACTGGTATAAACGGGTTGGGTGTTCGCCTGGCCGCCACTGGTACCACCAGAACCGGCCACTATCTCCTGTCTCAGATCCCCGATGATCTGATCGATCATACCATGGCCATAAAGATCGGTCTTGCTCACATTGGAACTGGCACTGGAGATCAACCCGTTGAGAAGGGAACGGGAGAGCATGGCCAGCACCACTACCGTCAGCAGCACCACGAAGGAAAGGACGATAACCAAGGCAGATCCCGCTTTGGAGCCGGAACTTCCCGGCTGGGCAAAAGAAGAGGGAATTTTTTTCATGGAAGTTTCGCGGGACGGAGGCGACAAGTTAATCCTCTCTCGTCCAAAGCTCCTCCAGTTCCTCGAGCGTGCGTCCCTTGGTTTCGGGAATGAATTTCCAAGTGAAAAGGGCGGCCAGAACGGCCATCCCACCGTAGATGAAGTAAGGAAAGCCGTAATGGAAAGTGTCCACCAGCGCCTTGTTGTCCTTCATGATCGGGAAACTCCAGCTTACGAGATAATTCGCGATCCATTGTGCGGTTACCGCGATGGCCAGGGCCGAGTTGCGGATCTTGTTGGGAAACATTTCGCTGAGCAGCACCCAAGTGACCGGGCCCCATGAGACCGCGAAACCGGCAATATAAACCAGCATGCAAATCAGCGAAAACATCCCCTTGCTCTGCATCATCAGCGAGAGACCAAGACCGAACATCGCCCCGCCCATGACCAGCGCGCCGATGATCTGCAGCGGCTTGCGGCCATAGCGATCCACGCACAATACCGCAACGACGGTGAAGGCCAGGTTGACCGCACCGACGATGATCGTCTCCAGCAGCGAAACATCCGTAGTCGTGCCCATGCTCTTGAAGATTTCGGGCGCATAATAAAGCACCACATTGATCCCGACAAATTGTTGAAAGACCGAAAGCATGATGCCGAACACGATGATGGCCATGCCATAGGAGAAGACACTTGAGGAGGTGTGATGGGCGAACGATTCGTGGATTTCCTTGATCTCCAGGTTCGCCTCCTCTTCAGTCAGTGTGCGCGACAGGACGGCCCGCGCCTCCGCCTCCCGTCCCTTCATCATTAGGAAGCGCGGCGTCTCCGGCACGAAGAAGAGCAGCCCCAGGAAGATGCCGGACGGAATCGCGCCCGACGCGAACATGTACCGCCAGCCGACTTGATTCAGCCATGCATCGCCGCCGCCGAAGCGGGAGATGGCGTAGTTGACAAAATAAACGACGAGCATGCCGAAAATAATGGCGAGTTGGTTCCACGCGACGAGATTACCGCGCAGTCGCGCCGGCGCGATTTCAGCAATATACATCGGAGAGAGCATCGAGGCCAAGCCAACGCCGATGCCACCGATGATGCGGTAGAAAACGAAATTCCAGATATAGTCCGGCCCACCCTGGCCGATTGGCGCGAAAAATATCTCCGGCATGGCCGAACCCAGGGCCGAGACCAGGAACAACACCGCCGAGATGAGAAGACCCAGCTTGCGTCCAAGCGTCGAAGCCACCACGCCCCCCAACAGACCTCCGATGATGCAACCGAGAAGCGCGCTGGAAACGACGTTGCCCAGAAATGAGCTGGCCTCGTCCGCATTGGCAATGTGGCGCGGATCGACAAAGTAGACCTTGAGGCTGCCCACCGCACCGGAAATAACAGCGGTGTCGTAACCAAACAGGAGACCGCCCAGCGTGGCGATAAGGGTTATGAGAACAATATAGGATTTGAGCATACGGATCCGGTTAGGGTTTTTGCATGGCTGACTTCAGGTCATTGAGGAAATCGGGCTGGTTGCAGACCAGTTGCGCCTGAAATTTGTCGTCACCTGCTGCGTGCGCCAGACGGACTAGGAAATGATTCCATCCTTGCTGGAGCGGTAATCCAGAAGCCAGGAGATCACCACCTGCGGCATCAGGATTGGTGACCACGGTTTTTCCGTTGAGCCAAAGTTCGATGGCATCCCCAGTTTGTAGTTTCAGATCAAGCTTCGGCACATTCGGCTCGAGCAGGAGATTGTCGAGCGAGCGTGAACTCAGCATCCAGAAGCTGAGATAAGTCACAGCGTTGTCGCCGGGACCATCGAGCGGAGGCTGACGGAGATCAAAAACACCTTTGTTCGATGCCGCGACATGCCATCGTTTATTTTGCACCTCGTTGTTGTCCCGCATCCCGCCTCCCTTGGTCGGATCGACAAAGTCTTTCTCCGCATTATCTCCGGTGGATTCAAAACGACCGCAGGCCAGCACCCGGACCATTTGCCCGGTGGTGAGAAAGGGACCACCGATATCGACCGTAGGCTTGAGTGGAACACCCAGGTTTTCCAGAATCCGACGATCGAGTGTCTGCGCCTTAAAGAGCGGAGAGTCCGCCGGTAAATTGCAGACAAGCAGACGACCACCGCCCTGCTTGCTTTCGATCAGCGCCGCGCCGGAGGGTTTCGCTTCGCGTTCCGAACGGAGCACCATCGCGGTCTTGGCGTATTCGGCTTCCTTGTTCCACTTGAGCCAGTCGGTATCGCAGGCCTTCAACAACACGGAACTTTTCTCCACCAATGGGCCGCCCAATCCACCATTGAGGATAATCTGCGGGCTCAACTCGGAAAAGTACATGCCGGAGGGCTTCAACCCGGCTGTGACGGGATCGGTCACATCGCAAACCAAAGATGAGCTTTTACGGTCCGTCAATTCGAGCGGCGCGGGAAGCAGGGCGTTGAGCTTCGGCAGCGTATCGGAACTGACGCCCCAAATCATCACGGTACCGCCAGCCCCCAGCACAGCGTCGATCGTCTGCCGGGCATCGGCTTCGGGGGGATTGTCCCCGTCGATAAAGAGTAGGTCGGGCTTGCCGGACGGCTTCAGGTCGTCGAAGGAAATTCCGAGCGCGGCGAGTTGCTCCCTCAGCTTTCCACCGGCACCCGCCAGAAGATCGACACTCTTCACCGTGGGCGCTGGCGGTGGCTCGTCCGCCGGGGCGGGAGGCGGATTACTCAAAGGGAAATCAACGGGCGGCTCCGCCTGGGCGTCCTTGATCGCATCAAAGAGGGGCCAGGTCTGGTAAAGCGGCAGGCTTGGATCATATCCAGGATTCAGGGTTGTGCAGTAGGGCCCAAGACGCTCCGGCTGGACGCCGGGTTTGTCCTCGACGAACGCGGGAAAGAAAACACCGTCATCAAGCGTGGGGGGCTTGGTGGTATCGGCCATACCGAGGGGCAACGGCTGCAAACCATACCAAACCACGTTAAAGACGCTCCGGTAACTGGCCCCATACTTTCGCTGGTTCAGGAGATGGGCGTAGGTTTCGACCGCGACTCCTTCCATGCGCCCGAGAAAGGATTCATAAGCGCGCTCACCGTAGGTTTTGGCGACCTGCTCGGGAGTGGAATAGTAGGCGCTGCTCGCTTCGCCGACGCCCCATGGCTTGCCGGATTTCGAGGCCCGATCCATGGTGCCCGAGTCACCGTAGTGGATCACGTAG
>JABDHJ010000074.1 GCA_013285645.1 Verrucomicrobiota bacterium | reverse complement strand
TTCTCGGCGGTCTCGATGAGTTCGCGGTTGAGCTTCATGACGTCGCCACCAGCAGCGTAGGTCTCGGGGGCCTCGAGTGCCGCGACGACTTCCTTATGGCGCTTTTCCAGGGCGGCGATTTCGCGTTCGATTTGTTCGAGATGAGTCTGCGCTTTTTTGCGAGCGGCGGAAACGGCCTGGCGTTCCTCGGCTTCCTTGCGCTTTTGCTCCTTGGTTTTGCCGGGGGAATTGGAATTGTTCGCGGCTTTGGCCGCGGTCGGCGCTTCGGCGGGACGGCTGTCGGTGAGTTGATCGCCCGCGACGAGGCCCTGCTTCTCGGAAGCGGCGCCGGATTTTTCGAGGTAATAATCGTAGTCACCCGCGTAGGCCGTGAGTTGGCCTGCGCTAATGTGGAGGACATTGAGCGCGAGCGCGCGGATGAAGTAGACGTCGTGGCTGATGAAAAGGAGAGTGCCTTGGTATTGCTTGAGCGCCTCGATCAGCGCGTCAATGGAGGCCATGTCGAGGTGGGTTGTCGGCTCGTCCATGAGGAGCAAGTTGGGCGGATTCATCAGCAGCTTGACGAGGCCGAGCCGGGTTTTTTCTCCACCGGAAAGAACGCCGACTTTTTTGAAGGAGTCGTCGCCGGAAAAAAGGAAGGAGCCGAGGATGGTGCGCGTCGTCACTTCCGGCAGCGGATTCGGAATGCTCAGTGCTTCCTGCAAAACGGTGCGGTTGGGATTGAGCATGTCGGCGCGATTCTGCGAGGAGTAGCCGACTTCGAGGTTCAGCCCTTCCTTGCGCTCGCCTTGCTGGATTTGCAGAACGCCGCCAAGAATTTTCAGCAGCGTCGATTTACCCGCGCCGTTGGGCCCAACGAGGACAGTGCGCTGACCTTTTTCGATCTCGAGGTCGATGCCCTGATAGACCTTGAGCGTTTCGTAGGCGAAGTGGACTTTGTTGAGCGTCATTACGCGCTGGCCGCTGCGGGTGGGCTGCGGGAATTTGATGTGGATAGTCTTGGCCGCGGATTCGGGCGCCTCGAGCTTTACCATGCGGTCGATCTGCTTGAGCTTGCTTTGGGCCTGCGATGCCTTACTTGCCTTGGCGCCGAAGCGGGCGGCGAAATCCTTCAGCTTCTGGATTTCATCCTGCTGATTTTTGTAGGCGGCGAGATGCTGCTCCTGGCGCGCCTGGCGTTGCTCGACGTAGGAATCGTAATTGCCTCGGTAGCGGTGGACCTGCTTGTTGCGGATTTCGAAAATGTTATCGACGAGGGCGTTCAGGAACGCGCGATCGTGGGAGATCATGAGGATCGCGCCGGGATAGTACTCGAGATAATTCTGGAACCAGCCGAGCGACTCGAGATCGAGGTGATTGGTGGGCTCATCGAGCATGAGGAGATCGGGCTCCATGACGAGGAGGCGGGCGAGGTGTGCGCGCATGACCCAACCGCCGCTCATCGTGCGGGCGGGGCGGTTGAAGTCGGATTCGCGGAAGGCGAGGCCCTTGAGGAGGCTCTTCGCCTTGGGCTCGTTCTGGTAGCCGCCGAGTTCGGCGTAACGACCCAGGGCATTGTGATATTCCTCGGTGTCGGTCTGGCCGGAAGCGGTGCCTTCGGCGAGGATGCGCATGAGCTTGCCATGCTCGGGCGTGATGGAGCACGCGAGCTCAAGGACGGTTTCGTCGCCGGTGGCGGCGGTTTCCTGCGGGAGGTAGCCGATGGTGGTGTGCTTGTCGATGACGCAGGAGCCACTATCGGGTTCGCCGGTGCCAAGGATGATGGAGAAGAGGGTGGACTTGCCCGCGCCGTTGGGACCGACGAGCGCGATGCGCTCGCCGAGATTGATACTCAGGGAAACATCTTCAAAAAGCGTGCGCGAGCCGTAGCTTTTGCTGATTTCGGACAGGGTAAGCATAAGCGGGCAAGCCTACGCGGGATGGGGGTGGGGAGCAAGCTTCGCTTGTATCGGGTAGTGTTACAGTTTGAAGCGATTGCTTTCGGAAGATGTATCTTAGAGCAAAGGGCGGCCTCTCGCATGCACGACGAGATGGGACTCACGTTTCAAAGCGAAACTGCTTTGAAATCGCCGGAGTTTTTCTTTGAAGCGGAGCAGGTCCTTCGACTGCGGCTCGCTCCTGCGGAGGGCAGTAACGCTTCGCATAAAGAATCTGCCGCTCGCAGCACCTCGCCTTCGCTCAGCAAGGATGACGGCGTTTTTATAATCGGGAGATTGTGGATAAGGCACCGTCGCGAGGGCCCGCGACGGCTACCGGAAGCAGGGAAACCGCCGATAGATACATCGGCGGCTACCTACTGAACTGATCCTTCGACAAGCTCAGGATGACTAATGTTAAAATCGAGGATTAGCAGAGAATGCCTACTGAGCCGGGGCGGGCGGAGCAGCTGGTGTCGTTAGCACCGGGGCGGGGGCTGTTGGAGTGCCTTGAGCGGACGGGGCTGCCGCGGCTGGAGGCGCGGCTTTAGTTTCCTTGGTGCGGAATGCCATGTGGCCATCATGCTCCTGCTGCAGGAGTTTGGTCATCGCGTTGCGGGCGTCGTCCCATTGGCCGGCTTGGATCGCCGTGGTCAGGGTGTCGATGGTGGCGCTGAGATCGTCCATGCTCTTTTGATAATCGGCCACCATTTTGGCCTGTTGATCGGCGGGAAGGGCGGCGGCTTTTTTGGGAACGAGGTCGCGCGCCTTCTGTACTGCGGTTTTCATCGTGGCGGCCAGGGCGAGGTAATCGCTTTTGCTGGCATCGACGGGCACCTTCAAATCGAGGGCGAGTTGCTTATCGGCCTTGGCCAGGCTCTTCATCGAGTTTTCCAACGGCGTGTCGGCGTGCGCGAATGAGACGAAAGCGGCGGCAAACAGACAGGCAAGAGTTGTCGCGAAAGTTTTGATCATGGCCACCCGATATCAGGCAAAAATACGGAAGTTGGCATTCCAGATTTGGCTGGCGCAAGACGGTTCGCGGGTCCGAGGCGCGACCAAGGCTATCGGGCTATTTCAGCAAGCTGATTTCTTGATCGGCCATAATTGGATTCCGGCGGGGTAGCCAAGTGGTAAGGCACGGCTCTGCAAAAGCCGAATGCGTGGGTTCGATTCCCGCCCCCGCCTCGTCAGTCGCCCGGCAGCCTTGACGAATCCAAGCAGGCCGTATCTTCCTTCACTCCTTCAAGTCGCCCCCGCCGGAAAAACCGGACGCGCCTTCTTCTCGCTGATCGCGCCTGCCAACAGCGGCGCAAAGTCGAACGCCTCGCCGACGACTTGGTGCATGTCAAGATAGCGATAGGTCGCCAATCGCCCGAGAAACGAAACATTCGTCTCCTGCCGCGCGAGGTCGAGATACTTGCCCAGCAGCACCTTGTCCGGCGCAAGCCGCTTCGGATAATACGGAATGTCCGCCTCGCCCGTTTCCTTGCTGTACTCCGTGAACACGGCGGTGTGGTCATGTTTTTCCCACGGGGTGAAATGCTTGTGCTCGACGATGCGCGTAAACGGTACGTCCGCACCCGGATAATTGATCACCGAATTTCCCTGGAAATCTCCCTCGTGATAACTGCGGTCCCAAAACATCGTGCGATAACCAAGCCGCCCAAACCGATAGTTATAATAGCAATCGATCGGACCGGTGAAGATGACGTGGTCAAACTCGTCGCCCATGCCGGAATGCCACCGGGTGTTGAGCTTCACCTCGATATTCGCGTCCGCCAAAAGCCGCTCGATAATCGCCGTGTAGCCATCAAGCGGAATGCCCTGAAACCGGTCGCTGAAATAGGTGTCGTCGTAATTAAACCGGACCGGCAGACGCTTGAGCAGCGACGCCGACAAGTCCCGAGGCTCGCAGCCCCACTGCTTCTTTGTGTAGCCGTAAAAAAAGGTGTCGTAGAGTTCGCGCCCGATAAACTTGAGCGCCTGTTCCTCGAAATTTTGCGGCTCGCCGATGGTCGCATCGCCCAGCGTCGCGATAAACGCCTGCGCCTCCTCGGGTGAAAATTGCTTCCCGAAAAAATCGTTGATCGTGAACAGATTGATCGGCAGGGAAAAAATCCCGCGCTTGGTCGAGGCCCTGACCCGGTGCACGTAAGGACCGAACTCCGAATAACGCCGGACATAATTCCAGACATCCTCGCGCGAGGTGTGGAAAATGTGTGCCCCATACTTGTGCAACATGATCCCGTACTGGGGATCGCGTTCCGTGTGGCAATTGCCCGCCACATGCTCCCGTTCATCGATGACGAGGACTTTCACTCCCAACGCAACCGCCAGCTCCCGCGCGATAACCGCACCGGAAAATCCAGCTCCAACGACAAGGATGCGAGAGGTGCTCATGAACAAAGGTTAGAGCGTGCCGACAAACGAGCGCAAGGCCGTGTTTCCCTCGTTCCCAAACTCGGGAACCTGCCCCCTTCTTCAAAATTTGG
>JABDHJ010000073.1 GCA_013285645.1 Verrucomicrobiota bacterium | reverse complement strand
CGTTTTGAGTGATGACAGCGACATCCCGGCGATCGAAGCTCGGCTCGCGTTTCCAGCGGGGATCCTGTTGGCTTTCCACGAAAGCCATGTAGGTCGGCACAAAGCGTCCGGCGTCCGATCCGCCGAAATAGACCGCGTTTTTATCCATGTCGCGCATCATGTCGGTTCCATAATAGTAACCGAACCAATGCCCGGCCTGGCTGCAATTATCGAAATTGCTCCAGAGAGGAAGCAGGGACAAGAAAAGCGCCGGAACGCCAAAAACGGCCATCCGGTTCCAGGGCACGGCTTCCGCCATCGATTGATAAAGATAGGTCATGGCCGCGAGCGCGCCGTAGCCCATCAGGATCACGAAAATGCAATGCGATTGCAGGTGGAAAACCTTGTAATTGAGGTTGCGCTGAAAATCAAAGGCCTCCTGCGGCGCAATGAGCAGAAGCATGAAGCCAAGAAGAAAAAAGCCGACGCCAAGGAAGATGAACCAGTTGATCTGCGGCCAGTCGCAGCGGCGGATAAAAACCAAAACGGCCAGGGTCAGAAAAATCAGCGGAACAGTGAAGTTTTGCTCGAGATTGTAACCGTAATAATAGAAGGTTTTTCCAAGACGCGGAAAATAATCGGGCAGGCCGATGGTGGCGTCCAACTGGGCGTTGGGATCAACCACGCCGATCCTCTTGCCGAACGTCGTCTTGATCAGGTTCGGCAAACTCTTCGGATACTGTTCACGGCTGACCTCGTAATAAAATCCGCTCCGTTCTGAAGCGAAACCCCAATTCATCGGCGGGTTGGTGGAGGAAGCGAAGTGCTCATACGAATAGGGCATCAGCCCGAGCCAGCCCACGATGAAGATGCCGATGATCAGGCGGCGATTCAGGGTCGAGGTGTAGAGCAGTCCCAACGCCAGCGCCGTCATGAGCAGCATGACCACGCCCTGGGCGCTGGTGATTTGCAGCCAGCCCGGATGGTGCAGACTGCCCCACAACCAAAAAGGCGCCCCTTCGCTGGGTAGACAGCGCAGGGCGTGGATGTCGCTTGGCCCTAACAAATAATGGCCATAAGCGAAGATCGCGACCGCGGTGAGAGCCCCGAGCAGGAAGAGGTGCAGCCGGAATTCCTTCAGGTAAAAAAAGGAGAGGATGGCGGTCAACGGCAAGATGATCTTCGCCATAACTTCGCTAATGCGCTCGAGTTGCACATCGCCCGGATGAAAGGGCAGGTTTCCGGAGAGCCATGAGATGTAAACCAGGATGGAGAGGCTGAACAGATTGATGGCCAGAAAGACGGAAAAGAAAACGCCCGTGTACGCGCCAGTCGACCTGCTGCGAAAAAGCGGAACCAATTCGATCAGGGCCGCCGCCAGGAGAAAGGCGGGAATGACCTGAACCAAAGTGTGGTGATTGGTCAGGCCCAAGGCAAAGACCAGCACGGTCAGGACCAGGCGGCGGCTTTTCTGCGGTTCCAGCATCCAGAGATAAAACAGGAGCAAGACCAGGTTCAGGATCAGCGCCTGGATCGTGCCATGGACGGCCGCAATCGTCGCCTGGCTCCACATCACGTTGCTGAAACCGATGGTGAGGCCGGAGAGCATCCCCGCGTAAAAGCAGAAGGGCCGCACCGCTGCCTGGGTCTCCGCATCGGTCCAACGTTGCAAAAGCCAGCGGCCCGAATGACAGACCAGGAGCGTCAGGACCGCGTTGGATTCCGCTCCGAAGAGGGCCGATTGCAGATTGATGCGCCACGCCAGGTTGCCGAACGGAAAGAGGTGCGAGAGAAGAAAGCCCGATAACGTCCAGAGCGGATATCCGGGCGGATGACCCACGCCAAACTTGGCTGCTGCGGTGATCAGTTCGCCCGAATCTTCCAGCGTGACGTTCGGCGCCAGCGTCGCGACATAGACGCCGAGGGTGATGAGAAAAACCAGTCCGGCAGCGATGAAATCGGAAGGCTGAAATCGTTCCGGGCGCGAGGCCGGGAGGTTGAGCAGCTCTTGATCTGGCTGAACAGTTGCGGCGACTGTGGTCAGGCTCATGAGCGTGACTCCCGGTTCGTGGTCGTGGCTTTTCCTGGGGCACGTCCCCGCAACGCCATCCAGGGCACGCGCCAGATCGCTTCGCGCACGATGTGGCCGGACATTTTCGAGACGCCCGCGTGACGGTCTTCAAACACGATCGGCACCTCGGAAATCTTCCAGCCCATTCGCCACGCCATGTGAGTGACCTCGATCTGAAAGGCGTAACCGTTCGAATGAATGTGGGACAGATCGAGACTGGCCAGTTTGTCGGGACGAAAGGCCTTGAATCCGCCGGTCGGATCGGTGAACGGCATTCCGGTAATCCATCTCACATACTGGGCCGCACCGATGCTCAACATCAGGCGATGCAGTGGCCAATTGGTCACGCGCACACCATCGCGGTAACGGGTGGCCAGGACGAGATCGGAGCCGTTTTCCAGCGCCTGCAAAAATTCGGGAACGGCCTTTGGGTCATGAGATAAATCGGCGTCCATCTGGACCACGGCGCTACACGGGTCGGAGGCGTGGCGTTGGACAACCCAGGCAAACCCGGCGAGGTAGGCCGAGCCCAGCCCCAGCTTGTCGGAACGCTCGAGGATAAAGAGCGACCGATTATATTGCGGATGCGACTTCACCCAGGCAGGCGTGCCGTCCCCGGAAGCGTCGTCCACCAGAAGGACACGCGCATCGGGTACGGCGCTCCAGAGGCGTTCCGTGAACCTTGGCAGGTTCTCCAGCTCATGATAGGTCGGTACGACGATGAAAGGAAACGGCATGGGAATGAGCTTAAATAAGTTCGGAGATCGAGCCGTAATCCGGATCGAAGAGGCGTTTGTAACTGCGCAGCGCGTAGGCGTCGGTCATGCCGGAGAGATGATCGCAGAGCAGGCGGGCGCGTTCCATTTCCGATTCCGCCGCCAGCACCGCGCGATGCACGCCTTCGGGGACGAGCTTCGCCGTTTTACCCTTGGCCTTCAGATAATGTTTGAAAAGCACATCGGTCAGTTGATGCAAAATCCGGGTGCCCTTGAACTCGATTTGCTGCAGCGCGCCCGAGCCAAAAACCAACGCGCCGCAAAGGCTTTTATGCAAACGGATACGCATGGCGGATGCATGCGGTAAAGCGATGATGTAGGAATGGCGGCGGCTGCGTTCGGACATGAAATTGTTTTCGGAAATAAGCGATGCGCTTTGGATGAGTTCGCCGATCACGCGATTCATCCTCGGTTCAACCCTGTTTTCTGCCATCATTTGCCGCAGTTCGTCGAGATACTTCCGCTGCAGGGGATCGAGTTTGTCGCCCTGTTGCTCGCACCAGACGGCCAGTTTGTCGGTGGTCAGGAATCGCGCCTTGAACCCATCCACGATGTCGAAGCACGAGTAGGCGATGTCGTCGGCCAGGTCCATGATGCGGCATTCGAGACTGCGGAAGCTATTGATGTCGCTCTTTTCTTTTGCTCCCAAGGCGTTGCCGAGATCATCCGTGCCGAAGCAAAAATTTAGGACGTCGTCCTGGTCATCGTAGATGAAATGATTGGAATCGCCGCCGCGATACCGGTAAAGCCGCTTGTATTTCAGGACGCCGTCGAGCAACGCGCGGCTTGGGCTCATTCCACCGCGGCTTTCTGGGTTGCTGTAGATGGTGCGCGTGAGGATGCGGAGCGTCTGCGCATTGCCCTCGAATCCGCCATAGGGCTGCATCAAATCGTTCAAGGCCCGCTCGCCAGCATGACCGAAAGGGGGATGACCGATGTCGTGCGAGAGAGAAATGGCCTCGAGCAAATGAGGATCGACCTGCACCTCGGGATGAGTGCCGCGCAGCCAGATGGCGATCGATTCCGCGATGCGGGAGACTTCAAGTGAATGCGTCAGGCGTGTCCGATAAAAATCATACTCGCCTGCCTGGAAAACCTGCGTCTTGGCCTGCAGCCGCCGGAACGCCGGGCTGAACATGATCCGGTCCCGGTCCTGATGGAAAACAGTGCGATAATCAGGTTTGCGTTCACGATTAAAAGCATCGCAAAAGCATTCCCGATCAAACGGCCCATAGAAATCATCCGACATCGGTTCACTCTAATATAGTGAAACGCAAATAGGTACTCACTTTTTTTCAGCTTGGAGCGCAGCACCTCGCCTTGGCTCAGCCGTAACGATGCAGTAGGGAGAGGGTTATCGCCAGACAACACCGAGAATAACAGAGGATGCTTCGGTCACACGGGCGCGAGACGGGGTCAACTCTCGACATTTGACAGTTTATGGAAGGGGTGCCGAAAGGAGAAAACTGTTGAGAGAGGGTTAATAGTTTGATGCCCTTGGTGTGACAGTTGCGAGGCCGATCTCAAGTCTGAGCTTCGAGGAAGCGTCAAGTGTCGAGAGTTGACCCCGTTCACACGCTTCGGAGACCTCTGCAAAAGTCGTTCGACCAGCGCGATCATGGAGCAAAGGCAGGTCTTTGGCAGGGATAAAGAGGGCGAACGTGCCATTTGAAGCCGGGGTGGCTTTGGTAATCGTGAAGGTTTTCTCCGGA
>JABDHJ010000072.1 GCA_013285645.1 Verrucomicrobiota bacterium | reverse complement strand
ATAGCGGCTGGCGGCGGTGTTGGCGGGAATGTCCAATATCCCGGCGATTTCCGCAAAGGTCATTTCCTCCCAAACCTTGAGAATGACCACGGCCTTCTGTTCCGGCGGAAGCGTGTTGAGCGAGGCAACGAGAGTTTGTTTCAACCAAACGGCATCTTCCGCCGACGGCTCCGGGTTCGCAAAAGGCTCGCTCTCCTGATAGACGCGGTCGTCATAACGTTGACGCGTTTCATCCCGCCGGTACCGGTCGATGACGAGCCGATGCGCGAGTCGAAACAGGTAGGATCGAGGCGCATCGACGCCGTCCAGAAGCCGGGGCTCTTTCGCCAGGCGAATGAAGATGTCCTGAAGGAGATCGCGAGTTTCATTTTCGTTTCCGGTCAGGCGGATGAGAAAGCGGAACAGGGCAGGCGCGTGATCGCGATAGATTTCCTCAAGCGAATCCTTAAGCCCCATGGCTTAAGGACGCAGGGGAAGCACCGATTTGTCTAGGGAATTTACCGAAGCACGCGGAGATCACGGACAGGGAGGGCAGGGGAATTTTTGACGGAATTACGGAATTTTCGGATAAGATTAATAGGATGGGGAAAGGGTAGCCGGAATTGATCCGACCGTTAGCCATCCTTCTCCATTCCGTAAATTCCGTAATTCCGTTAATTCCGTCAAAAACTCAACCCGCAGTCACCCCACGCCACGAAGCTGATTCAGCAGCGGCCGGTCCGCATCGGGAAACTGATAGTTCATCAGCTCATCCGTGGTGACCCAGCGGAGATCGGCGACTTCGAGCTTCTGCGGCTCGCCGCTGAGAATGCGCACGTCATAGAAATAGAGCCGCACATCGCGATCAGGATACGCGTGGACGATATGATGGATTTCAGCGCCAATCTCGGTCTCGACGCCAATCTCCTCGCGCAATTCGCGATGAAGCGCGGCCTTGAGCTCCTCCCCGGGATCGACTTTGCCGCCGGGAAATTCCCAGTAACCGCCAAGGGTATCATCGGCGAGTCGCTGGGTAATGAGAAGCTGCCCGTCGTCACGACGAATCACGCCCGCGACAACATCAATCGGCGGGTGGGTGACAACGCGTTCGTTTGGAGGCACAAGATAGCGAGGGGGCTTAAGGACTTTGCAGCGAAAGAGCGGCGCCAAAAATTCGGGTGAGGTAGATGGGGCCGCTTCTCCGATCATTTCTGGGCTTTCTCCCAATCGGCGAGGAATTTTTTCAAGCCACTATCGGTCAGGGGATGATGAAGCAATTGCTTGAGCACCGAGAAAGGCGCGGTGATGACATCGCTGCCAATCCGGGCCGCTTCCAGGAAATGCATCGGCGAGCGGGCGCTGGCCGTGAGTATCTGCGTCTCGTAGCCGTAATTATCATATATCAGGCGGATGTCGCGGATGACCTGCATGCCGTCGGTGCTGATGTCGTCGAGACGTCCCACAAACGGGCTGATATAAGTCGCGCCGGCCTTGGCGGCGAGAAGAGCTTGGGAGGCGGTGAAACAAAGCGTGACGTTGGTCTTGATGCCCTTGGCCGTGAGCGCCTTCACTGCCTTGAGGCCTTCGCCAATAAGCGGAACCTTGACGACGATATTCTTATGCCATTGCGCCAGGCCTTCGCCCTCGGGAATGATTTCAGCCGCAGTGGTGCTGACAACTTCGGCACTGATCGGTCCGTCGATAATTTCCGTAATCTCCATGATGAGCTGCTTGAACGGCTTTCCGCTCTTGGAAGCGAGCGTCGGGTTGGTCGTGACCCCATCGATGAGGCCCATCTCGTGCGCCTCGCGAATTTCATTAGTGTCGCCACTATCGATGAAAATTTTCATACCAGATAAGGTATCAGCCGCACGTTACGACACAACCGGGAAGATGGCCTTGTCGTGAAATCGTTACGTTGCGAAAAAGCACCTCTTTCGCACCGACAAAAAATGCCGGGAATAGTTCACTCCGGCAGCATTTGCATGCGACGCAACGTCTGCCTCAAGCGATCCAGCGCTTGGTGATGGATCTGGGAAACGCGCGAAGGACTGACCACAAGGACATCGGCAACGTCACGCAGCGGGATCTCTTCGATATAATGAAGTTGGATAACCGTGGCCTGGGTCTTGGGCAGCGAACTGAGGCATTGCCGGACGAGCCCCTTGTCCTCGGCGCTTAACAACGCGGCGTAAGGAGTGGCAGCATTCGAATCGGCAAGACGCTCGGTGAGGGAGAGATTTTCATCACCTTGTTGCTTTTCAGTGATTTCATCGAGGGACACGAGTTGATGCGCCTGCGCCTGAGTTTGGTAGGACTCCAGTTCGGAAAGATTCATGTGGAGAGCCTTGGCCAGTTCCGCCTGGGTCGGTTCTCTTTCGAGTTCTTCCATCAACAAACGTGTTACATTTGAAATACGACGATGGTTCTTATGCACAGACCGAGGAGCCCAGTCCCAGCGACGCAATTCATCGAGAACCGCCCCGCGAATTCGCACTGCACAAAATCCCCGGAAAGAAGCACCTCGGGAAATGTCATATCTCGAGGCAGCTTTAAGATACCCAAGCACCCCTGCACTCTGCAGATTATCGTGATCAAGATGACTCGGCAGTTTGGAAGTGCAGGCCCGTGCAAAATGCCGAGCCCATGGCAGATATTCAGTTAACCGCTCATCTTGGAAATTCATATTGAGTTACTTATGTGTTACATAACGTGTTTCGTCAAGCGCCACTTACAGATTGATATGATTCGCCCAAGCGGCTGCGAATGGCCTAGTCTCAGCGCGTGAAGCGGTTCTTCATCCTCTCAACATTCTTCGTTCTGACTTTCTTCAATGCTTCAGCTCAGACAGTCCCTGCCAACCGTCAGAACCTCCAGACTCTGATAAGTACGAACTTTCTTGGCCAAAATGCGCCAGGCATTGCCGCTACGGAATATGAATACCAGGAGATGTGGGCCCAGGATGCTGCCGCCATGACTGGCTACCATACGGGAGCAACTCAGGATTCTACCCTCGGCACATTGTCCGCCACCGGCTCACTAACTCTCAATTATAGCAACTCTGAATCTTCACTTACGATCGACAGCGGAAGCATTCCTGCCGGGGACACAGGCTATGAACTGACCATCAACTTGGTGAGTTCTAATCCGGATCTTCCGTTTGACGAATCCCAGCCTGTATCGGCCTTCGACTTGGAAAACAGCTTTACCCTGACTTATTCGGATGGAGTCAACATCACCACTGAGACAGGGTCCATCGACTCATATGACGTGACGGTTACTCCTGAACCCTCTGCATGGGTGATGATGTTGGCAGGACTTGGCCTGCTGGGCATTTACCGGGTACGCAAGTTGCGGCAAACCTCGCACGCATGACCACTCCCGCCCCATTCCACAAAGTGAAACGCATCAGCCCCATGCTGGCCGTGGCCAACATGAACGAGACCCTGGATTTTTACACCACCGTGCTCGCCAAATCCCAGCGTGATGCCGTTTCGCTTGTCACTCTTTTGAGCGATGTCGAGGAGCGCGATGCGATTCTCGATCATGACCTGATCTATAATTCCGTGGTCGACCAGACCGGATGTCTTCAGGTCTCGGCGGCTTTCTATTTCTATATCCTGACGCGGCGCGTGCTTCGACGGGTTTCGCTCGATGAGCGGGCCTTGACCGATTACGTCGCCGCGGTGCTGCTGGCGTTTTCGCATATCAATCAACTGCAAAGCCCCGGCGAGGCGACGCCCACTTCGCGCAGCTTCACCTATGTCTCGGATATGATGGTGCGGTTGAATAATTGTCCGCCGGAACAGGCTTATCTTTTGCGCGCGCACATGGCCAACTATACGCTTTTTCTCAGCGGTATGTTTGTCGAGCGGGTCAACGCGCATGCGGAGCGTCGGGGCGCGCCGGGGATCAGCTTTTACGAGGCGGTGGGACAATCTTCCTTCCTCAGCGTAGCGAAGCATCCGCAGGCGAAACGCACGGAACACCAAGCGATTTTTGAGCAGTTGGGAACCGAGTTTCGCCGGGTGCGTCTTGCTCTCAACAATCTCGCGGAAACCCTTTTCCATTTGCACGCCACACCTTCCATTCTTATCCGGCCGCAAACATGACACTCCTGCGGGAAATCCAGACGTTGCTGGAGCGCACTTACGCGCCGGTCCCGATCAATCTTGAGGCGTGTGTTATTGGAGAAAGTCGATGCGCTGTCCTGAATCGACTTGCCGGGCAAGATGCGGAACATCTTTCGCCAGCGGGACGCACCTTTCTACGCCAGGCGGGGGATTCTCTCTACGTTGCCATTTTTTATTCGAGGCCCGTCATTGCGGAACTGGAGGCGAACGATCCGCGCCGGGCGCTCAATGAGCGAAACATTTCCGCGCTCATCACTTTCATCGAGGAAATTGCCCATGGCGTCCAGGCCGCGCTGCTCTTCAACGAAGGGGAGCGCGAAATCGACAGCGAGGCATACGCGCGCAATCTGGAAACACAGGCCCGCATCGATACGTATCTTGTCCTCTGTAAGTTCGCGCATCTGATTTGCGGCGAGCCGATTCCCCGATCGGTGGGAAGTTGGCTGCGTCGCCAGTTATTTGATG
>JABDHJ010000071.1:1181-5217 GCA_013285645.1 Verrucomicrobiota bacterium | reverse complement strand
CTGCAATGTGGCACTCCATGTGCAAAGAAATAATCGGCTTGAACCATTTTCTGGCTCGGCGAGCAACCACGAAAGGATCTTATGAAATTAGCAGGCATTGTTCTCATTATTCTCGGAGTTTTGGCATTCGTTTATCAGGGTTTTACCTACCAAACGACCGAAAAGGACGCGCAACTCGGTCCCATCGAAATCCAGCATCAACAGACCCATGATGTTCCGTTGCCCCCGATCGTGGGTGGGGCGCTTATCGTCGGTGGCATAGCGGCGCTGGCATTTGGTGCGCGGAGCAAGCTGTAAGATCTGCTGTCCGAATAGATGAACACGACGATTTTTAATCCGCGGCAGATGGGGGCCATCCCGTTGGATGGTTCGACCGGCTTCCGGGTTTGGGCGCCGAATGCCACGGGCGTTTCCGTCGTGGGTGAGTTCAACAACTGGGATCCCGAAGCCAACCCGCTGGAGAAGGAAGATGGGGGAATGTGGGCCCGGGAAGTCCAAGGCGCCGTTCCGGGGGACCAGTATCAATTCCAAATTACAAACGGGGACCGGAGCTTCCGAAAAAATGATGCCTACGCGCGTGAGATTCATGAGCAGACGGCGCTTTCGGTCGTTTATGCGGATTCCTACGAATGGAAATCGCCGGAGTTCAAGCTTCCGAACTGGAATGAATTGGTGATTTACGAGCTTCATGTGGGCACGTTTGCGCCGGGGCCTCACGGTAGCCAGGGAAGATTTGAACAGGTCATCGGGCGGCTTCCTTACCTGAAGAGCTTGGGAATTAATGCCCTGGAAATCATGCCGCTCATGGCCTTTCCGGGAGAACGTTCCTGGGGTTACAGTCTGACGAATCCGTTTGCGGTTGAGGCCAAATATGGAGGCGCCGATGGACTCAAGCGGTTGATCGATGCGGCCCATGTGGAGGGCATCGCGATTATTCTCGACGTCGTTTACAACCATTTTGGCCCGGACAACCTCGACCTCTGGCAGTACGACGGCTGGAGTGATAACAACAAAGGCGGCATCTATTTTTATAACGATCGCCGGGCATGGACGCCTTGGGGAGAAAATCGTCCCGACTACGGACGCGGGGAGGTTCGCCAATATATCCGGGACAACGCGCTGCTGTGGCTTGAGGAATTTCGTGTGGACGGGCTGCGTTTCGATTCGACTCTTTTCATCCGCAACACTCGCGGTGAAAACAACAGCGTTGAAACCGACATTCCCGAGGGCTGGACGCTGCTCCAGTGGGTCAACGACGAAATTGGGCGTTTTTTTCCCCGGACGCATTACCATCGCTGAGGATTTGATGCAGAATCCGTGGCTGACGAAATCGACGAGAGAAGGCGGAGCGGGTTTTTCCGCGCAATGGGATTCCGCCTTTGTTTACCCGGTGCGTGCGAGCTTGGTAGCGGTGGAGGACGGCAGTCGATCCATGGAGGACGTCGCCCGCGCCATTCCGTTTCGCTACAATGAGGATTCGATCCAGCGGATCATCTACAGCGAATCACATGACGAGGTCGCCAACGGCAAGGCCCGCATTCCGCAGGAGATCAACCCCAACGATACGGCTGGCTACTTTGCGCGGAAACGCTCGACTCTGGGCGCCGGCCTGGTCCTGACCACGCCGGGAATTCCGATGCTTTTTGAGGGACAGGAATTTTTGGAGGACGGCTGGTTTCGCGACGACAAGGTGGTTGATTGGTCGAAGCAGAAAACCTTTCAAGGCATCAACCGTCTCTATCGAGACCTCATCCATCTGCGCCGCAATCTCTACGGCAATACCAAAGGTCTCACTGGTCCCTTTGTTCAAATTCTCCACGTGAATAATGTGGATAAGATACTTGTATTTCATCGTTGGGCCGACGGTGGGCCGAAGGACGATGTTGTTGTGGTCGCTTCGTTCAACGATCATCCCTTTGAAACTGAATATCAAATCGGCTTCCCGAACGGGGGACGGTGGGTCATCCGTTTCAATTCGGATTGGAAAGGCTACAGCCCCGATTTCCACGATGTGGGTAATCCGGAAGGACAGATCGTGGTCGAAAAGAAACCGTATGACGGATGCGCGTACAGCGGTAGGGTGGCACTCCCGTCGTATGGATTTCTTATCCTGAGTCAGGAAGAGGCGTTTGCAGAACCCGATGACAAAAAACAGGAAAGTCCGGCATGAAAATTTGCATCAAACATCGCACGACCTACAACTACAACCAGCCGGTGGCGTTTGGTCAGCATAAGATACTGATTCGTCCACGGGAAGGGCACGATCTGCACATCGAAAGCTCGATTCTCGATATACAGCCCGCCCACGCGATCCACTGGATGCGCGATGTGAACGGCAACAGCATCGCGAAAGTCGATTTTACGGAGGAGGCCTCGCAACTCATGATCTATAGCGAGCTATTGCTGCAGCATTACGACTCCAATCCTCTCGACTTTGTGATCGACGAAAGTGCTGTGCATTATCCCTTTGTTTACGATCCGGACAGCCAGCCCGAATTGGCGGCGTTCATGCACATCATTTATCCGAAAGACACGGCACGCCTGCGGGAGTGGCTGGGTCAATTCTTGAAAACGGGCAACCAAATCGAGACCATCGTCCTGCTTCAAATTGTCACCCAACACATCCACAACACGTTCAAGTACGAGCGGCGGGATGAGTCGGGTGTCCAGACACCGGCGCAGACATTGGAAAAAAACAGCGGGTCGTGCCGTGACTTTGCCACGCTTCTCTTGGAAGCCTGCCGTTGCTGGGGTTTGGCCGCGCGATTTGTCAGCGGCTACATGCAGTGCGAGGCCACGGAGGCCGGAGGCGCATCAACCCACGCTTGGGCTGAGGTTTATCTCCCCGGCGCGGGCTGGAAGGGATTCGATCCGACGTGTGGAATCATGACGGGGGCTCAACATGTCACGGTGGCAGTGGCGCGCGATCCCGAAAATGCGGCGCCGATTGCAGGGTCATATAACGGGCCGGCGAACGCGTTCCTCAACATTCAGGTGGATGTCACGGTAGTGCAGGTGGACAAGCCAGACTCGAATATCGGTGCTTCGGTTCAGACACAAAATCAATCGTCGCAGGCTTCAGCCACGGCGGTACAACAAGTCAAACAAATGGCGCAACAGGCCGCCCCGCCCATGGACATGGTGATCCAGCCGGAACCCGCGGCGCTGGCTGTTTCCTAACAAAGAGATCGATATGCATATTTTAATTATTGATGACGAAGTTCATATTCGTAAGACGACGACCATGACGCTCGAAACGCTTGGGCACGAATGTGAACAGGCCCACAACAGCGCGGAAGCCTTGAGCCTCTTGAAAAAAGGCAGTTTCGATGCGGCTTTTCTCGATCTCCGTCTTGGCGACGAGAGCGGCTTGGAATTGCTTCCCAAACTGCTCGCTTTGGAACCGAGACTTAACGTGATCGTGTTTACGGCCTACACGTCCATCGATACGGCGGTCGAGGCGATGCGCAGGGGCGCAGCCGATTACATCGCCAAACCGTTTACACCGGAGCAAATCCGCCAGGCTCTGGCCCGCATCGAAAACAACCAGCGTCTCGAAAACCGGGTGGTGGAACTTGAATCGATGCTTTCCAACAGCGAGGCATTTTCCGAGTTTTCGACGCAGGAGACGCAGGTGCAGAAGCTTTTTGAGGTTGCGACCAAGGCGGCAGCTTCTGCGGCCACCATGCTGCTTTTGGGAGAAAGCGGAACGGGCAAGAGCATCCTGGCGCGGGCGTTGCACCGCAACAGTCCGCGACGGGATGGCGCGTTTGTGACGGTCGCGTGCCCCAGCCTTTCCAAGGAACTTCTCGAGAGCGAGCTCTTTGGGCATGTTCGCGGCGCCTTTACCGGGGCGGTGGGCGAGACATGGGGAAAGGTGAAAGCAGCCGAGGGTGGCACGCTGTTTCTCGACGAGATCGGGGAACTCCCCCTGGAAATTCAACCGAAGCTTTTGCGCCTTTTGCAGGAGCGCGAATACGAGAGAGTCGGTGATTCCAAACCGCGCAAGGCCAATGTACGCGTGATCGCCGCGACC
>JABDHJ010000071.1:0-1171 GCA_013285645.1 Verrucomicrobiota bacterium | reverse complement strand
ATCGTCGATTGGAAGATTTGGTCAAGGAGGGGAAATTCCGCGAGGACCTTTATTATCGGTTGAACGTGATCACGGTGGAATTGCCGCCACTGCGGCAAAGGCCGATCGATCTTCCGTCCCTGGCCCAGCAACATCTCAAGATGTTCGCGAGGCAGAGTCCCCGCCCCATCAAAGACTTTACCACGGCGGCGATGGCCGCGATGCAACGCTATCAATGGCCGGGCAACCTGCGGGAACTTCGCAATGTCATTGAGCGCGCAGTCATTCTTTCCACCGGTGATAAAATCGACGTGAACGATTTTCCCGACAATCTGCGCGGTTCGCAACCGTCGGGCGCGATGATTGGCAATCGTGTCAGCCTGGAAGAGTTGGAACGCGAACATATCATGCGCATCATTGAGATTGCCGGCAGCATGGACGAGGCCGCGCAAATTCTCGGGATCGATCCGGCGACGCTTTACCGTAAACGCAAGCGCTACGCGGATATGGCCGAGCAGCAACCGGCTGCCGCCACTGCCGCCTCGACCTCCTAAGAGTTCGAGGCAGGATAATCAATCATGCTTCGCACACGCCTCACTCTTGGGTTGGTGTGCCTGCTGTTGATTTTGCTGTCGATGGGACTCTATTCCATCACGCAGTGCGGTGAACTGGGCAACCGGATCGAGGCGATCACGCGCGATAATGTCGGATCGGGACGGAATATCCAACAGATGAAGCGGAGCGGAGCGGCCATGACGGGAGCTTTGCTTTCCCTGGTTACGAATGATCACGTGCGGAGCGGCACTGATTTTGTGGCGGCGAGCAAAAGTTTCAACGAGGCCCTTGCCGAGGAAAGTTCGCGCCACTCCGCGAGTCCCGAGGAAAAAAATCAAATTGCTAAACTGACCGCGACTTACGCGGTGTACGATAAAAGCGCGCGCGCGTTTTTGCTGTCGCCTGACCAACCCGATGTCGCCTGGCGAGCCACGGCCTACAGCCTGGGACAGAGTACAGCTCAACTGCTCGATATGGTCGATCGACTGGGCCTCATGCATGAGAAAGGATTGAGCTCGGGAAATCAGGTTACTCACGAGGCTGTGATCAGCACTATTCGGTCGTTGATTCTTTTGATGATGACGGCCGGGATCGTGGCCATTTATGCCTCGATGCGGTTGAGGCGCGGCCTGCTTGA
>JABDHJ010000070.1 GCA_013285645.1 Verrucomicrobiota bacterium | reverse complement strand
TCGCCTTCGAGATAGAGGATGGCGATGACTTTGTCGCTGCTGCCTTCGCCGGGAAGGCGGGGAGTGCGACTGGCGTGGATGTAGTCGCCGATGGAGATCTGTTTGAAGGGAAGGGTGACCTTGTCGTAATCGCTGGAGGGGGTGATTTTGCCGAGATCGGTGAGGACGTCGCCGAGATAGGCGAGTTTGTCGACGATGTTGGCGGCCTTGGCGTGCTCGGGGGTGATGTAGCCGTCGGTATCGACAAGTTGTTGGAAGGTCACAGGATCGATCTTGCGGGTGTTGGTGACGCCGGTGACGAAGTCGCCCCAGAGATCACCGATCAATTTTTGAGTTTCTTCGCGGTCGGCATCACTCATTTTATCGAGGATGAAGGGCTCGACGGCGGATTTGTATTTGCCAACGCGGGTGACCTGGCACTCGATGCCGTATTTGTCGAAGGCGTCCTTGTAGTAGGTTTTCTCGACGGCGAGGCCGGGCATTTCCATTTCGCCGTAGGGGTTCAGGTAGATGACATTGGCGGCGGAGGCGACGTAGTAATCGCGGGTCGTGGGGGCCTCGAGATAGGCGTAGACTTTCTTGTGGGCGCTGGTGTTTTCGAAATCGAGGATGGCTTCGCGCAATTCCTTGAGGCTGGCGTAACCGGTGCCGAAGTCGGCGGGTTGGAAGGAGCCGACGAGGAAGAGGGCCTTGATGCGCTCGTCACGGGAGGCCTTTTTGAGGGCGGTGGTGAGGCTGCGGAGGGTGACGCTTTTGTTGTTGTCGCCGCCGGATATGGCGCTGGTAAGAGGGTTGACGTTGTCGCTGGCATGCTCGGGGGAATCGGTGACGTTGACGGACATGTCAAAGACGAGGATCGATCCGCGCTCGAGCGAGATGATGTGCTTGGCCTTGGTGGAGGCGGAAAAGGAGGCGACCATCAAAATCAGGATGAGGAGAAGCGGGCCGCCAAAGACGAAAAGCAGGGCGGCGAGGTTGGCAAAAAACGTGATAAAAAACTGTTTCATAGTAGCAAAAAAGACCGGGGGTCATATTAGCTTAGAGTGGAGGTAGGAAAAGACAATGGATTTGCAGTGTTACAGGAATGTGAAAAACCATTTGCCATCGCGGTTTTCTTGACTAGTTTTTTGCCATATGAGGAAAATGAATGTGTGTGGTCCGCTTTTGCGGAGTGGAGGGAGAAACCTGGGAATGCTTCTGGCGTGTATGGCGGCTGTGATGATCTTGTCGCTGTCTCGCGCGATGGCCGGGACGGAAATGGCAACGATTACTCCGCCTCCCGTTGGCGAAAAGGACTGGACGGTTGAACTGGGCTCGGGAGTGATCTTTTCCAACGTGCGCGTGCCGGGTCCCCCAGACAAAGGCTATACGCTTATCCCGATTAATTTCACCGCCAGCTTGAAGCTGGATGACGTGGGCCTGGATAATTTCCTGGGCGGCTGGTTGCGCGGTTATTCGGAGTTCTATTTCAATGCCGGTTACTTTCAGATCGTGCATGGACCGGAGGATCACTTCGAAGGCATCATGGTCGGGCCTCGCTATAACTTTGTGCAGCCGGGCTGGAAGATCGTTCCGTTCCTGAGCGGTGGCGTTGGGCTCGGGTTTATCAATTCCAAGCCCCAGGAAGGCGGCATGGGACAGGACTTCAACTTCAGCTTCGAGACTTCGGCGGGCTTCAAATATCTCATCAACGATGAGTGGTTTGCGCGCCTGGCGATTGAGTACAAGCATATCTCGAATGCGGGGATGTCGGAGCCGACGAACCCGAATCATCCGATTGACGCGCTCGGGCCTCAGTTGACGTTTGGCTACGCGTTTTAATTTTTCTACGGCTCTCACCACAGGTGGGAGCCGTATGATTTTCGCAGATAATTGATCTTTGCTCTTTTCTCAGTCCGCGAGCTTTGCATCATGGTAAACCATGAGTGATCTTCCATTGGCCGGTAAAACCGGTGTTGTTTTTGGTGTCGCCAACAAACGCAGTATTGCGTGGGCCATTGCGTCGGCCTGGCACAAGGCGGGCGCCAAGCTTATTTTCAATTACCAGGGCGAGCGCCTGAAGGAAAACGTCGAGGAATTGGTGGAGGGCTTCGGTGCCGATACGCCGCTTTATCCTTGCGATGTCGGTTCCGATGAGGAGATCGAGCGCTTTTTCGGCAAGGTCAAGGAGCACACGGATCGCGTGGACATGATGTTGCACAGCGTGGCCTTTGCGCCGCGTGAGGCTCTCTCGAACGATTTCATCCAGACGAGCCGTGAGGCGTTTAGGGTCGCGCACGATATCAGCGCTTATTCGCTGGTGGGCTTGTCCCGCGCGGTCCTGCCGTTCATGGAAAAGAATGGCGGCAGCATTGTGGCGATGTCTTACCTGGGCGCGGCCCGGGTGGTGCCGAAATATAACGTGATGGGCGTGGCGAAGGCTTCGCTGGAGGCTTCCGTGCGTTATCTGGCCAACGACATGGGTGGAAAGAAAATTCGCGTGAATGCGATCAGTGCGGGTCCGATGAACACGCTGGCCGCTCGCGGTGTTTCCGGCATGACGGAGATGTTCAAGCATTACGAGGCGCGCGCGCCGCTGCATCGCAATGTGGAGCTGGAGGAACTGGGCGCGACGGGACTGTTCCTGGTTGCGGATGGCTCTGCGGCGATCACCGGGCAGACGCTCTATGTTGATTCCGGCTTTTCCATCATGGCGATGTAAGGCAGTCAGCAATGACTGCATGACCAAATTTCCAAATTTTTCCAAATTACTAAATTGGGAAAAAAGGAACGAAATTTCGGAGTGATGCGATCTGATTTCGTCTCTCTCGAAGGTTAATAAAATTTGGAGATTTGGTAGTTTGGTTGCTTTGTTGAAACTATTTTAACAGGAAGACATTAAAACAGGAAATACATGAAGAAGGCAGGGCAACAAGGGAAAGATTAGGTTCGATTTCTCCTCTGCTTCAGTTTCATGTCTTCATGCTTTCATGTTTTCCTGTTAAAAAGTGATGATTTCAACAGGGGTTAATTTGGTCTGTCTTTTCTTTCATTTTTTATGCGCGATTCACTTTTGCTTTGGGACATCGACGGGACGCTCGTTTGCACGGACCGGGCGGGGGAACGGTCACTGCTGATTCTGATCAAGGAATTGTATGGTCGCGATCTGGGTGAGAAGCTGCCGGTTACCTTGCAGGGGCGGACGGACAAATCCATCGCGCGGGATATTCTCAAATTTCTCGATGTGCCGGTGACGGAGGTGGAGGAGAATCGTATTCGCGATGCCTATATCGCGCTGCTTCCGAAGACGTTGCCTGCGGGAAAATCGAAGTTGCATCCGGGGATCCGGGAGGCGCTGGATGCGGTGCATGCGCACCCGGAGATTCATCAGGGGTTGCTGACGGGCAACCATGAGGCGGGTGCGAAGCTGAAGTTGGGGCATCTGGGTATCTGGGATTATTTTGAATTTGGCGCGTATGCGGATGACAGTGCGATTCGCGATGAGCTGGGGCCATTTGCGCTGGCCCGTGCGAAGAAGAAGTTGGGAATCGATTTTCCGCCGGAGCGCGTCTTTATTATTGGCGATACGCCGCATGATGTGGCGTGCGGGAAGGCGATCGGTGCGAAGACGATTGCGGTGGCGACGGGCTCGTTCAGCGTGGCAGAGTTGGCGGCTTGTAATCCGACGCATACGTTTGCGGATTTTTCGGATACGGCGGCGTTGTTGAAGGTTGTGCTTTAAAAAGTCCGTCGTCCGGTCACGACGTAACAAGTGCATTCGTTTTGACGATATTCCGATATGGAAGCATTTCGAATCGTGTGCCTTAGTCTGTCGTTGATTGTAGCTTTAAGCGGCTCGACCATCGCTGATGATGATGTAGTTCCGGATTCAGCTACTGCGGTGAAGTTCGATTTTGCGAAGTGGTGCAAGGTCGATGACCACACTTTTATTTTGGAAAAAACAACACTGGCCGATGTGGCTCGAACGCTGAAAGGCGGAGTTATTCAACGGATCGGAAACAGGGATGATGCCAATCTAGAGTGGGTCGTAGACTATACCGATGGGCGTAGGTTGATTCGTTTTTCGAGCTTTGGCGATATGGGCGGAGAAAATCATGAACTCGAAGGAGTGGAGATACGGTCTTTGAGTACGGGAAATAGCGGCGCTCAACTTACAGCTCTCGCTTTTTGCCTTCGGTTTCAGTTTGGCACGATAGACATGGCCTTTCCCGACTTAGTTAATGCATTGGGGCCAGCCATCAAAACGCATGGAATCGCGTGGTATAAGTATTCCGGTAAAACCATGATTAAGGTTTCATCAGGCAAGCTCCTCGATTACGACGTTCTCGCAACTTTGCGAGTAAAAATTGAGGACGGAAAAATTGACTCTCTTCAACTTACCCGCGTGAGTTCATCTTAAATGGTGGATTCGTTGCGTCGGGGCGTGAGACAAAGATGCTTTGAGCAACGACTCGATGGGGGAAGGGAGGCGGGTTTCGTACGGAGGGCTGAAGAGGGGGAAGAGGCTGAGGGGAGAGTTTCACGCAACGACGTAACGAACGCAACAGGGGAGGCAGCCGAGCGGAGCAATGGAGTTGCACGGACAATTGCGTTCCCAAATAGAGTTTGGGAACGAGGGGCAACCGTTGATTCGCCTTCGCTTAGGAAGGAGGAGGGGATCTGTTTAGCAATCGTGACCCGTGTGAGACGGTGGATGCGAGTCTGATCCTTCGACGAGCTCAGGATGACGGATTTATAAAGGGAGTTCTACGAGTAGACGCGGCCCCAGTGGACGTCTAGGCGTTTGGTGACGTAGGTGCGGACGGCGGTTAGGACGCATTTGGTTTCGAGGACCTGGCCGCGCTTGACGATGCTGGTGAGGGGTTCGTTGCTGCGGACCTGGAGGGCTTCCTGCGCGATGATGGGGCCTTCGTCGAGGTCGGGGGTGACGAAGTGGGCGGTGACGCCGACGACTTTGACGCCGCGCTCGTAGGCCTGCCGATAGGCGTTGGCGCCGGGGAAGGCGGGGAGGAGCGAGGGGTGGATGTTGATGATTTTATTTTTCCAGCGCCAGACGAAGTTGGGCGAGAGGATTTTCATGAAGCGCGCAAGCACGATGAAATTGACTTCGTGCTTTTCGAGGAGCTGCAGGACTTGTTGCTCGGCTTCGACGCGGTCGTGATCGTTGAAGGAGACGTGATAGAAGGGGAGCTTTGCTTTTTTGGCGAGAGGGGCGAGGTCGGGGCGGTTGCCGATGACGACGACCGATTTTGCGCCGAGGCTCGCGGGCGATTTGGCGAGGAGGCCTTCGAGGACGTGGGATTCCCTGGTGACGAGGATGGCGAAGCGTTGCGGGCCGGTGGGGGCGAAGTGGAACTTCGTTTCCATGTTGAGGTCGCGACTGGCAGCCGTGAGGCTTTGCTGGATTTTTGTG
>JABDHJ010000069.1:4074-5774 GCA_013285645.1 Verrucomicrobiota bacterium | reverse complement strand
CGTTCTCGAACATCGTTCCATTGTGGCTGACCGGGTGTAATCTCGACCTCGTCGAATTCCTTATACCCAGATAATGGCGCGATGAATTGATATTCATTTGTTCGCAACTGAAGGCCTCCGCCGGGTACGGTTATCCGAAATTTCCAGTGATAGGGCTGATTTGATTTTGGATCATGTGTATCTACCCAGGTTTGAACATTGAACGTGCCTGGCTGATCCTTAACAACATGCCCTCTTTCGAGATTGAATTCGAGTGGAGTGCCGTCCGTCGCAACAACGGCTGATCCGGTGCGCATGACGATCAAGGGTTCAGTTGGGCCCTTTTTTTGGAGCGGAAATACTGCAGGATGATCCATGGAGGGCATTGTGCCATTGCGGATAATCCAAAACCATGGCCCATGCCCGTCCGGCAGCGTATAGTAACCGTCCTTTGAAACTGTGACGATTACGCCAAATGAATGGACTCCTTCCAGTTTAAAAAGCCCATCTTGGCCGCTTTGAAGGTCGTGTTCGGTACTCCCATGTGCGCTTCCCAATTCACCTTGGACTAAAATCTTAACATTTGCTCCAGCCACGGGCTGATTGTTTTCATCAAGGACCTTACCGTAAAAATTGAAAGGTTCGTTTTTTAATCGATCGTCGATCTTGCGCTGCGCTTCTTCCTGTTGAGGGGTGAGTTGAACCTGAGCCATCAGTCCTGTAGCACAAAGTACGATCCCCACTAGTGCGACGGTACAAATCGTTCGCTTCATATTCTCATTTACGCCGTTCTTTGAAACCGGGAACAACCTACTCGGCGACGAGATCGTATTCTTTTGCGGCGATCACGGTGACTTCGACGAACTGGCCGAGGGGCAGGCATTCGGGGACGAAGACTCGGGCATCGACGTCGGGGGCGTCGGCTTCGCTGCGGGCTAGGCCGGGGGATTCGACGAGGACGCGGATTTTCTTTCCGACGGCGGCGGCGGTTTGTTCGAGGGCGATGCGGCGTTGGAGGGCCATGGCTTTTTTCCAGCGGGCTTCCTTGGTGCGGGAGGTGAGATGGCCTTCGCGTTTGGCTGCGCGGGTGCCGTCTTCCTTGGAATACTTGAAGACGCCGAGGCGCTCGAAGCGGACTTCCTCGATGAAATGGAGGAGCGTGTCGAAATCTTCCTGCGTCTCGCCGGGAAAACCAGCGATGAACGTGGTGCGTAGCGCAATGCCGGGGACGCCCGCGCGAATGCGCTTGATCAGGTCGCGGATATGTTGCGAGGAGGTTTCGCGGCGCATCGCTTCGAGCATCGGATCGGAGATATGCTGGAGCGGCATATCGACGTAGCGCGCGACCTTGGGGCACTCAGCGATGGTGGTGATCAACTCGTCGCTCCAGTGGGCAGGATGGGTGTAGAGAAGACGAATCCAGAAATCGCCTTCGATCTTTTGCAACTCGCGCAGCAGGTAGGTGAGCGAATCGCCGCGCGAGGAATCGACCAGCGCGCGCGGTCCGACTTTGCCTTCCCAGCGGTCCATGCCGAAATAGGTCGTGTCCTGCGAAATGAGATTCAGTTCCTTCACGCCCTCGGCGACCATCTGGCGCGCCTCGGCGACGATGGAATCGACGGTGCGGCTGCGGTGACGGCCGCGCATTTGCGGAATGATGCAAAACGAGCAGGGATGATTGCAGCCCTCGGCGATTTTAACGTAGGCGGTGTGAGAGGGCG
>JABDHJ010000069.1:0-4064 GCA_013285645.1 Verrucomicrobiota bacterium | reverse complement strand
CTGCGCGATCCTTGGCGAGGAGGCCTTCGATGATGGGGACGATTTGGGTAAGTTGATCCAGGCCGATGAAGGCATCAACTTCGGGAATCGAGGAGCGTAGCTCGGTGCCAAAACGTTGGGCCATGCAACCGGCGACGATCAGTTTTTGCGCGTGATGACGGCGACGCATGCCGCGATTCTGATTGGCCTCGAGGATGGCGCCGATGCTTTCCTCCTTGGCCGCGTCGATGAACGAGCAGGTGTTGACGATCATCACGTCGGCTTCGTCGGCGTTGGGCGTGAGCGCCATGCCAGCTTTGTGGAGATGGCCCGCCATGATTTCGGAATCGACGAGGTTCTTGGCGCAGCCGAGGGAAACGAGCCCAACTTTAATAATGTGGTTGGCTGCGGGTTCAGTGATGACCGGCGCGGGCGCGATAGGTGTGGAAGTGCTCATGGTTGGTGCGATTCCACGGTGAAGGTTTCGGGGGTTTCCTGGTCGCTATGCGGGCCGTAATTGACGCCGTCGAGCTTGATATCGACTGCGGAAGGGACACCGACATTGATCGAGAATTTGCGACCATCGAACGCGATGGACTGTCCGCTGTGCAGGACCGAGGCGTAGAGCGGTTTGTCGGCATCAGCCGGATCCTGCGAGGTGACCCGGACGAAGGAATCCTGCGAGGCGGTCAGGATGAGCCGCTTGCCGGCGTCGGGAGCGGCAGGAGGCGTACCGCTGGTTGTTGCCGCGAGGGAAGCCGGAGAGACAGGGAGCGCGACCGGCGCGACGGGAGGCTGTACCACTGGACCGCTATTCGATTGCCGGGCGGAGCTTGAAGGAATGGCGACTGGCGTTGGAGTGGGCGTCGTTGCAGGAGTGACTGCAACGGGGGCGGAGGGATTAGTGGCGTTGGGATCATTAAGATCGACCGGCAGCGCGCGGGGCGGAGTCTTCGTATCGACGGCGACCAAGTCTGGTGCGGAGGCGACAGTCGCGACGGGTGCCGTGGTCGGGGAAGGCGCATTGGTCAGTTCAGAGGGATCGACCGGCAGTGCGCGAACGGCAGCGATGGGGGCATCCGGGGTGGGAGCCGCATTGGTGGTGCCAGCCAGGGCGGAAGGATCGACGGGAAGCGCGCGGACACTGGTCGGGGCGTTGGTTGCGGCATCGGCGGTCGTGACGATGGCGGGAGGGGTGTTGGAATCGACCGGTAACGCGCGGGCGGTTGACTCGCCTGGGGCACTGTTGGTTGAGGCGCTCGTGGTATCCGCAGCGGTCGCTTCCGCGTTTGTGCCGCCGGCGAAATAGCGCGGTAATTCGCCGACCCGGTAGGCTTCAAAGAGCACAAAGGCGAAGATGAGCAGGATGCCGCATCCGAGAGTTAGGAGGACATAGAGGCCGGTGTAGTCCCGATGCGCCACGCGGGGCGGCAACGAGGTCTCTGGCAGGTAGCCAACGTTGGAATCGCTGACGAGATTGGGCGTATCGTCATCCGGAAGCTTGTTGTCGAGCTGACGCAGGATCTGATATTCGTCCAGACCGAGTGCGCGGGCGTAGGTGCGGACGAATCCGCGGGCATAAGCCGGGCTGGTGAAATGGGAGTAGTCGTCGGACTCCAGGTCGCGTAGGCGATCGACCTTGATCTTGGTCTCGCGCGCGGCAAGCTCGGGCGTCCAGTTTTTGGCTAGGCGCGCCGCTTCAAGTTGTTTTCCGACTGTTTTCATCGCAAGGGTCTAGCATAGGGACTTATCCGCCAAGTTTCAAGAGAGACCGCAGATAACCGGGGTGCTGAGCTTTCAAGGGAGAGTCGATATTAGTCTGTAGGATTGATTTTTAAGGGGTCTTATATTAATTATGTTCGTGAAAATTAATTAATCGACATGACGCAGCACTTCCTCCAACGGCCCCTGGCCACTCTCTTCTTATGGGGAATTACTCTCGGCGGAGCCACGTCGCCAATGGTGTTGGCGCAGGCAGATGAGCCGCTGGCGCGTCCGTTGGACCACGTTCGGTTGCAGCTTAAGTGGACCCACCAGTTTCAGTTTGCGGGCTATTACGCGGCGATTGAGAAGGGCTACTATCGCAAAGCCGGTCTTGATGTGGAGTTGATCGAAGCGCAGCCAGACGTCAACCCGGTGGACGCCGTGGTAAAAGGCAACGCCGAGTTCGGGGTCGGCACGTCGAGCCTTGTGCTTGAGCGAGCCCATGGCAAACCGATTGTCGTATTAGGTGTGATTTATCAACACTCGCCGCTGATGATCTTGGCCCGGAGTGATGCGGGTATCAGCGACATCGAAGACCTCGTTGGCCGACCGATCATGATCGAACCTGAAGAGCAGGACATCTTTGCTTACTTCAAAAACGAAGGGCTCGATCCCGCCAAATTGAAAGTCCTGCCGCAGAGCTTCAACCTGAAGGATTTTACCGACGGGCATATCGATGCCATGACGGCTTACTCGACCGACGAGCCTTACCGATTGCATGCGCTCGGCGTTCATTTTATCGAGTTCAACCCGCGCGCGGGCGGCGTTGATTTTTACGGCGACAATCTTTTCACGAACGAGACGCAAATACGCGATCATCCGGATCGCGTGCGGGCTTTTCGCGCGGCGAGTTTCCGGGGTTGGAGCTATGCCCTCGCGCACCAGGAGGAAATCGTGGACCTCATTGAGCGCAAGTACAACCGGGGCCGGACCAAGCCGCAGTTGCTGTTCGAGGCGCAACAGACCGAGCGCCTGATGCATCCTGATCTCATCGAAGTGGGCTACATGAACCCGGGTCGTTGGCGGCATATCGAGGACACTTTTCAGGAGCAGGGCCTTTTGCCGGGGCCGATTGATTTAAAACCCTTCCTCTACGATGCGAATCCCAAGCCGGACTTGCGGCTTCTTTACGGCCTGCTGACGACACTGGCGCTGATCGCCATCGGCGCCGTTTTTTGGCTCTTTCCGCTCCTGTACCTGGCGCGTAAGCGGGGACTTGAAATTGACCGGCGCATTTTGATCGAGAGGGAATTGCTGGCGTCGATGGAAAGAACCGAGGAAGCCCTCGCGGCGCAGAGTCGTTTTCTGGCGGTGCTGAGCCACGAAATCCGCTCGCCGATTGGCGGTATTTCGCGACTTCTTGAACTCATCGTCATGGAGCAGCAATTGAATCTGCCTGCTCCGGTGAAAGAGGATCTACATGTCTTGCAACAATCGGCACAAAGTCTTTTTGAGCTGGTGGATGAACTGCTGGAGTGGTCGCGCTGTCAGGCAGATGGCGTTGAGCTTGAACCGGGGCCGATTGTGTTGAAGCCGTTTGTCGAAAACTTGCAAAAGCTCTTCATGCCGCTGGCAGAGGCGAAGAAAATCGCCTTCACCTGCACGATTGGTGCGGGTGTTCCCGATGCGATTTTGTCCGACGAGTTGCGCATGCGCCAGATCATCTCCAATCTCCTGGCCAACGCGATCAAGTTCACGGAAAGGGGATCGGTTTCACTGACCGTGGAGTGCGAACCGGGCGCGACGCCGGGTCGGATTCTCTTTGCGGTGACGGACACCGGTATCGGCATCCCCGCCGCGGCGATGGGCCGACTCTTCAAGCCGTACACGCAGGCTGATCCTTCCATCGCGCGGAAATTCGGCGGCAGCGGACTCGGGTTGTCGATCTCGCTGCATTTCGCGAAGCTGCTCGGCGGGCGGATCACGGTGAAGAGCGAGCCGGACAAGGGCTCCACGTTTACGCTCGAAATTGTGGCGCAGGTGCTGAACGATGTGGCCTTATCCTCGGCGGTTCAGAACGCCATCACTGATCGCAGCGCGACAGCGGGCGGGTAAGAGTCGTCGAACGGAGAGTGTGTGAAGACATCTTCGTCCATGACGGCTATCTCAATCACGGAGGATATTCTTGAGCTGGGAAGTTAGCTGTTGACGATTAGTTCGGGAAATACAGGCTGACTATTTTTTGCGCCAATTTAGGCGCCGTTACGAGCAGAAGCGATGGCAGCGCACATCCCGGTCATGCCGCCTCCAATCACGCAAACATCAAATTCATGATTCTGGCGAGACAGATGGGATTTCATAAAGGAAATGGGGGAACCTCC
>JABDHJ010000068.1 GCA_013285645.1 Verrucomicrobiota bacterium | reverse complement strand
GTTGCGTCGCGGTCGCGGGTGGAGACTTCCGAGCCTGCGATTAAGTCGATGGCTCGCGAGGAGGAAACGTCCATCCTCGATCAGCTCAAGCAGAAGCACGTCTCGATTGTGGAACTCGATTCGCCGAAGACCCTGTCGATGGACAAGTTCCTGGCCGGGGCCAAGGCGCTAAAGGAAGCGGGAGCGGCGGCCATTACCCTGGCTGACAATTCGCTGGCCATTTTGCGCGTGAGCAACTTTGCCGCGGCGATCCGTGTGCGGGAAGAAGTTGGTCTCACCTCGCTGCTGCATTTGGCCTGTCGCGATCGCAACCTGCTTGGCTTGCAGTCGGAGATCATGGGACTGGGAATGCTTGGCTTTCGCCACGTCCTCGCGCTTACTGGCGATCCTGCGAAAGTGGGCGATCATCCTGGTGCGACCTCGGTCTATGATCTTAATTCGGTTGGCCTGATCAAGTTGATGGCCGGGATGAATCGCGGCGTGAATGCGGTGGGGCGTCCCTTGAACGGCCAGACCAAATTTATCATTGGCTGCGCTTTTAATCCCAACGCGCTGAACTTCGATTCGCAGGTGAAGAAGCTTGAGAGCAAGCTGGCTGCCGGCGCGCAGTATGTGATGACTCAGCCTGTTTTCGATCTCGACCTGGCCCGGCATACGGTGGCCCGGCTCAAGCCGCTGGGCGTGCCAATTTTCCTCGGTGTGATGCCGTTGCTCAGTTCGCGCAATGCCGAGTTTCTCCATAATGAGGTGCCGGGGATCAAGATCGCCGAGCCTTTGCGAGAGAAACTTCGTTACTGTGCCGACGATTCCGCGGCCACCCGGATCGGGTTGGAGGTGGCGCGCGAGGTGCGGGACGTCGCGCTGGAAGCCTTCGGCGGAGTCTATCTGATCACGCCGTTTCTTCGCTACGAAGTCAGCGTTGAACTGCTGGGCTAATGGGCCCTAGCGGGAGAAGGGATGGTTTGGGTCGTAGTTTCCGTTGCGGGGGAGGCCCCGTCCAGGCCAGCGACTGAGTTGGACTTGGTGCCCATTGTGTAACCGACGCCGCGCCACTTGCCGTCTTCAAATCGCAGGGTAACCACTTCCTTGGTGGTAGAGTCTTTTTTCGTGGCTGTGTCGAACGCGATCAATATACACTCGCCGTTAAGCCCGATAATCCCATTTGGCTGGTAGAGATGTTGAGTCGGAGTCCGGCTGATGACTCCGCCCCACGGACCGCGCATGAGCTTAAGGGCGGTCACCCACTGTTTCTTTTGCGGCACCTTTTCATAAAGGCCTCGACCGGCGGTGTCATAACTCCCGTCGTAATTTCCGGCATCGATCAGGGCCAGCCAGGCTTGTGCCGCAGGCAGGGCGCTATCGAAGGGGTCGTCCGCCGCAGGGCATCTCAGGTTTGCCACAAAAAGAAGGCAGCAAACGACAAAGGGAATCAGGCCGCGGTGGATCATGGACATGGAGGTCACTTTCATCTTTCTGCGTGAATTAGCTATTTGTTTATAGCCATCGGTGGTGGTTTTGGGAATGTCATTTTGAGGCTTCTTCCAACCCAACATGATTTTTACCAATTTAACCCGGGCCAACGAGATCGGCGCGAACTCCTACCTGCTCGACTTCGGACAGGACGGGCGCGTCGTGCTCGATGCCGGGATGCATCCGCGCGGCGAGGGCATTCAGGGTCTTCCGCAACTGGAGAAAATGAAGTTCGACTCGGTCGATACGATCCTGGTCAGTCACGCTCATCACGATCATACCGGGGCGTTGCCGTTGTTGATGCGGGACCACCCCAGCGCACGGGTCTTCATGAGCGAGGCGACCTATTATTTGGCGGAGCCGTTGTTGCACAATTCCGTCCAGGTGATGCTCAAGCAAAAGGCGGAGAAGGGGATTGTTGAATTTCCACTCTTTACGCATCGCGAACTGGATCAACTGGTGAAGGTCTGGCAGGCGTGCGGACTTGAGCGTAACTGGTCGCCCAATGGTTACCCTGATCCAGAAAATGAGCCGCTCACTTTCACGCTGCATGATGCCGGACATATTTTGGGTTCGACGGGAACGGCGCTGCATCATCGCGGGCGTACGATTTTCTATACGGGTGACGTGAATTTTGCGGACCAGACTCTCTCGCGCGCGGCGGAGTTTCCGCGCAGCGGGATCGATGTTCTCATTATCGAGACCACGCGCGGTGCGCAGCCACGGAAGGAAGGTTTTACGCGTGAGGCGGAAGTCGAACGATTAGCGACGTCCATTGAGCAGACCTTTGCCCGGGGCGGGGCGGTGCTGATGCCAGTCTTCGCGATGGGCAAGACCCAGGAGTTGCTCGCGCAATTGCATTTCCTTCAAAAGAGTCGGCGTCTACCTGTCTCGCCTATATATATAGGCGGCTTGGGCCGCTCGTTCAGTGAGATCTATGATCGGCTGGCTGGTCGCACGCGCCGGAAATACCCGAAGCTGAACCTGCTGGATGACATTGCTCCGCAGGTGATGGATGGTCGGCGTGCCCGCGATTTCAGCCCGAAAAAGGGGCACATCTACCTGATTTCCTCCGGCATGATGACGGAGAATACGCTCTCGAATATCTTCGCGCAGGAATTCCTGGCCCATGACCGGCACAGCATTTATTTCGTCGGGTATTGTGATCCGGAATCGCCTGCGGGGCTCTTACGTGCCACCAAACCGGGCGATTCCGTCACGCTGAATAAGGAGTATGGTCCGCAACCGGTTCGGTGTCCGGTTGATTACTTCGATTTCACCGCACACGCCCAACGCGAGGATTTGCTTCGTTACATTCTCGACGTGCGGCCTCGCGTCTGTGTCCTCGTGCATGGCGATCCGCCAGCGCTTGCGTGGTTTCAGCAGGAACTGGCCGTGCAAGCTCCCGAAATCAAGGTCGTCATCCCGCCGCCCGGTGAGGGGATTGAACTTTAAGACGCCATGCTAACCGACGGCTTCCTGTTCAATCATTCCATTTCTTTTTTTCAGGAATTTGACCAGCGCAGGCCGCGGCACTATCCTCTCGATGTGTCCCCGAAAACCCGCCGCAACGTCACGCTCAGCCTTGAAGTCGTCGAGGCGGCCAAACAGCGGGGATTAAGCGTGGGCGATTACGTCCTGCAACTGCACCACAATCAGCGCTCGGCACGGGTCGCTTACGTGGCGAGTATTTTTCGCGGCTTCGCGTTGCTCGAAATGGCGCGCGTGCCCATCGATCCCGCTTATTTTGAACTGGTCGAAGGTTGCATGAGCGCGACTGAGAGCCGGGAGTTTCGCATCCTGGCCTCAAGTGGCGAAGATAATGCCTTGGTACGTGCGGCAGCTCAGCTACTTGGCGCCGATACGCGGACCTCTGCTGTGCAGGCGTTGTTGCTTGCCGCCTCACGTTCGCAGGTTTTGCACGAGGGCTTCATCGAAGCTGCGCGGTTGTTGGAAGCTACTTATTACCGGTAATGTTTTTTGGAGCTCCCCCTGTAGCCGCCGCCGTGAGGCGGTGGCCTGCCCACGCTGTCCCGAGCGCGGCTACATTGGGTTGCCAAAAGCAACAAGAAGCGAAAAATTAAAGTGCGACGGTCATAGACCGCCGCTACATTTCAAATAATGAGCGATCCCGCCACGTTAAAGAAGACTGCCCTTTTCGCCGCGCACCAAAAACTGGGAGCCCGGCTGGTCGATTTTGGCGGCTGGCATATGCCGGTGCAATATGTGGGTATCCTCGACGAACACAAAGCGGTGCGCGAAGCCGCGGGCGTCTTCGACATCTCCCACATGGGCGAATTTTACGTCAGTGGCGCGAATGCTGCCGATTTCCTCAACGGTCTGCTTACCAACGATGTCTCCAAACTGGCCGTGGGGCAGGGACAGTACACGCTGATGCTCAACGAGCAGGGCGGTGTGATTGACGATCTCATCCTCTATCGCCTGCATGAGACCGAATTTTTCCTCGTCGTCAATGCGTCGAAAATCGATGAGGACCGCAAATGGATTTTGAAACATCTTCCAGAAGGCATGGGCTTCTTCGATAAAAGCGAATCGACCAGCGCGGTGGCGCTGCAGGGGCCGAGGGCTGTGGAGATCGCGCGGTCCTTTCTCGGTGCGGGTTGGCCTGAGCCGAAGCGAAACGAGATCACTGGCTATTCGTGGAATTGCCAGTCGATTCTTGCCGCGCGAACCGGCTATACTGGCGAAGATGGCATCGAACTCTTTTTCGACAGCGAAATCGCGGAAAGTTTTCTTTTCGCGTTGCTGGAAGCAGGCAAGCCATTCGGCCTGAAACCCTGCGGACTCGGCGCGCGCGATACGTTGCGACTGGAAGCCTGTCTGCCGCTCAACGGCAATGATCTCTCCGATAAGCGCACACCGCTGGAAGCAGGCCTCAGCTTCTTTGTGTCGCTGACCAAGGACGCCTCTTTTCCCGGCAAAGACGTTCTCTTGCGCCAGAAGAGTGAAGGTCTCACGGAGAAGTTGGTCGCATTTCGTCTCAAGGACAAAGGGCCGCCGCCGCGTCCGCATTATCTTTTATTTCAAGGCGCAACGCAGGTCGGCGAAGTCAGCAGCGGGGCGCCGTCGCCCACGCTCGGTTACGGGATTGGTCTCGCTTACGTGCGGGCCGATTGCGCCGAACCGGGCACCTCGCTTGAACTCGAAGTCCGCGGCACCCGTGTGCCGGTCGAGGTGGTCAAAAAGCCCTTTTACAAACGGGCGCATTAACGCCAGCATTTGACTCCGTATGAGCAATATTCCCGAACAACTTCGTTACGCCGCCTCGCACGAATGGATCAAAGTGGAGGACGGAATCGGCACCGTCGGCATCACCGATCACGCGCAGGGTGAACTGAGCGACGTGGTCTACGTCGACCTACCCAAGGTCGGCATTCAGGTCGTCGTGGGTGCGGTGGTGGCTGTGATCGAATCGGTCAAGGCCGCCTCCGATATTTATTCGCCCGTCACCGGTGAGATCATCGAGGCGAATGCCGATCTGGTCAAGAAACCGGAACTGATCAACCAGGATCCCTACGGCGCGGCGTGGCTTTATCGCATCAAACTTTCTTTCCCCGAAGAGTTGAACGCCTTGAAAGATGCCGCTGGATATAAGGCGCAAATCGGAGAGTAGCCGAATGGAGTTTGTCCCATGACGTACTGGACCTGGCTCCCTATTTTTCTCATTCTCACCGCTTTTTGTTCCGCGAAAGACATTGAACCGTTTGCGGGTCCCAAGCCTATCGCGGTGATGCTGCAGGAAAATCCGTTGGCGACGGTGATGGGGGCCGAGACGCCGCGCATTGCCATCTACGAGAACGGCGACGTCATTTATTCCCGGGACGGGACCCCGCAAAAAACGGGAACTTATTTTTACGCGGAACTGGGCGTGCCTGCTCTATCGGCTGTCATCGATCAAGTGAAGCCGGTGGTTGATCTGAAAGAATTAAAGCCGATGTATAACTTGTCGGATGACACCAACCAGGGCGCCGTTCTCTTTTACCTTCGCGTGGATAATAGAGAGGTTGTGACTTCGGTTTACGGCCTTCATCCGCAGGACGACCGGGACAGTTTCAGGGTTCGCACGATCAGCAAGCTTCCCGATCAACTTCGCCAGCTTTATCATTATTTGCTGACCGTGGATTTCACGGAGACGAGGTTATGGAAGCCCACCTATGTCGAGGCCATGCTCTTTCCGTTTGATGACGCTTCCGACGGATTGATTCAATGGCCCAAGGCCTGGCCCGACTTGAAATCGGATCGGGCTGTCCAGCGTAAGAGCGGTTACTCCATCTTTCTGGACGGCTCCATGCGGGACGAGTTAAAGGATTTTCTCGCGGGAGAAAAAGAAAAGGGTGCGGTCGAAATTGACGGCAAAAAATGGACTGTTGCCTCACGTCCCGTTTTCCCCAGCGAACCCATCTGGAGAAAAGCGTTCTCGAAGATAGAGGATAATTAGCGATCAATCGGATTTTTGT
>JABDHJ010000067.1 GCA_013285645.1 Verrucomicrobiota bacterium | reverse complement strand
CCCCAATGAAAAACCGGATCTTATGGGTGTTTGGCTTATTCGTGATCCTTGTTATCGCGGTGGCCGTTTCGCCACTGCGGTACGTGGTGCGTGGCTGGCTCGCAGGTGAGAGCTTTCAGTCGGGGTGGCCTACCAGTTACTGGGTGGACTCTTTAGCTGATCAGAATCCCGAAAATCGGCAGCGTGCTACTTCGGCGCTGGCGCAAGGCGGTCCCGCTAGCGAGCAAGCAATCCCCGCCCTGATTACGGCATTAGGAGACTCGAACGCAGAAGTCAGATGGGGGGCTGCCCATGCTCTGGGAGAGATCGGGAGGCGCGCCGAGCAGGTAGTCCCGGCGCTGGTAAAGTTATTGTCGAGCAGATCCACATCCGATCGAATTTGGGCCGCCACTGGCATAGGGCTTTTTGGCCACGATGCCAAGGGCGCAGTCCCTGAGTTGGTTGATCGCCTGGACGACAGGTCGCCGCAAGTTCGTAATCGAGTTGCTTGGGCCTTGGGCAGGATAGGGCCTGACGCCAGGTCAGGGGTGCCCAAGCTAATGGAAACGGTTGAAGACAATGACCCTGTCGAAAGTGAGCCGTTCGTCAAGACAGTTGGGGAAATGGCCGGGCGACAAGGCCACGATTGACCTTGTCGCAAAGGCGCTCAAAGACGAGCGTGTCGAGGTTCGCTCTGCAATGCTTCAAATCTTTTTGCTATGGCGTTGGAAGGGTGGGCGGCCCGCACCGCCAGCCGTCACGCCTCTGCTCGTTGAGACGCTTAAGGACAAGAGCGCAGAGGTGCGCGACAAGGCTCTTGATGCAATGGCATCGATGGGCCCGACGGCCAAAGATGCTGTTCCGGCCTTGATGGAAGCGCTCCCTAGCAAGGACTTTCTTGAACACCGCAAAGAGGTTGTGCATGTGCTTGGATGTATTGGGCCAGAGGCGAAGGCTGCAGTCCCTGACCTGCTTGAATTGGTCAGAAAAGATGATCGTGGCTTGAGGAATCAAGCAGTCGGAGCGCTGGGTGGCATCGGCCCAGCCGCCAAGTCGGCTGTTCCGGAAATCCTCAAGGTCGGGCAAGGTGAAGTCAAAGGCGACCGCTGGACCGCTATTTGGGCGTTGGGAAGGATTGGTCCGGATGCCAAGGACGCCGTGCCAACTCTTATTGACGTGCTCAAGACCGATAAACCCGAGGCCGACAAGGACGACGACACGCTGAAAGCTCTGCGCGGGATCGGACCCGCCGCCAAAGCCGCTGTACCGGCCCTATTGGAGATGGCCCGCGATCAACAAGCGAAACCCTCCCGTCGTCAATACGCGGCACGGGCCGTGATCGCCATAGACCCAGCGAACCCAGCCAGGTCGGAGATGGAAATCGCTTCCCTCAGCATCGACTATCTCGGCATTCGCCAGGGCAAGATGCCAGTTGTCAAACTTGAGCCGCGCCCGCCGATAACGGAGGAAAAGAAAAAACACATCAAAGCCCTGATCGCCAAACTCGCGGAGATCAAGGCGCCGGAATTCTACATGTGGGTGGCACAGACGAGTCGCTGCTTCACCCCAGTATTCGGTGAAAAGAGCCTTGGCCTTGGCCTGGCTACAGGTTCGACCCTGAAAAGCCCAAATGCGCTCGGCACTCTTGTTGAGATGGGCCCAGACGCACTTCCTTTTCTGCTGGAAGCGCTCGACGACAAAACGCCAACGCAACTAACCTGGCGCGATAGCCGTTCGATCTTCAGCAGCGAAATCCGTGGCAACTGTCTTAACCCGGTAGAGCGGCGAGTCCTACTAAAAGCTCGTGACGAGGACGAGGTGACGCGCGCGCTTGACCCGGATGTATTTGGCCTGTCACGCACGTTGAAGGTCGGCGATGTGTGCTTTGCCGCGATCGGGCAGATTGTGAGTCGGCCATCGTACGGCGCCATTGATGGCGTTGGATTCGGTCCGGACATCGTCTACAGTCCCGTGGAGGTCAAGGCGCTACGAGAACGTGTGCGGGACATCTGGAAGAGCGAAGATCCGGCCAGGAGGCTGTTGGATTCGCTGCTGTTCGATTTCGCGATGGAAGACGCCTTCTTCAACGGCAATCACATCGATTGGGGCGACCGCAGCAACTACCAGATCGAAGCAGCCTCCTGTATTACTTCCCCAAGGAAGCCGCTCCCCTGATTGCGGCTCGATTGCAAGCGTTCGATGTCAAGGACGCGGATGGGAATAACTGGAGGAAACGGGAAGCAAAAAATGGCGTGCACGCGGTCGATCTCATCAAGGCCGTGTCGTGGTGCAAGGAGCCGTGCATTCAGGAGGCGCTGGCCGACATAGGCAAGCGGACGGATGATAAGTGGATCAAAGGAACCGCCTGGACCGACTGTACCGGAGGCACGACGCCTTCATCATCGTGCCGTTCCACGACGCATTCGTTTTCGAGGCGCCCAGGGAGGCTTTCGAGGAGGTCACCACGTTGACAGCGCAGGTCATGTGCCAGACATTGGAGGAGCACTTCCCCGTTCTTCGCCCGCGGGTGGAGATTAACGCCATCCATCCGGAATGTTGGAACAAAGATGGGCGTGCGGATGCCCTTGAGCGCTGGCTTGCCGATGCGACATTTTCGATTTGAGCCGATGGACCAAAGACGTTGGCCCGAGTTTGCACGACGTTCGCCCACGTCGCGTTCGGATGGCCGGGGTTGGCCGGAACGTCGAGCGAGGGGAAACGGGGCCGTTTGAGGCAACGCAACGGTACTATACGCGCTTGGCCGCCGCTCTCGTTGGCGGCCGAACTCGCAGCAAATGTCAGCGCCGAAGGATGCTGACCGCGTTAAGTGGGCATGGCGGGTCATGCTGAGAGGAGGCCGAGCAGCAGAGTACATGGGCACGGCTCCCTTACCCTGCGTACTCCCACGACTCCGGATTGCTCCTATCGAGCTGTATAGCATCCCACGCGAATCCACGATCCGAGATCTCAACCACCATCGACATCACTTTCTCCACGTCGGGGCTCCTCTCAGCATCGTCCCAGATCATAGTCTTGTGGTTAAACATCCCCGATAGCACACAAAGCAAACCGCTCGTTGTCATTTTATGATTCTGCAATGCAGGACCATTCCGCACGTGCTGCATACTGATCCTGTTCGGTCCACTCCGTTTTATGCGGTGTGCGATCATCTTGCCAAAACCTGGAGGTACATCCAGGACCTGATCGCCAGGGAGCGACCGCGGCTGCGATGGCGGAGCTTCCCTGCTGCCTGAAATAAATAAATCGCACCACTCCTGAAATGCCTTCACAAATGCGGTGATGTGGCAATGTATCGACAGTATGAAAGAACCATATCCCGGCTCCGAGTCTCGCTCAGCCCGTTCGACTGACAGGAGAAACACAAAATCATCACAGGGGGTGGTCAGGCAGGTATGACCGAAAGCGAACGACAGGTATTGGAAGATTCTTTGATGAAAATTCTCCAAGGCTTCCGGAAGAACTGAATCGCAGCTAGACGTCAGTGGCAGCCGGATTGCGATTTCGTACGAGGCGATCTTGCTTGATTGCAGTTTCGTCCACTCGGTTGCTTCACTTAGCGGGATGTCGAGAAACTGGTTCCGCACAAGCAGCCCAGCGGGGCTATCGAGCGCGTTTCGCAGTATCTCCATATCGAAGACTTGAACAGCGGCGACGCCCTTTTCCTGGGCATAATCCTCCAACTCTTCTTTCTGGCCCGGAGTCAGATCCACATTCGTAAAAAACGCGAAGCTCCTCAGCGAGGCATTCTCCTTGAGTGCCGCATCGAGATCGTCCTGAAATTTCTTCATCGTGGCATTCCTCGCCTCCGCGTCGTTGCCTCCACCATTTCGGAATCCAACCGCTCCCCAAGTGGGAATGGCGTTTTCATAAAGGCACTCGAGGTCTCGCGCGCCATCGGGGCCGCCCCTGGGCCTGCGTGGCCGCACTTGGCTGAAAGGCCCGAGCAATGGAAGTAAAGCCAAGCACATACGCTCGCGCATTACCTGATTGCTGTCGAGATAATAGCGAAGGCGCTCTTCGGTCAACCTTGGATCACTCACCGCTTGTTACTCCTGCCACTGCATCGCGGTGTAGCCCGGTGGACTATTGGACATGCCCCAGAGGGCCGGCCCCAGACGGTCTCGCGACTCAGTTCCTTCCACTTTACCCGAACCTGCAATCACCACCGAAACACGGGTGACATTAGCCTGCCGTTTTTGCCAGCGCGATGCGGGTGTATTCGTCGATCAGGGAATCCATCGAATGCACCAGCCGCCGCGCGACTGTGGGATTCCCAGGTTCCTAGGTCCCCGCGTCCGCCGCAGGTGAGCTAGGTCTTGAGTTAGCGCGCTTGGGTCACATCGTCCGACGCGCGATCCGCCGACACCGCAAGGCCTATAGGAACCGCAGACTTGACCCACGGTTCAGGCACGTTGGCCACGCCGCGACGACCCACGTGCGCCAAGTCCTCGGCTTCCAGGTCGCTCTTCACCGCCGGCGTGAGTTCCCTGCCCATACGCTCCAAATCCGCAACGCTACTCGGCCTCGCCGACGAGCACCACACCGACATACTGGGAGGTTGCGGACGTGGCTTGGAAGCCCGCGACGGCCAGTTGCAACGTCGGGGCCTTCACCCACATTCGTGCGTGCGGGTGTTTATTTCCCGAAACTGTCCGACCTTGCAAGCTGGGCAGAGCAAACCGACCGAACCCCGTGCTGTCCGAACAATCAAGGATCTACACTTTGGGCACTGCTTCACGTCTCGATCGACATCTACATCAAATTGGGCCAAGCAATTGAAACAGAGGCAATGACTGGCAAAACCTTGTCGACCTTCTGCGGCCGCTTGGCGCGCGGTGAGGCCCGTAACCGCCTTGACGGTCTTTGGGTCTGCGTGGGGAACAGGGACGCGTTCTCCAGATTCACGCGTGAAGTACGAATAGCCTCCCCAACCCGTGGGGAATGCTAGACGACAGTGGTCGCATCCGTAATCAAACAACCAGGGCATGCAACACTCTCCAGCCACTGGACTGACGACTCACAAAAACCCGCGCCTGAACTGTAAGCCCGACGCCAACAGTCTGTGGGATCATTGGAAGCCTGCCGGCGGGGTTTGTCAATTCACGGGTCCGTTTTTCAGCTTGAAGCTGTCAGGCCTCTTGGGCGAATGGTGCTAGAAAGCGTGGCTTCTCACGGCGTGCCCGCCTCCATTCTAGCGTGTTCAGCTTCATCGATCCTGTGCGTCTTCGGGGCGAACTTCACGTCATTCCAATCGCATTCCTTCATGCAGTATTTTAAGTAGTCCTTATCCGATTCCGGCGCGCCGGCGAGGAAGTGGAAATTCATGGGAACTAGGAACGGGACACCGTCAACTACCGTGATGGGGGCAAGCGGCCAATCGTCGTAGCTTGTCCCCCCCAGAAAGCCAACAGCCCCAACCAGTTGATGGCGAAAATCCGAACCCTTCTTTGCCTTAAAGAGCAATCGGCATAAAGCGCCAACGGGCACACCGTCGCCTTCCTTTTCCTCAGTGAGCGCGAGGAGTCGCCGACACGCCTCGTTCTTTCCCATTTTTTGCAAGACCTCAGCGGCGCGAAGGAAGGGATCGATCTTGTAGCCACCATTCCACCATCCCTTGATGGCCGTTCTGATTTCGTCTTCATCCGACACTTCGCAGGCAGGGCACGTGCCGCGTGGCAAGGTCGTAAAGACGAAAACGAAAAGTAGAATCACTATTCGTGTCATCATTCTCACTCCGCACTCGATGCGGCCGGTCGCCGTGTGGCCGAGAAACTCAGGCAATACGTCGCACCCCAATCATCGCCCCCGCAGCTGGGGCCGTCCAGGCGAGGCGAAGCAGTGACTGCAATCATCACCCCCGCGGCGGGGACGTCCAGGGGGAAAAAGGGGAGCGGCGACGATTGTGGGTCCGCAGAGTTAGGTTTCCAAGCTGTCTCCCGAGACCTTACGGGTCGAGCGCTGCCTGCGCCGCCTTCCAGCGCATCGCCATGGTGATTCGGTTGCGCCCGCTGGGGTGGTCGAAGAACAGCCATTCCTCCCAAGGCGTTGGATCGAGCTTGCGGTACTCACCGACCTTGAGTGTGACGCGCGCGAAGGCGTCAGGCTGGCGCGCTGCGTTCAAACCG
>JABDHJ010000066.1 GCA_013285645.1 Verrucomicrobiota bacterium | reverse complement strand
ACCATGGAACGGTCCACCCGATTGTGAAACCAGATTGTGAAAATCCATCCGATGGCACAGAGACCGGCCACGTAAGCCATCAAGTCCCAGCGCGGCCAGGTACCATCAATCAGAACCGCTCGATAGGCCTCGATCAGGTCAGCGAGGGGATTGAGGTGAAAATAAAGCTGGTACGCCGCCGGCACGCTGGAGACTGAAAAAAAAATTCCGGAAACCAGCATGACCGAACGCAGAACGGCGTCGATGGCCACGCGCGCGTCCGGAAAGTAGGGCATGATCAAAGCGAGCGGCAGGGTAAACGCAACAATGACCATGAATTCCAACAGAAAAAGCAGGGGCAACGCCACGTAAGCCAAGGCGGGCGGATGACCCGTGGCCCACACGAAGGCGAGTAACAACACAAAGAGAAAGAGGAATTTCCAGCTGCTGGTGAAAATCGAAATGAGTGGGAGGACCATCTTCGGTAGATAGATTTGACGCAACATGCCGCTGGCCTCCACCACCGAGTTGGCCCCGCTCATCATGCTGGCGTTAAACCATTGCCAGGTCACCGCGCCCACGACCAAAAAGGAAATCGCGCCGACCGTGGATTGTTCCAGGATGGCCGCCAAGAGCACGTAAAAGAGAATCGTATTTAGCAGCGGTTCCAGAATCCACCAGACGTAGCCCATATAGCTGAGCTGGGCCTCGGCCTTTAATTCGGCATAGGTGCGATAAACGATAATGTCCCAGTAGCGCAGCCATCCCATCGTCGAGAGAGTAGGACGGGAGTGGGTCATGGCAACGAAAATTGATGGTGAAGCGGCGTCTTCCGGGCAGGAAAAATTACTCGACGAGATAGCCGTCCTTCATCGAGAAAACCTGGTCGGAGGCCGTGCCGATTTGGGCATTATGGGTCACGATCAACAGCGCCAGTCCCGTTTCCTGGGCGATCTTTTGTAGAACTTCAAAAATCTTGTTGGAGTTGACGGTATCGAGATTACCGGTCGGTTCATCGGCCAATAGCAGTCGTGGACCATTGGCCAAGGCCCGGGCAATCGCCACGCGCTGCTGTTCCCCGCCGGAAAGATGATGCGCGCCGCGGTGCATTTTGTCCCCCAGGCCGACCAATTCCAAAAGATGCGCACCCCGTTCATTCATCTCGGCACGGTTGAGGCGTCCCGCGCGTTGCATGGGCAGTTGCACGTTTTCAAGAGCGGTGAATTCCTTCAACAAAAAGTGAAATTGAAAAACGAAGCCAATCTCCTGGTTTCGAAAATGAGAAAGCTCCCGGTCGTCCATCCCGGAGACTTCCTGTCCTGAAATCCAGAGGGTGCCGCTGTCGGGCCGATCCAAAAGGCCGAGCAGATAAAGCAGCGTGCTTTTTCCGCAACCGGAGGGGCCCATGATCGAATAGACCCGCTGGGCGTGAAGCTGCAGGGAAACATCCTTGAGCACATGAACGGCGTTTTCGTCCTGGCCGAGATAACGATGAATGCCTTCGCAACTCAGGACAAGATCAGGGTCGGTTTCCATTTAAATTCTGGCGGCAACGAGAAATTCGCTGGCAAGAAAAAAGGTAGCAAAGACAAGCCAGAGAGGAAAGCGGTCCATTGCCTTCTTTCACAGTTTCTATTCCGTCTTCCTATTCCGTTGCGTCAGCGATAAGCTCAAAGGGATAAATCGCGGACATTGGTTTGTCTTGGAATCGAAATGAAAAAAAAGGCGCTGATCATCGGAATTTCAGGACAGGACGGCTCTTACCTGGCCCGGTTATTGATCGAGAAGGATTACGAAGTTCACGGCACTTCCCGGGATCACGAGCTGGCCACGTTTGGCGGGTTGGAGCGGCTGGGCATCAAAAATAAAATCACATTTCATTCCCTGGCGCTGTCCGATTTTCGAAGCGTCATGTCGGTCATCCAAAAGGTACGGCCAAATGAACTTTATAATCTTGGCGGACAGACTTCCGTAGGTTTGTCGTTTTCTTATCCGGTTGAAACGTTCGAAAGCATCTCTGTCGGAACGCTCAACATTCTTGAGTGCCTGAGAATGTTGAATCTCGACGTCCGTTTTTATAACGCGGGATCGAGCGAAGTTTTTGGCAACACCCCGGAAGGTGCGGATGAAAGTACGCTGTTTCATCCCAGAAGTCCTTATGCCACGGCCAAGGCCGCCGCCCACTATACCGTGGCCAACTATCGTGAGGCTTATAAACTCTATTGCGCGACTGGCATCCTCTTTAACCATGAATCTCCGCTTCGTCCCTCCCGGTTTGTGACCAGGAAAATTGTCTCCGCCGCCGTGCGAATCAAAAACGGATCGGGGGAGAAACTGCAATTGGGACGCATCGACATCAAGCGCGATTGGGGATGGGCGCCTGAATATGTGGAGGCGATGTGGCTCATGCTTCAGCAGGACAAGCCTCAGGATTATGTCATCGCCACGGGAGTCTGCACGTCGTTGCAGGATTACGTCGCAGAAGTGTTCAAGGTTCTCGGTTTGAACTGGCGCGATTTCGTTACCTTCAGCCAGGAATTGCAACGTCCCTCCGATATCAATATGAGCTTTGGTCATGCTTCCAAGGCGCACCAACTCCTCAAATGGAAGGCTACGATGCAATTGCCTCAAATTATTTCCAAGATGGTCGAGGAAGAGATGCTTCTCCAAGCCCGCTAATTCGAATTATGAAAGTAATTGGTTCCATGACCGCGATGCAGCGGCAAAGTGACGAGTGGATTCGCTCCGGCGAATCGGTTGGCCTGGTGCCGACCATGGGCGCGCTGCATGAGGGGCATCTCACACTCATCCGGCGCGCGCGCAAGGAATGTAAACGGGTCGTCGTCAGCATTTACGTGAACCCGACTCAGTTTGGCCCGAAAGAAGATCTCGCGAAATATCCTCGCCCGCGCCGACAGGACCTGGCGATGTGTCGCGCGGCGGGCGTCGATTTTGTTTTTGCCCCGCAGAATCTTTATTTCCCGGATCACTCCAGCTACGTGGAGGAAACGATCGTGTCGCAAGGTCGCGACGGCACATCCCGACCGGGGCATTTCCGTGGCGTGGCAACGGTGGTGCTGAAGCTTTTCAATCTGACACGCCCGACTCGCGCTTACTTCGGCCAGAAAGACGCGCAACAGGTCGATGTGATCATACGCATGGTTCGTGACCTCAACGTGCCTGTGAAATTAATCATCGTACCAACCGTCCGCGATCCGGACGGCGTGGCGATGAGCTCGCGCAATCGGTATCTCTCAGTGGAGGAACGCGCCACGGCGGTCAAATTTGCACAACTTCTCCAGAAAGCGACGAAGCAAAAATCAAAACCGGCTTCATGGTTGAGCCGTGAATTGAAACGGGTGACGAGTCTGCGCCTCGATTACGTCGAGGTAGCCGGAGATCGTCTCTGCGCGGCAGTCTTCGTCGGTAAAACGAGGCTCATTGATAATGAACGCCTCGTTTCCTAAGAGAACAGCCGGTTTAAGCTTACTTGGACTGACCTGTCTCTCCTGATTCGGCTTTATTCGAAGCCTGCTGTGGATGAGTTTCTGTAGTTGAGCTTCGTTCGATTCGCAAAAGCGGTCCCGTCGCGATCGCGTGGCGAATCTTCGCTTCGACAAGGCTCTGTATTTTTCTGGTGACTCTCATAACCATCACCTCCTTTGGATATCCCCTCAGAGCATGGGATGTACCATTTGCTAAAACGGAGGCCAATGAGGTGATGAGTGTGTTTGAGCCTGAAGGGACGCGTCCTGCGCGTCTGCGGACGACCGGGAGATCGTCCTTCCAAAACGGGCTAACCCGCCGCGAGATCAGGCGAGAACGAATGCGGCTCCATCGAATGAAGCGACTCCGCGCCATGCAACCGCGCGCGGGTATAGAGCGCCCATTGCCGCGCAAAAACTTTGTCCCAGGAAAAGCGTGCGTGAACGAGTCGCGAGGCTTCCGCGCCGAGCGACGCGAGGTCTTGATGCTCATACCGCTCGATGGCATCGGCGATCGCATTGGGGTCATTACTCGTCGCCCACTGGTCGAGGCCGACCATGATATTCGCGTCCATGAAACTGCCGCGCACGCCGACGCAAGGCAGTCCGCAAGCCTGTGCCTCCAAGACCACGAGACCGAACGTCTCGCAAACGCCGGGATGAATGAAAAGGTCGGCAGCGTGGTAGTAGCGGGCCAACTGGGCGTTGTCCTGAATGTAAGAGCGCCAGGTCAGCGCGCCGGTGCGATGACGCGTTGCGGGCAGGGTGCGGCGCAGCGGGCCGTCGCCAACGATGACGAGATGGTACGTATTCGGATGCCGGGCATGAAGCGCCTCGAAGGCCGCGAGCAGCATCTCGATATTTTTTTCCGCGGAAAGTCGCCCCACATAGAGCAGAACTTTTTTGTCGCGTGGAAGATCGAGTTCTTTCCGCAAGGTGTCATTGCGCGGGATGGGATGGAAAGCCTTTGTATCGACGCCGAGATTCAACGTCACTGTGTTCGTCACGCCCCAACCGTGCAGCACCTGGCGCAGATGTTCCGAGGGAACGAGCGTCGCGGCGAAACGACTGTAAAGATTCACGATATAATCCTCCGCGTAATTGAGCACCGCATCGCGCATCCACGAGCCGCCATATTTCAACGCCGTGCGCAGGTAGGCCTCCGGAAAATGAGAGTGATAGAAGCCAAAGACCGGCGTATGCATCTGCGCTCCGGCGCGAAGACACGTCCAGGCGAGATGATAGGGATCGCCCGACTCGATCACGTCGGGCCGGATGTCGTCGAGCATATCGAGGACGATCTGCGTATTCAGGATCAGCCGGTAGCGGGAAGGATAGCGCGAGAAAAAATCGAGCCGTGGCGAGCGGATGGTGTGAAGATGAAGCCGCCCTTCACGCTCATAGCGGGTGGTGCTTCCCGGAATGATGAGGTGATGCTCGTCGCGCGTATGCTGCACGACATGCAACCGCTTCTCCGAGATGTAACGCTTCACCCCGCCGCTGACCGGCGAGTAAAACTGGGTGACGTCGCAAATCTTCACATGTTATCCCATCACCGAATTTCTTAAGGACACGCCGTGATCGATTAGAGAATGCCCTTGTCGCCTTTGCCGTTGATCTCGAACAGAGAGGAAACGGATTCGCCGCCGTTGATGCGCTTGATCGCTTCACCCAGCAATTCGGCGATACTCAGGACCGTCAGCTTGAATCCGGGAATGGAATTAACGACAGTGCTGTTTGTCGTGATGAGCTCGTCAATGGGCGAGTCCTGGAAGCGTTTGATGGCGATATCGGTGAGGAGGCAATGCGAAACGGCGGCGAGAATGCGTTTCGCGCCCTTTTCTTTCAGCAGTCTGGCAGCGGCGGTGAGCGTGCCGGCGGTTTCGGTCAGGTCATCGACCATGAGGACATCCCTGCCCTCCACATCACCGACGAGATATTGCGACTCGACCGAGGTGGCGCTCGTGCGTTGTTTGGCGACGATGGCCAGACTGGTGTGGAGAAGCTGCGAGTAGGCCGCGGCCATTTTCATTCCACCAACGTCCGGCGAAACCACGATCAGGTTGTTCAATTTCAACGTCGATAGGTACCGGTAGAGCACCGGCGCGGCGTAAAGATGATCGACCGGAATATCGAAGAAGCCCTGGATTTGTTGCGCGTGAAGATCCATGCAGAGAACGCGGTGCGCGCCGCTGGACGCGAGTAGATTGGCGACAAGCTTCGCCGTGATCGGCACGCGGGGCTGGTCTTTGCGGTCCTGACGGGCGTAACCGTAAAAGGGCATCACGGCGGTGATCCGCATCGCGCTGGCGCGGCGCGCTGCATCGATCATGATCAGCAGCTCCATCAAGTTCTGGTTGGTCGGCGGCGCCGTGGGCTGGACAATATAAATATCGCGACCCCGAATGTTCTCGTTGATCTTAACGAAGGTCTCGCCGTTCGGGAACGAAGTGACCGTCGCTTCCCCGAGCGGTACGCCCACGTATTTGGCTATTTCCTTCGCGAGAGCAGGGTTGGCGTTGCCGGTGAAAACTTGTGGGCCAGTATTATCCATAGCCCATGAAGTGTCGCGGTGCGCGGCGGCGGCGGCAAGCTAGAAAGCGCCACATTTCTGTAACAATTCGATGCGTGTAATCAGCACTTGTAGCCGTCGTACCCTTCAGCTGTAGCGGCGGTCTATGACCGTCGTACCTTTTCCTCCGAGGTAACTATCGACCATTGCACGAATGTACCGGGTGATGGAGCCCTTCGGGTGGTCCGGACTACTTGTTGTCCGGACGCGCGCTGCGCGCAGGAGGTAGCCGGAAGATTTTCGCTTAATCATAGGTGAAGAGAAGTCTCTTGGTCACCTCCTGTGGCCTTCGGCCACCGACTTATTTGCCTTTTCGTCATGCGTTCTGTAGCGTCCCCCATGGCCGCTCCTATTTCTCCCACCAAACGGCCCTGGTATCATCCCATTCGCCTTTTGCGGCGGCTGGCGATTATTGCCCTGACCGTGTATGTCGTTATCTGCGTGTTTCTCTTTTTCAGCCAAAACAGCCTCACCTACCCAAGAGTAGCTTCGGGCGCCGTTCTTTCCCCTGAGCGAGCCACGCACATCGCCGCCGAATCCAAACTCATTCCCTGGCCCCATACCACTGCGGGCGCCGAGGGACCGCAAGGCTACGTGCGCCCCGACTTCGAATCGGCCGCCGCTCCACGCGGTACCATCGTCGTCTTCCACGGCAACGCCAATTGCGCCTTTGATCGCACCGAATACGTCGAAGCCTTCACTCGTCGTGGCTTTCGCACCTTCCTCTATGAGTATCCCGGTTACGGCGGACGCCCCGGTCGTCCGAGCGAATCCACCATCGTGCCCGATGGTCAGGCGCTGATCCGGTCGCTCGATCAAGCCGGTTACGGCCCCGTCTATGTCTGGGGCGA
>JABDHJ010000065.1:796-6941 GCA_013285645.1 Verrucomicrobiota bacterium | reverse complement strand
GAAGCAGATCACGCCGAAAAACATCAGCGCCAACATCAACATCCAGGCGAAGACAGGGCGCCGGATGGAGAGATCGGAAAGTGTCATGGTGTCGGACGATTGAAGAAATTTATTTTACGGGCGCGAGGGAAGGGGACTTGGTTGTGGTCAAATCGGTCTCATGTCCGGGGCGCATGGCGGGCTCGTTGGTGCCGCCATAAAGTTCGGCTTCGGGGTGCGATTTGCTCTCGAGATTTGCCATGAGGCTGTAGGCGCAGGGCACGACCAGCAACGTGAAAAAGGTCGAGACGATCACGCCGCCAATCACGGTGATGGCCATTGGGATACGGCTTTCCGCGCCGGGGCCGAAGGCGAGCGCGGGGGGAATCGCGGCGGCCAGGGTAGCGAGCGAGGTCATGAGGATCGGGCGCAGGCGCACGGGGCCGGCGAAGAGAATCGCGTCACGCACGGAAAAGCCGTCGAGGAAACGTTTCTGGTTGGTGAACTCGACGAGCAGGATCGAGTTTTTCTTCACGATGCCCATGAGCAGGACGAGTCCGATCAGGCTGTAGAGATTGATCGATTGGCCCGTCAGCAATAGTGCGAAGAACGCGCCGCTGACGCTGAAGGGCAGCGAGAGCAGCACGGCAAAAGGATGGACGAAGCTGTTGAACTGCGAGGCGAGAACCATATAGGAGACGATGATTCCAAGCCACAGCGCGAAGAAGAGGCTGGCGAAAGTTTCCCGGAAGGTTTGCGCGCCGCCGCCGAGGCTGACTTGGTAACCGGGCGGCATGATCTTGTCGGCGATGGACTCGGCGAGGTCGAGTGCGGAGGACTGTGACTTGCCGGGTGTGATGTTGGCGAAGATGGAGATGGAGCGCTCGCGCAGGCGGCGCGCGATGGTCTGGTAGGTGCCGACCGTTTCGGTTTTGATCACGCTGGAGATGGGAATCAACTCGCCGTAATCGGTGCGGACATCGAGGCTCATGATGTCGTCGGGGCCCATGCGCTCGCCGCCTTCAAGGCGTAAGCGGACGTCGTAGCGGCGGTCCTTGTTGGTGAATTTGCCCTGGATGGCGCCTCCGATGGCGGCGTCAACTGTGGCGGCTATTGTATCCATCGACACGCCTGATTGAGTGGCGAGATCCCGGTCTGGATAGATGCGCACTTCCGGCATGCCGGTCCGGAAATCGGTGTCGATGTCCATGAAGTCGCCGGACTGCTTCATGGCGGAAATGACATCGTGCGCTTTTTGTTCCAGGACTTTGTAATCGGAGCCGCGCAAATTGAGTTCGATGGGGAAACCGCGACCGGCGATGAAATCGTGCGAGGCGAGATCCTGGGGAACGGCGATGACATAGGGAATCTTGTTCAACTCCGTGCGCAAGGTATCCATGAGGGCGAACTGGCCTTCGGAGCGTTTTGATTTCGGCTTGAGTGTGACGTAAATGAGGGCGCTGTTGACCTGGCCGTCGGTCACTGCGCCGTCCGCCGCGCCGGTGTCCGTGGTGAATCCACCGATGGCCGAGAAAAAATGATCGATCTCCGGATGTTGCTTCAGGATTTTTTCCGCTTCGATCAATTTACCTTCCGTGAACGGCAGTGATGAACTGACCGGTGTCTGCACGCGAATGAGAAAAGCGCTCTGGTCCTGCCTTGGCAAAAATTCCTTGGGGAGAATGTAGGCGAGTCCAAGGGAGAAAAGAAAGATGGCCATCGAGAGCAGGATGATGAACCAACGATGATTCAGGCAGGACTCCAGGATGACGCGGTAAACCTGGCCAATCTTATCGAATTGAGCGGCGGCCCAGCGAGCGTAACCGGATCGGCTATCGCCCATGAATTGGGAGCAGCGCATCGGCGTGACTGTGATGGCTTCGACGAGTGACAGCAGAACTGCGGCGGAAATGGTGATGCCGAACTGGAAGAAGAAGCGTCCGATGATTCCGCTCATGAAGGCGACGGGCAGGAAGATCGCGACGACTGCGATGGTCGCCGCCAGTGCGGCAAAGGTGATTTCGCGCGCGCCGTCCCGCGAGGCGAGGACTTTGCTTTTGCCCATCTCGCGATGGCGTATGATGTTTTCCAGCACCATAATGGCGTCATCGACGACGATGCCGATGGCGAGCGACAACCCAAGCAAGGTGAAAAAATTGAGCGTGAAGCCCATGAAATAGAGCACCATGAACGTGCCCATGACGGAGGTGGGAATCGAAAGCAGGACGTTGAAGGTTGAACTCCACGAGCCGAGAAAAAGAAAGCAGACGACGCTGGTAATCAGGGCTGAAAGGATGAGGGTGAATTCGGTTTCGTGGATGGCGTCCTCGATGAAAATGCTGCTGTCGAAATTGACGTCGATGGTGATGTCCGGCGGTAGGGACTTTCGCAATTCTTCCAGACGAGTTTTTACGGCTTGCGCGACGGCGACTGAATTTGCGCCGTGTTGCTTTTTGATTCCGATGCCGATGCCCGGCTTGCCGTTTACGATGGCCGCATGCCGGATGTCGTCGAGGCCGTCTTCCACGCGCGCCACATCGCGGATGCGAATGTTCGAGTTGTAGATCGCTTCGCCGCCGCGTTTTTTGATCTGGATGTCGCCCACCGCTTCGGGCGTGACGCCTTCGCCCATAGTGCGGACATTGAATTCGTTGCTCGAGTTTTCGAGATAACCGGCGGCTTCCTCGACTTGCTCGGTCTCGAGCGCGCTTTTCACGTCGAGCATGGTCAACTGCAGCGGCTTGAGCTTGTTGTTATCGACCCAGACGCGGAGATTCCGCTGCTGATAGCCCGCCAACGTGACCTCGCCGACGCCGGGCAAAATCTTGAGTTGATCGGTGACGTTCAACTCGAGGTATTCGGTCAGGGCGTGCATGTCGCGCTTGGTTGATGACGCGCTTAGCAACAGAATCGGCTGGTCTTCCGGGTTGCTCTTGATGATGGTGGGCGTATCGGCGCCGAGCGGCAACGTGACGTTGCTGAGCTTCGATTGAACCTCGGTCAGTGCCGCATCGATGTTGCGATTGATTTCAAATTCGAGCGTGATCGAGGCCTGTCCCTGCTGAATCTGGGAGGTGACGTCGCGAATTCCCTGGGTCGAGATGAGCTGTTCCTCGATGCGATCGACGATCTCCGTTTCCATTACTTCCGGCGCGGAACCGCTCCAAGTGGCGTTGACCGTTAGCACGGGAAAATCGACATCGGGTTGTTCGCTGACGCCAAGTCGGGAGAGACCGATCGCGCCGAAAATAATTAATGACGCCATCAACATCCACGCGAAGACGGGGCGTCGGATCGAGAGATCGGCCAGCGAGGCGAACGACGATCCCCTGCGACCGAGGATCATCCGCTTGGTGGAGGATGAAGAGGTGTCCATGAACTTAAGGCGCCACCGTGGCGGGCGGCTTGGGCAAGGCCTCGTTGTTGGCGCCGGGGCCTGTGGCTGCCGTGCCCGCGGCCACGTTGAGATTAATCAGGTTGAGCCGCGCCCCCATGTTCGCATCGTGCAGGCCCTGGCGCGCGCTTTGGTAATCCTGCAGCGCGGTCAGGACGTCAAGATTGCTGACGACGCCCTTGCGATAATCATCGACCTGCGCCTGAATATTTTTCGCGGCCAGCAGGGCCGCCTCACGCAGAACGATCACCTGCGCGACACTGGCGTTGAAATTCGCGTAAGCGGTCCGCGTGTCCTCGTCCGATGTTCGCTGTAACTGTTCGACATTCAGTCGGCTTTGACGCACCAGTTCCTTGTTCTGGTGGATTTGTCCGATGATCAATCCGCCATCGAAGATCGGCATCGAGATTTCGATTGTCATGGTGGCGTCCACCTGCTGGGAGACCGGATCTTGTGAGGCGAGGTAGCTGCCATTCGCAGAGACGGTTGGCCAGAGCTGGCCCTGGGCCACGGAAAGGTTTCGCTCCGCCTGGCGCAGGCTTTCCAATTGGGAGAGGACGTCGGGCCGGTTCAAACTGTGGACGACGTAGCCTTCGAGTTGCGCGGCGTTCGGAAATTGCTGAGTCTCTTTGATCGTGATGTAGGCCGAGGGGATTCCAATGTAGAACGCGAGCGTCTCCTTTGCGGCGTTGAGCGAGCCTCGTTGCTGTTCGTAGGTCACCTTGGCATTGGCGAGGTCGGTCTGCGCCTGGAGCATTTCCGAGGGGCGCGAGCGGCCTAGCTTGACTCGGTCGCGCAGATCGTCGACGCGCGCTTTCAGAGCGTCGATCAGGTCGGACTGGATGAACATGTCGCCTTCGAATTGGAGCACGTCGTAGAAGGCCTGTGCCACGTCTTGATAAATGGTCTGATAATTGCGGGCGAGCGTCTGTTTCTTTGCGGCGACGGCGGCGGAACTGGCTCCCACGGCGTTCCAATTTTGTCCGCCATTTAGGATGGTATAATTCATCGAGATGTTGGATTGCGACGTATAGAACCGTTCTCCATTGAGGATGGAATTGCCCTGGATGGTGACGCCGGTGCTGTTCGGCAAGCGGTAGTGGAGAAATGTCTGCTGGTTGCTTCCGGTGAAAGTCGGCCAGAGGGCGGCGATCGACTGGCTCAATTGAGCCTGTGCGATGTAGATGTCCTGTATGCTGATTTTGAGCGAATCGTCGCGGATTGCGGTGAGTTGAAAGCAGGTCTGGAGATCGAGCGCCTTGGGATCGTGATTGAATTGCGCGACGGGAGAAACGGTGGCCAGTTCTGGATGGCTTTCCTTCACCGCGGAAGGCATGGGACGAACATCGGCGATGTCGCTGGGCGGCTGGTTTGTGATCGCGGGGAGAGTGATCATCGGGACCGCGTTGGGATCGACGGCGTTGGTGGAGGTGTCCGCAACGGGCGTTGGCGCGACCGAGGATGTCGCGTTGGTTGAGGGCGCAGCGGTGGCCGTCGCGGCATTGGTGGTTTGTGCGTTGGCGCTGAGCAGGGATAAACTGAATCCAACGATGATGGCTGCGGCGCGTGCGAGTCGCGGGGAGCGCTTGGGATGAACGCCGTTCGATACGCGATTTTCTCGATTGGCCGATCCGCTGAGAAAAAGCTCCACTAGTCGCTTGGGTTCCATTCGGGAGCAGATGGCGGGCATGGGCTTGATCTTCGGAAATTTGGCTTCGAACATGGTTCGCACGGTGGAATGCTGGACGAGGTGAAAGTAAGACTGGGCCAGTTCATCCACATCGAAGGCGGCGTTTAGGTCTTTTCTTTCCAGGCCGGTCTTGACGATTTCGCGGATGAACTGGTAGGCCTCGAGCATCTTGTGGTGTTTCTTGAAGCCGGAAGGGATTTCGCCGGGCGCGGCAAAGGCGATGGAAAAGCAAAGGCGCAAGAGGTCGGGTTGGCGACGGGCGAAATCGGTCACGGCGACGATGATGGCGGTCATTTGCTCGACCGTTTCCATGTCGGGTGGCGCAGCTTGGCGCATGAGACGGAGGCGTTCGTCCATGGCTTGGTCGACGAGCGCCTGGAAGAGACCCTCCTTGCTTTGGAAGTAGTAATAGAGCGTCGGCTTGGTCACCTTCGCATCCTCGGTAATGTCCTGCACGGAGGTGCCCGCGTAACCGCGATTGGCAAACTGTTTCAGGCCGGCATCCAGTAGCCGCTGGCGTGGATCAGATACGATTTTCCCCATGCTGTCATACGCTCGCAGAAGGCGGGATGTCGTCAACCGAAAAAGTTACCTACCGGTCGGTATAATTGGCGCTTTGTAAATAATCGATAAATTTTATTGCATTGAAGATCGAAAGAAATAGTTTTTCCCGCAACAATTGAGACTCTGCTATCCAATCAACGACACGCCGATTTTTACGTGTCCTTCCGTTTCAACCATCGATTACGATTGGGGCCGAAAGTCTTCGGAAGAAAAGATTCTCCTACAGATATTAAATGTAGGGATTCTCGTATTCGTTCTTTACGTACTTCTTGTTTGCCATGTTCATCGATGGGTTACAAGGGATGACATAACCTGGCCCTTTGTCTTGCAAGTGCTGAAAAGCCTTGGAATTCTATCGTTGTTTCCCCTGATAGGGTTTCCAGTCTTGATACTCGTTGCTTCGAGGCAAGGGCAATTGCGGCGTGACTATTCAAGGCACAAATTCTATCGAGAGTGGGCGTCGGTTTTCTGCAGGGCTGCCAAAGGCAGTGGACATACCTGTTTTTTTGCCGAGGAGG
>JABDHJ010000065.1:0-757 GCA_013285645.1 Verrucomicrobiota bacterium | reverse complement strand
AAAAAATAACAGTATAAACCTTGGTATCGTGTCGTGAGATGAGCAATTGAATATTTGGAATCGCGATCGCCGCGCCAAACAAAAGCAAAGCGATCATCCCAATGACTCGATCCACCACCACCGTAAAGCCAACCGCCGCCTTGCGATCCGGCACGGCCCGAGCGACGTAAAAAATCTTGATCACGTCGCCTCCCGTCGTGCCCAGCAAAAAGGCGCTGAAAAACTGGCCGATCATGTTGAGCTCAAAGACACGCCAGAAACGCAATCTCACGCCGTGTACGTTCAGGAGCATTCGCCAGCGCCACGAACAGATAAACAAAACGGGAATGAAACAGATGAAGGCCGCGATCAGCCAATGCACATCCGCCGTGCGAACAATGTTCCAAAACTTGACCCAGTCGATTTTACGAATCAGCCACGCGATGAGCAGGACGGACACCAGCGTCCTTAAAATTATACCGATGCGGCGGCGTAGGAATTCCATAAATGACGACTGGCGATGACCTGCTCTTCCGGTACTCCCGGCGAGAGTTCGAGGACAGTGATAGCGGTTTCCGGCACCAGCGGCAAGAGCGAGGGGAAATCGATTTCCCCATGCCCCAACGGCAGATGATCGTCCTGCGGACGTCGGCAATCGTGGATGTGGCAGCCGAGCAATCGCGGTGAGCGCAGCTTCAGCGTCTCGAAATGCGAATGCCACCCCATGAATTCCTTGCGAGCCGAGTGCCCAAAATCGTGCCAGTAACCGACCACTTCC
>JABDHJ010000064.1 GCA_013285645.1 Verrucomicrobiota bacterium | reverse complement strand
ATCGTGACGGTGGCGCTGAATATGTTGACGCAGGGGATTGATCCCAAGCTGGATTTTCATGACTTGGGCGCGGTGCGTGAGGCTTATGAAACCTGGACGAAGTTGGAAGTTCCCTCTCGCTGGCCTTATGGCGGCGATCTGGTCTTTACCGCGTTTTCAGGCTCGCATCAGGATGCGATCAACAAGGGGCTCAAGGATCGCGCGGCGCATCCCGAAAATAGCTGGGAGGTGCCTTACCTGACGATTGATCCGCATGATATCGGGCGCAATTACCGGGCAATTATCCGCATCAACAGCCAGTCGGGCAAAGGAACGGAAGGTGGCAATGCATGCGTGACTTCCAGCGGCTGGGTCACCGCCGATCGCGCACTGTCAGGAAAATCAGCCAACCGCAGGGACGTCGTTGGCCGCTTGACCCGCACTGGCGCAAGAACTCCGTCGGGGCCAACCGGACGTCCAGGGGGCTCGATGACTCCGGACTTCGGAGCTTCGCTCGACTTCGCTTGGTTCGGCGCCGGTAAATCGGGCTGCGCAAGAGGCGGCTGAGGCGCCACAGGTGCCGGTGCGCGGGGAGCTGGTGACAAATGGCCCATCGAAGGGGCGGCACCGGATGGAATGGTGCCGGTTGGCGTCGTGCCGGGAGGATGAAGCGGCTCAGTCTTCCTGACAATGGAGATCGCCTGGGTGGAGGCGAGGGCCGGGGCCTTCGATTGGAATGAAACGGGTTCGAGACTTTCTGGCGTTTGCGTTTCCAGATTGCCACTTTTGACAAAAACCTTGGCCTGTGTCGTGGGCACGATAACGCGCGGCGGCTGCACTCCGGTTTTACCGGAAGACGTTGCGGGCGGCGGAACGGGCGGAGCAGTCGGCTTGACGGCGGGGGGTGCCTGCGTCTCAGCCGGAGCGTTGACTGCTGCCATGCTTAAGTTCGACGAAGCCGGTTTCAGTGGGAAAAGAGGCTTTGTCTTGGCGTGTGGAGGAGAACCGGTCAGCGGAGGTGCCACAGGCCTCTGGGGCATGGCTCCCGAGGGTGGCCGCGAAACGCTGGGCATCGGCTTGGTCACCGCCGTGGACCAGGCAGGCGTTCCGGGCGGCGTAGGCTCCAGAGAACTCGATGTATTCAAGGGCAACGTGGTCGCTGCCGAGATATTGGGACGCGCCGCCGGGACAATCTTGGTGGACGCCGGCTTAAGCGGACGGGGCGGAAGACTTATCCGCAGCGTTTCACGTTTTGGTGCGTTCGGATCAGAGCCTGGAGAGGCAGAATCGGCCATAATTATTTCTTTTTATAGTTATTTCGGGAAAAGTTCAATGGCGAAATTCGCAATCGTAACGTATTTATGGACTTGAATAGGTCTATCGACGTCAAACCGTCGTGAAAAGCTGCTTTTTCGATCCATATCGAACTGCGATGTGACTTCCGCCTTTTTATCCCAACGGCAACCGCAAAAGATGCAGGATGCGGTCGAGGTCTTCCCGCGAAAAGTATTCGATCTCCACTTTGCCCGCATTCGCCTTGCCGACGATTCGGACGCGCGTGCCGACATGCTGCTGCAGACGCTTCTCCAGGTCGGCGAAAATCGCTTCGTTCGAAACAGCGGCAGCCTTGCGCTTCGTCGCAGGCTTGGTGGTCGCCCGCATCGATTCCACGAGCCGTTCTGTCGCGCGCACGGTGAGGTTCTCTTTGCGCACACGTTCCGCCGCGTGCATCTGTTCCTCAACGGTCGCCAGACCGAGTAGAACCTTGGCGTGCCCGACGCTCAGGTCACGAGTGCTGATCCATGCCTGAATTTGTTGAGGCAACTCGAGTAGCCGCACAGCATTCGCAATGGTCACCCTCCCCTTCCCCACCTGCTTCGAAACCTGTTCCTGCGTCAGCGTAAACTCCTTCATCAACCGCGCATAAGCCTCGGCTTCCTCAATGGGGCTGAGATCGGCCCGCTGCAGATTCTCGATCAGCGCCAGTTCCAGTACGTCGCGATTGCTCGCCTCGCGCACAATGACCGGCAGCGTTTCCAGTCCCGCCTCACCGGAAGCGCGCCAGCGGCGCTCACCCGCGATCAGTTCATATTTCGCACCAACCTTCCGCACAATCAGCGGCTGGATGATTCCTTTTTCCCGGATCGAATCGACCAGTTCGTTCAATTCCTCAGCACGGAAGACTTTTCGCGGCTGAAGCGGACTCGGGACAATCTCCCCGCGCGCAATCTGGCGAATCGATTCACCGCGCTCCACCACCGGTTCCGGTGCCGCGAGATTGCTCGCTCCGCCCATAAGCGCGCTGAGTCCTTTTCCTAATGCTGGTTTGGCCATGTGAGCCGGTGATTGTGAATCCTAGTCCCCGGCATGACAAGGAGAACTGCGCGGGATCATTTCGGTGCATTCAACGAAATGATAATCTCACGCTACTTCTTCGCTTGGAGCAGATGGACGATTACGTCCGCAATTCGCTTGATGGTGGACTGCGAAAGATCAGAGAACGGAAACCGAACCAAGACTACCGAGCCTGCTGTAAATGAGCCCATGCAGCGTCCTCCTCGGGGCGGTTCCAGTCTTCGGCAAGGACTGCTTCGCTAAGGAGTACAGTCTCGGAGGGATGACCGATCGGTTCATCTTCAAGCACCGTAACAAGTGCACGACGCCCCGCAGGCAAGTGAACGTCCTCGAGCAAACGGACCACGCCATGTTCATCGATCACTGCTTCCAGTGTCTGGATCATGCAATAAGGTTATCCTCTTCAATTTCGAGAGCAAGCCTTACCGTCGCTCTCTCCTAGGGCCTGTTCACACTAAGATTCAATGCGCCAGCTCTTAAGCTTGGCGGCCTCATGGCAACCCCAACGGGGTTGCAATCATTTAGCCCAGGGTTGGCGCAGCAGCGCCTACCCTGGGTCAATCAAAAATGGGAACAACCCTGAAGGGGTTGAAGCTTGCTCCTGCTGCTCCGGATTCAACTCTTTCAGAGTAGAGCCCGCCCGGCCTCTACCCAGGGTAGGCGCGGACGCGCCAACCCTGGGCTGAGTGATCACAACCCCGTTGGGGTTGCAGAATTTTTGAGCGTAGTGTTAACAGTCCCTAATCCGTCATCCTGAGCTTGTCGAAGGATCAGACACGCGTGGCGTACCTTGGCATTGTCCGACTAAGATTTGGATTCTTTGGGCTCCCAAGCAAAAGAGACGTCTGCAGAGCCAATCTCAACCACTCTTGCCCCGTGAAGCATCACTCCTAATCCGTGTTCTTCATCCCAACCACAACCTAATTCAAGCCCGACGTAACAAACGCCATTCTTAAGCCATGGGTGAACATGTATCTGGGAAAGGCCTATCAACTGCTTGAAATCATTCGCGGATGATATTAGCGGCATGATTCGTCCAAATGTTTCCTCATCATAATAGCCTGCGCATTTAGGTCGAAGCTTCACGTAATAATCGGTAAGTGCAGTTAAGACCGAAGACACGATTTCATCTCCTTTCTCTATTTGAAATGAGAATGCCTGGCATTGAACCTCTGATGGAATTTGCAAGCCGTCTGGGGGCGTTAGATTTATTAGCGCAGCGCCATTCGACACAGCTTTAGAATCCTTTGAGCCATAAGCTGCACCGCGAGACTGAAACCCCGCCCAGCAAGGCAAGATCGTCTTTCCTTCCCACCAGCCCCACTCTGTCCAAAGCAATTCTGGAAAGGGTGGGTGATGAAGTATTTTCAGTTCTTCTGCCATAACGGTACGCGTCTGATCCCTCGACAAGCTCAGGATGACGGAATTTAAAACGGTTACCCCACCCGCTTCTTCACATCTTCCTGCACCTCATTCCACCACGACTCGAGGAACGCCTTGCGCTCTGTCTTGATCGCGGCGAGATCGCCCGTCGCATCCGCCCGTGTGAAGAAATAGAATTTGATCTTCGGTTCCGTGCCGCTACCGCGCACTGCCATGCGACTGCCGTCATCGAGATGGAACATCAGCATCGTCTCCTTGGGGATTTTCTTCCCGTCGGCATCGGTGAAGTCCTGCTTCCCGAAATCCTCGACCGAGCTGACCGTCTTTCCCTGGTAGCTCTTCGGCGGCTGCTCGCGAAACGAGGCCAGCAATTTCGCAATCTGCTGCGCTCCCTGTGCGCCTTCAAACGTCAGGGTCCCCAGCCGCTCCGTGTAAAAGCCCATCTCGCGATAAATATCGTCGAGATATTCGGCCAGCGTCTTGCCCTTCGACTTCGCCCACGCCGCCACTTCCGAGAACATCAGCACCGCCGCATTGGCGTCCTTGTCCCGCACATAATCTCCGCCGGTGTAGCCGTAGCTTTCCTCGCCCGCAAAGATGACAAAGCGGCTGTGCGTCAGCGAAACCGTGCGCCGTTCCGCAGGCGGCAGTGTCGCTAAGTCGGGATGCTGCAGCGCCAATTCGTAATCGTGCATCTTCTCGCCGATATACTTGAAACCGGTCAGCGTATTGATGCACCCGACGCCAAAATGTTCCGCGATTTTCTTCTGCAGATCCGTCGTGACAAAGGTCTTGATGATCACCGCATTCGCCTTGTTACCCTCGGTCAAAATCCCCTGCGCGATCATCCGTGAAATGCGATAATAAGCCAGGATCGATCCGATCATATTGCCCGTGAGCAGAATCATTTTTCCGCTCGCATCGCGAACGGCCACGCCCATGCGATCGGCATCTGGATCAGTCGCGAGTACCACGTCAGCCTTCTCTACCTCCGCCTGCTTGATCGCCAACTCAAGCGCCTCCGCATTTTCGGGATTTGGCGATTTCACCGTGGGGAAACGTCCATCCCCTGTGCTCTGGTGCGGTACCACGGAATAGCGGAACCCGTATTGATCCAGCAACGCCGGGATCGCGCGGATGCCGGTGCCGTGGAGCGGCGTGTAGACAAACTTGATCTTCTCGCGCACTTCCAAAATCGCCTCCTGCTCCAGCACCAAGCCCCCGACCGCATCGCGATAAATGACATCCATCTCAGCTTCGAGAACAGTCGTCTTTCCCGGCGTCTTGATTGTCGCCAGCAACGCGGGCAGCACCGCAGGATCGGCAGAGATTTTCGCAAAATGCTTGGTGACCCCTGATGCGTGCGGCTCTACCATCTGGCCGCCGTCGCGGGAATAAAACTTCATGCCGTTGTCGTGCGGCGGATTGTGGCTGGCCGTGATCATGATCCCGGCATGCGCGGCCACCACGCGCGTCGTGAACGAGAGCTGCGGCGTCGAGCGGTCCTCCGGGAAAAGAAACGCATCGATGCCCAGCGCGTTCAACGATTTCGCCGCCGCCTGAGAAAATTCCTCTGAGAAAAATCGCGTATCGTGCGCGATCACCACGCTCAACTTTTCACCCGGATAACCCTCAATAAGATAAGCCCCAAGCGCGGAAACGGCCCGATGAACGTTGCCATAATTGAGCATGTTCGTTCCGGTTCCGGGCAACTCGGGCCGACCAAGTGGCTCCGGCTTGCCCGCCTCACCCTTGGTCACGATCTTGCCGATGGTGCGTCCCCGCATCCCGCCGGTGCCGAAAGCGATGTCGCGGAAAAAGCGATCATCCAGCTCGGTCCACGCTTGCGAAGCCAGCAACTCGTCGATGCTCGCACGGTCGAGATCAGTCGCGGCGGGATCGGCGTAAACGCGGAGGATATTCTGTTGCGTCGAGGGCAGAAGCTTCGTTTTGGCTTCAGCGGTGAAAGTCAGCGAGGTCGAAGTCGGCATGATGGATTATAGGACGGGAAAGCATGGAGTAGGCCAGAGGAAAAGAATGCGATTCGAAAAGTTCGTGCTACTTTTCACTCCCCTTTAAGCCGACCCAATTAAAATCCCCACGATAAACACCAGCACACCGCCCACGACGACTTGAAACGTCGCGGATAGCAGTGGCGTATCCATATACCGGTGCCGAATCCACGCGATCACGCCCAGTTCCACCGCTACAATCGCAAAGGCCACATACATCGCGATATAAAAATCGGTGATCAAAAACGGCAACGTGTGTCCGATTCCTCCCGCCGTCGTCATCAGGCCGCAAACTGTCCCGCGCGCCCAAGGCCGTCCGCGCCCGCTGAGCACGCCGTCGTCCGACATCGCCTCCGCAAAACCCATGCTGATCCCCGCCCCGACCGAAGCGGCCATACCGACGAGAAACGCATCCCGGCTCGCGTGAGTCGCAAAGGCCGCCGCGAAGACCGGCGCCAACGTCGAGACCGAGCCATCCATCAATCCCGCCAGTCCCGGCTGCACAATTTGCAGCACAAACCGGCGTCGCTGCGACTTGTCCTCCTCCTCCCGCGCACCGGACGACTTCGCCTGCTCATCCATCTCCTCGGCGAGTTCATAGTGCTTCTCCTCCTCCGCCGCGAGATCGCCCAGCAACTGCCGCACCGCCGCGTCGCTCGTCTGCGCGATCGCCGCCTGATAAAAATTGCGCGCCTCCGTTTCCATGGTCTCGATCTCGTTCCGAATCATCGCAATCGTGAGATTGGAAGTAATCCAAAGCGGCTTGCGCGTAATGAACCCCTTCACGTCCTGTCGCCGGATAAGCGGGATATGCTCCCCAAACTGCTTGCGATAAAGCTCGATCAACCGATGCCGATGTCCGTTTTCCTCATCGCGCATCGCCACGAGCGACTTCGCCGTCTCGGGATATTCCATCCCAATCCGCTCCGCCAAATCCGCATAAATCCGGCCATCCTCCTCCTCCGACTGGATCGCCAGTGCCAGAATTTCCGCCGCAGTAAGATCTTTAAGCATCTTGGCCATAGATTAGGTACCCTGTTGCAAAGATTGCTCGTGAGGTTCCAGCGCGGCAATCACTTCGGGAATATTTTTTTGACAGGTATTCCAAACGCGCTCCAAGTCGATGCTGAAATAAACATGGATGAGGAAATTTCTCATTTCCCGCATGGGCCGCACCGGCAGGTTGGGTATCTGGTTGACCGTTTCCGGAAGAAGCTGACCCGCAGCTTCCCCCATAATCTCGAAACATCGCTCCACCGCCTGCTGTGTCTTACGATCCTGCAAATACTCCGCTTTTGATATACCGCTAAGGTGCGACTGAATATCGCGGGCGTGGACAAGGATATCCCACAGATAACCCGCCTGCTCAGGAGACACGTTCATAGATGACTTTGGTCCGATTCAGGATTTCATTCCGGCGGATGGGGTTGCGCATATGCACGACCGTTTCGCGATCAAGCAAATCTACTTTGTTCTCGAGTAAACTAGCCAGTTCATCTTCCAGTTGCCGCACAAAACCAAAATAAGCAAAGCCATCGGGTATGACGGGTGTAAACGTCGCCAGCAAATCGATATCGCTATCCTCGTTCGCCGTCTCTTTTGCTACAGAACCAAAGACCTCCAACTTCTCAATCGGATGATTTTGGCAAAAGCTCCGCAACCGAGTTTTAAGCTCATTCACCGTTAAAGGAGCAATGGTTGCGC
>JABDHJ010000063.1 GCA_013285645.1 Verrucomicrobiota bacterium | reverse complement strand
TAATCTTCCCGGTACATCCAGGAGATGGCGTAGAAGTGGGGCAGTTGCCAACAGGCGAGGATGGCGAAGAGGGTCCAGCCTTCGACGTTGAAATGGCCGGTGACGGCGGTTGCTCCGATGAGCGGGGGCAGCGCGCCGGGGATGGTGCCGACCAGCGTGTTGAACTCGGTCCGGCGCTTGAGCGGGGTGTAGACGACGACGTAGACGACAAGAGTGACGAAGGCGACAATGGTGGTCAGGCTATTGACGAACCAAGCCAGCTCTGCAAGCCCGAGAGCGCCGAGCGCGAGGCCGCCGAGAATCGTTTCCACGAAGGGCAAGCGGCGGGTGACGAAGGGGCGCTGCTCGGTGCGGTGCATGAGGGCGTCGGTGTCGCGTTCCAATGCCTGGTTGAGGATGGAGGAGCAGATCGCGACCAGTGTGGTGCCGATGAGGGTGTGGAGGAGAACCAGCCAATCGAAGGCGCCACGACTGGCGAGGCCGTATCCGGCCAGCGTGGTCAACAGCACCATGGCGGTGAGCCGCGCCTTGGTCAGTTCGGAGAGGTCCGCAGCGAGGGAAAGTGTGGGGGCCACATGGGGCCTGGTCTCCGACTCAGCCGTGGTGGTAACAACGGCAGGATTCACGCGACACCTTTTGTGGCAAGTTCTCCCCGCGATTGCAAACGCCAACTGATCGCGGTGAGCAACGCGCCGAGGACAAGGGTCAGCGCCCCGACGGCGACGTGGGTGGTGGCGACGTCGGCGGCCTTGTTGGTCCAGATGGTGAAAATTCCGAGGGCGAACTGGGTAAAGACGAGGCCGACCCAGACCGCGCTCCAGCGTCGCAGGATCGGGGCGGAACCGGGCGTGAGCCAAACGGCGGCGGCGGCGGCGAGGATAGAAACGGTGACGAGGACTGCGCCGACGCGGTGGGCCATCTGCAGGTTGATGGCGAGGGCGGTGGTGGCGGGCTGGTTGTGGGCGAGCCGTTCAGCGTTGTAGCTGTCAACGGACTCCGGATCCGTTTTGGGCCAGACCTGTCCGTAGGCGAGAGGAGCGTCGTTGATGGAAAGCCCGGCGTGTTGATGGCGCATGGTCGCGCCGAGCATCAACTGGGCGAAGATGAGCGCGCAGATGGCGAGGGTGCGACCGGCCCATTGAGGAGGCGTGACGGGCTTGATGGTCATGCGCAACTCGATCCACCAGCGCGAGGTGAAAAGCGCGATGAGCGAGACGCTGACCAAAAGGAGTTGCGCGAGACAACCGTGGAAAATGCCGAGTTGATCCTTGCTGAGGACGACGCGCAGGCCGCCGAGAGTTGCCTCGAGCGCGACAAAAATTGGGACGCAAAGTCCCATCCAGCGTAGCCAGATTCTTTCCTGAAAGCAAAGCCAGACCGCCAGGATGGTGACGAGGATGCCCACGCCGAAGGCGACGAGTCGGTGGGAGTGCTCGTAGAAAATGCCGCCGACCCAGTCCTGCCACGGGAAAAAGAACATGTTGTAGCCGTAGGTGTTGGGCCAGTCCGGGACTGACATGCCTGCCTCGTGGCTGGTGACAAGGCCGCCGATGCAGATTAAGAAGAGGATCGAGCCCGCGCAGAAGCAGGCGAAGCGATGCAATGCCCATTGATAGCGCGGAGGCGCGGCTTCTGGAGGCAAAGAATAATGGGATGAGGGGGCGTGCATGGAGAGGGTGCGGGAGGCCAATATACGGATTACCGGGGAGAGTATCAAATTTAAGTTGGGGCAGTGGGGATGTTTAGCAGGAGGACAGGTTGAGACCTCTGCGAAGGTCCTTCTTTTAAGGTTCTGTCATCCTTGTAGAGATCTCTGCAAAAGTCCTTTTTCAAGTAATCCGTCATCTTGAGATTGGCGCACACACGTGTGGCAAGATCAGTTCTGTACTCTGAGAAAAGGCAACCCGAACTGATCCTTCGACAAGCTCAGGATGACTAATGCTATATGTGAGAGTTTCGCAGAGGTCTCAGATTGTTTTGAGAAAGATATTGGAGAGAACTTTTCTCAAGGCGAAAGGTATTCTAATTTCTTAATGTCGGCGGTTAGATGTGGTGAGAGTCCCGGCATTCGCGTATAAGTTTGAATGCAGAAGAAAATGTTTGCCGAATTGGGTTTGTCGCCGGAGCTCCTCAAAGCCGTGGTGCAGATGGGTTATGAAGAGGCTACGCACATCCAGTCGCAGGCGATTCCCGCCCTGCTTTCCGGCTCTGATGTGGTAGGGCAATCCCAAACCGGCTCGGGCAAGACCGCCGCGTTTGCCCTGCCCGCCATTGAGCGGGTTGATGTTAAGCTGCGCGCGCCACAGGTTTTGATTTTGTGTCCGACGCGCGAACTGGCCGTGCAGGTCGCCGAGGAAGTGGCGAAGCTGGCCGCATATAAGAAGGGCGTGCGGGAGATTCCCATTTATGGCGGACAATCCTACGACCGCCAGTTGCGCGGCTTGCGGGACGGCGCGCAAATCATCATCGGAACGCCCGGCCGCATCATGGACCATCTCGAACGCCGCACCCTGAAGCTCGATCAGATCAAAATGATCATTCTCGACGAGGCCGACCGCATGCTCGACATGGGATTTGTCGATGATATCCGAACGGTGCTCAAACAGGCGCCGGCGGAAAGGCAGACGGTTTTCTTTTCGGCGACGATGCCGGGCCCCATCCAAAGCTTGATCAAGACGTTCACGAAGAATCCGGTCAACGTGACGATTGAAAACCAGGCGCTGACCATGCCCGACATCGACCAGGTCTATTACGAGGTCGATCGCCGCTTCAAGCTCGACGTCCTCTGCCGCCTGATCGATCTTCAGGACATCAGCTACGGCATTATTTTTTGCGCCACCAAAATGATGGTCGATGAGTTGACCGAGCATCTCGCCGCGCGCGGTTATGCGGCCGACAAAATGCATGGAGACATGACCCAGGCGATGCGCGAGCGCGTGATCGGAAAGTTCCGCAAGCGGGGTTTGGATTTTCTTGTCGCAACCGATGTGGCGGCGCGCGGGCTGGATGTTGATGACGTTGAAGTGGTCTTCAATTACGATCTGCCGCACGACGGAGAAGATTATACCCATCGCATCGGGCGCACCGGTCGCGCGGGCCGCAGTGGCCGCGCGATCACCTTTGTGTCGGGCCGCGAAATCTATAAGATGCAAAGCATCATCCGCTTCATCAAAGGCAAGATTCGGCGAGAACGGATTCCCACGGAAGAGGAAGTGGAAAAGAAACGCGCGAACAGCTTTTACGATTCACTCCACAAGACATTGGAGGAAGGAAAATACGAGCGGCAGGATGCGCTCATCGGTCGCCTGCTGGACCAGGGCTACGTCGCGACAGACATCGCTTCCGCGCTGATCCATCTCTTCGGCGACGATGTCGTGAAACCGGCCGAACCCGTCCGGGAAGTCCGCGAGCAGCGACCCGCTCCCGCACGTCGCGATGATTATGCGCGTCCCGCGCCGCGCGATTATCCGCCGGAGCGTCGCGAACGTCCCGAACCGCAGGCACGTCGCGATTATGAAGACCGCCCCGCCCTCCCCGAACGTCGTCCCATCTCAACCGGAACAGGCCTCAAGGCGGATCGAACCGCCGGCGAAGTTTCGCACGAAGCCGGCATGACTCGACTGACCCTGGGCGTAGGCCGCGATCACGGTATCCAACCGGGTGATGTGGTCGGCGTCATTGTCGGCATCACGAAACTGCCCAAGGAAGTCGTCGGCGTCATCCGCTTGCAGACCAAGCAGACCTTCGTCGATATCGCTGACGAGCACGCGGATCTCGTCGTCTCGAAACTAAGCGGAATCGAATTCAAAGGCCGCAAGCTCTGGTGCAAACGCGCCACTGTGGCAAAGTCCGAACCGAAGCCGGAATCACACTAAAACTCCTCTTAACAATCCGTCATCCAGAGCTTGTCGAAGGATCAGTTCAGCCTGCCTTTGTTCCTCGTTCCCAAACTCCATTTGGGAACGCGCTTGTCGGGGCAACTCCATTGCTGATCCCCGCAAAGTCAGCGCGAAATGGAGTTTAAGAACGAGAGGATCAGAAATGATCCTTCGTCATGCTGCAATACGATTGTCTTAAGAGTCAAACAAACGTCAGTGTAACACTTTTTTGTCACACTTTTAAAAATGAATATTATGCCTATTTGCGGCGACGCTTTCTTAATTCTTCCATTGCCGAACCACCCAAGAACCCTGCACAACATGCGATGGGCAAGGTATATTGAGAGCCGAAGGCACTCAATAAGGTGTACATAAGCAAAAAAGTAACTCCGAAACATGCTAGAAAAGGGAGCATCCCAAGAGTATTACAATGGACTGTCACACTTGCGATCCTAAAGAATCACTTACGCTCACTATTACTGCTCAAAATCGAAGGATGACGGATTGTTTTACGAGGCCGCATCCCAAGGAAACTTGGGGGGCAGGAACGGACTCGGTTGTTGAAGTCCGCCGGGCAAACCTTCCACGGGATAGGTGATCAAAAGACGGCTGCGGGCACGGGTGACGGCCACATACATGAGCCGTCGCTCCTCCTCGAAGCTCTCGGGATCAATCGATTTGGGATGCGGCATCTGAAGGCTTCCCGCGCCGCAAACCACCACGCAATCGTATTCGAGTCCCTTGCTGGCATGAATGGTCGCCACGGTGAGTTCCGATTCGTCGTGGTCCTTCTCGGTCGATCTCTCGAGTGAAAACGCATCGAGAAATTCCGACATGGTAAGCGACGTGGCGTTCATGGAATCGACGAGTGCTTTTAACGTCGCCATTCGCTCAGCGTGATTTTGCGGATAGTTTCGCTCGATCAAGGGGTAGATGACGTGGAGCAGATATTTTCCCCGCGGCCCAATTCCGCGTTCGGCCTTCAACCGCTCGAGCCACTCGTTCAAGCTGCCTGCGCCCTTGGGGAGTGAGCGCTCGACGGCGAAAAGCTCGTCCGTGGCGGCGTCATCGGAGGCATATTTTTCCGCCGAGGCCTCACCGACGCCGGGGAAAAGGGTGAGGCAGCGCACCAGGGCGACGCGATCATTGGGGTTGAAGGCGAGACGAAGAAAGGCGATAAAATCCTTCACCTCGGCGGAATCGCCCAAGGTGAGGCCGCCGTATTTGCGGTAGGGAATTTTTTGGAATTTAAGGGCCAACTCCACCGTTTCGATGGAGCGGGATGAACGGGAAAGCACCGCAATTTCGTTGGGCTTGGTGCCACGTTCAATGCGCTTTCTAATCCAGTCCATGATGAACGCCGACTCACTGACCGCCGTGGGCAGAGGAACCTGTTCCGTCTTGCTGTCGTGGCCACGAGCGCTCGTCAAGACCAGCGCGCGCGGGCAGTTCTCCACCACGCCATTGGCCAGATCGAGAATCTTCTGCCCTGAACGATAATTCTTTTCGAGACGGATTACCCGCGCATCGGGATGCTCCTTGAGAAAGAGATCAACCAGCCCGCACGAGGCACCGCGAAATCCAAAGATCGATTGGTTCACATCGCCAACGACCGTGAGATGATCCGGATTGAGCCTGGAGAGAATCTCGTAATTCAGCGCGTTGTTGTCCTGGAACTCATCGCAGATGACGTATCGATAAGCAGAGCGCAGGCGCGCCGCGTAATCCTTGTCTTCGCCTAGACGCTTTCCCCACAGGACGAGAAGATCGTCGTAATCCAAGCCGTTTGCCGTCTGCTTGAGCTTGCGATACCACCTCACCAAAGTCAGCGCGCGATCTGCATTTTCGCGAAACTCGTGACGAAAATGAACCTCAAGCTCGATGCGCTTATTCAGCGCGAACGAAAGTGCCGCGCGCACCTTGGCCGGAGTGACACTCTCACCGGGCGTCACATCGCATTCGCGGAACGCCGACTTCATCAGGCTGTTCGCATCGTCCTCGGTGAGTGTGGTGAAATTCGCGCCAGAGAGACCGAAGCCCATCGCGTCACGTCGCAAAAGAAGGCTGGCAATCGCATGATAGGTTCCAACCAACATCGTGTCGTCGCGGCCCTGCTTCGGGACGTCCTTGATCAATGCGCCGATCCGCTTCTGCATCTCGCTCGCGGCGCGGCGGGTGAACGTGATCATCATCACCTGGCTTCGAGGAACCCCTCCCCGGATCAGATGCGCCACCTTGTGCACAATCGCCGCAGTTTTCCCCGTGCCCGCGCCCGCCAGAACAACCACATGTTTCTCCGTCGAAAATGCGACCTCCTGCTGACTGGGATTGAGGGCAACGGCCCCCTTCTGGGCTTTGTGATCGGACATGGCCGCACAGAATGGGCGAGTCTTCGAAATAGGGCAAGATTGTCTAAAGATATTCGACGCTTTTTTCTCAAGAATGGCGACAAACGCTGGGGAATTGACCTCGATGAATTTAGGCCTGAACATCGGTAACACTCATGCCTAAAAACTTACTGCTGACGATGGTGGCGTTGCTGTTCAGCGTAGGGATTGCCTTGAGCGACTCCTCTCCGGCCCAGGCGATCTTGAGCAAAGGCTTCGACGGATTAAAGGGCGGCCCTGGTAAAATCATGGAGACGCCCGGTCACGGCAGCGTTCTTGAAATCACCAACGCCGACGTCACGACTGGCGTCAATCGCAACCTTCCCCTGCCCATCGATCAAATTCGCGGCTGTCCCATCCTCGTCAGTTGCGATCTTTCGGCCGATAACATCTCGGCCAAACCGGAGTCATGGAACGGCATCAAGCTGCTGGCCCATATCGAATTTCCACCCGGCGTTCCGCATGGTGAGGAGTGGCAGCAAGCAAACCTTCCCGTGGGGACGTTTGATTGGCGGCATGTCTTCTTCCGATTTCAAGTTCCAGATAACGCCACGGCGGTCACCCTTATTCTTGGACTGGAGAAAGTCACCGGCACGGTCCGATTCTCCAACCTATCGATCTCGCTCGTCCCCAAATTTGTCCAGGCTCCGGCGGTCCCGGCGGATCAACCCATCTTTACCGGACACACGGTTCCCCGCCTTCGCGGCGCGATGGTTCACCCCGATATCTCCGAGCAGGATTTGGCTAATTTTGCGGACAACTGGAACGGCAACCTGATCCGTCGGCAGTTGTTTCGCGATGATCCCAAAACTACGGAGACCGATTTCGTAACCTACGACAAATGGCTCGACGAGATATTGGGCAAGACCGATCTCGTCCTTACTTGGGCCGCGCAACATCACGTCAAGGTCGTCCTTGATTTGCATTCCCCACCGGGCGGCAAATTTCCTTCCACGGGCTCTCTCTTTTCCGATCCCAAGGCGGAGGAACATTTCGTCGAAATCTGGGAAAAGATGGCCACACGCTACAAGGGCAACCAGACGATTTGGGGGTTCGATTTGGTCAATGAACCGAATGACGACCAGACCGCTCCCGGTTGCATGGATTGGCAGGATCTCGCCCTCGCCGCAGGAAAGGCCGTGCGGGAAATCGATCCCGACCGCACGCTTATCATCGAGCCTCCGGATAATGGCGGTGCCTCCGGTTGGGAGTACTTCAATC
>JABDHJ010000062.1 GCA_013285645.1 Verrucomicrobiota bacterium | reverse complement strand
GGCGCCAAAACTTCCACGGGCTGGGGTCAGCGTGCGAATGAGGCGCCGGGCAAACAGCACGTCAATGGGCCAAAGGTAGTCATCAGCAATACCTCTTCGTGGACGACAACACAGCGGGTTCGTAGCCGCAGCCTCTTGGGCCAGCTTGGGCCGCGGACAACATGGAAGGCGATTTGCTGTCCTGTTTCTGTCCTGTTTCCGGCCTGTTTTTAGGTTCAGTATCCGGATCATGGAAGGACGTCCGTACAGAACAAGCAACGCGCCCCCTGAACCGGAATTCTGAGCGGTTTGGCCGCGGCAGATCAGCGTTCGCGCTAACTCCGGACCCAAATCGTTTCAGATCCTCTGAGAGTTCCGGCCACCGTTGGCAAGCCGACAAGCGCGATGGCAGCCGGCGACCGCTGTCTGCTCTCGGAAGGAAAAGGTGCTTGATGCGGGGCGCGCGGCAACAACGCGGAGGATAGGTCAACAAAATAGGCCGAGAGCGGTTGCTCTCGGCCTAGTGCGCTAACTGGTGTGTCGGGCTAGTTCGCTCCAACTCATTCGGCTCCCCGAAACGGACTCGAACGCAAAACAGACTGATTAACACCCGGTAGAGCTCCGCAATTAAACTCAAGCTGGGTAATACTTCCGCTGATGCTGTATGTGCCCAATCCGCAGCTCCTCTGGCGGCCTCACCCGCCTTCGGTGCAAGCAGCCTCTCGTTTTCTGTTGAATGCGCCGACGGTAGAAACCGGCCGGCGTGTGCAAGCCAGCCGCGTTTACTTTCGTCCCCGCAGCGGCAACGTGCGGCCAGAGCGTCTGCCTCGGATCTATGTACACGAAGTCATCGAGCAACTCGGTCTTCGGCTGGCGGGGAATCGTCCATTCAGACCGAGATGTCCTGGCCTGCGCCTGGTTGGTCGGAGGCAGCGGGCATTGCCAAAGTTTGGGGACATTGCATGCCGAGATGCTGTTACGGGACCGAATCGATCGAGAACTATTCAGCGAACGGAGCGTTCTCTATGAGATCGGCGAAGGACGGGGCGTTATATCCGTCTACGAATCGTATGCCGAACTCCTTAAGTATGTTGTCGTATGTGGTCTCCGGCTTCCGCCGGACCTGGAAGCAAAGGATGGATCGGAGTTCCGTCTTCATGGACAGGCGCGGAAACTCGATGAGGATCGCTTGCAGGTTTTCCTTCGGGATCAGATCCAATCCCGCACCTATGGCATCCACGGCAATTCCCGCGTGTGTCACCGCGACCTCTGGTTGTTTATGCACAGCAATCGAACGAGTTGTGTGCAGAGCAATGGCATCCCATACGAGCTGAGTCTGCTGTGTTGGGATGCCACGATCCTTGAGGAACGACCGGGCGGCATTAGCTCCATCGACTTCAAATCGATCCCGGGCTGCAAACCGGTCGGTCAGGCCGAGATCGTGAAGGATTGCTGAGACAGCCAAGATCTCTGGGTCCAGCGCCTGTTGGGTGCCTTCAGCTATCAGCACGCCAAAAAGCCATGAACGCATCACATGGTTGAAAAGGAACGGGGAAGAGGAATTCCTCGCCAATTCAATCGCGTCATGAACCAGGGCTGAATCGGCCACCTTGATTCCAGCTAAGAGCAGACTCATAATCTTCGCCCTCAAATCATTCCCAGACCTAAAACATGGTGTTATCATTGCCTGCGGTATCGGGGATCGGCTGGATCACGTCCCAGTGCTCGACGATTTTGCCGTCCTCGAGCCGGAAAATGTCCACGACGGCTTCTCCGTTTTTGCCGCCTAGCAGGCCAGTCCAGTGAACGTGCAGGATGACGAATTCTCCCTCCGCGAATACGCGCTTGATCTCGCCCCGCGCATTTGGACGATTGGCGCCAATCCAGGCGACGAACTTACGCACCCCTTCTTTGCCGTCTTCGACGAGTGGGTTGTGCTGCCGGTAATAACTGCCTGCATAGAGCCGAAACGCGGTGTCTACATCCCTGTCGTTTAACACCATTTGGTAGAATCCTTGGACGATCCGTTTGTTTTCCTCTTGCGACATTGTTAGTTTTCCTTCTGATGGGCCCGGCGTCACAACGATCAATACTCAAACCATTGCTTGAGCGCCTGGTTCTTTTCCTCGGTGTAGGGCGGGAAGAGATGGTCGATTGCGACATCGGGCGGCGAAATGAGCATCGATTTGGCATGCGTGAGCATGTCGAAGCCGTACTTGCCGTAATAGTGACCCATGCCTGATGGCCCAGCGCCTCCGAACGGCATTGTCACGACAAATACGTTGATATTGACTTGGTTCACCGCGCCGCCGCCAAAAGAAAGTTCATTTATGAATCGAGCAATCGTGCTTTGATCGCGGCTGAAAACAAAGCCGGCGAGCGGGTGCGGTGTTGCTGCGATCCGATTCAGGGCCTCGTCTAACGACTTGTATGTGATGATGGGCAGGATTGGGCCGAAGATTTCATCCCCCATGATCTTGTCGTCCCAGGTGATGGGATAGAGGATCGTCGGGTCCAGGTAACGCGCCTCTGGATCGGACTTGCCGCCGATAACAACCTTGGCAGGATCAATGAGGCCCGCTAACCGCGATACCTCATGGGCGCTGATGATGCGTGAATAGTCGGGGTTATTCTTGGGATCGTCGCCGAACAGCTCGACGGCCGCCCGTTTGGCCTGTGCCACGAATTCGTCGACGATCGATTCTTGGACATAGGCATAGCCTGGGGAGGTACACCACTGCCCGCCCCATGCCATGGCGCCCCACACAATTTTTTTCGCTGCGTCGGGAATATTCGCGGTCTGATCCACCAAAGCAGGATTTTGGCCGCCAAGTTCGAGCAAAACCGGCGTCAAGTTCTCAGCCGCTGCCCGTGCCACAATCTTCCCAACCTTGGTGCTGCCTGTGAAGAAAATGAAGTTGAATGGCAGCTTCAACAGTTCGCTGACTTGTTCGCGACGTCCCGGAACCGCTGTCACGGCTCGTGGATCAAAGTATTTGGGGACAAGTTCAAGTAAAAGTGCAGAGGTTGCCGGCAGCGCTTCAATCAGTTTGAGTATGCAGGTATTCCCCGCCGCCAAGGTGGAAATCGCCGGGCGGATGAGGAGCATCAGCGGGCCATTGAATGGGCCGATGATGAGCGCGACGCCATATGGCTCGCGATAGACCATCGCCTTATGACCCGTCTTGGCCATAAAACGCGGAACCGGCTCTTCCACTGGTTCCATCCAGGTTTTCAATTGGCTCCTGTGAAACTCCGCCTCACCGATGGCGGACGCGGTCTCGAAGGTATATTCCCAAGAGGCCGTCTTGAAATCCGCGGCGACCGCCTTCTGCAAACGGGATTCGTTCTCACCGATCATCCGGATCATGCGATCAAGCTGTTCGATACGCCACTCATAGGTCCTGGGGACACCAGTCTCAAAGTATGCTTTTTGTTTGTCGAACACGTCTTGAAAAACATTCATGGTTGCCCTTTCGCTAACATTTGACCGTTTCGAAACTCAGAGAGAAAGAAGTGCTTCACTTGACCGCCGAACTTCAAGCGCCTCCGGCCTTGGTAACCAGGACCATGCGGAACCGGGCTTTGCCTTGCGTCATGCGAGCGTACGCATCGGCGGCCTGTTCAAGCGGAAGGGCCTCAATCATTGGGCGGATATTTTCAAGAACGCTGAACGCAAGTGTGTCTTCGTTGTCAATCGCCGTGCCTGTAAGCGATCCCTGAATCGTGCGGCCTCCAAAAATGAGCGGAACCGCGCTCAATTGGATCTGATCCTCCGGCACCCCCACGATGATCAGCTTGCCGCGAGCTGCCAGCCCTGACACGAGTGGCCCCATTGCGCTGCCGCTGGGAGCGGTCGCAAGAATCGCCTTGGCTCCTCCTATACGCTGAAGCACCGCGGTTGCATCCTCGACAGCAGAATCAATGTAAACGTGTGCCCCCAGGTCCTTCGCAAGCTTTTCCTTGTCGCCGCCGCGCCCGATGGCAACGGTGCGAAATCCCATATGCCTCGCGAACTGGATACCGAGATGCCCGAGGCCGCCAACGCCCTGCACGGCCACCAAATCTCCGGCGCGGAGACCGGCATTGCGAAGGGCGTTGTAAGTCGTGATACCCGCGCAAAGGAGCGGGGCGGCTTCCGCCGAACTAAGCTCGTCGGGAATGGCGGCGACGCCACGCGCCTCGGCGATCATTACTTCGGCATATCCTCCATCGACGGTAATCCCCGACACGATTGGGTTTTGGCAATTCACGGTATCTCCGCGCCTGCATGGTTCGCAGACTCCGTCTTCACCACCGAGGAAGCCCACGCCGACTCGCTGACCGATTTTCCATCGAGTCACGCCGGCACCCAGCGCATCAATACAGCCGACCACTTCGTGCCCAGGAACGCGCGGCAGCGTCAGCCCCGGCCATGCGCCCATGACCGTGGCGGCATCACTGTGGCAAACACCGCAAGCTTCCACACGAACCCGCACTTGGCCCGCGCCAGGTTCCTTGACTGGCCGTTCCACCAAGCGAAGCGTGCCCGGTGCGGATACTTCCACGGCCTTGTAGGTGTCTTGCATGCGTATCTCCTTTCCTTGCTATTGCACTCATCCGTTCCTTTGCTGCTCCCTCAAGATCCATTCGCGAATATAGCGAGCGCAGTGGAGGATTTTCACACCTTTCGATTCGCAGGCTCCCAAGAAACGAACCACATCCACGTCGACGATCGTTACTTCCTTCAAATCCAAAACAAACTGGGTCCCGCTTCCGAGGAGCTGCTTTTGCAGTTCACCGACATGTTCTGACTGAAAATGACCGATCAGACGAACCGTGGCCATTCCGCCTTGCGAGACTTTTTCGATTTTCATGTTCCTCTCGCCTCCATGGAAGCGTGGGGATCGAAGGTGTGAAGGCACTTATTGTGCCAACGGAATCCGACTGATCGGCGCGGCTCTCAGTGCGAGAAAATGGCATCCATGTACGGATTTCACGGCGCGAGAAATTGCTGACATTTCAGAAATTCTGATTTATCAGGAAAATGCACGAAATGATCGCTCTCCTCCGCGTTGAAGAATAAATGCGGCGGGAGGTCTATGAGATGCCGATCCGAGCACTATCGGTGGCGTGAAAGGTTATCAGTACGTCGCCCGACCCCTAACCCGGCTTTGAGGGCCGCACCTTGAACAGTCGCTTGTCTATGCCGAGGCTCGCGATTTTTGACGCAAGGGTCTGGTGGGGAATTCCGAGCTTTGCAGCCGCTCCGCGCGGGCCTGAAACTCGACCCTGGCATTCTGCCAATGCGGCCTCGATTGCTTTTCGTTCACGGTCGGCAAATTCTCTCTTCTCCTCCGAGAGGCCATTAGCGCCAGAAACTTGCCGCCCAGACTGCTTGATCGATTTTCGCGGCAGCCAGGTCTCATCAACGAAGAGTGTGTCTCCATCACACAGGATCACGGCACGCTCAATGACGTTTTGCAGTTCGCGGATGTTTCCAGGCCAATCGTACGCCTGGAATAGCTCCAACGCCTTCTTCTCGATATGGCTGATCCTCTTGCCGGCTCTCCTGGCGTATCGTTCGACCAAGTATTCTGCCAGCAGGGGAATGTCATCTTTCCTCTCGCGCAACGATGGTATGCGTATGGGGAAAACGTTGATCCGATAGAAAAGATCCTGTCGGAATTTACCTGCGCTCACGGCGGCTTCCAGGTCACGGTTCGTTGCGGCGAGCACGCGCACGTCGATGGAAATCGGTTGATTGCTCCCGACCCGCTCCAATTCTCGTTCCTGAAGCACACGTAGTAGAGCGACTTGCGTTTCAGGTGAAAGTTCGCCGATCTCGTCCAGGAAAATCGTTCCACCATCAGCAGATTCGAAGCGACCCGCACGTTGCTGAAGCGCCCCCGTAAAGGCCCCTTTCTCGTGGCCAAACAACTCGGAAGCGATCAACGAAGGTGCGATCGCGGCACAATTAACGCGGATGAACGCCCCTGCCGAGCGCTTGGACCGTTTGTGGATGGCACTGGCAATCAATTCCTTTCCCGTTCCGGTCTCGCCTGAAATCAGCACCGTAGAGTCCGTCGGTGCGACCTTATCTACTTGCGAAAGCACCCCGCGCAGCGCCTCCGACGATCCCACGATTGCCTCGTACATCGAAGAACGATCAATTTCTTCGCGGAGCGCCAGGTTCTCATTTCGTGTCCTCTGCTCGGCCTGCCTGCGATCTTCAATGTCGGTTCCAGTGGCATACCAGCGAAGAAGGCTTCCGTGCTCGTCGCGCAAGGGCTTGAAACGGATGAGGAACCAGCGATATTTTCCTTCTTTGCTTAATGCTCGCTGCTCATATTCAAAAGGCAGTCCGCGAGCTAACGCGTTCCGTCGCTGGTCTTCCAAGCGCGCCAAATCCTCGGGATGAAAGACTTTCGTGCGAAAGTCTGGCTTCATTGCGTCTTCGATGCTGTAACCCGTGTAATCCAGCACCACTTTATTGACATATAGAACACTCCCTTCGGGGCTCAAGACGATTATCTTCTGTGAAATGGCGTCGACAATTTGTCTGAGTTCAGCTTCGGCTTTTTTGATTTTCTCAAATGCCGTCGCAAGTGCTGTCCGCGATCGGTCACGCTCGATGGCGATGCCAGCAATGCGGCCGGCATGTTCGATCAACTGAATTTCGCTTGGCCCCGGCTCTCGAACTTCGCGATAATGCATGCCAAAGGTGCCCAGCAACTTGCCGTCATGCGAAATGATCGGGCTCGACCAGGAGGCGCGTACTCCACTCTCCAGAGCAATGCTCACGAACTTGGCCCACTTCGCGTCAGAAGTGATGTCGGAGACGAAGACAGGCTTTCGAAGGTAAGCGGCTGTACCGCACGATCCGACATCAGGACCGATGATCAGGCCATCGGTCGCTGCCCGAAATGCCTCCGACAGGTTAGGGGCGGCGGCATAGCGCAGATGGAGACCGTCCTCCTCGAGAAAGAAGATCGAGCACAACATTCCCTCGCTGTGGCTTTCAATCAGGCGGACGACACTCGTCAGAATCTCGCCTAGGGAAGTGCCGAGGAGGATCATCTTGAGCGCATCGAGCACCGCCTCGCTAGAAAGGGTTTGCGCGGTAATCGGCGCTTTGCCAGACGCCTGGCCCTGAAGGCGTGACGGTGTTCCGTCGTTCACCACAGACTGACCACCTTTCAGTGGGTTGCCATGAGTAGTAGTCGCCCGAACTCTGGGGATTTGCAATCGACCCACGGTCTTTTCTAGGAGAGCCAAGGTAATTCGGCTCTCGGCGTTGCGCGCTTCGGTTTCAACGCGCATCCCCCACGTCGTTGATTAGGATGCGGCCGGTCCCTGGCTGCACCGCGAAAGCGAAGGGGTTCCGTAACCCGTAAGCCCAGATCGCCCGATAATTGCCTGCGGCTCTCTTGAAGAAGGGATTGTCCTCGGGGATCGAGCCGTCTGCGTTGATCCGGAGCAGTTTGCCCAGAAGCGTATCCAGTTTCTGGGCGGGCAGGCCACTCGTCTGCTCTCCTATGCCGATGTACAGTTTGCCGTCCTTGCCGAAGTGGATGGCGCCGCCCTGATGACCGTCCTGCCGATTGCCTCCGAGTTTGGTCTGATCGTCGCCTTCAAACAGAGTGACTTGGCTG
>JABDHJ010000061.1 GCA_013285645.1 Verrucomicrobiota bacterium | reverse complement strand
GGCCGGTCTATTTCGTTTCCATCGAAGACGAACTTCGGCTCGTGCAACTGGCCTCCGAACAACCCGACCAGCAGCCTCGGATGCTAATGCCATGAAGCGCTTCTTCGCCAAAATCGCCCGCTTCTTTTGGTCATGGGCTTTCCTGAAGTTTGTCCTCTGGACGATCACGATCGTGATTCTCTTTTATGTCGAGGAAGACTGGCGTGGGGCGCGGGCCTGGGCGGCGACTAAGGCGGAATGGGAGGCAAAAGGCGAGTCGTTCGATTTTAGGAAATTTATTCCTCCGCCGGTGCCGGATAATCAAAATCTTGCTTCTATTCCCGCCTTCAAACTGGAGCCGGTAAAAGATAGGAAAGGTGGATCTTATCTTGACGACATTGCTTTGCGAAAAGCTTTGGGAAATAGAACCTATGACAATGACTTTCCACCCAAAAGCGATTGGCGGCATGGCGAGCTATTCGATGATAAGAAAATTCAACAATCGATCACTGCGAAATACTCGGAGATTTTCAAAAGCGCTCCGCCGTCCGACGATTCGGTGGTCCAACTGGATGCACTTTTTCCATTCATCAAGGACCTTCGGGACAATGCCGCGCGACCCTATTGCCGATTTCAATTCGATGACGGGCAGCAAATGCCGGCGGCGCGTCCGGTTGGGCTTATCGCTTCCCAAATATTCGTCAGCAAGATACTGACGCTTTACGCGCTCCTTGAATTGGAAAAACGCCAGCCCGATCTTGCCTTGGAAGACTTGAAAATTAATTTCAAGCTCGCCTCCGCGGCCGGGGATGATCCATCGCTAGTGGGTGTCCTGGTCAAGGTGGGGATGGTAAGCATTGGCAGCGGCGCCATCTATGACGGGCTGGCCCGTCACGAATGGAATGATGCGCAACTTGCGGAAATTGATGGCATACTGAAGCCGATCAATTTTCTGGCCGACTATCAGTTTGCCATGCGGGCTGAGGTTGTGGATTCGTCTGGAAATATCGATTATCTTAAAAATGCCCCGCGATCCGAGATGTATGGGGCGCTTTTTGGGATGTCCGATGTTAGTCCGGTGCCGTTTTGGGCGCGTGCTCCCTATCTGTGGCCCTCAGGCTGGTGGGACCAGGGCAAAAGCCGGACGGCAGCAGTTATGTTTCGTAGTTTACGGTTGGTGGATGCAAAAGATCGCCGGGTTCCTTCCGAGAAGATTGATGATCTCGAAAGCCAATATGAATGGAAAATCAGGTCGGGCTCCTACGCGCCATGGGATGTTCTGTGCAGTGTCCTGACTAGTTTTTTACCCAACCAGGCGTATCAATTTGCCCAGGCGCAGGTCTGGGTTGATGAAACGAGGATTGCCTGTGCGCTGGAACGCTATCGACTGGCTCATAACGCCTATCCGGATTCACTCGGCGCGCTTGTTTCCGTCAATGAGGCGGAACTTCCGCACGATATCATGAGTGGAGAGCCGTATCATTACCGGCTTCTGCCCGACGGAACGTTTTTGCTTTATTCCGTCGGAGGAAATGAGAAGGACGACGGGGGGAAAGTCGTTTATCAAAAGAACAGTCCCAATCACATGGAATATACCGAGGGCGATTGGACTTGGCCGGTGCCGCAAGCTCCGAGGTAGTCGCCGTTAGAGACAACGACGACTACCACCGACCCGTGTTCGGCGATCGCGGGCTACCTTAATCCGTTGCGCCGAGGCCGACGGTCTTGAGGAAGGTTTCCACTTGGGGGCGGGCCTTGAGGGAGCTGATCCAGCGGTCGGGAACGGCGCGGCGTCCATGGGCGGCGCCGAGGATTATGCCGAGTACGAGGGCGCGGGCGGCCGAGTCCCCGCCCGCCATGGCATTTTCGATCAGCGCGGTTTCGAGGTTATCGCCGTGACGCAGAAGGATGGCGAAGACGGAGGGGAGGGCCTTGTCGAGGGCGCATGATTGGCCCAGCTTGGCCACGGCTTCGGCAGTGGGAAGGTCGCGCACGGCCTCGGCTTTTTGCAGCAACGCATCGGGGGTGAGAGCCTTGTAGGGCAACGCCACCGACATATTGAGCGCGCTGGGGATGGAGACCCCCCGCATGAGAAGAAAGACGGTGTGTGCGATGAATTCCGCCGTATCGATGACTGTGGGAGTGGCGTGAGTCAACGCGGTCTGGGCGCGGACTGCCGCGATGATGGTGGGTTTCTCCTCGTTGCGTAGGGCCAAAAGCAGAGGGGCCATGCGGGAGGCTCCGCCCAGTTCAGTTGAATCCGAGCCCGCGCGAGTGAGGCCGATTCCTTCTTCCAAATGGGCGAGAGTATCTTTCGTGGCGTGATCGCGGTAAGATTTGGAGTCGTCCCAAAAACTGCGCCAACGCTTCGCGAAATCATCCATGACAAAATTGCCGCCGCAGGCCTCGAGCGATTCCATCAGGATGAGTGTCTGGTCTCCATAATGGGTCTGCGCGCCACGCCCCTTGCCGGGGTGATAATCTTCCCGTGATGCCGCCTGAAGCTCCGTGACGCGTCCGAATCGCCGCGCGATTTCATCCTGCTCGTAAATCCAATGGGCCCCCAAGGCGAGGGAATCGCCTACGAGCGCGGCGTAGAGCAAACCGGCTTGGCGTTCGCGTACGGAGAGAGGAGATTCCACAGGTGAAACGACCATGCCGTAATCTAACCCAAAGCTGTCTGGAAGCGACTGTGTTTTGTTGTGCTGAATTTCAGTGACAAATTCGGCTCAAGGCGTATTCTTACCCTCCCTGCACTCGTGGCGAAATGGCAGACGCGCACGCTTGAGGTGCGTGTGGAGAAATCCATGGGAGTTCGAGTCTCCCCGAGTGCACCACCTCTCTGGGAGATTATAACCTCTCAAATTCACTTCTACCCTCTGTAGAAGTAGAGCTTACCACAAGGACTCAACACGACAGGTTTTGTCGCGTTATTCCACTTTTGGCCAAAAAGGACGGCCACAAATCTGGCCACGGACGGCCCCGCAGAGCTGTCGGTTTTTGTCGGTATGGGTCTTTTTTGGGCTCTACGCGCCAAACTTCCATGTCCGACGGTATGCGAGAAAATCTACTTACCAAAAGGGACGCTGCCACCATTCTGCGTGTCAGTGTCAGAACCATTGAGCGGTGCATTATCGAAGGCAAATTGAAGCCAGTCCGGTTGAGTGCACGCTGTATCCGCCTTACCTCAGGTGAACTCGATAAGTTCATCCGCAATCGCGGAGGTGCCCTGCGAAAGTGCGCCCTGAATACGACAAGGCAGGCAACACTATCCGCTGGTGTGTGGATGCAGGAGTTGCCGCAGGAAAGAGAATTCGGAAGCGATTTCCAACCAAGCTTGAGGCTGATCTCTGGGCCAAAGAAAATAAATCCATCAAGCGCACGGAGAGCGTTAGGACTCTCAGCCTAATGTGTCGTCCGCCATGCCAATCTCCGATTACCAAAGAAGCGTCGCACAGGTTCAAGCGCGCGTAAGCCGCCGGACGTTGCCAGATCACCTACATCGCGAGAGATGCAAAGGTAGGAAAGGAGAATTTTTTTCTAATCAGGACTTCGACCAGCCCTCGTTGGCAATGCTGATGGCAACCAACAGAATGCTGGCGATGAGCTCGCGGGGAATATGCGCTGGTTCGGCGTAATTCGTTCCGCCAGGCTTGGGGATTGCCTGACGGGCCTCTGCCAAGCTAACGGATATATCCCGAGCCAATTCTGTAGCGAGTGCTACTCCGACGGAAAGGTCCGTGGTTTTGAGAGACTGAATTTTGGTGGAGGTTTTCATGAGTAGTTTGCTTTATTCGAAGCGATCCAAGTTCATCACCTTGTTCCAGACTGCGACAAAGTCGTGGACGAACTTCTTTTCCCCATCTGAGCTGCCGTAGACTTCCGCCAGAGCGCGCAGGATGGAATTGGAACCGAAGACAAGGTCAACCCGCGTGCCGGTCCACTTAATCGTCCCCGTTTTGCGATCTCTGCCTTCCAGGACATCCGCGTCCTTCGAGGACTGGTTCCACGCCGTGGTCATGTCGAGCAGGTTGGTGAAGAAGTCGTTGGTTAGTGTCTCCGGTCGTTTGGTGAAAACCCCGTGCTGTGTCCCCCCGAAGTTAGTCTTCAAGACACGCAGGCCGCCGATGAGCGCCGTCATTTCAGGTGCCGTCAGGGTGAGCAATTGCGCCTTGTCAATCAGCAGTGCTTCAGCCGGTACCGTGTATTTGCCCTTGAGGTAATTACGGAAGCCGTCCGCGATGGGCTCGAGCACGGCAAACGACTCGACGTCGGTCTGCTCCTGGGAGGCATCCATGCGTCCTGGAGTAAAGGGAACCGTGATTTCATGGCCGGCATTTTTCGCTGCCTTCTCCACGCCTGCGCATCCAGCCAGCACGATCAGGTCCGCCAGCGATACCTTCTTGCCACCGCTCGCTGCGCCGTTGAAAGCGCTCTGGATGTCCTCGAGGGTCTTGAGCACCTTAGTCAGTTGTTCGGGCTGATTGACTTTCCAGTCCTTTTGCGGGGCCAGGCGAATGCGGCCGCCGTTCGCCCCGCCGCGCTTGTCCGAGCCGCGAAACGTGGATGCCGACGCCCAGGCGGTGGAAACCAACTCCGAGACGGAAAGGCCGGACGCCAGGATATTGCCTTTTAACGAGGTAATGTCCTGCGGGTCGATCAAGGGATGATTGACCTTGGGAATGGGGTCCTGCCAGATGAGTTCCTCGGCGGGAACATCCGGGCCGAGATAACGGGCGCGCGGTCCCATGTCGCGATGCGTCAGCTTGAACCACGCCCGGGCGAACGCATCAGCAAACTGATCGGGATTATCCCTAAAACGTCGCGAGATTTTTTCGTAAGCCGGGTCGAAACGTAGCGCGAGGTCGGTGGTCAGCATGGAAGGCGAGATCCTCTTCGACGAGTCATGCGCATGCGGCACAGTGCCAGCTCCTGCGCCGTTTTTCGGCTTCCACTGATGCGCTCCGGCCGGGCTCTTCGTCAGTTCCCATTCATAACCAAATAAATTCTGGAAGAAATCGTTGCTCCACTTCGTCGGCGTGGAGGTCCAGGTGACTTCCAGCCCGCTGGTGATCGTGTCAGCGCCTTTGCCGGAGCCAAAGCTGTTCTTCCAGCCAAAACCCTGTTCCTCAAGGCTGGCCGCTTCCGGTTCATGCGCCACATGGGGCGTCGGGCCGGCACCATGGGTCTTGCCAAAGGTATGGCCACCGGCGATGAGCGCCACCGTCTCTTCGTCGTTCATCGCCATGCGACCAAAGGTGTCGCGGATGTCCTTTGCTGCGAGAAGCGGATCGGGGTTGCCGTCCGGGCCTTCCGGGTTGACATAGATCAGGCCCATCTGCACGGCGGCCAACGGATTCTCCAGGCTACGCCCGTGGATGTCTCCATCCGTTGGCTCGTCGGACACCAGCACCGCCTCCTTGTCGATTCCAGGGGAACCGTGGGAGTAACGCTTGTCGCCGCCCAGCCACTTATCTTCCCTGCCCCAATAGACGTCCAGATCCGGCTCCCAGACATCTTCACGTCCCCCACCGAACCCGAACGTTTTGAATCCCATCGTTTCCAAAGCGACGTTCCCGGTCAGGATCATTAGATCGGCCCAGGAAATCTTCCGGCCATACTTCTGCTTGATCGGCCAGAGGAGGCGACGTGCCTTGTCCAAGCTGACATTGTCCGGCCAACTGTTTAGCGGCGCAAAGCGTTGCTGACCCCGACCGCCGCCGCCACGACCGTCACCGGTGCGGTAAGTGCCCGCGCTATGCCAAGCCATGCGAATGAACAAAGGACCATAGTGACCGAAGTCAGCCGGCCACCAGTCCTGCGAGTCGGTCATCAGGGCTGCGAGGTCCTTTTTCACTGCCGCCAGATCGAGGCTCTTGAATTCTTCCGCGTAATTGAAGTCCCTGCCCATCGGATTGGTCTTGGCAGAATGCTGGCTCAAAAGTTCGACTTTTAGCTGTTTGGGCCACCATTCGCGGTTGGTCGTGCCGCCTCCGGCAGTTTGATGGAAAGGACATTTGGATTCGTTTGACATGGGTTTCTCCTTGGGACAGTTCGTTAGGTTGCCTGAGGTTGGAACAATGGTAATTATAGTTGAAATACTTTGTTTTCATCGTGACCATAGACGCTGTCTATGGAACTTCATCAGCTTCGCTATCTCTTGGCCGTGGCCGACAACCGCAGTTTCACGGCGGCGGCTGAACTCTGTCATGTCAGTCAGCCAACGCTCAGTCACCAGATTAAAAAATTGGAAGAGGAAGTGGGCGAGCCACTGCTGCAGAGACGAAGAAAGGGCGCATATCTCACGCCGTTGGGCGAACGGGTCTATCGGCACGCTCAGGACATTCTCAAAAACGTAGAATCGGTTCAGCAGGCCGCGTTCTCCTTTTCGCATAACGTCCAAGGACTCCTCAAGATCGGAGTGATCCCGACAATAGCCCCTTACCTTTTACCGGGCTTGCTTCGTCTCTCACAGAAACGCCATCCAGGGATTAACTTTCAGATAACGGAGGAACCGACCGAGCATCTACTCGCCTCTCTCGGCACCGGCGCGCTGGATCTCGCCATACTCAGTCCACCCATCGCAAACGACCATGTGCAAACTCAGGACCTATTTGAGGATGAGTTCCTGCTTGCCCTGCCCAAGAATCACTCTCTGCTCAAATCTCGCGACATTTCACTGCGCCGCTTGCGGGAGTTGCCCATGATTCTGATGAACGATGCCCATTGCCTGCGGGGGCAAACCATTTCGTTCTGTCACCGTTCGGGCTTTACTCCAAAAGTCTTCATTCAGAGTTCCCAACTCGATACTGTCTTGGCTATGGTCGAAACAGGACAGGGGATATCTCTGATTCCCTCGATGGCACGTAAATCATTCCGTCATCGCAAAGTCATCTTCCGCTCTCTGTGCCCCGAGAAGCTCTCTCGCAAAATCAGTCTCGCCTGGTCGAAACAAGTCGCACCCAGTCGATCTTTCAATGCGTTCATCGAGCTTTGCAGGACCACGGGCAAATAGATAGTTCGTCGGCTAATCGTTCGAACACTCGGGCCGCTTGTCAGGAGTGCCCTTTGAGTTGCATTGACGTCCACGGGACTCAGTCCTTCCAAGCACTTACGTTTAGCGAGTTGCTATAAGACTAAGCGCGAGCCCGGTCCGACCTTGGCTACCTGCTTTTCAATGAGGGCTACAAAGCTTCAAGTGGTGCCCGGCTGGTGCGTGAGGATCTTTGCCACGAAGCGCTCTACCTGACACATCTACTGGCGGAACATCCGGTCACACGCCAGTCGCGCACGCATGCATTGCTCGCGTTGATGCTCCTGAACTGCGCACGATTGCCGGCACGGATGGATGGAGCCGGTAATTTGCTGCTTTTGCAGGATCAGGACCGTACCCAGTGGGACCGGTCGATGATCACGCGCGGTCGCCGTCGCCCAAGTGCGAGGTCCAGCGGCAGGACTCGAAGCCGTGGCGGCCATCCCAGGCACAGGAAAGCTTAGAGATTATTACCTTTATTATGCAGTGTTGGGGGAACTTGAGTCACGATTGGAACATCACGACAAAGCGGCAGGCTATTTTCAAAAAGCGCTAGAGTGGGCAGAGTTGAAATCAGAGAAAGCGTTTCTGCAGAGAAAATTAGTAAAAATCAAAAAATCCGATGGTGGTTCCAATCAGGCTCGCAAAAAGCACCTGAAAGGGCGTATTGGTTGCGCCGGGTGGCAGTTGAGTCTTTGACATGGCAGGATTTGCGCATGAGCCTCGCTCCAACCTGAGTTAGGACAATCCGACTTTCAAGCGCAGCTTAGATCAGCATCGAAGAGTGATGGAGACAGTTTTGAGGGTGCGTTGTCGCACTTTCAATTCCAGCATCTAAATCAATACCGGAGGTTTTCATGACCGGAGCCAGCGTGTCTATCCAATTTTGGCACGTCATTTTCAAAGTCCCCATCGAAAGAGAACTTCAAAAACAACACCCCAGAGCAGCGATACACCAAGAAAAATCAATATCCACGCCCACCATGGAGCCGGCGCTAATTTTCGAAAGGGAGCCAGGATTGCCAAGG
>JABDHJ010000060.1 GCA_013285645.1 Verrucomicrobiota bacterium | reverse complement strand
AAGACGTGTCCGACGACTTGCTTGATGTCTGGATAATCCGCCGTGGGGGTTACCGTTTTGAGCAGCAAGGCTAACAGCGGCAACAGGACTATCGCGCTGAGATAGATGAGGGTGTAGCCGAGTGTTAGATGAAAGCCGGGAAGGATATGCTTCCGTCGCTTGATCCTAGGCTGGGCTGAAGCGGGCTCTACAGGCGCAAGACTATAGCCCTTAGGGGGTAGAGTGGATGCCGCGTTCATGCGAAAAGCTAAGAGGGCAACTCAGACAAGAAAAGCTAAATCTATTGATTTAGTCGTTTTTGAACTGAAAGGCAGGACGACCAGTTCAAATAAAGATTCTGAAGAGCTCCTAGAAAGGAGTTAGAGGAACATTACCGAATGGTTCCAACTGCTGATTCAAGGCGCGACGAGTAGCTGGAACAATATCATTGATGTTATTATGCTGATCAATGAATTCCGAATTGTCGCCCGAGGGAAACAGCGGGACAAAAGTGGAACTAAGGGTGTCGTAGAATTGGGTGTTGGTATCGAAGCCCAAGTTGGAATTGTAATAGGCCAGATCGGCAGCAGTCGGATTGGACATGTTGGCAATGGCTTGCATGTTGGTGTTGAATTGCTGTAAGTCAGTCAAAAAGGCGGTAAAGATCTGCGCGAGAATATCCGAAGGAAGTTTAGGCACGGATCCGATGGAAACCTGGCCGGATTTCAAGGGCGTGATGATAATCTTATGACCATCCGAAGAGTCTGTGAGGGTAACAACACCATCCTGGGTGGCGACAATGGTCACCTCATGACCTCCGCTATTGGTCACAGTAGTGGAAAAAGATGTCCCGCGTGCGGCGGCGACGCCCTCCGGGGTGCGAACTTCATAGTCTTGTTTTTCACCGGGACGATGTCCAACCCGGGAGAAAATAGTTCCGGCCTTCAAATTGATGGAGGTGTGGCGAAGAGAGCCATCAACATTTTGTGAAACTTTGGCCTGGGTATCCGGAAGAAAGCGAGCTGAGTCGACGCCACCCATGAATATGGCAGCAGAGGCACCGTCCGCAGTTGAGATGGAGGTGCCGGAGGGTACGAGCATCCCGTCCGCGCCGGGTTTGATCTCTCCGTCAGGCAGCTTGAGGGTGACGGGACCGTGAACGGCAGTGAGTTTCATTTGATCGATTCCCACCACAGGAGCGGTACCGTTGGGAGGAGTGATCGGCTCTGCCCAGAAAAGCTTTTTCTTCGGTGCGCCAGAGCCACCTGCTCCTGTACCTGGCACGGGTATGGGAGGTTGAGAGAGCAGTGAGCCAACCTGAGGCGGAGGCGTAACGGGCACGTTGTTACCGGTCGGATCCGCCGATTGATCCGGGGGAGCAGGGGGCGTAGCGGGAGCTGAAGGAGTTTCACGCGGAGGAGCAATCGCAACTGTTTCGTGCGAAACTGAAGGAGTTGTTTGCTTGACGACCGGTGATGGCGCGGGCGGCGCGGTATGTGTGGCCGGGGCAGGCGGCGGAATATCCATGGGCTGGATATCGGCGGTGACGCGAGGAACCATTTGAGGCGCCGGTGCTGGCGCGGGACCGGAGGGGGCAAGGGCGCTATCAGCCAAATCGTGATGCCGAATGGAGTGTGAGTTGACGGTAACCGTTCCCACATATCCAGGATCAATGATGACGTGCTTGGAGTCCGTGAACGTCAGGGTAACGACGGCTTGTTTGTTGGCATCGACCGTCTTGTTTAAGACGGTGAAATGGAGGTCCTGAGGCTGGCTTGAACTTGGCGCCAAAATCGCGGTGATAAAATTATTGGCATCGCGACCATAACTGATTTGGAAAGAAGTGGCGCCAACCGTCACCACTTGGGAAATGGTGGGCACGGAAAGTTCCGCGACGCGGTCTCCCTTGGGGCCAAAAACGACGAGATTGTCGTGCTCGGATGGAGCCAGCGCGAAGCGATCATCCCCAAAAGCATACGACGCGCTTCCAATCAGGATAAGCGCGGCAAGGATAGTTGAGAGTCGATCAATCAGAGTTATTTGCCTCAAGGCTACATATTTACCACGTATTTGCCGGCTTGCAATCGGATTTGTCGCCAACATTGTGATATTCATTATGTGCTACTCGTTTAATGGGCTACTCGTTTAGCTAGTGAACTTCTAATCCCCTCCGAGAGCTTCGGTGATGCGTATACAAATCGCCGCCAGCTCAACCTCGGTGGCTTTCTCTGGAACAAAAATAGGCTCACTGGTGACCAAATGGCAAGTGGAGAAAGGGAGCGGAACTTGAAAACGGTCCCAGCTTTTGAATTCTATCTTCCATCCGAGCCGGTAGGTCATCACAACGATGGGGTGTCGCGTAAGTTGGGCAAGACGAACCAGGCCGGGTTGAATTTGATAACGTGGACCACGGGGACCGTCCGGAGTGATGCCAATATCGACCTTCGGATCCCTGGCGGCCCGGATGGTCGCAAGGGCCGCGGCCATGCCGTGCCGGGAAGTGCTGCCCCGGACCGCTTTGACTCCAAAATGGGAGACCACATCGGTGATGAACTGGCCGTCACGACTGCGACTGATAAATGCCAGGGCCACGCGTCCACGAAAAAACCGCTCATAGATCAAGGGAATGAGTGCAATCCGATTGTGCCAGAAGGCAAAAATGGCTGGGTCTCGATCAGGTTGATTTAAGACGCCGGCGCGATCGTCGATCGTCAGTCGCAAGGTGTAACCGGGCACTCGGATCAGCCAAGCGCATAACCAGGCAAGAAAGCGGTTCATCCTACGCCGGGGCCACGTAACCGGCCAATGATTCGGGACATGGCCCGGCTGGGGGTCTTCACCAAAAGTTCATGCATAAAGACGTTCCATGTCATGGTCTTGGGTTCTTCAACGAATCGCAATGCCCCTAAACCAGCGGCGATGGTGCAGGCGAGCGTGGTGTAAAGCAAACTGTAACTGTTCCACTGCCAGTAGCCCCAGGAAACGTGCCAGTGAGCGAGAGAATCCATCACGGGGCCCCACATGAGCGGCACCACGCCCAGAGTCACGTTACTCGCGACACTGTAAAGCGCGAGAAAGTGAGGGCGTCCCATCTCGGGGACAATGCCCATGACCATGCGAATATTCGCGAGATTCCAAAGTGCGCCGCCCAGCCCCGACGTGATTGCCTGCCAACAGAAGAAGCTTCGGTTGGCGTGAAGAATCCCCGCCGCAACGAGGGCCCAACCGAAAAAATGCATCGTGAAAAGAATACCCGAAAAAGTGAGCGCGGGTTTGTTCCCGGCGCGGTCGATCAGGCGTCCAACCATGAAGAGGCAGGTGGCGACCACGATGACGGTCAGGGAATTGATATAGAGGACGTTGGCCTCGGTCACATGGAGGAAGCTACGAAAATAGCGGACCCAAAAAGCATTCGACGCTCCTAGGGCCATGTTGATGATGATGTTGTAGCGGAGGTACTTCAAAAACGGCGGGTAGAACAGCATCTCGCGCCATGGCAGTGGCGTCTCGTTTTGAATGATTTTTTCGACGGGAACATCCGGAACGCGGCGCAGGAAAAGCAGGCTGGCAAAAGCCGCTGTGCTGCTGATGGAGAAAAGGATGCCGAACGAATACCAAGCGTGATGAAGCCTCAAGAGCGAGCCGGAAACGAAAAGGCAGGCGATGGCGGCAATCGCCCCCGCGAGTTGGTCCTTGGCCAGGAACTCGCCTCGTCGGCTTTCGGGAATGATGTGGGTGAACCAAGGCAAGAGACCGCAGACGGAGATACCCCGCATGACGTTAAACCCCAGGGAGAGAAAGAGCATCATGACGATACGTGTGGTCCGATCGATCGTATCGGGTAAAAAAGCCACCACGGTCATGCCGACGATAAAGAAGCTGCGGCTCGTCCAACCACTCAGGACGAAGCGACGGTAACCGGCCTGCTCGACGAAGCGGGCGGCAGGTATTTGAAGAATATTAAGGAGAGGATTGAGGCAGACAGCGATGGCCAGAACGGTCGCGGTGGCGTTGAGCTGCTGGAGAAAGAGGAGCATCGGAGCGCCGAGGATGATGCTCCACGACGTGGTATTGAAGACCTCGAAGATATAGACGTTGTGCACGCCCGGCGGCATCGGTTCATGGGGAGTTGAGGAGCCCTCTCCCTGTAGGGTCAACGTCGAACTCATGCCTTCTTAATATAAAGAAGGACGGCGATTAATTTTTCTTCGCGCACTCCGAACCTGATTTCGCTCACATCAGAAACCTACCCAAGCCATCGGGCAACAGCAAGAATGGTGATTGGACTCGGACTCCTTCGTTCGACGATCACCAAACAATCCTGAAAGGATTGACCTCACTCAGCCCAGGGTTGCGAGGAACGAGCTACCCTGGGTAAGGACGTAGAGGTGCCAACTCTGAAAGAGTTGGATCAATCCCACACGTAGCGTTCATCGAATTGAATCTCGTATCGGTACAACAATTGCCGGAATTCATCTTGAAAAGAAACGTGCTTGTGGTGTTCCTCTTGTGTTGCGATGTAACTGCGGGCCGATTCGATTTGGGAATAGCCAATCGAAAATATTCCGTAGCCGTTTTGCCAGGCAAAATCCTGCAAGTCCGGGCCTTTGGTTTTCAACCAGAGTGATGAACCGCGCTTCAATTCCTTGACCATTGCCGATGGCTCGCAAGTGAGGGAGAGACTGCCAAGAATATGGACGTGGTCTTCCATTCCACCGACGATGATCGGCTGGCAATCGAGACGCAGCAGAATTCCTCCGAGGTAACGGTGCAACTCTTCGCGTAATTCCCGAGTCCGCAAAAGAGGCTGGCGATCTTTTGTCGAGAAGACGGTATGGACCAATATCTTAGCGAGGGATTGGGCCATGGAATGAGATTGGCTGTACTGTAATGTCTACTTGATTCAACTCCTTCAGAGTTGGTCGCTTCGTTTACTTACCCAGGGTAGGCGCTGCTGCGCCAACCCTGGGCTGAGTGATTGCGACCCTTTCAGGGGCGCAGAGGCTGAATTTACAGGATACGAGATTATATCTTCGGCTTGAGCAGCGGGAAGAGGATGACGTCGCGGATGGATTCGGCGCCGGTCAGGGTCATGACGAGACGATCGATGCCGATGCCGATGCCGCCGGCGGGAGGCATGCCGTACTCAAGGGCGGTGAGGAAGTCCTCATCGAGATTCTGCTTTTCCTCGCCGGCCTGTTCTTCGAGGCGCTGGCGTTGGACGACGGGGTTGTTCAACTCGCTGTAGCCGGGGGCGACTTCCTGTCCGGCGATGATCAATTCGAAGACATCGACGACGGAGGGATCGGCGCTGTTCTGTTTGGCGAGCGGCACGAGTTCCTTGGGAAGATGGGTGACGAAGAGAGGATTGCGCGTCTTGGCTTCGACCAGTTTTTCAAAGACCTGATTGGTGACTTCGAAGTCTCCCATGACCGAAGAGATTTCGACGCCGAGTTTTCCCGCGCAACGGTCGCGGCGTTCCGCCTCGGTGATGGTGAACCAGTCGTCACCGGCGACGCTTTTGACGAGTTCGCGATAGGGGGTTCTGGGCCAGGGTGGTGTGAGGTCGATGGGTTCCAGCGCGGGCACGGTGCCGTCTTCACTGGCGGCACGACCTCCGACTTGGAGCGTACCGATGACTTTTTGCGCCACGGTGGTGATGAGGTCCTCGACGAGTTGAGCCATGGAGGTGAAATCGGCGTAGGCCCAGTAGGCCTCGAGCATGGTGAACTCGGGATTGTGGCGGCGCGAGATGCCTTCGTTGCGGAAGTTGCGATTGATCTCGAATACTTTCGTCATGCCACCAACGAGGAGGCGCTTGAGATAGAGCTCGGGCGCGATGCGCATGTAGAGATCGATGCCGAGGGCGTTGTGCTTCGTGACGAACGGGCGCGCGGCGGCGCCGCCCGCGATGGTCTGCATCATGGGGGTCTCAACTTCGGTGAAGTCGCGCTCCTCGAAGAAACGACGCACTTCCTTGACGATCTGGCTGCGCTTGAGCAGTACCTTGCGGGCGTCCTCGCTGACGATCATATCGACGTAGCGCTGGCGGTAACGCTGCTCGACGTCGGAGAGACCGTACCACTGGCTCGGGATGGGGCGGAGCGACTTGGAGAGAATTCGGAGATCGGAGAGCTTGACCGTTTTTTCACCGGTCTTGGTGGTGAAGAGAGTCCCCTCGCCGCCGATGAAGTCGCCGATGTCGAGGAGTTTCCAGAAGGCGAATTTGTCACCGAGTCCCTGCACCTGGGCGTAGACTTGCAACTTGCCGGTTTCGTCCAGGATATGAGCGAAGACATTCTTGCCCATTTCGCGCTTGGAAATGAGACGTCCGGCGATGCGCACGGGGCGCTCGTCGACATAATTATCAACGGCTTGTTTACAGTTTTCCGTGCCGGGAAAGGCATCACCGAAGGGGTCGATGCCCAATTCACGCCACGTGTCCAACCGCGCCCGTCGCAGGGCCAATAATTCGCTCTCGTCTTCCATAGGGAGGTGGAGCGTAGAGGGTCTTGTGGCGTTAGCCAAGCCCTGCTTCCTAAGAGAATCTGTATCTATTCTGGATCAAAGCCGACTTGACCGCTTGAAATCTGAACGTCCAAAAAACAATAAACGGCTGATAATCAGACACCGAATGTTCGATGCGTATACCAGTTGAAAAAAATCCAGGATACCTCGAAATCTTGATGATTTCGTCTTTCGTGAGATTAATGCTTTTTGAAGAAGAGTTCAGTAATATTAAATCTGGTAGCACCTGCAGCTTGGCTAACGGCCAACTCGCATTCATGGCAATTAATGAACTGGCTCCGTAACGTAACCCTCCTATGAACCGCATAGCAGTTTTCGGATTGTTTCGCTACTTAGACCTTCTCCTCGCTCAAATTCAGCTTCAGCCTCAACTAAAGCCTCACGAATCTCGGCGATCTCCTCCGATGAAAATTCTTGATCCTTCATTAGTTCATACTTTGCCAGAAGAAGATTCCTTCACAAGCTCAAGCCTGATCGACTGAATGGTTACCTTGTAAAAATAATTTCATGTTTTTGCGGGAGATTTGAGATAGACTACCCGATTGTGTCCAACACCCCCTCACCCCAACGCCTGATCGCTCTAGGAGCCGATGGCGCCGATATTCTGTATCGGCTTGGGGTTTGGCCGCAGGTCGTGGGAGTGACCACCTTTTATAAGCCGCCGCCACATGTGGAAGAGAAGCCGCGCGTTTGCGGTTTTAGTTCAGGGAACATTGAGGCCATCCTGAAGTTGCAGCCTGACTTGGTGATTACCTCGACTGATGTGCAGCATCGGATTGCGGCGGACCTGATCAAGGCGGGCGTGACTGTTCTGGCCCTCAATTCGCGGAGCCTGGAGGAAATTTACGTGGCGATCCGCAATCTGGGGCAGCTCTTGGGAAAATACTCGCAGGCCGAGCATGTGGTGGCGCAAATGATGCGGGATTTGGAGCCAGTCGCGGTCAATGGAGCTCCACGACCCAGGGTTTATTTCGAGGAATGGCCTGATCCATTGACGACCGGTATTGGTTGGGTTTCGGAATTGGTCGAGAGAGCGGGTGGAATTGATATCTTCGACGACCGGCGGCACGAGAAGAAGGCGGCGGCCCGGATGGTCACGCCGGAGGAAGTCATTGAGCGCGATCCGGAAATCATTTTTGCATCGTGGTGCGGCAAGCCGGTGGAGATGGGCGAGATTACCTCGCGGGCGGGATGGAATCAGCTGTCTGCCGTGCGCAGCGGTCGCTTGTTCGAGATTCCTTCCGATAATATCCTGCAATCGGGACCGGGGCTGGTCCGCGGCTATGAACTCCTGAAGCGAGAGATTGGCCGGATGGCTGCCCCGTCACGAAAACGTTACCAATCGCGAGTTGGACGCCCCGTGCGCGCAAAGGTATCGTCGAGCACAGCTATGAGTACACCCGATCTTTCCGACGCCAAGTTTTTCATCAATCGCGAGTTGAGCTGGCTGGCCTTTAATCGTCGCGTTTTGGAAGAAGCGCAGGATCCCACTCAGCCTTTATTGGAACGTGTCCGGTTTCTGGGAATCGTGACTTCAAACCTGGACGAATTTTTTGAAGTGCGGGTGGCGGGCATTAAGCAGCAGATCGAGCACGAATCAAACGATTCCGGTCCGGACGGCATGAGCGCCCGGCAGACTTTCAATGCGATTCGACAGGACGTCCTCAAATTGATCGATGATCAATATCAGCTTTGGCATCACGAGCTTCTTCCCGATCTCGGCAAACATGGCGTTTACCTGCACGACTTCAAGACACTGAACAAACAGGACCACGCCTGGGCCACGGCTTACTTCCGGGACGAGGTTTTTCCGGTGCTTACTCCCCTCGCCGTCGATGCCAGCCATCCTTTTCCGCAGTTGCAAAACAAGAGCCACAATCTCTTTCTGCGATTGAAGCGGCCCGAGCGTCCCACCGAGATTCTTCACGCCGTGGTTGCCATTCCG
>JABDHJ010000059.1 GCA_013285645.1 Verrucomicrobiota bacterium | reverse complement strand
CGTTGGCCGGTAAGGCCAGAGAAGAACCTGAAAAATGTAGGGCAGGTTTTCCCTTCCAAACCAAATATGGCCCGCGGAGACCACGGTGGGAATATCATCCGGATCAAACTGGTCGATGATGTTGGCCCCGATGTCGAAGTAAAGGCCGGCACCGGCCACGGTGACCCCTGATCCCTTCAATTTTCCAGCATAAAGCAGCTCAAAAAAATCGGGCTCCCTGGTTCCGAGCGTCGCCACCTCGTTGATCGAATTGAGATTCTTGTTGCCGCCGCCGCCGTAGGTTCCGTCCGTCGTCCCGGGCTCGTTCATGCCTTGAATGGCGTTCTGATATTGCCAATGAGGCTCGGCCAAATTTCCATCCGTGGCTACCCACTTCAATCCAAAATAATATCGAACCGCCCAAGCCACGGTTCCCACCGTCGTCGAGACCTGCGTCTTGGCCAAAGGATTCAAGAGCAACTGGATTTTGCCGAGTGGAAAACGATGTTGGACGACCGGATCGCCTTCGTTGAACGTGACCTTTTCCGTCAAGACGCTGCTACCTGTATTTCCGCTGTCATCATTGAGGACAGGGCGCGTGATGGTCACATTTTTCGGCCAGCGCACGTTGACGACGTCGCGGTTCGCCACCGAAATGGTCGGGCCGCCCGTGGGGTAGGAATTTGTCTCCGCGGAGGAGGCGTAAGATATCGACAGCGCCGGAGTCGGGATGTTGGTCGAGCTAAAAACGGCGCCGGGCGGATCGATCGGAGTCCAGGTCGGCGCGTTGAGCGTGCGGGTGAACGTGCCGAGGTAGGCAAGACTCTGAGCGGGCAAACCGAGGGTCGATGCGTAGGCTAGCAAATCCTGACGCGATAGGAATTTTTGATCTCCCGGATAGATTTTTAAAAACCCGTTATTCAAGCCGCCATCAACGAGATATTGGAGATAAGCCGGAGCGTTGGTCGGATATGAGCTGGAGGTCGCGCCCGTATAGCTACTCGTGGAAGTTATATGATTGCGCCAGGTGATCAAGGCGTCTCGCACGGTGGAGGTTATCCCGGGAATCTGGGTCAGGTCGGCCAGCCCCAGCGATCCCTTTCTCGCCACGTCATAGGCATCCGCCGCCGACAGCGCACTGTTGTACCCCGCCGAATTGACGTCGAGCAGGCCGCCTTCGTCATAGACAACAAAGGCATATCTCCCCACGACATCGGATTCAGGCGCCGTGATTACTTTGCGTCCGCCCGTCGTGACATAAATCCAATCGGGCAAGGGAATCTGGCCGGACTGCAAGGCGTTCGGATTGGCCGTGGTGTCAATCAACGCGGGCTTGTCCCAGCCGTTGGTGGTCCACCCCACGGTGCTGTTGTCGATGTACCGGCCGTTGAGTGAGGAATCGCCTGTGCTCGACGGAGAAGCATAATTGGGCGATGGATAAGCACTGTTATAGGGAGAGGCCGTCGGAGTCCCTCCAAAAAAGTTCGTTTGATATTTGCTGATCTTGAGAATGTTGGCGTAGGGGTCTGTGGTGGCGATCGGTCCCGGCGTAAAGCCCGTGCGCGATGGCACGACGGTTGCATTCGTCGTGGGAACGTAAATCCAGACGGGAGTACCCGAACTGTTGGTGGCACTGTAAACAGCAGAATTGGTTCCGGAACCGGAAACAATTTCCTGGCGAAAATCACCTTTCATGTATTCAACGGCGCTGCTCGCCAAAACATCGACTTGAGTTTGCCCGGCGCGGGCCGTGAAGATCTGGCGGGACAACATTGATTGGGACAAGAAGACCACGACCACGATGGTCAGGAGGACAACACAACATAGGACGATGAGAAGAGCCGCACCCTGAACTGAAAGAGATGGTCCGCGCTTTTGCGCTAAGAGCCTCCTTTTCCTGGAAGTGAGAGAAATGGGATGGAACGATCTCATGTGCTCACCGGGGAAGCGGAAAATATTTTTGGTACACGTGAATGCCCTGTACCGCTCTCGCAGGTACTCCGGCTCCCTCAAGTTTTGCGACGGTAACGTCGGGCGTCCAAAGCGAGAGCAGGTCCTCGTTGGCGACGGCGTCGGGAAATAATTTTGCGACCTTCAGGTCGACACCACTTGGCAGGAGGACACGGCTTTGCGAATCGATAACCACAATTCCGACCAGGATTCCGGCCAAGTTGCGAATGGGCTGAGGAATCGATGTCGCTGAGACGTAAACGGGGGCGGTCGGGGTAAGGAGTTTGGGGGGACTATCCGTCGCGATGGGATCATTCACGAGTTGAAAGCAAATTTCCATCCGGACAACCTCGGGCGCGAGCGTGGCGAAGGAGGTAACGGCAGGTAGCGTGTTGGGTGTAGTCAGGAGTTGGGTGACGGACGTCAATACCAGCGGATTAGAGCCCGAATTGTCCCAGTCGATCTGTTGTGCGCCGTAATCGAGTTCCTGCATGGAGGTTGTGGCATTCTGCGCTACCTGATATTTCACAACAGAAAGCGTCCGGGGCGTTCCTGTGGCAGGAGATCCAGTGGAGGTGAGACCTGTGGTCCGTGCATAAAAAGAGAGGCTGTCATTACCCGCTAAATTGCCGGTAGTACCCGAGGCAACTTTCGCGAAACTGTAGTCAACATCATCGCGCAAAAGAATTTTTGAGATATCGAGGCCGATCTGTTGAAAGACCGCCTGCGATGCATCAAGCGCACTCATGCTTTTATTGTTTTGCGAAATCGCGGTGGAAGAACCGATGAAAATCTGTCCGATTATTAAAATGATCAGAGCGAAGACAGCCATGGCGACAAGGATCTCCGCCAGGGTAAAGGCTTGGTTATCCCCGATCCACTTTTGCCACTTTTGCCTGTTTTTATCCTGAATTCTGAATGGCAACAGACTCACGATCCAAATCGGTTGATGGCTACATCAAGATTAACTGTCCCGATAGTATTGGTGGGATTACTCTCTGAGGAGGGAGCAAGGGGCGCAATGCTCGAAGGCCACGTGGCCTGAATTTTCGCATTCACCGGATCGTTGGGGTTGCTCGTGGTCGCTCCAACCAGCGTCACGGTAAAACGGTATTGGCTGCTGGAAGACCGCGTGGCGCTGAAACTCACCGTGCTCGTGGCATATGAGTCGTAGAGCGTGACAACATTGGTACTGGGAACGGCGGTGGTGGCTGCGGGGATGGCGATTCCGTAAAGGGGCGATACGGTATTGGTGGAAGCCGTTGCCTTCAAATCCGATTCGATGTTACGACAAAGATTCAAGGCTATGATCTGCTCACGCGAGGCTTTGTTGGCGTTTAATCCTTCCGGGATCAGGGCGATCAACGTCAGTGAACAGAACGTGACGATTCCCAGGGAGAGGACGACTTCCACGAGAGAGAACGCCTGCCTTGGCGCGTTCGCACGAAGACTTAAGCCTCCATTCCCCCGGTTGAAGTTCTTATTTCTCATGACCGATAAGTCGCAACGCGCCCGGTAAAGGCGTTCATTTGAAGCACCGCCGCATTCTTTCCATTTCCATTCAGCGGCGCCAGTCCGATCTCAATCCAAGCGTATTTATTCGAAGTCGAAAGCGATATCTGTCCGGACGGAGTGATCTTTATGACATAGGAGAGTGTTTGGCTGGAGCCACCAATCGGAGCCGCAAACGATCCCAAGTTTGCACCCGTGATCTGGCCGACACTGGTTGTCATGCGGTTCGGATTACTGATTTGCGCCGCACTGATGTTTCCCAAATTGATATTATGCAAAAATACCGGTTTGGTCAGCAGGTTGACGTTACCGGGAAAATCATTGGGATCCTCATGAGGAGAGTAAACGGCGACAATGCCCACGCCTCCACCATTGATGGATAGTTGGGAAAATCCGATCCAGACGTAGGTATTCCTGGCGAGAGCCGCAGAATAAGCCTCCTCCAAAATACCATCGACCACCGTGACGTTTGATCGAAAGTTCGCCGAAGCCAAAAGCGAGGCTGAGGCGGGAACAATCAGGATACTCAAAATGGCCATGATGGTTATGACAACCAAAAGCTCGATCATCGTAAACCCGTCGCGCGAAATAATTCTGAGCGCGGCAGGCTTGCAGGCCATGTTAGATGACGTCGAGCGCGTAGTTTTCATGCGAAACAAGGTCATCAGTTTTTTGCACCCAAATTTTCTCGAATCAGAATAATCATATCGATTTGATATTACAATCTAATCTTTTTCAATTTTAGATCCTTAAGGAGCATTCTCCTCTGCAATTAAGTCGTAGTTTTAACTGATCTAGCTAAAAAACCTCTTTCATATCGAAATGATACGTGATAACAATCATATCATTCCTACCTTGGCGATTCATTCAGTATTTTTTCTATTTATGAAGCACCTAAAACGACAGCATTCGGCGCAGCTTTTACTCAATCTCTTGACGGGCATGGCCGTCCTCCTTGCCATTTTTCCGCTAAAGGCTGCGAATTATTTGGTTGATGGAGCCAACCCCGCAGCGAGCGATACCGGCGCGGGCATGGCAACTCAGCCCTTCAAGACTATTGCTGCGGCAGTCGCCAAGGCGCAACCTGGGGATACCGTGGAAGTTCACGCGGGAGTCTATCGTGGCGAACGGATTGTCTTTAAACAGAGCGGCACGAAAGAACAACCTATCGTCCTGAAAGCGTCGGATGGCGCAGAAGTGACCATCAAGGGATCCCAGGTCGTATCAGACTGGAAAGCCGTTTCGCAAAGCCCGGGTGCATTTGAGCACGATGGCTGGGACAAGTATTTTGGCAAGTGGGACGCGCCCGTTGTCGATTATATGAAAGCCGGTATGCCCGCCCCGCTCAATAAGTACGGTGGAATAGTGTACGACGCCCGGAACAAACCGCGCAACCAGCTCTTCGTCGATGAAGCTCCGCTGGAGGAAGTGCCGACCCGTGAATTGCTGCATGCCGGCACGTTTTTTATTGATCCCACGAGTCATGCGGTCCTGCTCTGGCTGACGGATGGAAGCGATCCCGGCAAGCATGTGGTCGAAATAAGCGATACGGAGGGACCACTCCTGACCACCGACGCCAAGAGCTACATCACTATTCAAGGCCTCTCCTTCGAGCAAGGCGCCAACGGTCCGCAGGATAATGGCCTCGTTCGTTTCGCGGGCGGATCGAATTGCCTGGCGGATCACTGCAAGGTCTCCCTGGCAGCGGGTGCGGGTTTCACATTTTCCGGCGAATCTCATATCGTGCGGCAAGGCGTCTTCAACCACAATGGAGAAGAGGGGCTTCATTCCTCCAACGCCATCAACAGTCGTGTCGAGCAATGCGAAAACTCCTTCAACAACAAGCTGCCCGGAAAAGAATACAACAACGGTTGGGAAGCAGGTGGAAACAAGTTCGCGCGCTCGCGCAACTTGACGATCGATGGGCTCGTAGCGCACGACAATAACGGCCCAGGGGTCTGGTTCGATGTCGATAATGAAGATTGCACAATTGAGAACTGCGTCTCTTACAACAACAATTTCGGGATTTTCTACGAAATTTCCTATACGGCGCTCGTCATCAATAACCGGGCCTACCATAACAGCGATACAGGCATCTATATTTCGAGTTCAGCCGGCTGCCGGGTTTATAACAATACGACCTATCAGAATGGGAAGTCCGGCATTTCGATCGAGGTTAGTGTGCGCGGGGACGGCACTCCGAACCGGAAGATATCCGGTTATTCCAATCGTATTTTCAACAATATCGTCGCGGAAAACCAGACGGTGCATTACTCCAAGAGTTTTAACTTGGGACTGATTGGCAAAACCGGAACGGATTTGCCCGCGATCACGGACAGCAAACTGCCGATGGTGCCGAACGTCTCAGATTACAATCTGTTTTACGAGGCAGGCTCAGAACCGTTCTTTATCGGGCCGGGAAGCGCCCGTCCCAAAACGCTACAAGAGTGGCAAACGGCGAGTGGGCAGGATGCGCATTCCGTCTGGGGGGCTCCAGGATTCACCGATGCCGCCAAGGGCGATTTCAGTCTCTCAGCCGACAGTCCGGCACGGGGCAAGGGCGTTGCCTTGAAAGAGGTCACCCTAGACGCTGTCGGCACGACACGTCCCGCGGATGCTCCCTGCGACATGGGTGCACTTCAGTCGAAAAACTAGAGAGCATGCGCGAGCGCGTTCCGATACCATCCTTCTTGAAATGAAATGTTATTTCGCACGCTATTCGCCCGTTCTTCCGGCGTTCCTTGCTTTGCTTTTCACGGCTTATGCGGCACAGGCAGCGGAGTATCTGGTCGACAACCGTAATCCCGCAGCTTCCGATAAAAATTCCGGCACGGCTGCGCAGCCGTTGCAAACGATCGGCGCCGCAGTGGCCAAGCTTCAGGCGGGAGATACCATAACAATCAAGGCCGGTGTCTACCGCGAGGCCTTCAGCGTTCCGGTCAGTGGCACGGCAGATAAACCCATCGTGATTCAGGCCGCCTCCGGGGAAAGAGTTGTCGTTACCGGAGCCGATGTCGTCAAGGGATGGACGAAAACGGAAGATCCGAAAAATCGCCCGATCTGGAAAAAAGCTCCTTGGAAGGGCTGGGGCGACTGCAACGGCAGTGTGGACAGCTTGGATCGAAAAAGCGGGCCGCAATTAATCGCCGATGGTCACCTTTTGTTCCGGGTGGGATCGCTCAAGGAGATGACCCCCGGCACTTATTTCTACGATCCTGATCAGGATGGGGCGATTTATCTATGGATGACGCCGCCGCCCTCCACGACCACGCAGGTCATACCCAAGACAGCCGCGTGGTGGGACGAACCGGTCAATTTGGCCAGTGAAGATCCGAACCAACATCAAATCGAGGCTTCGGTCCGCGGTAAGCTCGCCAGTGTTATTTCACAAAGCTACGTCACGATACGCGGGCTGACGTTACGCTACGACAACTCCGCAGCCCAGGAAGGCGCACTGTCGGTCGACTGCGATTTTCCGCAGAAGGGCTTCGCCACTTCCCACGATATTACGGTGGAGGATTGTGTGGTCGAGTTTTGTCACGGGCGCGGCTTAACGTGCGTTGGCGAGCATATCACCATCCGCCGATGCTACCTTCGTCACAACGGTGCCTCCGGCGCAGGCGGACGTCTCCGCGATTCGCTTTGGGAAGATAATGTGCTCGATGGAAATACGACCCTTGGGCATTCCGTTGCGTGGGAAGCGGGTGGCGTCAAATTTCTCTTCACCAACGGACTTACCGTCCGTCGCTGTCAATTTATCAACAACTATGGGCCGGGGCTTTGGTTCGATACCGGCAACTTTGGCAATATCATCGAGAAGAATTTTTGCGCCAATAATGACGGTCCCGGCATCATGTTGGAAGTCTCGCCGGATTACGCCTCCACCGATCTCGATGCCAAACCGGTTGTCACCGTACGCGCGGGCGATGATCCTGGCGAAGCCAAACAAATTTCAATTGGCCCCACCATCATCCGCAATAATCTCTGCGTTTCCAACTGCATTCTGGGCGGCGGCATTGGGATTCTCCTGCAACTGGCCAGTGACGTCCATGTGCTTAATAACACGATCGTCGGCAACAGCCAATTTGGAATCTTCGTCCGCTATCATCCGTATGATACCCACGGTCATCGCTGCGTCGACAACGTGCTTCTCAACAATCTCTGCGTCGATAATGGGGCCGACGGCGGCAACCAGATTGAGATGACACCTGATCCGGTCAGTCAACCGGGTTATGTCGCCCGCGATCGGAGCGACTACAATCTTTTCTGGAGCACGGCGGCATGGTTGGCCCATAACCCGGCTACCCAATTGCCGATGCAGTATCCCAACGAGGCGCATTTTGCCAAATGGGGCAAGACCGAGTTCAACGGCACTTACAGTGCTGAGGAAACCTTTAAGATCGAGGGCCGAGAGGAACATACATTCCAATGCGATCCGAAGTTTGTCTCGATGGTTTCTCTCGACTATCGGCTCCTCCCTGGCTCTCCCGCTATCGGAGCCGGGACGCCAGCGCCTGAAGTGACCGATGACTTTCTCGGCCAGAAGCGACCGGCCTCCGGGCCGCCGTGCATCGGCGCACTCGAATTTTCTCCGGGAGATGACGCTCCACCCGCCATGCCGATGAGCGGCATCGGAGAGGGATAATAGCCCCGATTGATGGAGTGATTTCCCATGACTCATGCTGAAATCACTCCCGAGTCCTTGGCCCTCCCGTCCCCTCGACTTCAGTCCGGCAAAGCGCTGCATCGACAAATTACCAGGCACCTCCGGACCTTGATTCACGCAGGGAATCTCCCCTCCGGGTCTAAATTGCCGCGCATGCACGACCTGGCGACTCATTGGAGAACGAACTATTTTACGGTTCATACCGCTTTGTCCGTTCTGGTGCGGGAAGGACTACTGGAACGAAAGCCACGGATTGGAACATTCGTCCGTGAGCAGAGCAAAGGGATGACCTGCATCGGAATTTATTATGGAGACGAAATTCTCGCCAAGCGTGAGAAAGAATTCTATCGCTCGCTCCATGCCCAACTTTCGCTCTTGTTGCATGAGAGCAATCTTTCCATGCGCATCTTCATCGACTCGCGCCCGGACAATCTCCAACGAGAACCGCTTCAGGAATTGGAAGATTCGATAAATTCCCGGGCGATCCAAGGCCTGATTATTCCATTGGCCCACCACTCGATGAACTGGACCGATAATATGCCCATACCCACTTCCATGTTCAATTCGCGCCGCACGGAATGCAGCAGGATTTATATCGATAATGAACAATTCGTGACTATCGCTTGCGAGACACTTCGCGACCAGGGATGCCGGAAGCTG
>JABDHJ010000058.1:0-8822 GCA_013285645.1 Verrucomicrobiota bacterium | reverse complement strand
TATCTATTCGGCATCCATGTATAAGGCCAATCTTTGGCCTCCCGAATCGATAGTTCCGAGGTAGCCGTCGACCGCCGGGCGACGGAGTACTGACCTAGATGTTCACGTAAGAACCGTCGCCCGGCGGTCGACGGCTACCTCGGAGGTTTCCTCTACACCTTCGGTACAGGCTTCCGAATCGTCAGGTGAACGTCACGCAATTGCCGCTCGGAGACGGGTGCGGGAGCGTTCATGAGCAGGTCGCGGCCGTTTTGCGCCATGGGGAAGGCAATGACCTCGCGGATGCTGGTTTCACCGGAGAGCAGCATGACGATGCGGTCGATGCCGGGGGCGATGCCTCCGTGCGGCGGTGCGCCGTACTTGAAGGCGTTGATCATCCCGGCAAATTCGGTGTCGACTACGGTCTTGTCGTGTCCGGCAATGGAGAAGGCCTTGTACATGATCTCCGGGCTGTGATTCCGGATCGCGCCCGAGGCAATTTCGTAGCCGTTGCAGACGAGGTCATATTGGTAGGCGAAGATGGTGAGCGGATCGTTCTTTTCGAGCGCCTCGAGGCCGCCCTGGGGCATGGAGAACGGGTTGTGGGAGAATTCGATGTGCTTGGTCTCCTCGTTCATCTCGTACATCTGGTAGTCGACGATCCACGCGAACTTGAAGACGTCCTTCTCGATGAGGTTGAGCTGCTCGGCGATCTTGACGCGCATCGCCCCGAGGACCTTGGCGGCCTTGGTCTCATTCATGTCGGCGGAGAAGAAGATGACAGTGGATTCACTGGGAATCATCTCGGATGCAGTGAGTCCAAACGTATGCATCATTGGATCGATATTTTCTGGCGCGAAGAATTTAGCAATAGGACCTGCTATCAATCGTTTTTCGCCTGTGACGTCTTCGGATTGTTCGATCTTTATATAAGCGAGCCCTGGTGCGCCGAGTTTCTTTGCCTCTTCCTGAAGTGCGTCAAACCAGGAACGCGGTTGATTTAGTGCCTGGGGCACAGAAATGGCACGGACAGTCTTATTTGAGAATGCCTTGAAAGCATGATCTTTGAAAATCGGCGTCAGATCCTTGATCTCAAACGGAATCCGCATGTCGGGCTTGTCGGTGCCGAAACGGAGCAGCGATTCCTTGTAGGGAATGCGGACGAACGTGCCTTCGGGACTCGCATTGATCGGGAACTCGGACTTGAATTCATGGAAGAGCGGCACCATGAGCGCTTCGATCGCGGCGAAGACGTCATCCTGCGTGACGAAGCTCATCTCGACGTCGAGTTGATAGAACTCGCCGGGGGTGCGGTCGGCGCGACCGTCCTCATCGCGGAAGCAGGGAGCGATCTGGAAGTAGCGATCAAAGCCGCTGACCATGAGGAGCTGCTTGAACTGCTGCGGCGCCTGCGGGAGCGCGTAGAATTCGCCGGGGTAGAGGCGCGAGGGGACGAGGAAATCGCGCGCACCTTCGGGCGAGGACGAGGTCAAGATCGGTGTCTGGAACTCCTGGAAGCCAAGGTCGATCATTCGCTTCCGGATGCTGGAGATAACCCGGGCGCGAAGCATGATGGTCTCGTGCAGCTTCGAGCGGCGCAAGTCGAGGAAGCGGTACTTGAGGCGCGTTTCCTCGGGCGTGTGGTCCTCGGGGAAAACATTCATCGGCAGCGGTTGGCAGGAGCCGAGGAGGTCGTACCCGGTGACGTCGAGTTCCGTGGCGCCGGTGTCGAGGTTCTCGTTGAGCGTGCCTTCGGGGCGTAGGCGCACTTGGCCTTGTACGCTGATGACGGTCTCCTTGGGAAGATGCGCGACGGCGTCCTGAAAAGCGGCGGTCGGCGGGATGACGATCTGCGTGATGCCATAGTGGTCGCGCAGGTCGATGAAGAGGACGCCGCCCAAGTCGCGCTTGTTATGGATCCAGCCCGCCAGGCGGACGGTCTGGCCCGCGTGCGAGGCGCGCAGGTCGTTACAGGAGTGGGAACGGTACGGGTTGGAAGACATGGGAAAGGGAATTTTTAGACGGAATTAACGGAATTAACAGGATTTTACACAAAAAAAGCTCCGTCTCCCCGCCTCCCCTCCGTCATCCTGAGCCCGTCGAAGGATCAGTTCCGCCGACTTGCAACTCTTGAGACTCTCTCGAGCGTAGCGAGCCAACCGACTCCCACTCACATCATTAGTCACCCTGAGCTTGTCGAAGGATCAGTTCGGTCTGCCTTTTGCAGTTTTTTATTGCGGCACCGACCCAAGAAATCGTTACATTCCCCATGGTCCGCCGCCGCCCCTTTCTCCGCTGGAAGTTCGAGCGCGGGCTGCGTCCGGAGGGCGTGACCGTTATCGCCGGGGTAGACGAAGTCGGACGTGGCTGCTGGGCGGGGCCGGTCTATGCGGCGGCGGCAATTCTTCCTGATGGCCTGAAGCATCGCCATCTTAACGACTCCAAAATTCTCTTAAAAGAACATCGCGAAGAAATCAGCCATTTCCTCTGTAGCCATACCGAAATCCATTGGTCCATCGGTATCGCTTCAGTTGAGGAAATCGATACGCACAATATCCTCCAGGCCAGCCTGCTCGCCATGCGCCGCGCGGTCGCGGGCCTCAAAATGCAGCCCCATCTCTGCCTCATCGACGGCAACAAGAAAGCCGGTCTTTCCTGCGAGGAACGCACCATCATCGATGGCGACGCCCTCTGTCCCTCCATCGCCGCCGCCTCGGTTATCGCCAAGGTCGCGCGGGATCGCGCCATGACGGATCTCGCCGCGCTTTACCCGGTGTACGGTTTGGAGAATCATAAGGGCTACGGAACCCCCGAACACCAACGTGCCCTTGCCCTTCACGGACCTTGTCCAATCCATCGCCAATCATTTCGACCGGTGCGAGACCACGCCCGCGCCCAAGTTGGTCACGACGGCGGAGACCGGCGCTTACGGTGAGCGCATCGCCGCTGCGCATTTGCGTCGTCACGGTTATCGCGTCCTGACCCGCAATTACAAAGTCATCGGCGGTGAAATCGACATCATCTGCCGCCACAAGGACGCGCTCGTTTTCGCCGAAGTCCGCACCCGCTCCAGCGAGGACTTTGGTCGTCCCATCGACACCATCGGCTCCGCCAAGCAAAACGCTCTCCGCCACGCCGCCCGCCGCTATCTTGAGCTTCTCGATCGTGACGACATCTACTACCGCTTTGACGCCGTCGAAGTTATGCTAAAATCCGGAGAGATTCCGGTCTGTACCCTGATAAGTGATGTTTTTGCCTAGCCATTTCTTCAAGAGCACATAGTTACATGCGGTTAAGTTTGACGACTACGAAGTAAATCGGGAGACTACCCAACTCATTTATGTCACTTCCCAAGCCAATCGTAATTATGGGTGCCGGCCCTGCCGGACTGACCGCAGCCTGGGAACTCATGCGCGCTGGCAAAGACGTCGTCGTATGGGAGGCCGACCCGACTTACGTGGGTGGAATTTCGCGCACCGTGCAGGCCAACGGATTCCGATTTGATATTGGCGGTCACCGTTTTTTCAGCAAGTCGGAAGAGGTCAACGAAGTCTGGCGCCAGATCATGCCCGACGACTTCGTCGATTGCCCGCGCCTCTCGCGAATTTACTACAAGGGCAAATTTTTCAATTATCCCCTGGAGGCGATGGACAGCTTTTTGAAGTTGGGGCCCATCACCACGGTCCTGTGCGTTCTCAGTTACATCAAGGCCCGGCTTAAGCCCATCAAGCCGGAAACGACGCTGGCCCAGTGGGTCACCAACCGCTTTGGGAAGAGGCTCTTCAATATGTTTTTCAAGACCTATACCGAAAAGGTCTGGGGCATTTCCTGCGATGAAATCAACGCCGATTGGGCGGCGCAACGGATCAAGGGCCTGTCTCTGCGGGAGGCCATCATCAGCGCTTTCAAGGGCAAAAAAGCGGAGCCGACCGCCAAGACCCTCATTCGTAATTTTTTCTATCCGCGCCTCGGTCCCGGCCAGATGTGGGAGACGGCGGCCAACAAAATTCTGGAGAACGGTGGCAAGGTGCTGCTCGATCGCCGCGTCCAGACGATCCATTGGGATGAAACCGGCGTGACGCACATCACCGGCACCAATCAGCAGGGCGAATTTTTTCAGCAGGAAGGCACGAGCTTCATCTCCTCCATCCCGCTGCAGGAGTTGATGCTTTCGCTGGATCCGCCGCCGCCGAAGGAAGTCGTCGCTGCCGCGAAGGCCCTGCGCTACCGCGATTTTCTCACCGTCTGCCTCGTGGTGAACCGCGCCAACGTTTTCCCCGATACCTGGATTTATATCCACGATCCTTCCGTCAAAGTCGGGCGCGTCCAGAATTTCAAGAACTGGAGCATGGCCATGGTGCCTGATCCCAAGCTGACTTCCCTCGGCATGGAGTACTTCTGCTTCGAAGGCGATGCCCTCTGGACCGCCACCGATTATGACCTGGCCCAGTTGGCTATTAAGGAGGCTGTGCAGATTGGACTGATCAAGGCGGGAGAAGTGCAGGACGCCTTCGTCGTGCGGATGCCCAAGGCCTATCCCATCTACGACCAGGCTTACCAGCAGCATCTCAAGGTCATCCGCGAGTGGGTCTGCCAGTTCGCCAATCTTCAACCGGTCGGTCGCAACGGCATGCACCACTATAACAATCAGGACCACTCGATGATGACGGCCATGCTTGCGGCCCGGAACATCCAGGGTGCCAGCTTCGATTGTTGGAAGGTCAACACCGATGCGGAATATCACGAATCGGACGACGCCAAGCATTAATTGGAGGGGCAGCCTCCGGCCTGACCCCATTTTGTTCAGGAACAAGCCCCAGAACATTCCTCCACGGGCTTGCAGAATATTCGACAACGACTAAATTCGCTCCAGTGCCGCCACCCAACCGACCTCGTCCCGTTCGCCTGAACGCCGCCCCGCGAACCAAATCGCCGCCTCCCTCGAAGGGGAAAAACACCCGGCGTCCGCGCGCATCCAAGTCCGATTCGCGGAAACGCAACTCCTCGATCCTGACTTGGACCGCCGTGATTCTCGGCATTCTCCTCGTAGGACTCGTCATTACCTTCATCTGGGTCAGGTCAAATTCGCTACGGAAAGAAGCGCCTATCGCCTTGCCATATCCTTTGCCGCCGGCTCACGCAACTCCAGCGCCGCATCCGCTGCCCTCTGCTCCAACCGTCGCTCAAGTTCCTCCGAAACCGCCAGCGGAAATCGAGCGCCCCAAGACCCTGAAGGAAAAAGCCGACGAGGAAACTCAGCATTTGGTCGATGGCCCCGCTGCGAAACCTGCCGGTGCTCCGGTTACGCCGCCTGTCAAACCGGCCATAACATCAACCGCTCTGGCGCTGCCTCCGCTCGTCCAGCCGGTTCCCTTGGGCCAGACCAAGGGCGCCCCGGCGCGGGCCCTTCCGCTTGATCCCAACAAGCTCGACTCCGAGCGAATTGCGGCCTATCAGGTCGCACTCGAGAGAATCCATTTCTCATGCGGTTTCATCGATGGCGACCAGGGGATGCGTACCCAGCGCATGTTGCGTGCCTACCAGGCCAGTCGCGGCTTGCCGGTTACCGGTTTTTTGGATGAAGCGACCCGTGAGTCCATCGGCGAACCGGGCGAACCCTTCCTCAACTATACTGTCACTGCAGACGACATCGCTTCGATCATGCCCAAACCTGCGACGTGGATCGCCAAGAGCAAGGCCACGCGGCTCGGTTATAACGACATCTGGGAGCTGTTGGCCGAGAAATTCCACTGCGCGCGCGCCTATCTCAAGGGGCTCAATCCCGGAGTCAAAACTCCGGTCGCCGGTACGGATATCGTCGGCCCCAAGGTCTATCCCGCCGCGCCCATTCCCCACGCCGCCTCGCTCCGCATTTATCTTTCAGAGACGGAAATCGAGGCCCTCGACGCCAACGGCAAGATCATCGCCTTTTTCCCCTGTTCCATCGCCAAGGACAAGGCCAAGCGACCGAGCGGAGAGCTCACGGTGAAGGTGGTCGATCCCCATCCCGATTACACATTTGATCCGGCGCTATTCGTTGATGCATCCAAGGCGGAAGGCATTACCCACAAGCTGGTGCTTCCTCCCGGACCGCGCAATCCAGTCGGCACCGACTGGGTGGGCCTGAGCCTGCCCGGGTATGGCATCCACGGTACGCCCGAACCCGAGAACATTTCCCGCACCCAATCCCATGGTTGCTTTCGTCTCGCCAATTGGAATGCCGAGAAAGTCCTGAAAATGGTCAAGGTCGGCACGCCGGTCGATGTCCAGCCATAACGGAGGGTCAGCCTCCGGCCTGACCCATTGAGGTAGCCGTCGACTATCAATGTTTTGGGCCACCATAATTAGACCTGTCCCTTTTGCGCTTTTTCTCCACATTAGCTATGGGTTAATAAGCGCAGAAATCCATTGAGCCAACTGAATGTATGATCTCAATCGCGTTTTATCTCGTGGCAGCAGGACTCATGGTCCTCGGGGGGCTGCTCCTTATGAATACGTCCGCCTACTCAAGATTGGGTGGCACCAAGTATGAAAAAAGAAGGAAGCGCCGGGAGATAGGAATATTTTTGCTGATTATATCCGTATTGATCCTCGCCATGGGGCTGTTCGCTCAATTTGTCGGCAGCAACTCCGTGAGCTCCCCATAACGGGTGCGCCGTCTCGCGCAGCGAATTGATATGCGTTGTGCCAAGCCTTAAACCCGCCATCTTCGGTTATTCCCATTGAGGCCAGTCCTCAAAATACTTCGCCGACTTATCTATGAAATTAATTTTACTACTTCTCTTTGGATTCATAAGCTTGGCCAGCGCCCAGGACACAGTGGCCACCGATGCAAGTAGCGTCATCAATAAAGTCGTCGCTCAATATAAGTCGATGACGAGCTACAGTTCGAACGGAACCGTCGTTTCCGATATGGAGGTGAACGGTAACAAAATCAACCAAACGACCACTTTTTCCATCAAGCTGAAGAAGCCGAACATGTATCTCATCAGTTGGAGCCAGACCGCCGGCATGCCACAGCTCCAGCTCCCTCCCCAGTCGGGAACCGTCTGGAGCGATGGCACCCAGCCCTATCTTTATATGGGAGGGTTGAACGCCTATTCCAAGATCGGCGATGATGAAATGGCGTTGGCTGGAGCGACCGGAATATCGGGCGGCGCGGCTCTCACCATTCCCTCCCTTTTTCTGCCTGCTCTCGTAGACAAGAATCTAAATCTTTCGCAGTTGAAAAATTCCACGATTGAAAAGGTCGAATCGATCGGCGGAGAAGACTGCTATGTCCTGAGCGGTTCGTCGGATACCTCAAAAAAGGAGAGTTTCTGGATATCCAAATCAAGGAGCCTGATCCTCAAATTTGAAAGGTCATATGAAGCTCCCGAAGGCGGCGTAAAAGCGGCCCCCGATATGTCCGATGCTGATCTGGAAAAATTCCTCCGCTCCATGGGACAGCCGGTGACGGACGAGAGCAAAAAGCAGGAGCGCGACAAAATGCAGCATGCCAAGGACAGCCTGAAAAATAGCAATGTCAGCGGGGAATCGATCGAGACACAGGCCGATATTTCCAGTACGGATTTGACCGCCAACGATTTCCATTTTGTCCCTCCCAATGGAGCCACTCTCAAGGATGCCTTGATGGGACCGCAGACCGAGTTCACCAAGCCGACGGTGCATCCCGCTGCTGCTGGCGCCGTTGGCACCAGCAGCAGTTATGAAATAGTGGAAGCGCCAGTCGTGAAGGTGTTTTCGGCCACAGACGGGGACAATAAATTTGTCGCCTACCTGGTCCAATGGAAGGGATCGGACGTGATCGTGAGCGACCCCTTGGCTCGCTCGAATTTTAAGGTGGGAGATACGATTAAGTTTATGGCCCAGAAAACTAACGGTCCCGGCTTCTCTTCGCTGTCTTTTACTTTTCTCTAAATGCTTGGAGAAGGATTATGGATTACGCGGAGCTTTTTACTTTCTCGAGCGTAGCGAGCCAACCGACTCCCACCGAAATCACTCGTCATCCTGAGCTTGTCGAAGGATCAGTTCTGCCTGCCTTTTTCTCAGCGGATCCCGTCTCCTCCTTGATCTCGACGTTGAAATCTTCCAGCAAGTTTCTCCATATCGACGGCAGGCTGAGGCGGAACTGATCCTTCGACAAGCTCAGGATGACAAACGCTAAATGTGAAAGTTTATTCCTAAGGCTACGCTGAACTTCCTGACTCAATCCTTCCGCTGATGCGATAAAAACCAATCGTAGAGCTTCTTGTTTTCGTAGGTCTTGGTCCAGGAATCATGACCGGCCTTGGGATAAATCGTGAGGCGTGCCTTGCCGCCGCGTTTGCGCAGTCCGTCCACCATTTGATGCGCTTCCTCCACTGGAACCGCCTCATCCTTGGCGCCGTGAAAGACCCAGATCGGCAAATGTTTGATCCGGCCCGCGAGGTGCGGATTGCCCCCGCCACAAATGGGCGCAATCGCCGCGAAACGATTCGGATTCTCCATCGCCAGTTGCCATGTGCCGAATCCACCCATGCTCAATCCTGTGAGATAAATTCGCGTCCGATCGATCCGATACTTCTTTTCCAGGCTATCCAACAACGCGATCAACGCCTCTATCGACCACCACTCGTCCTTCGGGCACTGGGGCGAAACGACAATGAAAGGAAACGCTGGATCTTCCTCAACAATCTTGGGCACGCCGTGCTTCTTCACCAGACTGAGATCGTCCCCGCGCTCGCCCGCCCCGTGCAGAAAAAGAATGAGCGGCCACTTTTTTTTGGTTCGCGAGTAACTCGCCGGAAGAAACAGCAGGTAATTGCAACGAATCTGCTTCGTGACTTTTTTAAGCAGTGAGC
>JABDHJ010000057.1 GCA_013285645.1 Verrucomicrobiota bacterium | reverse complement strand
GCACAGGCCGATCCACGCAGGAGACGTTAATGTGCGCAAATTTTCTCGTCCAAAAATACTGGCGGATATCGACCGCATTGGTGGCCACAATCGCATCGTCATCCGGCATTGGATTGTCCCGGACCAACGGAGTCAATTTTTCAAACAAGATCGATCCCGGATCGCGGGAATACTGGCGCGTATGCCGCCAGAGGGTCTTGAGATTCTGGATTTTTTGCGACACACCCTGCATATGGGGATGATAATCGCGCCAGCCAATCACGCGTAAGAAATTGGGACTGGAAACGATCATCGTTCCTCCCGGACGAAGCACCCGGTTCATTTCGTCGAGAAACGAGACGGGATCCTCGACATGCTCCAACACATTGAAAGCTCCCACCGCATCGAATGAATCGTTCGCAAAGGGAATCGCTTTGCCATCGTAAACGCCGCAGGCGGACGAATGCTCCCGGGCCATGTCGATGCTCGTTTGCGAGACATCGATGCCGCTGGCTTGAAAGCCCCAGGAGGACAGATCCCGCACGACCTGCCCAACCCCACAGCCGACATCGAGGATGGCCGCCTGGGGTTTCAACCGGTAACAAAGCGCGCGGGCGTACTTGTGATAAAAGGATTGTGAGGCGCAAAGCAGCGGAGCGGATTGAAACCGGCGCGGATCGGAATCGCGAAGATTTTCCGAATAGCGACGGTTATTTTTATAGAAGTCGACGTTCACAGGGAGGCGTCCGATCCAATCCGCTTCAGGATCACGATGTTGCTTTGATTCCAAAAGATCTGCCACTGACCGCTCTTGAGAAGGTGGTTGATCGTATCAGCGCGAAGCTTGGTTGCGTCGGGATTGTATCCACCCTGCCGCCAACCGCATTGGTCGTTCTGCAGATCGCTGACAATGTAGTCGATCTGTTCCGGGTGAACATTCGTCGTCGCAAAATTCGCGTCGAGCATCGCCTTGAAATCAAAATTTTTATCGTACAGATCACCCATGACCAGGTTCGTGCGATTTGAAAGATAGGCGCTGTAACGATGCGGGCTGTAAACCGCAGCATCGGGCGGAATTTTATCAAAAGCCTCGTGCAGCCCGCTGCTCAGCGCGTCATCCCGCCCCATCGCCAGTCCCGTGTAGAATCCCATCACCGGACACACCAGCAGGGCATTCATAAAAAATGTGCCGATCAATACCATGAGCCCCAAACGGGTCGAGACCTCCCAACGGGCCAGAAAAAACACCAGGGCCATATAACCCGCAAAAAGCGCGAACTGATAATAATAAGCATGAAAATAGAGATAGAATTCCTGGTCGCTCATCAGGAAATAAATCGGAAACGGCAAAAGGAGAGCGAGGCCTCGCCGCGAGAGAAAAACCAACAGGAGCGGAAGTCCGACCAGCGATATCACATGGGCCCAGCGCATCGGGGCGAGCAGCATCGAAACCGTCCTGAAGGGATCCTGAATCAAAGCCGACGCCAGTTGAGACACCGAGTCGGCGTTCCAGCCCGCATAATGATAGCCGAGCAAGTTGTGCTGTTCCGGAGTGCGCATGAGCGGGATAAGAATCTCCACCGAAAAAAGGAAGCAACTCAATCCCGCTCCAAGTGCCCACCATCCGTATCGTTTGCGCCAGGCGATTCCGTCATCCGCTAATAGCAGAGATAGCCCCAGGGCCGCATAAATCAGGGCCGCTTGTTCGCCACTGGTCACGGCGATGGCGAAGCTGATCCAAAATCGGAGGCTTTGATTTCGCCGATAAAAATAATAAGACCAGAGCACCGCCGCCAAAATCCAGGATTCCGGGTGAAAGGGAGCCATCGCCATGTGAAGCAGCAGCGGACTGGCCAACATCGTCGCCGCAATGAGAAACGCGACCAGCGGACGCCGCAGAATTTCCACCGCCACGAGATAGAGCGGGATCACCGCGCTGTAAATTCCCACGACCTGGAGAATGAAGAGCGTCTCCGGGTAGGGAAACATCGCGTAGATCGGCGCGATCAACACCAGCACCAGCATGGTGTGCAGGCCGAGCAAATTCGGACCGTCGTATGCGGTATCGCGAAACCAATTTCCGTGCAGCGTGTTGACGATCGCATTTTGAATGGCCGCCGTGTCGCAGGCTATGGTCAAAAAATTGCGATGCAAGATCAGGGCCAGCCCCATCACGAGAGCCGTGACCAAGGTCGCCATCACCGCCAGAAGCACAAAGTAAAATCGCTCCTCGCTCAAGCGGGCAAGCCGGCGGTCCCACTCGTCGAGAAATTTCATGTTGCGAGGAGAATCCAAGCGGGAAATGGGCGGACTGGCAAGACGCCGCAGTTCCGGACAGTGCCTTGATTCAAATCAGAAGGTTATTCCAAACTGCTTGAGAATGGCCTTCATCATGAAAAAGCCCGCGATCGTAGCCGTACTGGCCAGAAGCAGGGCGGCATAAAACGGCACGTTCCAGCGGGTCAGTAACGGCGGCAGCAGCGCAAAGAGAATCAGCGAAGGCACAACGTACCAAATCACCGACCACGAAAACGCCGCTACCCGCGCCGCGTCGTGGGTGTCATGGTACATCCAGATCATCGCCAGCAGGGAGATCAACGGCAACGACGCCAACAACGCAGCCAGCGAGGTATTGCAACGACTGATTTCCGATATACCCCACATGAGCAGAGCGCTGATCGCTAACTTCAAAAAGGGATTCATCTCTTACGCCACAATAAACCATTGATCGTCCGGCACAGCACCCAAATAAACCTACCGAAATCCCGACTCAAAAACGAAGTTGCCTAGATCAGTCGGGTTTGTATTGTCTATCGGAACAGTAAACAACCCCCTCTCTCACCATTATGCCTATCTACAATAGCGTTCTCGAAACCATCGGTCGTACTCCGCTCATCAAATTGAATCGCATGGCCGAAGGTCTCGATGCCACCATCGCCATCAAAGCCGAGTTCTTCAATCCCCTCGGCAGCGTCAAGGATCGTATCGGCTTGGCCATGATCGAGGCGGGCGAAAAAGCGGGCAAAATCAACAAGGACACCGTCATTATCGAGCCGACCTCCGGCAACACCGGCATCGCGCTTGCCTTTGTGGCCGCAGCCAAGGGCTACAAGCTGATCCTGACCATGCCGGAAAGCATGTCGCTGGAACGGCGGACGCTTCTCGCGCTGCTCGGCGCGAAACTCGTGCTCACCCCGGCGGCGGAAGGCATGAAGGGCGCGATTGCCAAGGCCAAGGCGATCCAGGAAGAGACGCCGAACTCCTTCATCCCGCAACAGTTTGAAAACCCGGCCAACCCGGAGATTCATCGCAAAACCACCGCTGAAGAAATCTGGAACGATACCGATGGCAAGATCGACATCCTCGTCTCGGCCGTCGGCACTGGCGGCACCATCACTGGTGTCTCCGAAGTGATCAAGGCGCGCAAGCCCGGCTTCATCTCCATCGCCGTCGAGCCCAAGGATTCCCCCGTCATCACCCAGACGATGAAGGGCGAGCCGCTCAAGCCCGGACCTCATAAGATTCAGGGCACCGGCGCCGGTTTCGTCCCGGGAAATCTCCACCTCAAAATCGTTGATGAAGTCATCACCGTCACCAATGAGGAGGCTCTCGTCACCGCGCGCCGCCTAGCCAAAGAGGAAGGCCTCCTGGTCGGCATCTCCACCGGTGCGAACGTCTTTGCGGCAATTCAGGTCGCGAAGCGTCCCGAGAACAAGGGAAAGCTGATCGTCACCATCGGCTGCAGCACGGGCGAACGTTACCTTTCGACCGCACTGGCCGAGGAAGCGCGCAAAGAAGTCGGCGCGTAATCGCACCGGTGCCTGAGGTGCAGCGACGCGTGTCCAGCGCGTCGCTGGTTTGATCGTAAATCCGTTCGGCGATGGGACGATTCCGTTACCCACCATCGCTTCCTCTCATATTGGCTGTTTACTTGCCAAATGGGAGTGCCTAAAATAAGACCCATAGAAACTCAAGCCTATTTTTTGTTGGAAGAAGCTTGGGTGAGACCCATGAGACGTCTTAATTTCTCTTTTCATTTCAGTAGGAGAAGCGCGTGAAAGATGCCACGCGCTCGCAAGCCCTGCCCCGACGCCCGATTCTCCTGCGGCAACCGGAACAGGAAGCGGGCGAATCGCTTCCACCCTCCCCGGAAGCGGCCCCCCAGCGAACCGCCCAGTTGGCGATTTCTCGAACCGCAAGCCTGATTGCGCACGCACCCCCATCTGCTCATCCCCCAGTCATGCCACCAGTATCGCCAGCTCCGGCAATTGATCTGCAAGCCGAAGTCATCAAGCTGCGGGAGAAAGTGGAGAAGTATCGCCACAGCCTGCAGCAGTGGGCCCAGGCGGAAGTTGACTGGAACGGTCAACGGCGCCTTTTCGAGTTGATGACGGAAAACATTTCGGACCTCATCGTGCTGACCAATTGCGAGGGCAACCGGCTCTGGAGCAATCCGGCCTACGGTCGAGTCATGGGGTTTCAAGCGGAAGAGTTGGCCGGAACCTTTGTCCTCACGGAAGTGCATCCGGACGATCAAGCCCGGGCCATCGAGGCCATGAACCACGCCATCCAGCAGGGCGCATCCAGGAAACTTGAATATCGCGTCCAGCAAAAGGGAGGCACCTGGGCGACTTTCGCCACCGAGACATTCCCGATCACCAACACCGATGGAAAAGTCGAATCGGTCCTGTTGATCAGCCACGATATTACGGAAAACAAACGGCTGGCGGAGGAACTCTCCATGGCCAGCACCGAGGCCACGGCCTCCACCATGGTCGAGGCGATGGCCCACGATTTTGACCAGATTTTGACCAACGTCGTCGGCAATCTCACCATCGCAAAAAATCTCAACGGCCCCCACAACGCCATCGCGATTCGACTCAGCGAAATCGAGCGCTCCCTCCAGCGCGCGCGCGATCTCATCGAGCAAATGTTTTCCATCTCCCCCGGCCAGGCGCAGCCCAAGGTCCGGATGACACTTGAGAAAGCGTTGGAAGAACCGGTCGCCTCCGTCTTGCGGGGGACGATGGTGAGGGCGGAATATCTTTTCCCGCGCAATCTTCCCGAATTGGAAATCGACGCGGAAGCCTTCGCCCATGCCATCCGGAATATCGTGACCAATTCCCTTCAGGCGATGGACAAGGGCGTGATCCGATTTACGGCGGAAACGATGTCACGGGAGCATCTCTCCAACCGCCCGGATCTTCCCCTGAAGGCGGACGAATATATCTGCCTTCGGATTCAGGACCAGGGACATGGCATCGCCGAAAAAGCGCTGCCCCGCGTTTTTGAACCCTACTTCACCACGCGCAAAGGCTCACAGGGACTTGGCCTCAGCCGCGCGCTTTCTTCCGTCCAGCGCATGGGCGGAACCGTCCTGATCGATTCCACCCCCGGCGTCGGCACCATCGTTTCCATCTACATCCCCACCGCCAAGGGTGAGAGGGCGACATTCGATCCCGCTGCGACGGCTGTTCCGCTGCCGACTCGCCCGGGCATCACGCGAACAGGTTCCGTCTCGTTGCGTACCGGCACGGTCTCGTTGCCCAAGGTCGGCGGACAAAAGAAACGCATCCTGTTGATGGACGATGAACAGATGATCCTCGATATCGTCAGCCGGATGCTCGGTCACCTCGGCTACGACGTCACTACTTGCACGGATGGCTCACAGGCCATCGCCGCATTTTCCAAGGCGAAGGCCCACTCGGAAACATTCGACGTCGTGATGATGGATCTGGTCATCCCCAACGGCGTCGGTGGCGAGGACGCGGTCAAGACGATCAAGAAGATCGATCCCAATGCCAAGGTCATCGCGAGCAGCGGCCATCTCGATCATCCGGTCATGACCGACCACAATAAATTCGGCTTCAACGCCGTCCTCGAAAAGCCCTACAAATTGGAAAAGCTCCAGCAAGTGATCGAGACGGTCATCAACACGCCGGTGTAAAAAATTCCGTCATCCTGAGCTTGTCGAAGGATCAGCCTCGTATTCACCTAAGCGAGCCATGTCCGATTTCTAAATCCATGCTTAGCCTTTTTAGGAATCGTTAGCCGAAGCTTGACCGTATTGACGAGTCTGATCCTTCGACAAGCTCAGGATGACGGATTGTTTATCTGGTAATTTTTCCTGATCACTCACTCCGCATCGAATCCGGATCAATCCCGTTCACGCGGCACCAATCCGCATAAGCCGCCGGGGCAATTTCCGAAGGCTTGATCTCACTCCGCCCACCCCAAAACACATTCGTGTAACTGAAAGGCATCCCGATGCGATGCAAATGCTCATCGATCGCCGCCTTGTGCGTCCGCACCAAGTCGCGATCCGTCCCGTGGGCCACCGCCATGATGTTGACGTCCTTGAATTCCGGGCCGCCCTCGCGCCAATAGCAGTGCGTGAGAATATGGTGCCGCCCGATCTCGCGACCCGCCTCAATTTCCCGGCCCACAGGCACCGCCCAATGAAAAAGCGCGTTAAACTTGGTGACCCGTTCACCCGTGGCCGTCGGCTTCACGTGCTCCAGAAAAGTTGAAAATCGCCCGATCACCTTGCGTTCATCGAAGCTCTCCGCCACCTCAAAGAAAACCGGCAGCGGAAGATCCGCTTCCTTCGCCCGCGCTTCCCAAAGATTCTCGCCGAGTTCCTCCGGCGCAAAATCGCGCTTCAGCGCCATTAGGACACGCCATTCGAGTTCATCCAGCTTGACGCTCCGTACCACATGCATCTCTGCCGAGGTATCCGCCTTCGATCCCGGCTCAATTAGTTTGCGACGCGTATGACCGACCCCCAGCGCAAAAATCCCTTTGGCCGGCATCAACCGGTAATGCTTCGCACCGACCTTATCGCGCAGATAGTCCGCATGCTTCTTCATCGAAAAGCCATGCGGCACCTTCAGCGTTGTCCAAAGTTTATATTGCGAACCCGCCGTCGCCGCATCCGTCGAGCGCAGCACCACATGACCGGAAAACGGATCGCGTTGGACCATGAAATCAAACGCGGCATCAAGCCCGTCCCCATCGACCTCCCACGCGACAAGCGCCCCCGGCGCAAGATCCGTCGCCATCAACGTCTGCCGCACGCGCCGAATCGTCCCCGCCTGCAACATCGCACGAATGCGTTCAATCACCGTTTCAACCGGCAACCCACAACCCCGCGCAATCTCCGTCATCGGATTGCGCACAAACCCCGCAATACAATCCTCCGACACCGCCAGAATGCGGGCATTGATCTCGTCGGTATGGCTGATAGCGGCAGAAGAGGACATTGCCATGAGATTAGCGGGCAAAGTGGAGAGACGCAATCACCGGTAGTGATACCGTTCGGACTTAGCGGAACATTTTCTCTCAACCATCCGTCATCCTGAGCTTGTCGAAGGATCAGCTTTCGGTGACTTTCGCGATAAAAACGGGGTTGATAACGACTAAATGCCCTGGAAGCTGATCCTTCGACAAGCTCAGGATGACGGATTACTAGAGATACCTTTTCGTTAAACCCCAAAGCCACTTCTGGCTCAACCTGCGTTCCTATGGTACAAGTAATCATGGGTAAACACGCGCACTCGCACGCCATCGACGCCACCGCATGGCTACGCCAAAACGGCCTGCGTGCCACCCATGGACGCATCGCCATCGTTCAGCTACTCGACAACAGCTCTGTTCCCCTCACCCTCGCCGACATCCATGAGAAGGTGCGCGCCGAGGGCTGCGACTTCGCCACCGTTTTCCGCTTCATCTCCATTCTCGAAGAAAAAGAACTGGTCCAGCGCGTCGCCTGGATCGACGGCACCACCCGCCACGAAATCCGCGCGCGCGATGGCCATCACCACCATCACTATCTCATCTGCCGCACCTGCCATAAAGTCGAGCCCATCGACGAATGCGTCGTCGAACGCTTCGAAAGCCAGATCGCCAAGGAGCGCGGTTACGCCGGATTAAGCCACTCCCTCCAACTCTCCGGCGTCTGCCCCGCCTGCCAAAAGCCCGCCGCAAAAACGCGAAAGAAGCCTTAGCCACAAAAGGGCGCAAAGAACGCATAGGTCAGAAATCCTTTTCTTTGTGCTCTCTGCGTTCTCTTGTGGCTAATCCCCTTCCTGTAATTTCCCCCGCTTCCTCCGCCTTCCCAATCCCGTTAATCTTGTTAATCCTGTCAAAAACTTCCTCTACTCAATTTGGTAAATTTGGAAATTTGGTCCCGCCTCCCTCTCTTCCCCATTCCGTTAATTCCGTCTGCCTTCCGTAATTCCGTCAAAAATCTCCCTTCCCCAACCTTTGTGGCTAACCCCTCGACAAGCCCGCGTTGACCGACAATAATAATGCCATGCGATGGGTCATTGTGTGTGTCGTCGGGATTATCCTCATCGCCGGAGAACAAGCCGTCCGCGCGGCGCATCCCAAAACAAGCGACACAGATGTCGCGCTCTCCGGCCCTGTGTTCAAAGTCGGCACCCTGCAATTCATCGTTCCCTCCAAGTGGATCGCCGAACCCTCAAATAACCCGGCCCGCGTCGGCCAATGGTCGGTTCCTCCCCTGCATGGCGAAAGCGAAGGCGGCGAGGTCGTGGTTTTTTTCTTCGGCCCGGGGTTGGGCGGCAGCACCAAGGACAACATCGAGGCCTGGATCGGCACCATGTTTAACGCCGAGGGCCATCCCGCCGCCGCCGAAGTGAAGACCCACGGAACCGCCAGCCTGAATTCAATGCCCGGCTTCAAAATTTCCCAAGTCGTCATCTTCGGTACCTACAACCAAGTCGTCCCTCTTCCCGGCGTTCCGCCCCGCGCTCAACCCAATTACGGGTTGCTCGGCGCAGTAATCGAAAATCCCCGGGGCAATATCTACTGGCGCTTCACTGGACCTGAACCGCTGATCACCGCCAACATTCCACTTTTCAACAAGATCATCGACAGCGTCAAACCCCAGGACAAATAATCCATTCGTCATGTCGTCCAAGGATTCCAAGTCTCTCCCGGAACCTCCACAGGTTTCACTTTCGCTCTTCAGCCACGGACTTGACCTCGACGCCACCCGCACCAGCGGACAGGCTTTTTCCTGGAAACGCACCGCC
>JABDHJ010000056.1 GCA_013285645.1 Verrucomicrobiota bacterium | reverse complement strand
GGGTCCGATTGGCCGGCTCGAGCGCGGAAAAATAGAATTGGTCGGGTGCGAAAAGACCAAAAAGATGCGCGCCCCAGGTGGAGACATTATTGAGTTCATCACGCGTGTGAATAACGGTGTAGCCGTTTTTCCTGGCGTCATCGACGAGGTTGCGTCCATCGGGCCGTCCCCACTCATTCGTGGCCGAGGCGGGAAGGAAGTATTGTTCGCCCCCGCCGAGTACAATATCGATGCGAGAATAGAGCAGATCGTTGGCGTTGCGATAGGGATCCGGCTTTCCGTTGGTCGTTGAATAAAAAGCGACAGGTGTCGGCTGAACAAAGGAACTGTTAGTGACCAGTCCGGTCGCGAGACGCGAATTTTGCGCGGCGTAGATAAGCGACCGGAGCTTCTCGTTCCTGTTGTTGAAGGCGACGAATCCGTTTTCGACCCGCTGACCGCAGGCGAGCGCAGTGGCATCAACGCCTTCGTCCGGTACAGGCTGACCGGGTTCCTGGATACTGAGCAGCGTGATGTTCCAGAAAGAGTCGAGATTCAGGATTTCGCTCCGATAGGCGGAGCGACGGCGCGCATCGCTGATGGCGGGGTCATCAGGATCGCCGAGAGAACTGCGGTTCAGCTGCTGGCGGGCGAGATTGAGCGTGTTCAAATCGAGGCCATCGACGACGAAGAGAATGACCGCGTGCTGGTGCTTGCGCACGTAGGAGTTCACGTAAAGATAGGCGAAGCCCGCAAATAACGTGAGCACGAACAAGACCGTCAGGACGATACGCCATTTCATCGGAAAGGAGTAAACGGGAAAGCACCGCTTAAGAAAAGGGGGAAGTGCAAGTAGCGGCAACAGTCTGCGGCTATATTTTGAATGTCTCCTGCAAAATATCGCAGGCACGGGCCGGGCCGTCTTCGGTGCGAATGAGTTCACCGAGGTGTCGCGCGCGCGCGGTGGCATCTCCGGCAAGGAGACGGTGCAGGGCCGGGCCGATGTGATGCGGCGTATGTAAATCCGGCAGGATGACTTCGGCTACGCCAAGTGCCTCCAGTCGCCGGGCGTTGTTGGGTTGATCGAAGGCAAATGGACATGCGAGTGAAGGGACTCCGGCTCGCAGCGTGTGAGAGAGCGTGCCGATACCGCATTGATGCGCAACTGCCCTGACGCGAGGCATAAGCGGACCGTAAGGAGCATAAGACGCGGCGAGAATTGTCTCCGGCAGGTTGGGCAGACGGTTGGTTTCCGGACCAATCAGCAGGAGTCCGCGTAAACCAAGAGTCTGCAAAGCTTCGACGGCACTTTGATAAAAAGGGCCCGGATTTTGTACCGCCGTCGAACCAAGGGTAAAAAGGACGGGCGGTTCGCCGCGATCGAGAAAATCTTCAATTTCTGGGGCGAGACTCTTCGCGTCAGGCGGATCGTAAAAGCAAAATCCGGCGACCTTCTTCTCGGCGCTCCAGTCGGGGGGACGTGACACGAAATGCGGACTGTAAAGCTGGAGGTTGAGAACGCGAGAGTGTGCCTCGAAAACGACATCGTAGGCGGGGCCGAGACCGTGCTTGGCGCGCAACCGGTTCACGACCGGATCAACCATGGAGCGCGCGATGCGTTGTCCCGCCGACCAGATGAACCGGTTCCACTGACGACTGAAGAAATCTTGTCCGGCACGGCCAAAGTTGGAGCCGGGCAACGTGTAGGCCGAGGGAACCACACCCGGAGCGAGACTGACGGTCGCGTAGGGAATGCCGGTCAGTTCCGCCGCAACAGGCGCGGGAAAGGTGAAGTGATGCGCCACCATGGCATCGTGATTCGGGATCTCGGCGAGGAGCGCTTCCATGTAGTGACCGAAGCCGGGCGCGATGGCCTTGTTCACCAGCGCGTGGAGCGAGACGAGTCCGCCCCACTTCATGGAGAGGACTTCGGGGTTATTGCGGATGAAATTCTCGCGGGAGGGTTCGCCGGTGGAGACAAAACGAAGTCCGGCGGCCTCGGTTTCTGCACCCCAATCGGGGTGACCAACGAGAGTCACTTCGTGCCCGCGCGCGCGCAAGCCAAGGCCCAGGGCGAGGAAGGGATGGAGGTCGCCATGCGATCCCCAGGATGTCAGCAGCCAGCGCATTGGGCTCCAATGTAGCGGCGGGCTATGACCGTCGCACTTTAATTTCACGACGCCCCGAAAATCACCGACGGTCATAGACCGCCGCTACATTAAAGGGCGGGCTGCTGCTGGGTGATGCAGTGGAACGCGCCGAGGCCCCAGATGAGATCGAGCGCGGGAAAGAGCACGACGCGGCGAGTGGGGAAGAGGCACTGCAAAATATCGCGGGCCTTTTCGTCGTTGGGATGATTGAAGCCGGGCAACACGACGACATCGTTGGCAATGTAGAAGTTGGCGTAGCTGGCGGGCAGTCGTTGGCCGTCGCTCTCGAGATAACCGGGCGTGGGGAGATCGACGATATTCCATGGCTTGCCCTGCGGATCGCGCATGGCGGCGAGGCGTTTGCTGTTCTCTCGCAGGAGAGTGTAATTCTCATCGGCAGGATCTTCCTCGACGATGGTGACGAGCGTGGTTGGATCGACGAAGCGGGTCAGGTCGTCGATATGTCCGTCGGTGTCGTCGCCGACGATCCCCTCGCCGAGCCAGAGGATTTGTTCCACGCCGAGGTAATCGCGCAGGTTCTGCTCGATCTCTTTTTGCGTGAGTTCTGGGTTACGATTTTTGTTGAGCAAGCAGGCCTCGGTTGTCAGCAGCGTGCCCTCTCCGTTCACTTCGATGGAACCGCCTTCGAGGATCATCGGCGGCGAGAAGAGACGCAGGTCGAGAAGTTTTGCGACGTACTGCGGGACGTCGTCGTCGAGATCGCAGGGTGGATATTTACCGCCCCAGGCATTGTAGCGCCAGTCGACGATGGCCATTTCCTTTTCGTTGCGGACGAAGATTGGACCGTGATCGCGGCACCACGGTTCGTAGGCGGGAAAGGGATGGAGATGGATGCGCGTGTCGAGCGGCGCTTCGGCTTTCTTGAGCGCGACGCGGATGTCGATTTCGTGCTCAGGAGAGAAGACGTTGATGTGGACATGCTCGCCCTCGGCCAGCAGCTTCGCGAGACCTGCCCAGAGCGCGGGGATTTTCTCAAACGCGCCGGGAAAGCTGATGCCCTCGGGACGCGGCCAAGTGAGCCAGGTTGCGTCATGGCGCGCCCACTCCGCAGGCATGCGAAAGCCGAGGGAACTGGGTGTGGCAGTGGGAGCAGTTGCGTTCATACGTTTTTAAAGCCTGTCATCCTGAACTTGTCGAAAGATCAGCCTCCAGAAAATTTGACGTCTGGCAATGGGGTTCTTATTTCGAAAATGCCTTGGAAGCTGATCCTTCGACAAGCTCAGGATGACGGATTTCTTTAAGATTTAATCAATCAGCCGTCGAGTCAGATCGCTGTAAGCATCGATGCGGCGATCGCGGAGGAAGGGCCAGTGGGTGCGGGTGACGTCGACGGTGGCGAGGTCGATTTCCTGGATGAGGATTTGCTCTTTGTCTTCGCTGGCCTTCGCGATGATCTGGCCGGAGGTGTTGGCGATGAAGCTTTGGCCCCAGAACTGGATGCCATCCCCACCGATCGGTTGTTCCAAGCCGATGCGGTTGGTCACGGCGACATAACAGCCGTTGGCCACGGCGTGGGAACGCTGGATCGTTTCCCATGAGGAGTGATGTGCCTCGCCATATTTCTCGCGTTCGCTGGGGTGCCAGCCGATGGCGGTGGGGTAGAAAAGAATCTGGGCACCGCTCATGGCAGTCAGACGCGCGCCTTCGGGAAACCATTGGTCCCAGCAGATGAGGACACCGATCTTACCGAAGCGGGTATTCCACGTCTTGAAACCGAGATCGCCCGGCGTGAAGTAAAATTTCTCGTAGAAAAGCGGATCGTCAGGAATGTGCATCTTGCGGTACTTGCCGAGATAGGTTCCATCGGCGTCGATGACGGCCGCCGTGTTGTGATAGATGCCTGCGGTGCGCTTCTCAAAGAGCGAAGCGACGATGACCACGCCCCGCGCCTTGGCGAATTCGCAGAAGGCCTGCGTGCTCGGGCCGTTGGGAATTTCCTCGGCGAGGGCGAAGTTCGCGTGGTCCTCGCTCTGGCAAAAATATTGGGAACAAAAGAGCTCTTGCGTGGAGATGATCTGCGCGCCCTGGTCCGCCGCGGCGTGGGCGAGTTGCAGGGTACGCTTCAGGTTGGAGACCGGATCGGCATCGGCCCAAGTTTGGAGAAGGCCCAGTTTAATTTTTTGAGAAGCAGCCATGAGAACCGACAATCTAGAACGAATTCCGCATTTAGCAAAGGCTCCGACTGTAAAAATCCGGAGACATTTCCGTCAGAGAACTTCTAGCTATTGGCTTTTTTAGAATCGGTCAAAGACCGCACTTGCTCTTCGAGCGCTTTGAGCCGTTCGAGCATTTCAGGAAGGCGTCGCCCGAGGGCTTCATGCTTCAATGCTTCGCGGGCCGGCATGGCATGGCGGCCAGAGAGGATTGCTCCGGCGGGAACGTCCTTGTTGATGCCGGATTGCGCGGTGATGATCGCACGGTCTCCGACGGTGAGATGTCCGGCGAGGCCGACCTGCCCGGCGAGCGTAACGTAACTCCCCAGCGATGTGCTGCCTGAAATGCCGGTCTGGCCGACAATAATCGAGTGAGGGCCAACCGTGACGTTGTGTCCGATCATGACCAGGTTGTCGATCTTGGCGCCCTGGCCAATGTGGGTCTTTCCAAAACGAGCGCGATCAATGGTGGTGTTGGCGCCGATCTCAGCATCATCATCGATCTGAACGTAACCGGTGTGGCGAATTTTAGCGTGACGGCCCGTCTTGGGATCAAAGTCGTAGCCGAAGCCGTCCGCGCCGATGACCGCGCCGCTGTGGAGGATGACGCGATTGCCGATAATGCAACGCTCCCGCACGGTGACGAGCGGATAGAGGCGGGAGTCCTGGCCGATGACCGTCTGCTCGCCGATGTAGCTATTCGCACCGATGACAGCGCGCGCGCCGATGCGGACACCCGCGGCGATGACCGCGTGAGGCTGGATGCTAACGCCTTCACCGATGACGGCATCCGGCGCGACGACCGCTGTCGGATGGATACCGGGCTCATCGCGGATGGGCGGTGGAGCGAAGAGTTCCGCTATCTTTCCGAAGGCCTGGCTGGGCGAATCGACCACGATCCGCGTGAACGAAAATTTCGATGAATCCTTGGGATTGACCAGAATCACCGCCGCACGGCTGGCCCGGGCCAGGGCCTCATATTTCGCATTGGCAAAAAAGGAAAGCTGATCCGGCAGCGCTGAGCTGAGATCGTTGATGCCGGTTACGAGGGTATCCGCACCCTCGCCCAAAACCGTGCCGCCAACATGATCAGCCAGGGAGCGTACAGTATGCATGGAACTCAAACTCGTTGTACCCATGCCTCACATGAGGAGGCACGGGGTGGTTGGCTCAGGCGGATGACCCGCGCTCAATCAATGAGTAGCGGGAGTGGCCGGAGCAGGGGCCGCACCAGACGGAGCTGTTCCGCCAGCGGGAGCACCGGCATTGAGCTTGGCGATGACGTCCGCCGTGATATCGATCAGCTTGCTGGAATTATAGAGGATGATGGGAATTCCGCTCGCCGCGGAAGCGGAGGATTTGTCGATGACGAGATCGTAACCCTGGGGAGCGGAGATGGCGGTGACGACGCCGGTGATTTCATCGACGATTTCCTTGTGACGGCGGAAGATCTCGTCCTTGATCGCATTGCTGTCTTCAGTCTTCATCTCTTCGATCTTGTTCTGCATGTTGAGCAGATCCTGCTTCTTTGCGGTCAGGGCGGTGGCCTTGTCGGCGCGGGCCTGCTGGGAGAGTGTGGCATCGTTGGCTGCCTGATAGAGCTTCTGGGCGTCATCCTGCATGTGCTGGAAATCGGCGACCATGTCTTGGATATCCTTGGTATAGGCTGCTTTCTTTTCGTCGATATGAGCGGAGGCATCCTTGGTCTTGTAATAGGCGTCGAATGCTTTTCCGAGATCGACGACCGCGATTTTTAAATCGGCATTAGCGAGGGAAACAGGGGCAAAAGCCAAAAGGCACAGCAGGAGGAGCTTATTCATGAGCAGGGTAGCGTTTCAAAATTGATAACCGACGTCAAAGCTAAACTTCCCGGGGTGGGACGCATTCCAGCCTTGATCCTTATAAGGGATGCCGTAATCGAGCCGCAACGGGCCGATGGGCAGATTTAACCGCAGACCAAAACCGTAGGCCATATTCATTTCAGACCAGGCATTGCCATAACTGAAGGCGTTGGGATCCAGAAAACCCATGTCGTTAAAGACAGCACCACGGACGCGGTCGATGATGGGGAACGTCAACTCGACGTTGTTGTACATCATGGTATTGCCGCCCAACGGCTGGTTGTTGTCGTCATGGGGCCCGATATCGCGATTGTCGAATCCACGAACAGATCGCGAGCCACCGATGAAGAAGCGATCGAACAAGGGCACTTGGGAGTTGTTACCGTAGAAATCGACATTACCGGTGGCGAGGGCCAAGGTCAGGATCATGTCGTAGGGCAGCAGAATGTATTTCTGGGCATCAGCCTGGAATTTGTAGATGCTGGTCTGGCCCCATAGCGGACCACCCGCAAACTCGGCGGAGAAATCGGCGTGCATTCCGTGACGAGTGAGCAGAACGCTGTCGCGGGTATCGTAAGCCATGCCCAAGGTGATGGAGCTATCCGAACGCCACCCTGCCTGCGAAAGCAACTGAGGCGATGTCCCGCTGATGAAGTTGTAGAGATCGAATTCCTGGAGCGTGTAGGCGATGGAGCCGCTCCAGAATTGACCAAAGGCGCGGGCGAGACTGACGGAGCCGCCGTAATTTTGCTCGTTATAGTAATCGGAGAGATACGTGGCGTTGTGATAGAAGAGATTGTACCCGAGCGCGAGGCGTTGCTCGAGGAACCAAGGCTCTTTGAACTCGACTTCGGCGTCCTGACGTTCCAGACCGTACTGAAGTCGAACACGGAATTTTTCGCCGCCGCCGGTAAAGTAGGGGAAGTTGAAGATATCGAAATTACCCTGGGTGATTTCAACGAAGCCCAAGAGACTATCCACCGAGCTGAAGCCGGCGCCGAAGGTGATCGAACCAGTCCGCTTTTCCTCCACGGTAACGACCATGTTCTTGCGATTGGGGACAGTGGTGTCCTGGGGCGAAATATCGACCTTCTCGAAGTACTGCAGATTTTCGAGGCGCTTCTTGCTCTGGTCGGCGCGAACGCTGTCGTAAATCTGTCCGGGCGTCACAGCCAATTCGCGGCGGATGACCTTGTCCTTGGTGCGGTTGTTGCCCTGGATGATGATCTGCTCCACGAAGGACTGCGAGTTCTCGACGATATGATAGAGGATGTCGATCTTACCGCTTTCGACATTGGCCTGGCGCTCGGGGGTGAGCTGCATTTCGATGTAGCCCTTGGTGCCATAGAGGTCACGGATGCGCTTGATGTCATTCTCGAGGGTGGGTAATTCGTCCAACTCAGGTTTCGGCGCTTTGTCCGGCGGAGAATAGGCGCGCGGCGAGTAGATCTTGCCCGCCGTCATGCGGGTGACCGGGTAATTGCGGTAAACAAATAGCTCCTGCGTGGTGTAGACCGTATTGCCGGTGAAATCGATCTTGCCGACCGTGTATTGAATGCCCTCGAACACCGTGATGGTGACGTGCATCTCGCCCTTGACGGGATAGTCGTACTTGACGTCCTTGACCTCCATGTCGATGTAGCCCTTGCTATTGTAGTAGGCGCGAAGGTCATCGAGATCCTGCTTGAAAACGTCTTCCTTATAGATACCGGACTTGTTGATGAAGGAGAGCCAATCCTTCTTCCGGGTCTTCATGATCTTGCGCAGCTCTTTTGTCGTCAGGTGTGCATTGCCGACGAAATCGACGGACGTGACATAATCGCGGTCACCTTCACTGATGATGAAGGTGACGACGGAACGACCGAACTCCTCGTTGGTATCGATCTTGTAGCTGACCTGTACCTGACTGTAGCCCTTGTCGAGATACAGCGCTTTGACCTTGTCGGTGTCGGTCGAGATTTGCTGCTCGCTCAAGGGACTGCCGATCTTCGACTTGATTTCCTTTTTGACGCGCGATTCCTTGATCTTGCTGGCGCCAGTGATGATGATTTCCTTCACCAACGGCTTGGGCTGGACGACGACGTTGACCTTGACGCCGTCGCCGAGGGGTTCGTCCTTGATGGCGAGGTTGGTGAAAAAGCCGGTGGCGTAGAGATTGCGCACGTCTTCTTCCACCGAGGAGGCGGAGTAGGTCTCGCCAACCGTGGTGCGCATGTTGGAAAGGATTACCGACTTGGCGACAGTCTTGGGCCCGATGTATTCGATGTCGATTTCACGCACGACGGGGCCGTTCTGGCCGCCAGCGGCGGACTGGGTATCAGGAGCGCCGACAACCTTCTTGGCTTTTTTGCCTGAGGGGGTATTTGCGTCCGGCGCAGGGACGCTTTGATCTGGAGCGGCGGTGGCGCCTGGAGTGGCCATTTGATCAGCCGGCGCGGCGGGTGTTGCCGGCGTGGCTGGTTGCGCGGGCTCCGCAGGCGTGGCAGCCTGAGGATATGCTCCCTGCATCGGGAGAAGGACGAAAAGCGCGACCGCAAGGGCTCGGGCAAATCCAGAATTTCTAATTCGTCCAGTAAATTGTTTCAAAACTTCCCTTTGTTGATAAGAACAAGCAGCTTAGCTACACCACGACTGCATTTAAAGCTCCTCACCCACGTCTCGGGCAGAATTTGGAGATGTGGGTAAGAAAGGTCAAGCGAATAAGATAGGCTTTTTTGGGCCTATTCTGATTTCGCTTCGGACTTCTTGCCCTTGTAGGGCTTTTTTCCGCCCTTGGCGTCGGTCGCTTCCGCGCCGGGAACTTCCTTGGGAGCGGGATGATTGACCGTGACGTTGAGCTTGGCCTGGATGTCGGAGCCCAACTTGACGATGACTTCGTGATCGCCCGTGTCCTTGATAGGCTTGGGGAGATCGATCTTTTTGCGATCGATATCGTAGCCAGCTTCCTTGAGCTTGGTGGCGATATCGAGATTGGTGACGGAGCCGAAGCTCTTTTCCTGGCCTTCACCGGCTTCGAGAACGAACACGAGCTTGAGCTTGCCGAGCTTGCCGGCGAGTTCCTGCGCTTGGTTCATCTCGTTGGCTTCACGCTCGGCGCGCTTGCGGCGGAGTTCCTCGACCTGGCGCTTGGTGGCCTGGGTGGCGGGAGCGGCAAAATCTTTCGGGATGAGAAAGTTGCGGGCGT
>JABDHJ010000055.1 GCA_013285645.1 Verrucomicrobiota bacterium | reverse complement strand
CGTAGACGAGCAGATCGTCATAATCCATGACGTTATCGATCTTCTTCCGGTCGCGGAAAATCCGATTGATCGCCTCAAGCTGCTCGATCAGTCCCGTGAAGTAAGCGTAATTTTCGCCCACCACCGTCGCGATCGATTTCTCCGTGCTCGCCGCCAGGCCAAAAATATCGAGCAACACCGCGCCCTTCGGCAACGACTTGTCCTTCGGATCCAACCCGCTCGCCTTCAACGCCGCCGTCGCTAAATCCTGTGCGTCGTCCCGGTCCAGAATTGTAAAGCTGTTGCTGAATCCCAACTCGTTGGCGTGACGCCGTAGTAACCTGTTCGCCACAGAATGAAACGTCCCGCCCCAAATCCGCGAAATATCCTGCGGCAGCAGACCGCCCACGCGATGCAACATCTCCTTCGACGCCTTGTTCGTGAAAGTCAGCAGCAGGATATTCTCTGGCTCGACCCCATTTTCGATCAGGTAAGCAACCCGGTAAGTCAGCGTCCGCGTCTTGCCGCTGCCCGCCCCCGCGATCACCAAAATCGGTCCCGGCTTCGCCGTCACCGCCTCGAATTGCTCATCGTTGAGCTCCTTGCGATAGTCGATTTGCACCCCTGCGGACACGCTAGTTTTCTTCAGGACATACTCAACAGACATTCGGTCAGTGTCGCGCTTCGCGCTGGAAGCCGCAATCATTCCCTTTCTATGATGGATAGAATTTCAAATTATGAGAGGCGAAATTAATTTTTACACAAAGCATGTAAAAACAGAGAATCAACTTAGTCACCTAGATAGTTGTGAATAACTTTTTTTACGCTGAAAGGTAAAAAGGCTTGATCGTTTCGTTACACAACCTTAATGTGACAGTCTGAATAGACGTTCGGTAGGAATGAATAAAAACGGCTAAAAGGCTCGCGCCCCCAGCACCTTACATGAAAAGCAAGCTTTTGCGAAAACTAGCCAAGAGTCAGAAGTATCTGATTCTTGCCGAGATCAAGCGTAGCCAAGGCCTCTCTGTTTCCCAATTGTGCGAGCGCATTAATCTCTCGTACATGGGAGTTAAGCAGCACTGCGTCGCTCTCGAGAAAGATGGCTATCTCGACACATGGCGCCGTCCCAAGGGAATGGGTCGCCCCGAAAAAGCCTATCGCCTCACCGTCACCGCGCAGGAATTTTTCCCTTCCGAGCATACGAACTTTACCGGCGAAATTCTCAAGAGCCTCGAGCAGGTTTACGGACCCGCCGCCCCTGAAAAAATCCTCTACCAGATTTATCAGAACCAGACCGTCAAGATGCAGGCCAAGGTCATCGGCGCCACGCTCGAGGAACGCGCCCGCTCTTTCGCCTCACACCGCGATGCCGACGGCTACATGAGCGAGTACTACTTTAATCCCGACATCCAGCGCCAGCAGATCATCGAGTACAATTCGCCCGTCCTCACCATCGCCGACCAGTTCAAGATTTTGACCCAGCTCGAAAACTCGCTGATCGAAAACGTCCTAGGCGTCCGCGTCCACCGCGAAGAAGAACGCGTCTCCGGCCTCTACAAGTGCCAGTTCACGCTGCTCGAGTAGACTTCCTTTAATGTAGCGGCGGTCTATGACCGTCGCATTCATTGCCTCCCTTGCTCCCCCCTCCTCGTTCCCAAGTTGCACTTGGAAACGCCCTTGTCCCCGCAATTCCGGTCAACGTGAATCACGCACCCTCGTCATGAATCTCTCCGGCCTCGCCGAGACGCCTCTTGATCCGCACGAAATACCACATGACAAAATACCACATCCCTAACGCAAAGATCCATCCGAACGCCAACCACAGAAGCAGGCCTTCATACCACGGCCCATTAAAAAAAAGGATCCTCATTCATCAAATCCAGCACCGTGAAAAACACCCCGCAAAGCGTTCCCACGACCACGACAAACCGGTAAATGCCGTGCTTCAGGTAGAACACCAGCAGCTTCATCTGTCGTTTTTCGAGCTTTGTCATTTGACGCTTCCTAAACCAAGCACCGTTAAGTTACGAATACGAACCGAAACATATTCGCCAAAAATTTTTCCCTCTAAACCCAACCATCCCCCTTTACACGAGCGCATAACGGCATTAAGATTACGTCCTAGGAGACACACATGAAAGAGACCAAAGAATATACCCTTTATAACGACACGGTGATGGACCACTTCCTGAATCCCCGCAACATGGGCGATGTGCAGGAAGCCGACGGTGTCGGTGAAGTCGGCGCGGCAGCTTGCGGCGACATCATGAAGATCTCCCTCAAGATTCGCGACGGCAAGATCGAAGACGCCCGCTTCAAGACCTTCGGCTGCGGCAGCGCTATCGCTTCCTCCAGCATGGCCACCGAACTCATCAAGGGACGCACCCTCGAGGAAGCCAAGAATTTCTCCAACCAGGAAGTGGTCGACGCCCTCGGCGGTCTCCCCCCGGTCAAGATTCATTGCTCCGTCCTCGCCGAAGAAGCCCTCAAGGCCGCCATCGAAGACTACGAAGCCAAGCAGGCCAAAGTTCCGGTTGTCGCCTAGTCCGAGGTAGCCGTCGCACTCTGTGCGACGGTCAGTTGCCTTTCTGCCTTTTGGTAGCCGCCGCTGTCCCTAGCGGCGGATGTCTTCCCAATCGATGCGGCTGATCTCAAGTTGCCCCGACCCTCAAATAAGCTAAAGTAATTCTCCCATGGATAAGCGCTCCGTCTATCTCGATCACCAGACCACCACCCCCGTTTTGGAGGAGGCGCTCCAAGCCATGCTCCCTTATTTCCGGGAAGTCTACGGCTCGCCCTCCAGCCTCCACCGCTTCGGCCTCCAAGTCCGCGAAGGCCTCAAGGAAGCCCGCCAGAAAATCGCCGCGCTGATCAACGCCGAAAGCGAGGAAGACCTCATCTTCACCTCCGGCGGCACCGAATCCTCCAATCTCGCCATTAAAGGCTTCGCCGACGCCAATCACCGCAAGGGCAACCACATCGTCGTCTCCGCGATCGAGCATCCCTCGGTCATGAACTCGATCGAGTACCTGACCAAGCACGGCTTTGAAGTCAGCTCCGTTCCCGTCAACGCCATCGGCCAGATCAACCCCGAGGACGTCCGCGCCGCCATCACCGACAAAACGATTCTCGTCTGCGTCCATCTCGTCAATCACGACATCGGCACGATCCAGCCCGTGAAGGAAATCGGCAAGATCACCGCCGAAAAAGGCATCGCACTTTATTGCGACGCCCTCGCCGCCGCAGGCTGGATGCCCATCGACGTCCGCGATCTCGGCGTGCAACTCCTCAGCTTCAGCCCGCACCGCTTCTACGGCCCCAAGGGAATCGGCGTGCTCTATCGCAACCGCAAGGCCCGCGTCACCAGCCATATTCACGGCGGTGTGCAGGAAGGCGGACGCCGTGCCGGAACGGAAAACGTCCCCGCCATCATCGGCGCCGGTGTCGCCGCCGAAGTCGCCATCAAAGAAATGTCCCAGCGCGTCGAGCACGTCGCCATGCTCCAGAAACGCCTCTACGACGGCCTCTGGAAACACATCAAATATATCAAGCTTAATGGCCCCGTGCCCGGCCCGCTCCGCATCTGCAATACGCTCAATCTCAGCACCGAATTCATCGAGGGCGAAGGCCAGCTACTCCTCCTCGATTACCAGGGCATCGCCGTCGCCAGCGGCTCCAGCTGCGTCAGCAAATCGCTCAAGGTCTCGCATGTTCTCAGTGCCATCCAACTCGACCACGCGCTCGCCCAAGGCAACATCATCATGAGCCTCGGCAAGGACAACACCGTCGAGGACGTCGATTACGTCATCGAGACCTTCCCCAAGATCGTCGATAAACTCCGCAACATGTCCCCCATGTGGAAGGAATTCGAGGAAGGCGTCATCGACTCGGTCATCGCCCCCACCGGCCGCGGCAAATCCTTCACCCAGCACGCCGCCGACATCTCCGGCAAGCCCGCGCATTGAGGAAGGCAGGTTTAGCCACAAAGATCACAAAAAGTGAATTGAAGAGGTCGCTCTTTTTCTTCTCAATATCTTTGTGTTCTCTGCGTTCTTTTGTGGCTAATTAGTAGTATGTCTTCTCCCCTGACTTCCGACGCCATCCTCGCCCAACTCCGCGGCGTCAAATATCCCGGCTACTCCCGCGACATCGTCTCCTTCGGCCTCGTCAAGGACGTCCAGGTCGACGGCACCCGCGTCAACGTGAAGATCGCCATCACCACCGCCGACGCCAACATCCCCAAGCAAATCGAAGAGAACGCGACCGCCGCCATCGAATCGATCCCCGGCGTCAGCGAAGCCACCGTCCATCTCGATGTCAGCGCTCCGATCAGCAAGGCGCTCCAAGCCGAAGGCGGTTCTCTTCCCCAGACAAAAATCGAAGGCGTGAAGCACGTCATCGCCGTCGCCAGCGGCAAGGGCGGCGTCGGCAAATCGACTGTCGCCGCGAATCTCGCCGTCGCGTTGCGCGGAGAAAAAAACACCTCGAAAGTCGGCCTCTGCGATTGCGACATCTACGGCCCCAGCGTCGGCCTCATGTTCGGCACCAACGAGCGCCCCACCGCGACCGAGGAAGGCCGTATCCAACCCATCCGCCGTTACGATCTCAATCTCATGAGCATGGGCTTTCTTCTCGAGGGCGACACACCCGCCATCCTGCGCGGCCCCATGGTCACCCGCTACACGCAACAATTTCTCCGCAGCGTCGACTGGGGCGACCTCGATTACCTCATTCTCGACCTCCCTCCCGGCACCGGCGATATCCAACTCACCATCGTCCAGACTGTCGCGCTTTCCGGCGCCATCATCGTCACCACGCCGCAGGAAGTCGCGCTCATCGATGCCCGCAAAGCCGCCTCCATGTTCGCGAAAGTCAACGTCCCCATCCTCGGCCTCGTCGAAAACATGAGCTACTTCATCTGCCCGAATGACGGCAATCGTTATGCAATTTTCGGCACAGGCGGAGGCGAACGCGAAGCCGCCCGTCTCCACGTTCCGTTGCTCGCCCAAGTCCCGCTCGAAATGGCTCTACGCGAATCGTGCGATACCGGTCGTCCCCTCACCGTTTCCGATCCTGCCAGCGCGACCAGCCAATCATTTCGACAAATCGCGGAAGCCATTCAACGGCAATGCCCTGTCTGATATTCTTACCTGTCTCACCATTGTTATCGACTTCCATCCTAAAATGTTCAATCATTTGACAAAGTTTTTCTCTTCAGTATAAAAGGAAAATCTCATGTCGGATTCCCCTGCCCAAGAACGCGATACCATGTTTCAAAAATCGGCCCTGTATCAGGAATTTCTTGCCGAACGCGAGGAAATCTTGCGGCACAAGTGGATTGAAAGCGAAAAAGTGGGACACGACATCGGCTTTGAAAAAGCGCTCCTCGACTGGATCGTCAAGCATCGCGCCGGTTGGCGCACCCTGCGCCAGCAAAAGCCCGTTGCCGCCTAGGCCAATTGACAGGCTACCCCGCCTCTCGTAAGTTCTCTCTATGACAACCTCCACCCTGCCCGCAGTCAGCCTCACCGAAACCGCTGCAGGGCACATCGCCGAAATCATCGGCCAGCCCAACATCGAAGGCAAAGGCCTCCGCATTTACGTCGAGACCGGCGGTTGCTCCGGCATGTCCTACGCGATGGAGATCGCCCCCCGCAAGGAAGGCGACGAAGTCTTTTCCGCTCATGGCGTGAACCTCTATGTCGAAGATCGCGGCTTGGTTTATCTCGCCGGGTCCGTCATCGATTACAAGGACGGCCTCAGTGGCGCGGGCTTCCGCATCACGAACCCGAACGCCAAGCAGACGTGCGGATGCGGGAAATCCTTTGAGGCCTAATTCTTCACCCCGATCCTCGCTGGCAGCAGCAGTTCATCAGGGCCTTCACGCCGGCAGACAAAATCTGCCCGTCATGGCGCTTCTTTTGGGAGCCATGGCAGCTCTCGTCGCCATCTATTATTGCTGGCCGACCGGATCAGCCATCCTCGCTAAATACGGAACCTGGCAACATTCCGGAGGAATCCTGGCCGGGGCCTTGGCGTCAGCAATCGCGGGCGGGATCATTTCCGAGATCTGCCTCGTGTACGTCGTTTATGGCGGACGCTGGACCCTCACTCACCTCGAAAATCTCGTCTTCAAATTCACCCTTTTCTTTCTCGGCGGCATGGTTACCTATGAACTGTATCGTCTGCAGGCCGTCTGGTTTGGGGAAGGTGTCACCTGGTCCGTGATCCTGCCGAAAGTCCTGGTCGATCAATTCATTTTCTCCGTCTTCTGGTCGACAAGCTACCAGACCCTCGCCTTTCGCTGGATGAGCCTCCGCTATTCCGGGCGGGATTTGTGGCGCGAACTCGATTGGAATTTTGTCATCAACCGGATGCTCCCGGTCCTTGTCACCAACTGGATGTTCTGGATTCCGGGCACCGTGCTGCTCTATTCGATGCCTTTAATCCTCCAGATGCCTCTCGCCGTTTTCGCCAACGCCATCTGGGCCGTTCTTCTTTCCGCCGTCGCGCGCCATAAACATGACCTTGGCGATAACACCCCGGAACTCGTTCCCTCCGGTCCTTCCGGCTTCATCAATACGACCGAGTAATCCGGAAGCCCCTCGCGCTCGGTGATCGCGGGCTACCCAAAATCAAATACAGGACGGCGTCGATTCCCCAAACATGATCCGGTGTCCATCCACCGTCCGCACCCCAAACTCCCTCATCCCCCACGGCTCATCGATCAACGTCTTGATCAGGTTGCCATTGGCCGCCACCACCGAATCATAAAGTTCATTGATTCCCTCAACCACAACGTAACCAAAGTAGGAATGATCCCCGATATCCCTGGGCGGCATTGCATCGGGACATTCCCCCGCCATGATGGAGCAATTGTCCCGCTCGAAAAAAAGCCAGCCGGGCGCCATGTCACGCACCGTGAAACCCAGCACCGAGCGATAATAGTCGGCGGACGCCCGCAGGTTTGACACCGCGAGCACGAAATGAGTTTTGGTAAACGTTGGCATTCGCCGCTCAATCTAGAAAGGTGAGGATCGAAAACAAGAAAGATTGCCAAAGCCCCGCAGCCTTCGCATAACTCGAAGAATGGATTTCTCTACCTATTGGTCCGCGCGCCAGAAAAAAGTCGATGCCGCGCTGAATCGCTTTCTCCCCGCCGCCGGTGTCCGTCCGAAAACGATCCATCAGGCGATGCGCTACAGCATCTTCGCCGGTGGCAAACGCCTGCGCCCCGTCATCTGTCTCGCCACCGCCGAAGTGCTCCACGGCAAAATCGACAACGCCCTGCCCCTCGCCTGTGCCCTCGAGTGCATCCACACCTACTCCCTCATCCACGACGATCTCCCGGCCATGGACAACGACGACTTTCGCCGCGGCAAACCGACCTCGCACAAAGTCTACGGTGAAGGCATGGCCATCCTCGCCGGCGACGGCTTGCTAACCATCGCGTTTGAAATCGCCACGATGGGCAAAGCCTCCGCCCGCTATCCGCATGCGACCCTCATCCGCGAACTCGCCACCGCCTCAGGCAGTCAGGGAATGGTCGGCGGCCAGGTCGCCGATCTTGAAGGCGAGGGCAAAAAGATCAGCCCCGCCGATCTCCGTTACATTCACGAAAACAAAACCGCCGCGCTCATCGCCAGCTCCATCCGCCTCGGCGCCATGTCCGCCAACGCAACGCCGAAGCAACTCGCTCACCTCACCGATTTCGGGCAAAGCCTCGGCCTCGCCTTCCAGGTCATCGACGACATCCTCGACGTCACGCAGACCACCGAGAAGCTCGGCAAAAGCGCCGGCAAAGACATCGCCGCGCAAAAGGCCACCTACCCCGCCCTCCTCGGCCTAGAGAAAGCCAAGAAAGAAGCCGACCGCCTAACCGCCCGCGCCCGCGCCGCGTTGAAGCCCTTCGGCAAAAACGCCGCCCCCCTCGAAGCCATCGCCGACTACCTCCTCAAGCGCGAGAATTAAAAGGTAGCCGTCGCACTCCGTGCGACGGTTCAGTTCAGGTGGCCCGGACAACTCGTTGTCCGGGCGGCGAAGCCGCAGGAGGTCGCCCAAAAACACCCACCACCTCCATCCGTCATCCTGAGCCTGTCGAAGGATCAGTTCTGCCTCGGCGCTTTTCTGCGGAGACCGAAGCAAAGCTTCGCTGACAAGTGCGTTCCCAAGTACAACTTGGGAACGAGGAGCAAAGGCAGGCGGAACTGATCCTTCGACAAGCTCAGGATGACGGAGTTCTTAAAGGAAACTTTCCTCAAATTTCCTCCATTTCTCTGCGCTCTCTGCGTTCTTTGTGGCCAATGATTCCTCCGGTTTACAACCCACCCCATCCGCGCCTATATTGACTCCATGCTCGTCTCCCAAAAAATCATCGACGCCATCAACGGCCAAATCGGAATGGAATTGGCCGCATCACTTCAGTATGACGCCATCGGCGCCCACTTCGATTTCAATTCGCTCCCACGCCTCGCCAAGCACTTCTACAAACAATCCAGCGAGGAGCGCGGCCACGCCCATCGCTTCATGAAATTCGTCCTCGATGCCGGCGCCCGCGTCATCATCCCCGCCATCGACGCCCCCGTCGCCGATTTCAAATTCGCCAAGGACGCCGTCAAACTTTCCCTCGACCAGGAACTCAAGGTCACCCAGGCCATCAACGAAATCTACAACCTCGCCCTCAAGGAGAACGACCACATCACCAGCATCACGCTCCAGTGGTTCATCAAGGAACAGATTGAGGAAGTCTCCTCCATGAACGACCTCCTCAAGACCGTCGAGCGCGCTGGCGAAGGCGGCCTGCTCCTCGTCGAGCAATTCCTCGGGCAAGGTACGCTCGGCAGTTCTCTACGCGGCGAAATCACCGCCGAAGGCGCGGGAGACTGAGCATGAGCGAATCCTCCATCACCCTCTCGCGCGAAATCACCGCGACGCGCATCCCGCAAGGCGAAGCCATCACGCTACCGCAAGGCACCCTCGTCCTCATCACGCAGGCCCTCGGCGGTTCCTACACCGTCGTCATCCCGAGCGAAGCCGGACTCTACCGCATCGACGCCGAATTCGCCGACGCCCTCGGTAAAGAAAAGCCCGAAGTTTCGTCCGCGCCCGCTAATTCCGGCCCCATCAGCGAAGAGCAAGTCTGGGGCGTCCTCAAAACCTGCTACGATCCCGAAATCCCCGTCAACATCGTCGATCTCGGCCTCGTCTACAGCCTCAACATCGAACCGACCGATGCAGGTGCGAAAATCGCCGTAGCCATGACCCTCACCGCTCCCGGCTGCGGCATGGGCCCCGCCATCGCCCGCGAAGCCCAACAGAAAATTCTCGCGCTCTCCGGCGTCGCCGACGCCGACGTCCAAGTCGTCTGGGAACCCGCCTGGTCCCCCGACCGCATCTCCGAAGAAGGCAAAAAGAAGCTCGGCATGTTCTAAGGTAGCCGTTTCCTCCGTGGTAGCCGCCGCTGTCCCTAGCGGCGGTGCAGTTGCCGGTGGCCCGGACAACTCGTTGTCCGGGTTCGCTCCGCGAACAGGAGGTCGCGAAAATATCCTCACAAAACAATCCGTCATCCTGAGCTTGTCGAAGGATCAGACACGCATTCACCGTAGCGGCCCGCACCCAATTGCTAAAAAATCCGCGCTTTCACGCTCCATACCCGTTTGCTATAAACCGGAATGGCCCGACTTCTTGCACTGGCTCTAGTTTTGGTCCTCGGTTCTCTTCACTCGCAAGCATTCTCGATGCAATTGGGCCAAGATGGGCGCCCCCTGCCGGTCAAACTTACCGTGAACAAAGGTCAATTGGTCAAGGTGGCCTATTCCGATCCCGCAAAATCACTGACCACGAACAGTGTACTGCTACACGTCATGATCGAACGTAAAGATGGATCGGAAAAACAAACTTTCTCGCTTTTGGTGCCCCCTGCTGGAACTGTAGAAATCGGAATGATCGAGGGTTGGTCCCCTCAAAATGGCGACCACGTTCACCTCGAAGCCGCCGGCTTCCAGACCGTTGATCTTCGCAACCTGTAGAAGATTATTCCCCTCGTTCCCAAACTCCATTTGGGAACGCAATTGTCTGCGCAATTCTATTGCTCTGCTCGTCCGATCTGACACCACAAACCCGAAAATCGGCAATGGAGTTGCCTCAGCAAGTCCGTTCCCAAATAGAGTTTGGGAACGAGGGATTGTTTAGAACTACCCCGCCAAAGTCCCCGTAGTCACCCCCAACTGACTCCTCAAATTCAACTCCCGAATAATCATCGGCCCCGTACTAGAACCGGCCAGCAATCGCTGATACCCCCGCAAAATCCGCTCCGTCTCTGCCGCATCTTCCAGCAGCAACTCCACGCGAAACGCCGCCGGATTTAGTTTCCGAAACGCCTCAAAATAAGCCGCCCCCGATTGCGCCTGCGCATGAAACAGCGTATTCCGGCACCCCACATCCGCCTTCAACGGATGATTCAGCCCCACCCGATCCCGCAACTCCACCTTGTGCGTATCGCAAGGGCGCCCGCAATTCGTGTGGTCCGTCCCCTCGGAAAGAAACGCCGCGAACACGCAATGCTCCATGTGAAACATCGGAATATGCTGGTGCAGCGTAATCTCAAACCAATGCGGCGGCGCTGCCCGCAAAAGATCCATCACCTGCCCCGCATTGAGATCATACGAAATCGTCAACCGCTCCAAATCCTCGGCCATGAGCAATTCCGCCGTCAGCGGATTCGCCACATTCAGCGAAAAATCGCCGATCCGGCACAACTGACTCTCCTTGAAATAATCGAGAGCCCCCAGGTTCCGAATCAGCACCCCGTCCGGCTCCGCATTCTCAATCAGCTTGAAGAAACCCTGCTCGCCCGCCTTCTGGATGCGCGGCGTTGCCAGGAAAATTTGTGCCGGCACAGAGTCCGCCCGCGGCCCGCGCGCACGCACCAAT
>JABDHJ010000054.1 GCA_013285645.1 Verrucomicrobiota bacterium | reverse complement strand
TTTCTGCGAAAATGTTTGGCCCAATCTGGAATGCTGTGATTGGGCTTTTGGCATGCCGTATGGGGAAGAGGTCGGATCTGATCGCTATTGCCGGATCGATTGGCACGGGATTCGGCCCGAGCAACTCGTCCGGGATCTTCAGTCGACCGCAACGCGCCCCCTTCCACCCCGGTTTTGTAATTTTGTTTTCAGCAATCCGGTCGGCTTTCGAGAAAGCTTCTTTCTGGCCTTGAACCGCTACAGGCATGTCGATGCTCCCGGAAAATCCATGAACAACATGCCCTCCTTTGATTCCGATTACAGGGATGACGACAAGTGGGTGCGAAAGCGGAAATTTTTATCACAGTACAAATTCACGATTGCCTTCGAGAATGACTCTTCGTGTGGTTACAACACGGAAAAGCTGACGGATGCGATGCTTGCGGGCAGCATCCCGATTTACTTGGGCAACCCGGAAGTGGGAAGGCATTTCAATGCGCGCAGTTTTATCAACGCTCATGAGTATTTCCCTTTCCGGCAGAATTTCCTTACGCGCTGGACGGAGAAGCTTGGCATGACGAGGTGGGGGCGGCGGGAACGTCTGCCACTGCGAATCCAGCCCAGGTTTCGCAAAGCCATGCGCTTCTTTAAATTTCGACTGAAATATGGTTTTGATTTTAGTGCGCTCGTTGCGAAAATTATAGAACTGGATCAGAATGAATCGCTCTACCGCACAATGCTTGCCGAGCCCTTGCTGCATGACAATCTTCCGCCATCCGTGGAGCCTTTGCGGCGGCGCTGGATCCAAATTTTTAACTCGGAACTTCCCCTGCAGAAGCTCTAGGTCTCCAACCTTTTCGACATCCCGTGCAACCTCTCGTCTCCGTTCTTATTCCTTGTTACAATGCTGAGGCATTTCTTGTCGAATGCCTGAATAGCGCGTTGAGCCAAACCTATTCTAAAATTGAAATCATCGTTGAAGAGGATGGTTCAACCGATGGAAGCCTGAATCTGGCGAACAGTTTCGAGCCGCGCGGGATCCGGGTTATTGGCCAAACCAATCAAGGTCAGTCCGCCGCTCTAACGAGCGGTTTTACCGCTTGGAAAACACCAGTAAAATGCTTCTCTCTTTTTGGAAAAAAAACAACCGGATTGGAAATAAGCCGGCATCCAACTCAAGCCCAAAAGTCGCTGAAAGCACGGATCGAACATCGAGTAAGAGGATTTGAGTAAATCACACGGAAAAAATACCCGCCGAAATTCAACACCATCATGAATCTTCTTTGGTTTACGAGAAATCTGCGGCGCGCATTGCGAGTTTGTCCTACTTGGACGAGTAGGCTTCAATTGCTTCGTTTAATCTATGCCCATAAACTGCATGGTTGGACCAAGCTGACGGAGGGGCAGTCGATTTTGTTCCGTTATCCGCCGCCAGTGGGAACGATGAGGGTCATACTTCGGAGCAATGCGGGCTCAGACAATTTCGTCTTTGGGGAGGTGTTCGACCACGGGTACTACGATTTCGATTTGCCAACATTACCCAAGACAATCCTGGACCTTGGCGCGAACGCTGGCTACTCCGCGATTTTCTTCAGTCGCAAGTACCCGCAGGCGTCAATCGCGTGTGTTGAACCCATGCCGCAAAACGTCGCTGTCTTGCGGCAGAATCTCCTGCTCAATGATATCCAAGCCAGGGTCTTTGCCGCGGCAATCGCCGTGGAGGATGGTCCAATCCAGATGGAGACCAATGTCCGTGATTATGGACACAAAGTAGCCATCAATGGGCTTGAAATCTCCGGGGCGCTGGTTTCCTGCGAGGGTATCAGTGTGCCTTCCTTGATGAAACAGATGGGCTGGGAACGCATCGGTCTGTTGAAAATGGACATTGAGGGTTACGAGCGTCTTTTACTCACGGAAAAATGTGAATGGCTTAAATGGGTGGACTCAATTTGCGTTGAAATTCACGAAGGCTACGATGAAGCCGATTTAAAGGAAATGGCCGCAACGCACGGGTTTGATCAGCCCCGGTGTCTGCGGGGTATTTGGCTCGTTTTATCGAAGTCGTCTTGAATTTGGCCGTGAAACTTGTCAGATGAACGAGAAGCTCAATCTATTCTACGAAGAACCGGAGACTGACCGTTGGTTGCCTCTTGATCGGTACCCGCGAAGGCTGATTCGGCGATTGATGCGCGGCAAGCCGAGAGTGGGCGGACAACGACGGGTTTTTCTCAATCTCTGCGCCGGTTTGGATAAATTGGGAGTCGAATACCGTGTTAATGATTATCAACATATCAAGAGCCATCGGAAAGAACTGGCGTGCATCATTGGCAAGCCGCATGTCCTAAATAAAATACAGTGGGAAAATCCCATTCTCTTTGGTGCGGCTGTTTATTCGCACCCTATGGATGATTCGGACCTTCTCAAGCGTCTGTCTATTCGTAAAGTATTGGTCCCCGGCGAATGGATGCGAAAAATGTGTGGGCCATTTTACGGTGATGCGGTGGTTGCCTGGCCAGTGGGCATTGACACGGACAAGTGGCAACCTTCGAGTTCGGATCATAAGACCACGGATATCCTGATTTATGACAAGGTGCTATGGGAGCATGACCGGTATGAAAGTGAGTTGCTTCAGCCCATCCGCGAGGAACTGAAACGCCGCAAGCATAGCTTTAGTGAAATCCGCTACGGGTTTTACAAGGAGGAGGACTTTCACCGGCGTCTGCAGCAGTGTCGGGCAATGATTTTCCTATGCGAACACGAGACGCAAGGCATTGCCTACCAGCAGGCGCTTTCGTGCGGCGTTCCGATTCTCGCCTGGGATCAAGGCGGTTTCTGGCGCGACCCGGCTTACTATCCGCACAAGGTTAAATTCGCCCCGGTTTCCTCGGTGCCTTATTGGGATGAGCGGTGCGGAGTGAAATTCGAAAAGGCAGGGGACTTTTCTGAAAAGCTCGATCGATTTCAGGAACGCTTAAACCGCGATGAGTTTCGTCCGCGCGACTATATTCTCGAAAACCTGACCCTTGAAAAAAGTTCCCAAGAGTATGTGCGCCTGTGTAAGCAGGCAATGGTGGAAGAGTAGTCCTCCGCCATTTGCGGCGGGATACATTATTCAAGATAATCACAGGATAATGGAAAGTAACTGATTGGCTCTCCCAACTCTCATGCAACCTCTCGTATCGATTCTTATTCCCTGTTACAACGCCGAAGCGTTTCTCCGCGAATGTTTGGAAAGTGCGCTAAACCAAACCTATTCCAATCTTGAAATCATCGTCGTGGATGATGGTTCAACGGACGGGAGCCTCAATCTGGCACGTGGTTTCGAATCGCATGGAGTCCGGGTTGTTTATCAAACGAATCAAGGTCAGTCGGCCGCTTACAACACGGCCTTCAACGCTTCTCAAGGCGACTATATTCAGTACCTGGATGCCGACGATGTGCTCGACGCTCGGAAGATTGAAGTGCAGGTGGCCAGGTTGCGGCAAGCGGAGCCAACCGCCATTGCCTCCGGTGCGTGGGCGCGATTCAGGGACAAAACTTCCGAGGCCGTATTTCGACCCGAGAAAGTTTGGAAGGACTTGGAGCCTGCAGATTGGCTTGTGGAGTCGTGGACCGGAGGGGGAATGATGCACGTCGCCAGTTGGTTGATTCCCCGCCCCGTCGTGATTACGGCCGGCCCTTGGAACGAGGGATTGCGTTGGGCTGCCAATCTTGACGGTCATTTTTTTACGAAAGCAATGCTCGCTTCAAGCGGGTGCCTTTTTTGTTCGGAAGCGAAGACTTACTATCGCTCCGGACATCCTTCAATGAGCGGCTGGAAAAATCGCCGGAGCCTTGAGGCAACTCTTCAAGTGACAGTGGAGATGGGAGAAGCCTTGATTGGCTTTGAGAATAGCAAAAGAACGCAAAATGCTTTTGCGGATAATCTGCAAAGATTTGTTTTTTTAACCTACCCGGAAAACCATGATTTGGTGGCCCGGGCCGAAAAACGTATCAATGAATTGGGCGGATCCGATCTGCCAATCACAGGCGGCCCGTTACAGATGGTGCTGTCCCGCTTGGTGGGATGGAAACTTGGCAAACGATTGCATCGGCTCGTTCATTTCAATCGACGCTGAAGTGAACCTTGTTCGAGGATAAGAAAGAGCCTGAAAGCCAAACTATGCCGAGTATCGCCATTCTTTCGGGCAACCATCTTTGCCACAACCCGCGTGTCATCAAGGAAGCGACTGCGCTTCAGGCTGCCGGTTATGAGGTTGAGGTATTCGGTGGTTGGTTCGACCCCGTGTTAAAGGCCCGTGACTTGGATTTAATGGCAAATCTCAAGTTCCGCTTCCATCCGTTGCTTGATCTAATGGAACGCCCCGCCTTGCGGTTGGGGCTGAGGGTTCGCGGGCGAATCGCCAAATTTTTTCATGCCAGGACTGGCTGTGAAAATCACTGGCAATTTGGTTATTTTGCGCCATCGCTTGAGAGAATAGCTCGCTACACGAAGGCAGATCTTTTGATCGCTCATTCCGAGCCAGCCCTCTGGGCCCTATCTCGTCTCTCTCCGCTCCAGGCCAAGCTTGGGGTGGATATGGAAGATTGGTTTTCCGTCGACTTGCCTCCGGAGACGCAAAAAAATCGTCCGATCAAACTCTTGCGAAGGATGGAACAAGATCTTTTGCGTCGTGCCGCGCATACAACGTGTACCTCGAAAGCCATGAGCGACGCCCTGGTCTCGGAGTACGGCTGCTCCCCGCCTGCTGTCGTTTACAACGCTTTCCCCTGGGCTGATCGCCAGACGCTTGATGGAAAATTCAAAGATCGTCAGAACGTTGTCTTGCCCTCGATTCATTGGTATTCACAAACCATCGGCATGGATCGCGGCCTGGACGATTTATTGGCAGCGTTGCCCCTGCTGAAATATGAATGTGAGATTCACCTGCGTGGGAAGCCGGTTGCCGGATTTAACGAGTGGCTCCTGGCGCGGTTGCCGGAACCGTGGCGGAAACGGATCTTTATTCACCCGCTCGTTTCCGGTGATGAACTATTGTCCCGCATCGCCGAGCACGACATCGGATTTGCCGGGGAACAAAAATTTATTCGCAATAAGGATGTCACAGTCTCGAACAAGATATTGCACTATTTACTGGCGGGACTGGCCGTGGTTGCCAGCGACACCGCCGGTCAATGCGAGATTGCAGAACAAGCCTCTGGAGCTGTGCGGACCTATTCGTCGGGCGATTCGCAGGCATTGGCGAAAGAATTGAATAGATTGCTGGCTTCTGCCGGGGAGTTGCGATCTGCCAAAGCCGCCGCGTTGATGGCAGCTGAACAAACATTTTGCTGGGAACGACAGGTGCCGGTATTGCTTTCCAATATCAAGAAAGCTCTTTCATGAGTTGCCTGCATTTTAACGAGAATCAGAGTGAAAACGAATTTTTTCGAAGCTTCAACTAAACCTGTGATGACAAAGCGTCGTGTTCTGATTGTCGTGAGTTCATATGCGCCAGCCATGATCGCCGACATGCAACGCGCCCGCATGTTGGCGTGGGAATTACCCAAGCTAGGCTGGGAGGTTGAGATACTTGCTCCCAACTCACGCTTTCAGAATCCAAGCTGCCTGGATACGGATTCGGAAGGCTTTTTTCCGCCAAACGTCACGGTGCATTCGTTCGATGAATGGTTTCCCTTGATATTTTCGAAGCTAAAAATGCGTTCGATCGGTTGGAGAGCGTTAAGACCTCTGCGATCGCACGGGCTGAAGTTACTTGAGAGCGGGCGATTCGACTTGGTCTTTTTTTCGACAACGCAGTTCTGCCTATTTCTTGCGGGGCCTTTCTGGTGGAAAAGAACCGGGATTCCGTATGTGTTGGATTTCCACGATCCTTGTTACAAAGAGCAAAGAGGACCGGTCGAAACGACGAGGCACCCTTTTAAGCACGGGATAACCCGAAGGCTCCTGAAGTACATTGAGTTGTGGGTCGTGCAGGAAGCCTCTGCCTTGGTCTCAGTTTCTCCTCTTTATGTTGAAGTGCTTAAGGCCCGGTACGAGTCCATCCGTCCGGCCTGGTTCAAGGAGCACCTATGCCCGACTATTCCCTTTGGAGCACGGGAAGAGGACCTTCTGGAGGGACGGCGGTTACTGTCTCCGCGTGATGGCCATGCTTCGGAAGTCCTGAGGCTGATTTACGTTGGCGCAGGGGGTGGGATCATGATTCGCGCCTTCACGCTGATTTGTCAGGCACTGGCGGTGCTGCGTCAGCAAGGCAACCCGCTGGTAAGTCGGGTGCGAATAGAACTCTTCGGCACCACTCCTGTTTGGCGCAAAGGCGATCTCAAACATTTGGAACAAGTCGCGATTGACCAGGGTGTTGGCGATCTGGTGAAGGAATATCCGGAGCGGGCATCTTACAGGCGCTCGCTTGAATTGCTGCTGGAGGCGGACGGAACACTCATTTTGGGAGTGGATGATGCCGGATACATGCCGTCCAAGCTATTCAGCTATGTATTATCGGGCCATCCGCTGCTCGCGTCCTTGCGAAGGGAGTCGCCGGCTTATGCGCATTTTCAGGCAACACCCGGGTTGGGCCACGCGCTCTGGTTTAACGCTCAGGGCGAAATGCCGGTGCTCGATGCCGCGAGTGAGGTGGGTATCTTTTTGGAAGAAGTGGCAGTGCGGCAAACCTTTGACCGCCGGGCGATCCTCGAGCCGAATCTCGCCCCCGCCATGGCTCAACGTCACGCGGAGTTGTTCGAGGCGATCCTCGTGAAAAATTAAGCGACATCGGCTTTTATCTGACGGCACCCGCGTCATCCAGTTCGTGATATCCACCCATGCTCCGTCTCGCCTTCATCGTCTCGCATCCGATTCAATATTACGTCCCGCTTTATCGGCGGTTGGCGAAGCGCAACGATCTGCAGATCAAAGTCTTTTTCACCTGGCACGGTGGCGAAGTGGCTCAATTTGATTCGGGCTTCAAAAAGGCCATTGCGTGGGATATCCCGCTGGCCGATGATTACGAATACGAAGTCGCGCCCAACACGTCCCGGCGTCCCGGCACGAATCATTTTTTTGGGCTCCGCAATCCATCGCTCATCAAGGATGTTCTCGCCTGGAAACCGGACGTGGTCCATCTCACCGGGTATGCCTATCACAGCCATTTGGGCGCCATGCGAACATTGGCGAAGCGGGGCGTGCCGCTGCTGTTTCGCGGAGACTCGCATCTCCTGGACGAACGGCAGACGGGCCCGCGCTGGTTGCTCAAACGCGCTTTGTTGTCAAAAATTTATTCATGGCCGTCAGCGTTTCCCTATGTAGGCCAGGCGAACCGGGAATACTACCGGGCCTTTGGCGTGCCGGAGGCAAAATTGTTTTACTGTCCCCATAGTATCGAGGTGGAGCGTTTCGCCGAACCCGAATTGGAATGGGAAGCGCAAGCCCGTGCATGGAGGCATCAGTTACAAATCTCCGACGATGCCAGGGTACTATTATTCGCGGGGAAATTTGAGGACAAAAAGCGGCCGGTACCGTTGATGGACGCCTTTTTAAAGTGTGCTCCTCCCAAGACGATACTCGTCATGGTCGGCGATGGCGTGCATGGGGAAGCCGTGCGCAAACTGGCCTCCCGGCATCCCGAACATTTCCGCGTGTTGCCATTCCAAAATCAGAGTCAAATGCCGGTCGTTTACCGCCTCGGCGATTGGGTCGTTTTGCCCTCTGCATATGGCGAAACCTGGGGCTTGGCTGTCAACGAAGCGATGGCCTGTGGACGTCCGGCATTGGTGAGCGACCGGGTCGGATGTCATCCAGATCTTATTCGCCCTGGGGTGAACGGTCAGGTTTTTCGAGGGGACGACTGGGTCGATTTTTGCAAAAAGCTGGAGTCAATGCCTTCAACCGGTGACGATAGGCGCCGACAGGAAATCAAAACATGGGCAAGGAACTGGTCAATCGAAGAAACGGAAGAATCGCTGACAGCGGCCTCTTGGCATCTGACCGCGGGAATGCATTAGCCCGGGAGTTGCTGATCGGGGGCGGTTGGGCTGGAGGTTTTGTGTTCGCGCTTTACGCTGTGCTGGCAAACCTGAGCTTGCCGGAAACAGCCTTTCTGACCGGGCTATATGCCTTGTGCGTCGTGCCGATCATCGGATGGTACCTGGCGGGAATGAAGTGGATTCCGCTTGGAGAGGCTTTTGTGCTGTTGCATCTGCTTTATTATGTCCTTCCGCCTCTGGCTGGACGAAAGGATTGGCTGAGTTACTCCGAATCCGAGCAGATGATAACTCTCATGGCGGTTGCATTATTTTTGGTGGTATTCCTGGCAGTTTATCGGGCCGTTTTACGCAGTTCGTGGAAATCCTTGGAACGAATCTCTCTGTTTCACCGCGAGATGCGATTGGATGCCATGGGGGGCATCTTTGGTCTATGGATTGTGGTTAGCGTGTTGCAGGCGACCCACCTGGTGCCAAATTTGGCGAATTACAGGAATGTATTCGACACATTTCTGGCTGCGCTGGGAGTCTTGGGCATCGCTTATATATTTTATCAACTGGGGCGGGGAAAAATCTCAAGCTGGCAACGTACAGTTGTAATCGGAGGTTTTATCGTTGGAATGGCAGCAGGTTTTGTCAATGGCTACCTACAAGGAAACGTTCAAACACTGGGCGTAGCTTTGCTGGCATACACATTGGGCGGCAAACAAGTCCCCGTCAGTGCAATTGCCCTCAGTTTGGTCATGTTGACGATATTGCAACTGGGCAAGCATGAGTTTCGAGCTTCTTATTGGAATGATGCCGCTAACGACAGTGAAAATTCCGTTGGGTTGGTGGAACGATACGAAACCTGGCTGGGTGCGGGATGGGAAAAAATGATGCCTGGAAATGAGGAAACGACTGACTCAGAGGGCCTGGTTGAGAGGGCCAGCTTGATCCAGATACTGGCTCTGGCCATGAAGGCCACGCCCGCGGTGCAGCCATTTCTAAACGGCAAAACGTACCTGATGCTTCCCGAGTTACTGGTGCCGCGTATTTTCTGGCCGGATAAGCCGCGGGGAACGTTACCTACCGAAACGATCGGTATCTACTACGGGATTCAAACCGAGGCGGGGGCGACCAGCACCGGAATATCCGTTGGGCCATTAGCGGAAGCCTGGGCTAATTTGGGTTGGTGCGGAATGGTCGTTTCGGCCTCTTTTTTTGGGCTCCTATTTGGTCTGGCTGCCAAGGTGTCACTCCAATTCGTTCCCAGTCAAGTCGGTTGGCTTTTGGCCGCCATTATCCTGAATTATAGCATCAAGATGGAAGCTTGCGTCGCTGAAATAGCCAGCTCGCTTCTGCAAATGCTGCTGGTGACGGTGATTCTTTTGTTTGTCTTGTCCCATCCGCCCACTTCCATGCCGCAAAAACGGTCCATGGCAAAAAGCAGACGGCCTATTACGTTCAAGCCGGCGATTCGCTCGTAAGCGAAGGGGCAACGCGGCGTAAGAATGGCTCTCCTTTCCAAATATTCGTTTAAAAATATGAAAATCTGGGCATGAGCCGTTTATCCATCGGGCCGAAGAGGATTCTCGTCTATCGAACCGGGCACTTGGGGGACACGTTATGCGCCATTCCGGCCTTTCGTTTAATTCGTGGATTCTTTCCCGACGCCGAACTGACGCTTCTCTGCGATCGTCCACAAGGCGCCAAGGTGGCTTCTGCGGATGTCGTTCGGAATTTGGGTATTTTCGACAAGATATGCTCTTATACCAGTAACCGCCAATTGTTCACGATCTGGGAATTGTTTCGCTCCGTGCGCAGGGTGCGCCCGGACATCATCCTCGTTCTGCCGCAAGTCAGTGAAAGCATCGAAAACGTCCGCCGGAAGATAGAATTTTTCAAGCGTTGTGGAGTAAGCGACGTCCGTGGTCATAACTTTCCCGTTTTGCGCCACGCATGGCATCCCGTTGAACCGGAGCGACTGGTGCAAATCCTCCACAGCGTTGGAGTACGCGGAGGAAAACCCGCCTATGACATTCCCTTGGATGTCGGCAACAGGGAGTCCGTGAAGGCTAAACTTCGTGCCGCTGGCGTGGAGCCCGAATCCCCCTTCCTCTTGTTTTGCGGCGGAGGCAAGGATGCGACCCAACGGTGGTCGCTGGAACGTTACGCCACCGTCCTGCGTCGTATGGCCGCAGAGAGGCCCTGGCCGATTGTGGCGCTGGGCAACCCGCAGGAAACGGAGAACTACCGCAGGCATATCCTGCCTCAATTTCCCGGCTTGAAGCTGCTTCCCGAGCAGTTCATCATCCAGGAGCTTTTTGAACTCTGCCGTTTGGCGGGGGCCTATTTTGGAAACGATTGCGGTCCCATGCATGTGGCCGCCTCCGTCGGGTGCCCGGTCGCCGTGTTGATGAGCGCCCGCGCGCTGCCCGGCGCCTGGCATCCCAATGTGACTCCCAATCACGTCATCCGTCTTCGTATGGAATGCGAAGCGTGCCTCCTGATCGAATGTATGAAAGAAAAGCACCGATGCATGACCGGCATTACCGAAGAAAGGGTATTATCGGAAGTACTTCCCTTTCTGGATCGTCTCTTAATCCGGGAAGTCGTCGTCAAAAAAGTGGGCCAATGAACCAGCTTATCCCAGCCTCAAATTTCGATTTTGTTCCATGTGTGGCATAGCTGGAATTCTCGAATACAAGCCCGGTCCCTCTGGGTGGGAGGCGCCGCTGGAGCGGATGCGTCATGCCTTGCGCCATCGAGGGCCGGATGATGAAGGCATTTTCATCTCAAAAGGCGCCGAGACGCGTTGTGGTTTCGCGCACACGAGGTTGTCCATTCTCGATTTGAGTCCGGCGGGACACCAGCCCATGTCCACGCCCGATGGACGATTCTGGATCAACTTCAACGGTGAAATTTATAATTTCCGTGAACTGCGGCAAAAGCTCGTGGCGGCGGGTGTCCGGTTCCACTCCCAAACTGACACGGAAGTCATCCTTCGCCTCTATGAACGGGAAGGCCCGCGTTGCGTGGATCAACTGGTGGGAATGTTCGCTTTCGCCATCTGGGATTCGCAGGAAGAAACCTGTTTTTTTGCGCGCGATCCCCTGGCCATCAAGCCACTCTATTATTTCCACGATGGGAACAAGCTGGTTTTTGCGTCGGAACTGCGGGCGTTGATGGAATCAGGATTTGTACCGCGTCGAATTTGCCCGGAATCACTCCTGCGCTTCTTTGCGACCGGGTCGGTGCCGGAACCGCTCTCCATGATCGAAGGCGTTCGCCTCTTGCCCGGTGGGTATTCCCTCCTCTGGAGGAGGGGAGAGGCAAAATTGGAGCTGTACTGGATGACGACCTTTAACCCGCGGGTGGAGAATGCAGCGGATGCGGCCGCCCTGACGCGGACCGCGCTCTTGGATTCTTTGCGCCGCCATTTTGTCAGCGACGTTCCGGTTGGGCTTTTTCTGAGCGGTGGTCTCGACTCGACCGCCTTGCTCGCCTTGGCGCAACAACTGGAAGGCAACATGGTGAAGACCTTCAGCATTTCCTTCGACGATCCTCATTTTAATGAGGGCGATACCGCCCGGCGCACTGCGGAGCATTTCGGTACCGAACACTTCGACTGGAGGCTGGACTCTCTTACCGGCGCCTCGATGTTCGAGGAGTTTCTTTCAAAGCTCGATCAACCGACCATTGACGGCTTCAACACCTTTTGCGTTTCCAAGCATGCCCAGAATTGTGGCGTCAAGGCGGTGATGTCTGGCTTGGGCGGCGATGAATTGTTCGGCGGTTACAGCTCTTTTCGCAATGTCCCGCGTCTTTATCACTGG
>JABDHJ010000053.1 GCA_013285645.1 Verrucomicrobiota bacterium | reverse complement strand
GGCCAGGCCGATAAAGGCGTCATCTCGTATCAAAAAATCACAGGCGATCCCAAGGCCTTTCCGAAGACCCTCGTCGCCCAGGCCTTTCTCGGCTTGGGCCGCGCCGAACACGCGCTCCACCAGGACGACCAGGCAATGCTCGCCTATGAGCAGACCTACAAGTTGACCGAAAACGAAACGACCCAGCTCGATGCTTTTCGCGCCTATCTCCAAAGCGCCCGCGGAGGCGGTCAACTACCTGAAGCCGTAATCAAGCTCCAGGAATTTGCCAAGTCCTCCGACGCCTCCGCCCCGGCCGCGCTCTTCGCCATCGGCTCGGTCCTCGCGGAGAATCATGAGGACGACAAAGCCATCGGTATTTTGGAATCGCTTCTCGTCGCCTATGGCACCAGCACCTGGGTTCCCGCCACCAATTATCAACTCGGCCAGCTCTATTCCCGCACAGACAAACCCGACCAGGCGGTCAAGGCCCTGCAAAGCTGCATCGACGCGAACACCGATCCCGTCCTCGTCCGCTCGGCCCGTTTCCAACTCGGTTACGTGTTGCTCAGACAAACCAAGGATTACGCCGGGGCCGCCGCGCAATTCGCGCAAATTTCCAACGGCACCGATGCCCAGGCGGAAAACGCAGCCTACAACTTCCTGCTCGCCCAAGCCTATCTCGGCAAAAGCGACGTCTTCATGAAATCCGAAACCGATTTCGAAAAGCGTTTCCCTCAAAGCACGCATGCAAAGGAAATCGCCCTCGCCGAGGGCCAGCTTCTCGCCAACCAGGGCAAGACCGACGACGCCAAGGCCGTCTTCCAAAAAGCTATCGCACTCGGTGGCACAGACCCAAGTCAGGAAGAACTGCTCAAGGCCCTCGCCGATCTTCAATATCAGACCAATGACCTCGCTGGTGCCCGCGCCACCTACCAGATGATCGTCGACCAGTTTCCAAACGATGCGCTCGCCGCCGCCCAGCACGGCGTCCTCCTCGACTACGAATTAAAGAAACTCAACGATGACCAGGTCGAGCAGGCCCTCTCGCAACTCGCCGATAAATATAAAAATGCCACCGGCGCACCCGAGGCCTATTTCCGACTGGGCGAATTTTATTTCTATCGCCAGGACTACGTCAAAGCCCAGGACGCCTTCCAGCAACTGACCGCCAATTATCCCAATAGCGCCGATGTCGACCACGCCTATTTCTACGCCGGGCAATCCGCCTTCAATCATCAGGATTACGCCGCCGCCAAGACCCTGCTCGAAAAAGTTCCCGACACCTCCTCCTTCAAACCCGACGCCCGCCTCTGGGAGGGACGCGTCTTCCAGCGACCGCCGACATTCGACCAAGCCGTTCCCTTCTACGACGCCGTGCTCGCAACGGAAAAAACCGGCCCTCTCTTTGTCCAGGCCAACCTCCTCAAGGGCGAATGCCTCTTTGAACTCGGCGCCAAGGACGCGACCAATTTTCCCAAGGCCGTGGCGGCGTTCGATCAAATCCTCAACAGCAAGGAAGGAACCATTGCCGAACGCAACGAAGCGGCGGTGAGCAAGGCCAAGTGCCTCGAAAAAATGGGCCAGACCGACGTGGCTTTGCAACTTTACCTCGACGTCCTCTATGGACGGGTGGCAGGAGACGACGCCAACTCCCCCACCCCGCCGGAATTCTCCTGGCAATTCAAGGCCGGCATGGAGGCCGGAAGCATTCGCGAATCCAAAAAGGACTGGCGCGGCGCCATCGAAATTTACAAGCGCCTCGAACAAATCGGCGGCGCGCACCAACAATTCGTCCACGACCTCATCAACAAACTCCGCCGCGATAACTACATCTACGAATAATCTCCGAGGTAGCCATCGACCTCCGTGCATCGATTCAATTCTGGCTGGCTAAGATTACTTGAGATCTCTGCAAAACTCTCACATTTAGCATTAGTCATCCTGAGCTTGTCGAAGGATCAGTTCGGCCCTGCCTTCTCGGATAGCCCTCGCACCTTGGTTGGTAGTGGTGCCTTTTCTCGTGGTAGCCGTCGATCTCCGAGCGACGGTCGGCTCGGATGGCCCGGACAACAACAGGCGTGCCTGTGCCGTCCGGGTTCGCGAAGCGAACAAGAAGCGAAGTTTTCACCATTACTTCCTTCGCCAAACACTAACCTCCGCCACACTCCACTGAAACTTTCTCCGGTGCTCCCGAATCAAAAACGGCAAATCAACCACCTGCCGCAATTCAAAAGTGGCGCCTAAGTTTTTCTTCAAAGCCCCCAACGTCCCCTCCGCATCATCCACCAACCACTTCTCACGCGGCGTATATTCCTCCAGCCACGTATACGGCGACGTAATAATCAGCCCGCCACCTGAAGTAATCAAACCCGGCAACCGCGCCAGACACTTCGCCGGGTCCGGCAACCGATCAATCAGATTGGCCATCAGCACCAAATCAAAAGTCCCAAGATCATCCGGCAACGCACAGGCATCTCCCCGCTCAAAATGCACGCGCTCCGTCCGCAAGTCAGCGGGCAACTCCAGCCGCAGTTCATCCGTAGCAGAACCCTCTCGCGGCGCGCACACCGTCGCCACCCGTTCCCGCTGCATCTGCCGAGCAGCCGTAACAAACCGCTCCGAAAAATCAATGCCCGTCACCTCGTCAAAATGGCGCCCCAATTCAAAACTACTGCGCCCCACCGCGCACCCGAGATCAAGCGCCCGCCTGTGCCGTTGCAGACCAACATGCCGCAGCGATTCACTCACGCATCGAACCGGAAATCCACAAGCCACACGCGCCTCCGGCAGTAGCGGACAAATCTGTTCCGGCGTTCCGTAATGGAACAAAAGATATTGCTCCACCGCCGCGTCCGATTCGTAAAAGGGTGTCGCCATATCGATTATTTCGTCGCGTTATCGATGGCGCTTTGCACGGTGTTCATCGGAACAACGATCGCTTCATAGAGAACCTTAAAGACCATCGCCCCCGCGATCAATAGGACGATAAAATAAACAATCTTCGGCAGCCAATCCGCCATCCGCTGTTGTGCCAGCGTCCAAGCCCGCGCCGCCTCCGCTTCAAGATTCGTGAACGCCGCTTCCAGCGCACCGGACACCTCGCCCGTCTCGACAAAATCAATCCAATCACGTGGCAATTCCTTCCACTGCAACATCAGTTGAGAAAGCACCATACCGTTCCGCATGGCCTGCTCGCCTTCCTCGGCTAATCGATCGCACCCCACATAGCCGGAAGCCCGCCACGCATCGCCAACCGCGCGGGAGAGCGTAATCCCCGCCGTGAATTCAAGCTTCAACGCCGTGATCCATCGATAAGCGTATGCTGTGCTCAACGAGCTGCCAATAATCGGCACCCACAACCAGAGATGCCGCATCGCCTCGCTCGACCACGAAGCGCGCACAACCATATAGACAACGAATCCCACAAAATAGAGCACCACCATATACAAGGCGAAATGAAACAGCGCCACCTGCCACGTCGTCGTCGTCAGTTCAACGATTGCTCCCACCAAAATCGCCAGGTGAAGCACCGCCAATGGATAATAGAGAGGCCTCATCAACGCCTGGCGCATCTCCAATTCCCGTTTCCAAAATTCGGAAAGCCGCTCGAAGACCGTGTCGAGATGCGCACTCTTCTCGCCCGCGGCAACAAGGTGACATTCAAAAGCCGAAAAACCGGCAGCCTCGAAAGCTTCGCTCAGCCTGTCGCCCGCGTTCACTTTCTCCGAAAGAATCGTCACTCCACGCCCCGGCATGCGCTCTTTCATTCGTTCCAGACTGACTCGAAACGACAACCCAGCCCGGGCCAATACGGCCAGTTGCTGATAAAAACGAATTCGCTGTCGCAACGTCACTCCCGCAAACTAGAGCGCTTCTTCCCAATAGGCGAGGCCGGGCCTTCGGAAGATTTTGCGCGATGGGCGTGACAGCGCTTAATCATTTTCGTAACTTCAGCATGAACCAAGCGGCCCGGCCAACAGATTCAAGACAAGTGCTCGCAATGGTGTTTGGCCGGAGCCCCCGCCCGACTATCGATGAATCGCCGAAATTTATTTCAACCCGTCCTGCTCGCCGCCGCCCTGCTCCTCGGCTTGTCGTGGCATGCCCAGGGCGCGATCTCCCTCGGCATCGACGAACTCGAAAAAACAAATTTCGCCGCACTTAAAGGCAAGCGAGTCGGCCTCGTCACCAATCCCTCCGGCGCCGATTCCAAGGGCCGTTCCGCCATCTCCGTTCTCTACGCCGGTCAAAGCGCAGGAGACTACAAGTTGATCAAACTCTTCGGCCCCGAACACGGCATCGACGGACTGACCGGCGCCGGCAAGGAATTCAACAATGGTCGCGATCCCAAGACCGGCCTGCCGGTCTATGCGCTTTATAATACGCCCACGGCCAATCATCGCCATCCCACCAAGGAAATGTTCTCCGGCCTCGACGCCGTCGTCTACGATGTCCAGGACCTCGGCAATCGTTCCTACACCTTCATCAGCACGCTCGGTTACGTCATGGACGAATGCGCCAAGGACAACATTGAGGCCATCGTCCTCGACCGCCCCAATCCGCTCGGCGGCGTCCGCATCGAAGGCCCGCGCCTCGACCCCTCCGTCAACTCCTTCGTCGGCCTCTACGACATCCCCTACGTCTACGGCCTCACCCCCGGCGAACTCGCGCTCTGGATCAACGCCAAATATCTCGCCAGTCCCTGCCGCCTCACCATCATCGCCATGAAAGGCTGGATCCGCGGCATGGTCTGGGAGGACACCGGCCTGAAATGGATTCCCACCTCGCCCAACATCCCCACCATCGGCGCAGCGCGCGGTTACGCCGCCACCGGCTTCCTTGGCGAAATCGGAATCGAAACCGGCATCGGCGGTCCCGTTCCCTTCGAAGCCGTCGCGGGACACGGCTGGCCCGATGCCGTCATCGCCAAGCGATTCAGCGCGCTCCACATCCCCGGCGTCCGGTTCACCCCTTACAAATATTACGCCGGCGGCAATTACGACGGCGTCCTTGTCAAGATCGATCCGCGCAACGCCGGCAACCTCACCGCCATTAATTTCTACGCCATCGAAATCCTCGAGCACGAAGTCGATGGCTTCAGCGCCTTCGGCCATACCTCCGCCGATCAAAAACAAATGTTCCAGAAAGTGACCGGCGTCGCAAATATGCGCCAGCAACTCCAGTCCGGACGCCCCGTCGACGACATCGTCCAATCCTGGAATTCCGGCGTCACCCGCTGGGCCATCGAACGCCTCCCCTACCTCCTTTACGGCAACACGCCACCTCACTCCACCGCCACGCCCAACGCCATGGCCACCAGCGCCGCCGGAATGACCCCGTAAATCTCCAGTTCCCTTCCGTCATCCTGAGCTCGTCGAAGGATCAGTTCCGCTGACTTGCTACTCTTGAGACTCTCTCGAGCATAGCGAGTCAACTGACTTCCACTCACATCATTAGTCATCCTGAGCTTGTCGAAGGATCAGTTCCGCTGACTTGCTACTCTTGAGACTCTCTCGAGCATAGCGAGCCAACCGACTTCCACTCACATCATTAGTCATCCTGAGCTTGTCGAAGGATCAGTTCCGCTGACTTGCTACTCTTGAGACTCTCTCGAGCATAGCGAGCCAACCGACTTCCACTCACATCATTAGTCATCCTGAGCTTGTCGAAGGATCAGTTCCGCTGACTTGCTACTCTTGAGACTCTCTCGAGCATAGCGAGCCAACCGACTTCCACTCACATCATTAGTCATCCTTGCTTGTCGAAAGATCAGTTCCGCCTGTCTCCCTCAGCCCTGCATGCATCATATTTGAAATACCCTGGCAAGATTTGGAGCTTGGAGTATTCCCTCGATACGCTATGCGAGGTAGTAGGTTTATCGACATGATCAATTTCACCCGCGCATTCGATTCGGCTTGGGAACGGATGGTGATCATCCTTTTCCGCCCATTTGATTTTGGAAAATGGCTCGTGATCGGCCTCAGCGCTTTCCTCGCCGGACTTTTACAGGGAGGCAATGGCTTCAATAGCGGAAGTTCCTTCAATAATTTTAGTAATTTGAAAAAGCCCGTCGGCAGCAACAATCAGATGCCTGCTTTCAATTTGCATCAGTTCAATTCGAGTTTCGCCCACATCGTCACCGGAATGCAGATCGGCCTGATTATCTTCATTGCCGCCGTGGTTATCTTTTTCGTCTTCGCAGTCGCTCTCGTCATGTACTGGCTCGGAGCACGTGGACAATTTCTCCTGCTCGACAATATCGTCCGCAATCGCGGCAACGTCGGCTGGCCCTGGCAGCATTACGCGCGGCAGGCCAACAGCCTCTTTGGAATCTACCTCCTTTTCGTGGTAATTTCGTTTGCGGTCATCGTCCCCATCATGGTCGTCGGGATCGTAATGGCCATTCCGCTTTATCATCAGAATCGTTGGCCGGTGGGCGGGGAGATCGCCGGGTTTGCCGCCTTGGGACTCGTTTATCTGGCGGTTGCGATTCTCCTGGGTTTCATTTTCTTCGTATTCCGCGAATTCGGTGTGCCCTTGATGTTCCGCAATGGCTTGTTGGCCCGCCCCGCCTTTTTGGAGGTGATGAACCTGATCAGGCTGCATCCCGGCAGTGTGGTGATTTTCGTGCTGCTTCGCATCGCTCTCGCCATTGCCGTGATCGTCGTCTCGATTGTGGCTTGCTGCTTCTGCTGCATCGGGGCCATTCCCTATGTCGGAACGGTCGCCATTCTGCCAGCTCTGATTTACGTCCGGTGCTTCAGCCTCGATTGCCTGGCACAATTCGGCCCGCAATACGATGTCTGGACCGTCGATGTCCCGCCGTCCGGCATGGCCACGCCGCCTTCTTTCAGCCCCCGGCCACCACTCGGATAAACTCCACCCGATCGCCGTGCTGCAGAGTGCGCGTCGGCCACTCATCCCGCAATAGCGTCTGGCCGTTAAGCTCGGTCAGCAAGCGACGCGCATCCAACTGGCAACTCGCCGCCAGTTCGCCGAGTGTCATGGCCCCGCTCACCTGCCGCGCATGGCCGTTCACAAAAATGCTTAACCGTCCCTGGACCGTTTCCGACATAAGATTAACTAGCCACAAAAGAACACAGAGAACGCAAAATATTGAACATAAGAGCCTCGATTCTTTCGTTATTTTTTAACAGGAAAACATGAAGACATGAAGCTGAAGAGAATTCGAACTGATCCTCCTCTTGTTTGCCTGTCTTCTTCATGTATTTCCTGTTTTCATGTCTTCCTGTTAAAATGGCTTCGACAAAGCAAAGTGCATGAAAGCACTCCTTGCGTTCTTTCGCGGCCCAATCTGCTCTTACCCCATCCGCCCTTCCTCGGCATCAAGCAGATCAAAATTGAAAATAACTTTTTCCTGAAGCTCCGGCTTCACGTTCGCGAGCAGATACTCCTGCACCCAGGCCTGCCGATCCGGTGGCAATTCACAAATCCGCCGACATTTCAGCGCGAAATTCCACGCCGCAATTTCCGCCGGTGAATGAACCTTGGCATGGGCATGAATCCACTCAATGACCTCCTCATCCGTCGCGCCAGTCTCGACAAAATCCCGAAAATCATCTCCGTCCAGCCCTGCAAATTCAAGAAAGACCCGGTCCAGCCCGATATTATATTCATAGTCACCACCCGTACCGTTAAGGATGGCGCGGCACTTATCGAGCATCCGCCCGGCAATGATGTAGCCTCCAAAAAGAGCCCGCGGACTCCGCGGATAATCGATCGTCAGGTCAAGGGCCAAGTCAGCAAGGTCTTCAGGCATAAGCTAACTTTGATTAAAAAAGCCTGGGACGCAATCTTGTTGTGACTTCCGTGGTTCCTCGTTCCCAAGTTTCACTTGGGAACGCACTTGTCAGCGCAATTTTATTGTTCAGCCATGCCTTAAGGCCCCTTCTTCTTCGTACTCCCCCGCACCGTAATCTCCACCGGCAATTTTCGCGGTTCCACGCGCTCACCCTTTTGCATGTCGACCGCCAACCGCACCGCAGCCTCGCCCATCTCCGTCTGGGGAACACGAATCGTTGTCAGCGGCACGCGAAAGTTCGCCGCAAGAATGCCATCCCCAAATCCAACAATCGAAACATCCTCCGGAATGCGAAATCCCTGCTGAAACAACGTCTCCACCGCCCCAATGGCCACACTGTCGTTATGCGCCACAATAGCAGTGAAAGGCGCTTTTTCCGATAGAGCCTGCGACATCGCCTTGCGACCTGACCCGATGTCCTTGTCGGCCAGATAAACGCGCGTATCGCTGTAAGTCACGCCCGCCGCAGCCAGCGCCCGTTGATAACCGATGAACCGCCCCGCACTCGACGACGACCCATTCGGCCCCGCCAGGAAAAGAATCTCGCGATGCCCCAGTTCCAGCAAATGTTCCGTGGCAAGCTGTCCTCCGCGCTGATCATCGCAAACCACCCAGCTGACCTGTGGGAAATTTTCCGCTCCGGCCGGATAGGCATCCAGCAGCACGGTGGGAATCCCGCTGGTCCGAACCAATTCCAGCGTTGCCAACCGATGTTGCCAACGCACGGCTGGCACGAGGAGCAATGCCTCCACCTGTCGCGAGATCAGTTTTTGCACCTGCTGCATTTCATTCTCGGCCCGGTCCAGGGAATGGCCGAGCAGGACCTGCAATCCAAGGGCGTCCGCCTGGAGTTGGGCTCCCCAAACCAGATGAGAATAGTACGTGTGATTAATCTGCGGCACCACGATTCCAATCAGTCCGCTGCGACGCAGACGCAGATTTTGCGCGGCACGATTGGGAATATAATTGCGGCGACTGGCCTCCGCCTGCACCCGTGCCTTCGTGCTCGCGCTGATGTCAGGCGCGTCTCGCAACGCCTTCGAGACCGCCATTACCGACAGGTTTAACGATGTAGCTATATCCTTTAGCGTCGCCATAAGGGAAATGTCATTACCATGATCCTCCCGCTACTGTCCATGCAATCGACATCCAATTTTAAAATCGCCGTCATCCTGAGCCCGGTAGAAGGATCAGTTCCGCCTGCCTTCCCTCGTTCCCAAGTTGTACTTGGGAACGCACTTGTCTGCGCAGTTCCACTGCTTCCCACTCTTCCTCGCTCCGTGCGAAACCTGCCTTCCCCCTGATTTTTTCGGTAGCACGTTGCCTTTTTTAGAAACTTCGCCATGCTGATCGACTCATGCAGTCGCTTGTCGTGTTTTTCATTCGCGCATACCGCGTTATCTTTGGGCCCCTGAAGCTCATGGTTGGCGTGCAGGGCTGCTGTCGTTATACGCCCACCTGTTCCCACTATGTGGAGGAGGCGGTTTGCACGCACGGCTTCATTCGCGGCATGGCTCTTGGAGCTCGCCGCGTGAGCCGTTGCCATCCTTGGGGAGGAGCCGGCTTTGACCCCGTGCCTCCCGCGTGTGGCGTCTCCAGATAGTTTATCAAGTTTACCATTATGGATCGTACCAGCCGCTTTGGCGTTTTTATCTGCATCTTTCTCCTCGTGGGTTTGGAGATTGCGATGGAGAAGTTTTATCCGGCCCCACCGCCCAAGCCCGCGTCGGCCGCGACTACTCCCGCGACTCCCACCGCGACGACGATAAAAGCTCCGGCATCCATAACATCAGCTCCCACGTCAACGGCCATCAATAAGACCGAGCCCGTCGCCCCGATTGCTCCGGAAGTGACAACGGTCATCGAAAATCCCGCGATCAAAGTGACCCTCACGTCGAACGGCGCGGCAATCAAGGACATTGAACTCAAGCAGCACCGGGAGGGCGACGGACACGTCATCCTCAATGCCGACGCCCATTCCAACGTGCTCGATCTGGCTGGCTGGCCCGGAGCCAACGCCTTTCAGGTCAAATCCAGCTCACCAGATGGAGTCGTCTATACGGCAGATCTTCCCGGCGGCGTGAAGTGGCAGCGCAGCTACGCCTTCGGGACGAATCACGAAAGCGACACCGGCATGAGCGGTTTCCTGCGAAAAGTTTCCCGCAAGATTGCTCGCATGGTGGGGCAGCCCGAGACCGCGCCGATGATCTATAATCTCGATGTCCAGGACACCTTGACGAATCCCGGCACGACCGATGTCACCTTGCCCGCCTATTCCCTCAGCGTCGGTCGCGCGGAGCCATTGCTTGTCCGCAAGCATTACCAGACGATTTCCAACCAGTACCTGGGCTCGGGTTGGTACACGCAAAAGTTTTACCTCACGACGATCAACAACTTCAATCCGAGCTCCATCCCGATCATTGGAATCAAGACCAGCGACGGCAAAGACCTGATTACCAGCACCTCGATCAACGACGCGCCGCTGCACTGGCTCGGCGTCGAGAATCAATTCTTCGCCGTGCTCCTGACCCCGTCGTCGGATCATCCCATCCAGCACGCCATCTTCCAGTGCTTCAACCAGCGAGACAGTGGCGGCTACATTCTCGGTACGGGAAGCGATTCGGGGGCCTTCGATGAGGAGCACTATCTTTTGCCCGGCCTCGAACCCGACATCGAAGCCGCCGCCTTCTTTCCCTCCGTCAGTGTGCCTGCGGGACAGACCGTCAACTTGAATTACGGCCTCTACGCCGGTCCCAAGGAATTCAACCGCCTCGATGCCTTGGGCGATAACCAGGGCGAGTTGATGAATTATGACGGCGTCCTTCCGTTTTCTCTCCTGATCGTTCCCATGCTGACCGTCCTGAAATTCTGGTACCTCATTTTCAAGAATTACGGCGTCGCCATCATCCTCCTGACCTTGATGATCAAGGCCATCACCTGGCCGCTGCAAAGTATCGCCAACCATTCCGGCAAGCGAATGCAGGCACTCGCTCCCAAGTTGAAGGAACTCCAGGCCAAATACAAAGATCAGCCGGAACAGCTCCAGAAAGAAACCTTCGCCATGTACAAGGATTATGGCGTCAATCCGTTCGGCGGCTGCCTCCCCGCGCTCGTGCAGATGCCGGTCTTCTTCAGCCTCTACTTCATGCTCATGAACGCGGTCGAATTGCGCGGGCAGCACTTCCTTTGGATTCATGACCTGACCCAACCCGACTCCGTGGTCACCTTCACCCTGCCGTTCATCCTTCCGTTTATCGGCGGTCACTTCTCTCTCAATCTCCTGCCGATCATGGTCACCGGCCTGACCATGGTGATGATGCGCATGACCCCGCAAATCGGCGATCCCTCGCAAGCGAAGATCGCCCAGTACATGCCGCTGGTCTTCCTCTTCATCTTCTACAATTTCGCCGCCGCGCTCTCTCTCTATTACGTCATCAACAATGCCGTCTCGATCATCCAGATCTACCGCAACTTGAAGAAGCCGCTACCCGACCTGCAGCGCAAGCCAAAGAAGAAGTAGTCTCCGCCCCCCTGCCTTCGGTAGCCGTGGCGCGCCGCGCAACGTTCCCCTCCTTGGTAGCCGCCGCACGCCGGGCGGCGGTCTCAGCTGGACATCTCGGCAGACTCCCACATTTATCATTAGTCATCCTGAGCCTGTCGAAGGATCAGTTCAGCCCTCCGAGGTAGCCGCCGATGTCCCTATCGGCGGATGCTTCCGGTTTTCGCCATCCTCAGAAGCCCCAACATCATTATCGAAATTAATGATGATTTCCCGCGTGACTTGAGCGCTCAGGACGCTTTCAATTTCCCATGCACATTTTCGTTACCGGCGGCGCCGGCTACATCGGCAGCATCTGTTCCGAAGAACTCATCAACGCCGGGCACCAGGTCACCATCTTCGACAACCTCACCGAAGGCCATCGCGCCGCGTTGGACAAGCGCGCTACCTTCGTCGAGGGCGACCTCATCGACCGCGAAAAAATCCTCAAATCGGTCAAGGACGCCAAGCCCGACGCCGTCATGCATTTCGCCGCCAACGCCCTCGTCTTCGAATCGATGACCAACCCCTCGAAATATTTCCGCAACAACGTCTCCGCTGGCATCAATCTCCTCGATGCCACCGTTGAGGCGGGCGTGAAGAAATTCATCTTCTCCTCCACCTGCGCCACCTACGGCACGCCGGAGAAAATCCCCATGGACGAGCGGCTGCCCCAAAAGCCGATCAACCCCTACGGCCAATCGAAGCTCATGTTCGAGCAGATCCTCAACTGGTATGACAAGATCCACAACCTCGTTTACGTCAACCTCCGCTACTTCAACGCCGCCGGGGCCAGCGAACAATTCGGCGAGGATCACCGCATCGAAACCCATCTCATCCCCAACGTCCTCAAAGTCGCGCTGGGCCAAAAGGACAAGGTCGAAATCTACGGCGAAAAATACGCCACGCCCGACGGCACCTGCATCCGCGATTTCATCCACATCC
>JABDHJ010000052.1 GCA_013285645.1 Verrucomicrobiota bacterium | reverse complement strand
GGCGTAACGGAAGTTGTGTTGAGCAATGAACCGCTGACGTCGGTTCCGGTAGTTCCGGGCGAACCGTTGGGTTCCATGAACATGTTGGCCGCCAAGGCGGTTCCCGGGTACAAGGGAGGGATGCTGAAATCGGTGGGAGTGGTTGTCGATGGATTGGCGTTGACGGTAGGTTTCGCCATGGTCACCCGATAATCACCATCTTTCGGTATGATCGAGCGCACCACGTCGCCGAAGCTGGTCGAAGTCGTTGTTATGGTTGCCGACGTGCTACCCCAAGTCCAGGCAGTGGTGGACCCGAAGGAGCTTGGGCCTTGGGTGTCGCCACGAATCACGGCACCCAAACCGATGCTGTTGCTGGCCGAATTGCTGATGGCTGCGTAAAAGGGAGCCCCTTCGGAACACCAGCCGATGCGATTATCGAAACTCCACCAATCGGGTGCATGGGTGGTATAGGTGTTATTATTGGATGAGGTATAGGTCGCGGTGAAACCGTTGACAGGCAGCGTAGGGGCAACAAGAGTGACGCCCGGGAAGCCTACCGTATAAGTTTGATAGGGAGTTTGGGTGATCGTGGTGCCGCCCACCTTGACGGGGATGGTGAGGGCGACGTTGAAAGTGCCAAGGCCTCCCAAAACGAAGGTTGAACTGTTGATCGTGAAGGGATTGCTGACGAAGCGATAAGGCGCGGTTATTCCCGTGAAAGGCGTCCACCCGGAACTTGGGGAAGTTCCCAGGGTATCGCTTCCGCCGGAAGTTCCCTGAGTCAGCGCCCCGACGCCACTCCATCCATTACAACGGGTGTTTGCACTTACGCTTTTAGCACTGCCTGAGGCTGTGGGGTTATTGACGGCCATGGGAAATCGAAATCCGAAAATGCCACCTTGATCGGAGTCGCCATTATTGGTCCAGCCTCCGCTTGAGCCTCCGGTTCCATTCATGGCGCTGCCATTCAGATAGCCATTTCCGTTCACATTGGAGAGGCCCCCCCGAGGTGTCGGTCCGGTTCGGAAATGGTGTGATGACATTCAATAGGCTGGGGCCATACTGGAACGCAATATTTTGGATATTTGTTACTTGGATGTTCACGTCGGGCCCGTTGCCGCCGCCTGCGGTTATTTGATCGAAACCGTTCATGGGCGCTGCGGGCTCAAAAATCAGCATGGCTTGCAGTTGCTTGCTGCCGACCGGAAGCGCGGCCAAGTTCGCGGTGTTCGTGCTGTAGCTGCCTGTCGTAGTCAGTGTGTAGTTAGCTGGGAAGGGGACGTTTGCCGCAGTGGCTGGGCTGGTTATCTTGTTACCATAGATATCAACAATGTTGTTGCCTGAGTCGCGCAGGAACTGTGCGACGGGAAGATTGCTGACGTAAGCCGGATCCGAAGCGGAACCAATGACAGGCGAAACCGGAACGGTTGTACTTACGGTGAAAGAGGCCGGGGGGACAGTAGAGGTCGTGACCAGTTGAGGCGGGCAGTAGGTTACACTACTGCCGGTGATCGTACTCGAGTAACCCAAGTTGGTGTTACTGCCGTTCAGCTGTGCCAGATTATTCGTCCCATCCGCCGTGCAGATCACGTGCAGGCCTATTTCCGATAGCGTCAGGAGTCGGCCAAGCCCGGAGGTGGTCTTGCCGCTTTGGGTTATCTGAAGGGGGATGACCTCACCGTCGGTCGCGTAGTTGATTCCGGTTGGGTTGCTGTGGTCGTTCAGATTGGTGCAACGAATATAATCGATCATTTCGGTCAGAATCTGATCACGTTCGCTGGCAATGGTTGGAACGGTGGACGTTTGATATTTCGACAAAAAATTGCCGCCATAGCCCGGGATGTTTCCAGCAGTGAGGTCCTGGAGATAGCCATAGAGAAGCTTGTTTCGTGGTTCGTTATTGTAATCGTTGGTCGGGCTGGCCCGGTCGTACCGCTTGAAATAATATTGGGCCGGGGTGCCTCCCTTGCCCTGGTCGGTGGTGGAACAAAAGGCAATTAGCTTATCCAAGGCCGTCTCAGTCATGGTGCGCGCCTCAGTGGAGGCCTGCGTGGTGTCCGGTATGGGCCACATGGCGACGCGAGGCGTGCCAAAAAGCGTGGTCTCAGGAGCGCGGCTGTGCGCGGTCAGGAAGAATTTTCCCGTTTCGATTTGCTGACGCGTAAAAGCGATGGTTCCAGTCGGCGAGGGGACCCCGAGGGTGAGCAGGCCATTTTTCGTCCGTGTTCCGCCGCTGGCGGACGTGGAGTAAAGCAATTCGCCCACCGACGTATAAAGGCGACTCCGGTTCGGGGTGATGGCGATGGTGGCACCGCTATGCGTGGTGTCCGCAATTCCGCCCTGCGAGCCGCCGTTGTCGTTATAGCGGGGCAGAATGCCGAAGAGAGTGGAGGTGTAGGGCCAGGAAAGACTTCCAGATCCCTGGACGGTGTCCCCGGCGGTATAGGCCAGGCCGTAGTTGGAGGGACTAAAAGTGGCGAGCGAAGTCACAATCTCAGGCATGGCAAAGCCGATCGTTGTGCTGGTGCTAACACCGAGCGCCCGCAGGATATAATAGAGAATCGTGGTCGCGGGATGGCCCGGATAGCGTTGGTACTCACCCTGAACGGTTTGATCCGCAGCCATCATTTTAACATCATCCCAACTTCCAGCGTATCGCGGAACGTCCCACGGCGAGGGAGCCCAAGAGTTGCCGGTTGTCGCATTCGGATTCGTCTTGAAGAAGACCCCGCCATCGCTAACGACTGTCGTATTCCCGTTAAAATCGGTCCGGTAACTGATACTGCCTGCTGCTGTGTTGATGTTAACTTTGCAAGTGTCATCATCGGTCCAGAAGGCGACGCGTCCAACGATCGGGTTGGCAGAAGAGGGAGTAAGCGAGCCGGTGAAGGTCGCACTGGTTCCCGCGCCCCCGGTCGGTGCGACAAGTTGCCCGTTTTGCAGGACGTAGAGCCAGCGCACGGGCATGTAGGGAGGATTCAAGGTGGTAGTCGCTGCCACGGGAAAGGTAACCGTGCCGACGGGATTAACGAAGAAACCCGGCAATTGCACGCACTGGGCAGTGTTGGCCGGGCAGCGGTTATCGAGGATCGGATAGACGGTGAAATTATTCCCCGCATTTGTGGGATCAGTGACGGAGACGGGCGCGTTGAGATCGACCCATTGGGCGGGATTGGCCGCCCAGGTCGTGGGCACTTCCGTCGTATTTCCTGTACCGTCCAGCAGATCCGAAATCTGATTGGTCGTTAGTGATGGAGCGGAGTAGAGACGATAAATTCTCTGGAGCGCGCCCGTGCTGTCAAAAACCCGGACCGCTCCCGGTTGCGAGGCCCAAGTGTAGGGCCCGGAGCCGCTGCTCATGGTGCTGCTGCCGTAGGTGGTCGCGTCGTTGATTTCCGCCTGGACGAGATTCAACACGGTATCGGTCAGCAAGCGGGTGCCCGTGGTGGCGCGATAGTTGGCCGAGGAGGTCCGAGCCATTTCCGCGCGGATCAGGAAGGCGACGACCAGGACGGTCAAGAGAATGAGAACCGCCAGGACACTGACCAATGCGATACCCCGTCGGTTTCCCAGGCGGGGGAAGGAGGGAGCCTGATGGAAAAGCGGCGGCTTTGATTTCATGGTCGGTAAACGATCGGCGTGGCCGTAACCGGATTGATCTGGACGACCGCATAATTTTTTATCGGTGGACTGAATGCCGCATACGAGGTGGACGCATATGAAGCTGGAACAACCGCGAGGCAATAATTGGTGATACCACCGGTTGGAATGGGAGTGACGATTCCCGAGGGCCTGAATTCGAATGGGTAGTAGGTCGCGCCCGATTGTGCGCCGTAACCGCTCGGCGGCATGGTAAGCGCGGTATCGGTAGAGAAAGCCGAGGAGAGCACGGTGTTCTCGGAGATGGCGATATTTTGCGGTAGAACGGAGGCGTGACCAACGGCCACCCAGGTTCCGGTGGAAGTGTACGTTCCGAGTTGAAGCTGCGTGTAACCGGCGGTGGTGGCCCCGGCCAGCTTGAGGACGCGAAGCTCGACCGTGGTGTTTTTTGCGGAAGAGATTTGCTTGGCGAGATTGATTTCGTCGGCGATCTGCTGGTCGGCGCGGTTCATGTTGTTGCTCATCACCACCGATGTGACGGCGGGAATGGTCATGGCCATCAGGATGGCCACGATGGCAATGACAACCAGCAATTCGATCAGCGTGAAGGCGGCACGACGCCAGAGTGCGTCGGGAGCCATTCCTCCGTGCATCTCGGAAGGGATCATTGCGAGTTGTCGCTCCATTTGGATTCCTTCATCGTGACCGAGGTATTGAGGATTTCGAAGGCGATGTGATTCGCAGCCAGCGAGGTGGTGACGGAGGCGAGATCGGCTTGGTATTGCGTGTAGGTAGCGACCACGAACTTACCTTTTAAGGCGCTTTCTATCACCGTCGGGGCGGTGGCCGTCATATTGAGGCGGGAGGCGGAGGCTTCGCTGATGGCGATCATGGTGAGTTGGACGGTGGGAGGAAGCTGGTTGGCGGTGAGGGGTTGAACGCCACTAACCAGAGTCAGCGCGTTGGCCTGGGAATCGTAGGCGTAGAGCTTGTTGGTCAATTTGCCTCCGTCCATCCCGCTAGAATTTGGTGGATCGTCCACCACCGAGAGATGTGGCCAGACAATCAGGGCGATGATGTTGTTGGCCACGGGAGTGTCATTGGTGTTGGGCAAACCGGTTGAGAGATTATTGATGGTATTGATCCATGCTTGGTTGGCCCAGAAGGTGGCCCATGAACCGCTCCAGTAACTCGTCCACGTTTGAGTGCCTGTAGGTGTCGCAGGCCAATTGGAATAGACCGCCAAATTCTCTGTCGGTTCCAGCCCCTGCATGAGGCGGTAACGGTAACGGGGCGTAGCCGCCAGCGTTGGTGGCCGGAAACTGGTTTCGGGACCATAGGAAACAAAATATCCGCAGGCATTCAGCAGTCCGTCGGTCGAGCGGATGCTCGCGCTGGCGGAGTAGGTGGCGGGAGTTGTGAAATAGACTTCCTGGCCATAACCGCTGGTGGCACCGCCCGTATTGTTCTGCACGTTCGCTTTCACGATGAATTGCAGATCGGACTGGCGATAATAGGTCTGGGGCTGGACCGGATTATCATAGTCCCAATAGGTGTTGAGCGTGGCTTGCGAGAGCTTCTGGCTCATGAGATCAAAGGCGGTGCGGGCGGCGGCAAAGGTGTCGAGCTTGACGGAGGTGTTGACGACGGTCTTCGCCACCGTGTTCGTGATCGAAAATAAAATCGCCAGCAGGATAACGAGGACCGTGATCGCCACCAGCATTTCGATCAGCGTGAAGCCTTTCTTTCCCAGCAGGGATCTCATGAGGGAAAAACGGCGCATGATCTGGAGAAGTCGTTTCTCGTCAATAGTTCTTTTGCTTCGCCGCAAGGAGGTAGTTGGTGCTCGTCGTCTGGCTGGCAGCTGGTGCAGTGAAAGGATAAGCCAGCGTCACTTGAATGCTCCTGGCGACGGTGGTCTGAAATTGTACGTCAGTCGTCGAACTGGGGATGGAGGCGTTGACCAGCGCGAAGGACGCCACGTAATAGGCCCCCGTGCTATTGGGCAGGATATCTCCGTCGTTGTTATAATAATTGGTCTGGGAGGGAAGACTTGTGATGTTGTTGGATGAGTTCGTCCCAAAGCTGACTTCCTGCAGTTCCGCGCGAATCTCCTGGAGAATATTCGCCCGGGCCGTTTCGTTGGACGAGTCCTGCACGGACTTGATGCCGGTTGGAAGAGTGCCGATCAAGGCGAGGACGGCAAAGGACGTCACACCCATGGCGATGACAACCTCAACGAGGCTGAAAGCCTGACGGCTCATGGAACTTATTTTGGTGAAGGGCTTCACTTTTTAATCGTGTTAGGCGCAAACATCCAGAAATTCATTAATTGCAATGGAAGCCCCAATAGACCTCGTAAGTTGACCGTTCACTGAGCTTTCGATCAAGATTGAACGGGTAGCTAAGTGCTTATGGTTCATTGGCGTTTAATCTCGACTGCGTCTGGTTAACTCCGAGAAAATCAACAACTGCGTAATCACAACGTAATACAATAGTAGTAATTGCGTTAGTTCAGGCCTGATCCTAGATATGTCTTTTACTGACTAATCGTTTCGACCGACAAATCACCCATGCCATTGATGCACACGAGATGACCGGGGATTTTCCGGTTTGATCGATATCGGAGTGGTTCCTTCCAGTTTTTTGAAGTACTGCTGTTTGAATTGGCTTGGGGTCAGTCCCGTTGTCCGGTGAAAAACCTTGCTGAAGTTGACGGGATCGACAAAGCCGGACTGTTCAGCAACCTCCGCGACGCGAATGCCCTGGTTCTTGAGCAACTCCTGGGCGCGCTCGATGCGGACCTTGCGGATGTAATAGCTCAAGTCGACGGCAACATGGTGCTTGAATTTGCGACTGAGGAAATCGGGATGGCAGCGCAGATGGGTGGCGATGTCCTTGACGAGGAATGGAACGCCGACGTGGGTATGAATATAGCGCATCGTGCCCTTGACGATGTAGGGCAGTTTTTCCGCTTCGCCTCCGGGAATATCTTCCAGGGTGGTGCCGTTGGAGGCGATTAATTCCCGGTACCAGTAGGCCGAATCCTTCAGGGTCCGCTGCTGGGTTTGATAATCGACGTGGATCAAGCCGTAACGTTGCTTGTATCCCTCGCTCCATTCAAAATTGTCGAGCAGCGACCAGGCAAAATAGCCGCGCACATCGATTCCGTTGCTGAGGGCACGTTGCAACTGGAGCAGATAGGTGTTCATGAAGTCGATGCGCGCGGGATCATGCACGCGGCCATCGACACTGATCCAATCGCAATTGGACATGCCACTTTCCGTGATGACGATGGGAAGTTTGTAGTGATCGGCGAAAAAGCGGGGGCCCCAGTAAAGGCATTCGGGAGTTTTTTTCCAGAGCGCGGTAGTCCTGGGATAGCCAATAGGTGTGGGAGGGTGGATGGGTTCCCCGTTGATGTCGGCCTTGGTCAGCACGCCTTCGTACATGCTGCAGCCGTAAAAATCGATGGGCTGATGGATGGTATCGAAGTCGCTCGACCTGAAGTGCGGGACCGCGGCGCCGTAGGCCTTAAGGCCTTCTTCCGGATAATGACCGAGAACGACGGCGTCGCCCCACCAGCGATTGTTCCACAAAGTTCCCTGACGGACATCGAGCGTGGCGCGGCGGGCGGCCTCGATGTCTTCGCTCGATTCGGTCGCCGGGTAGCAGACGAGGGAGGCGGGCGACCAGCCGATCATCGGCTTGCGTCGCGCACCGGCGCGGATGGCCTGCACAGCGCGGCCATGCGCAAGGAGGCTGTGATGACCGGCTTGGAGAACGTCGCGAAGGTCCAGTTTGAGTCCCGGCGCTTGTTCTCCGTTGAAAAGGCCCAGGCCAATGAAGCACTGGGGCTCGTTTATCGTCATCCAGTGGACGACGCGATCGGAAAGTCGTTCGACTACCAATGCGGTGTAGCGCTCGAACCACTTGGGGCTTTCCGGGTTGAGCCAGCCGCCACGGAGGAAAAGGGCGTGGGGAAAGTCCCAGTGAAAAAGCGTCACCCAGGGTTGGATGTTTCGCGCCAGCAACTCATCGACGAGTTTGTCGTAAAAATCGATCCCAGCCTGATTCACCGAACCTGTCCCCTGGGGGAGAACCCGCGGCCATGAGATGGAAAAGCGGTAGGCCTTGAGGCCGACTTCCTGCATGAGATCGACGTCGGATTTGTAACGATGGTAGTGATCGCACGCGATATCGCCGGTGTGTCCTTCCCATATCCGACCGGGTTGGCGGGCAAAGACATCCCAAATGGAAAGCCCCTTTCCATCCTCATTCCAGCCTCCCTCGATCTGATAAGAAGAGGTTGATGCGCCCCAGACAAAATTGGGAGGAAAACTCATGGGAGATCTCGCAATTGATCAGGCGATGTCATCAAAATGAACCTTTCACCGATGGGGCAGTTCAAAGTCATGGGTTTTGGTCGATAAATCGCAGCTGCACGGAATAATTCGACGGACACTAGTCAATAGCCGATTTTTATACCGATTATTTTCTATTTGTCGATGCTAGCGATGACGACGAGTTGTTGCGTGCGGATTTTGTCGCCAATTTTCTAATAACAATCTGTCATCTTGAGCATGTCGAAAGATCAGCCTCCGTTGATATTATCAGTTGGCAGCGCAGCTTCTAATCGCGAAAGCCCCTTGGAAGCTGATCCTTCGACAAGCTCAGGATGACGGAATTTGTAAAGAGGCCCCCTGCGATCACCCGTGATCGAGCCACGCCAGTTCAGGCTGCGTGAGTTGAATCTGCTGCGTATCAAGCGCTTCTTTTAAGCGGTCGGTATTTTTGGTGCCGAGAATGGGGAAGACGGGGAAGGGATGATTAAGGAGCCAGGCCAACGCGATTTGATTGGGAGTCACGTGATGCTTGTGGGCCAATTCTCGGACACGATTCCACCGCTGGTGATTCTCCGGAGTGTTGTAATCGCCCTCCGCCGGAAAGGATTCGGCGGCGAAGAGCCCCTTGGCGGTCGGGCAGTACGGTGCGACAGGAAGCAATGTCTGGCGATGCCAGGCGGCTTCTTCCGGCGCATTGAGGCCTGGACGGATCTTGTGTGCGGCCAGACTCCAGCGCGGTGAGGAAAGGACGAACGGTTGGAGGTTTTTCGCGCGGGCGTATTCGTTCGCCGCAGCAAGACGTTGGACCGGCCAGTTGCTCGCCGCGAGGTAACGAATGCGGCCAAGTTTGATCTCGGCGTGGAGCATGTCCATGATCTCGGCGACCGGCACGCGATCGTCGTCGCCGTGCAGATAGTAAAGCGAGATGGTGTCGCATTCGAGGCGGGCGAGGCTGTCATCGATATCGGCGGCGATGCGGCCGGGAGAGAGGTAATGATCGACTTTGCGATAGCGCCATGAGGATTTCGCGCCGCCCTTCGTGGCGATGGTGATGTCCTTGAGTCCGCGGCGCCGAACGTAATCGCCGATGCTGATTTCGCTCAGGCCGTTGCCTCCGGGAAGCCAGTGGGAATACATGTGCGCGGTATCGAAAAAATTTCCGCCCGCCGCGATGTAGGCATCGAGCAAATTGTCGGATTCGTCTTGAGGAAGGGCGAAGAGATCGCCGAGGCCGCAGCAAAAAGTGGAGAGATGGAGATCGGTTCCGGGAAGGGGATGGAGTTTCATGAAGAGGGATTGACGTAACGGAGGAGTTCCTCATGAACTCCGGTCGCGTCGGGAAGTTTCGCTGTATTGATCGGCGCGTGATGTTTCTCAAGCAGCAAAATCGGCCAGTCGTTTTCGTCCTCGGGGCGGCGACCGTGCGAACCTCGCACGAGAGAGGCGTCGAGCGGAATCACATTGAGCAAACCGCGCAGACCGAGTTTCTTTTTGAGCAAGAAAGCCGCGATGCGCAGGCGTGGCCAGCGCAGTTTCGGATCGAGAAAAAGCTCTGCCGGGTCGTAGCCGACCTTGCGATGAATATCGACGGTGCGCGCGAAGTCGGGCGCAAGCGCATCGTCCTCCCAATAGTAGTAGGTGAACCAACTACGCGGCCCGGCGACGGCAATGAGATCGCCGCTGCGCCGATGCTGGATGCCCCATTCTTTTTGCGATTTCGAGTCTAAAATCAATTCAACGCCCGGTTCCGATTCGAGGACGGCGCGCACCTTCGATTCCAGCGAATGATCATTAAGATAGATGTGGGCAACCTGATGATCCGCGACGGCGAAGACCTTACTAGCGCCGCAATCGAGCGTTTCCAGTCCCAACTCATCCTTGAGCGCGAGCCAGCCTTGTCGATGAAAGAGGCGATTGAGATGGACCGGTCTGTCGACTTCCGTGATGCCGTATTCCGAGAGGATGGCGACTTGAACCGAACGCTTCTGGAAATAGTTGATGAGATCGCCTACGAGATTGTCCACGAGGTGCAGATCGGTTTCGATCTTCGAATTGTTCGGCCCGAGGCGTTGCAGGTTGTAATCGAGATGCGGCAGATAGACGAGATTGAGCGTCGGTTGATAATGCTCCTCAATCCAGCGCGCGGAATCCGCGATCCAACGCGACGAACCGATTCCCGCGGCGGGTCCCCAGAATTGCATGAAAGGAAAATCTCCGAGGTCTTTCTTGATCTCCGCACGCAGCGAGAGTGGCCCGGTGTGGATGTCGAAAATCTTGCGACCGTCCGCAGGATAGAGCGGACGCGGCGTGATCGAATAGTCGACCGTGGCGTGCATGTTGTACCACCAGAAAAGTTGGGCGCAGGTGAACGAAGGATCCTGCGCACGCAATTTGTCCCACAACTTGGGTCCGGCCACGAGATGGTTCGATTGTTTCCAGAAATGGACTTCAGCCAAATCGCGATCATACCAGCCATTGCCGACGATGCCATGTTGCGCGGGAGGTAGCCCCGTCAGGTAAGATGCTTGAGCGGAACAGGTGACTGCCGGGAAGGCCGGACGGATCGCAGTCGATTGTCCCTCGCGGGCGAAAGCAGAAAGCCGCGGCATGCGGCCCAGCAGAGATCGCGTCAGGCCGACGACATTAAGAACCACGGTGCGACGCATTGAGTTCAGATAGCTGCAGGTTGAGGGCAGAAACGATGAGCCAAATCGAGAATGCTTTCGCGCATCAGTCCGGCATCAATCTCGTGTACTTCCACTCCGCGCCCGATTTTATCGAGCAGGGTGATGGTCAATTCGCCGCCGAGGTGCTCGCGAAATTCCTCCAGGCCGTCGAGCAAGTGCCAGTTGTCGGTCGGGTCTTTTTGAGACATCAGCGGATCATAAATCGAGAAGCCGAGCTTCTGAATGAGGGTGAGCACGCGTTCTGCCACGTCGTCGGAAAGCATTCCTTTTTTGTGACTGTAGAGCGTGTCGAGCGCGATTCCGAGAGAGACCGCAGCACCATGTGAAATCCTGAAGCCCGACATCTGTTCCATTTTGTGGGCCGCCCAATGACCGAAATCAAGTGGTCGTGCGGAACCGAACTCAAACGGGTCGCCCGATTCGGCGATATGTTGGACGTGAAGTTCTGCGCATCGACGGATGACGTCCTCCATCGCCCCGGGTTCGAATCGTGCGAGGTCGTCAGATGAACGCTCGATCTCCTCGAAGAAGGCAGCATCTCGAATCAGTGCCACTTTGATTGCTTCGATCAACCCGGCCCTCCTTTCTGCGGGTGGAAGAGGAGCCAGAAAATCGCTGTCATTGATGACCGCGAAAGGCGGCGAGAATGTCCCGATGAAATTCTTTTTACCGAAAGCATTGATGCCGTTCTTCACGCCGACACCGCCGTCGGCCTGGCTAAGTGTCGTGGTCGGCAAGCGAATATGGCGTACACCGCGATGGGCGGTGGCGGAGGCAAATCCGGCAGCATCGAGCAAGGCCCCGCCGCCAATGGCAATCAAATAGGAGTGTCGGCAAATGCCCTGTTGGTCGATCTGGCGATGAAGCTCATCGACGAGATCGCTGCTCTGTTTGGCCGCTTCGCCGCCTGTTGCGAGGAGGGGAGGGCGAACGAGTTTGATGGGCGAATTTTCACGGGAAAAACAGGAGACCACTTGATCGCTCAATGTTGGGAAGGCCTCTGCGACGCCCTGGTCGATGACGACCAACGCTTTGGCCTGACTTCCCGATACGGCACGGGGAATGAGTCCGGCGAGAAGATGATTTTGTGAAGAGAAGACGGAGCGCGTGAAATAGATGCGATGTGCAAACGGAACAGTGATCGTTCGCTCAATGGAAGTCGTCATGATGCGCAGCGACCTTACGTGGCCGGGATGACTCGTTGCAAGAGGAGAGCGAGCGCGAAGAGAGGAAACAGCACGATGCCGAGGGGGCCGATCGAGGGAATAAGAGCGATAATATCAACGAGAACGATGCCCGCGAGAAGTCCGGAGACGACGCGCCCGATGGAGGGCTTGGTCTTGCGCCAGAACGGAACCAGGAGGCAGACCATCCAGTAAAGTTGCAGTGCGCAGATGAGGATGACCGGGAGCAACGGCAGTGGTATGTACGATGAATTCAAGCAGGCGTAAGTGACGAAGGAAAAAGCAACGGGCATAAGTAGGAGCAGAAGCGCCCAACGTGTCGGTTTGCCCGGTCGACTTTCGCCTCGTGCGAGATATGTGATACCTGCGACATAGAGGCCGAGCGGAATGGCCGCCGGGAATACATTCAGGGTTACCTTCAGGGCATCGACCGACCAAGGGCCATGGACGAAGCCCAGCGTATCGTTTGACCAAGTACCGTGAAAGTAGCCAAAACAGGAATTCCGGCCAGAGGAAGCAGCCAACAGATAGAGCAGGCAACGACAAAAGGCCATGAGGAGCGGTGCCCAAGCAACGTTCTTGTGATGGAAATCGTAGAGAAC
>JABDHJ010000051.1 GCA_013285645.1 Verrucomicrobiota bacterium | reverse complement strand
GCGCCATTTCGTCGCAGATGCACCCCAAGCATTCGTGATGGATCTTGCCATACTAGATGAGGGTGGCGTCGAGTTGATCGAATGGATAAAAGCTCAGCCGCAGTTTCGCTTTCTTCCCATTGTTGTTCTTGCCAGTTCAGATGGGTCTTCTCATCGACAACGCTGCGCTGCCTTGGGCGTCAGCAGTTATCTGGACAAACCAAAATCGTTCAAAGAGCTTCGAAACAACATCCGCTACATCGTAAAATTATGCGAAGGGCCTCGTTTTGATTCTCCGGAATGGAAGGAGATGTCCTGCGCTTGATTTTATTTCCATGTCAATGCACCGAAAAACAATCTCAATGAAGAACTATCTCTCAGCCCGTACCCGGAATAAATCCTCACCGCGAAAAGTTTCCGACGAAGAAGACGGCGTCGATTCCAACCTGCTCGAGTTGGTCAGATTGCGCGTTGCACAAATTCATCAATGCCCGGTTTCCATTGAAAACCACATGGAGGAGCTAAGGGCAAAAGGCGAAACAAACAATCGGCTCGATCAGGTGGCGACATGGGGCACTTCCTCACTTTTTGATGAAAACGAACGGGCTGCCCTGGCGTTGTGCGAAAAGATTACGGTGGACCCGGCAAGCCCTTTGCTTGATTGCCTCATCCAGGAAATGCGGCATTACTTTACCAAGGCGCAAATCGTCAGCTTGACCCTGGCCATTATCGCCGTGAACGATTGGAATTTTTTGGAGATAATTGCCCCAAAATAGTCACATCAACGATTTTCTGCGCCATTCCTGGTGAATGCCGACATTAGCACGCCGCCACATTGGGTTGATGAAAGATGTTCGCGACCGCCTTGGAAAAAGCGCTATAGGTGACCGGTTTTTCCACGTAACTCGCGACCTTCAGTCTCTTGCATTCTTCAATATGCCGGGGATCACGGGAAGAAGACATTATGATCACAGGGATATCCTCTCCACCCCACATGGTGCGGATGTGTCGCAAGAGTTCGATGCCATTCATTCCCGGCAAATGAATATCCAAAAAGATGGCAATCCACTTGTACCCGAACGGTTCTCTTTGGCTGCCTTCGAGTAATTCCAGGGCCTGACGTGCGTTGGACACAAAAACGACATTGTTTTCCATTTGAGCCTTCTGTAATTGCCGTCGCAAGAGATCTTGATCGAGAGGATCATCCTCGACTACCAGGACGCGAACCGAAGAGCCGGAATGGTGATCGGCCCAATCGTTGACGGCCATAATGCTCAACGTAAGACGAATCATCTCCTCCCGGTTAAAGTAGTTTTTGGCTTCTTTCAACGCAGGGATGGAATATTCCTCGGATTGCTTCGACGACAGCGATTCCCCCAAGCTTAACGCGGCTTTTTCTCGCTCCGTAAAAGCCGTGGACGTGCGCCAATGACCAAACTCTTGCAGGCGGCTTTCGCTTTCACCTTTTGTTCTTAAAATCCCACGATTTTTTTCAACACCGGAAATGCTTCGACGGGTCTGGGCTGCAGCCAGACAGGCCCACGTTAGGATAGGCTCCAAGTCAGAGGCATATTCTGGTTTGTCCGAGAGTTGATCCATTCGGTTCTTGTACCCGTCGCTATGTTTGACTGAGGTGGACAGTTTCACGAGTTACAGGCTCCATTTTTACTATCCTTGCTGCTCTATGAGGCTAATTCACAAACGAAAAGTTTGGTAGCGGCAAGGGACCTATTCATGCCTAAGCCAAAAGCTTAGGCCGAACTGTTCAGTGCTTGCGTTTCCCTCTGAAATACCCGGAAAAAGCGCCTTGCTCGACTGATTTTTCAGGGCAACCAGGGAAGACATGTTCATGGCGAGTTTGCCACATTGGTTTACGTTGAAGGGTCGCGCATTGATTCAACATAACAAAACTCCATGATTCTCGATCTTTATCCTCGATTGGGTTTTAACAAAAGAGCCGTAGCCCGTGGGTTCTCTAATCAGTTATCAGAAGACGATGCACTTCGCGTGACCACGGAGATATTGGAAGAGATTTTGGGGCCAAATGGCCTGCCGAGTCTAAACGTCCGTTTATGGAATGGAACCTACTGGCCAGACAGTGAGTCCAGACCCGCGACACTGGTACTTAATCCATCCAGCGCTTTGAGGGAAATGCTATCCGGTGGCTCAGAAATCTCCGTGGCCGAGGCCTTTATTCGGGGAGCCTTTGATATCGAAGGCGATATGATTGCCGCGTGCGATTTGGCCGATGCGTTGGATGAGAAAACCTTGGGGTGGACGAAGACACTCTCCGTGGCCATACAACTGGCGAGGTTGCCCGACAAAAATCACGCTGCCAAATCGAACGGCTTTCAGCCGGCAAAGCTCAATGGAAAGAAGCACTCCGTCGAACGCGACCGCCATGCGATCCAGTTTCACTATGATGTTTCAAACGAGTTCTATGCGCTCTGGCTCGATCCTCGAATGGTTTATTCCTGCGGCTATTTTGAAACAGTCGATACCAGCTTGGAACAGGCACAACTCGATAAGCTCGATCATATTTGCCGGAAACTCGATCTTCGTTCGGGCGAGCATTTCCTCGATATCGGCTGTGGCTGGGGAGCTTTATTGATCCATGCCGCGAAACAATACGGGGTCCATGCCGAGGGCGTAACCTTGAGCCGGCGACAATTCGACTGGACCGCGCAGCGAATTCAGGAAGAGAACCTGGAACATCGTGTCAGCGTGCGCCTGAGCGATTACCGGGATCTTCCAAACGACGAAGGCTACGACAAGATCGCCAGCGTCGGCATGGTCGAGCATGTGGGAACCTCCCATTTATCGGAGTACTTCAAGAAAGTTTTCTCGCTGCTCAAGCCGGGGGGCTTATTCCTCAATCACGGCATTGGGTTTGGATCACGTCCGAGAAAAAATGAGAAAGAATGCTTTATCCAGGAGTTCGTGTTTCCCGACAGCGATCTGCAACCCATTGGCCAAATGCTTGCCGCCGCCGAGGAAGCCCCTTTTGATGTCCGGGATGTCGAAAGCCTGCGGGAGCATTATGCCAAGACCTTGTGTCTTTGGTTGACTCGGCTGGAGGCCCGGCAAGCTGAAGCAGTAGTCCAAGTCGGGGAGGAGGCTTATCGAGTCTGGCGACTCTACCTGGCAGGTTCAGCCCATGGTTTTCAGCGGGGACACCTGAGTATCTATCAAACGCTGCTAGCCAGGACGGATGCCTATGGTACGGCAAGAATTCCTCTTACTCGTAAAAATTGGTATGTGCAAAGGGTTACTTCCGATTGAGCGCTTCCGTAAACCAATCGACAGGCTTTGCCTTGGGCGGGAGCGAGCGATCCGTCCTCGCCAACGGTGCCGAACCGGAGGAAGGCCTCGCGGAAGTCCCGCCGATTGACGGGGCAGCTTTCATGGAAAGAGCGATACGTTTGCGAGGCAGATCAACCTCAACCACCGTGACGTTGACACGTTGCGCGACCTTAACAACCTCGGACGGATCTTTAATGAACTGATCCGAGAGCTGGCTGACGTGCACGAGACCATCCTGATGCACGCCGATATCGACGAAGGCACCGAAGGCCGTGACGTTGGTCACGATGCCGGGAAGTTTCATCCCCGGTTTGAGGTCTTCCATTTTCTCCACGCCGGACTGGAACGAGAAGACCTCGAACTGCTGACGCGGATCTCGTCCCGGCTTGGCCAACTCGGCCATGATGTCATTGAGCGTGGGCAAGCCGACTGATTCAGTCACATACTTGGTGAGTTGGATTTTCTTGTGCAGCCCGGTATCACGTATCAGATCGGATACGGAGCAATTCAAGTCCCTGGCCATCGCTTCGACCAGTCCGTAGCTTTCCGGATGCACCGCACTGCCATCGAGCGGATGGTCACCATCGCGAATGCGAAGAAATCCCGCGGCTTGCTCAAATGCTTTCGGACCCAAGCGCGCGACGCCCTTCAATTCCGCCCGCGACTTGAAGGGGCCATTGGCATCCCGATGCGCGACGATTCCTCCGGCCAACATGGGACCAAGACCTGACACGTAACCGAGCAATTGCTTGCTGGCGGTGTTCAGTTCGACTCCCACGCCATTGACGCAACTTACCACGACGTCATCAAGGCTGCGCTTGAGCGCGCTGCCATCGACATCGTGCTGGTACTGCCCGACACCAATCGATTTTGGATCGAGCTTCACCAATTCGGCCAACGGATCCATGAGCCTGCGTCCGATCGAGACGGCTCCCCGAACGGTTACGTCGTGGGTTGGAAATTCCTCTCGCGCCACGGGAGAAGCCGAGTATATCGACGCGCCGCTCTCGTTCACCATCACGACGGGGATCGTGGAGGGCAGCTTGAGTTTGTTGATGAAAGTTTCCGTTTCGCGGCTGGCGGTGCCATTACCGATGGCGATCGCCTCGATCTGGTATTTTTTGATCATGCTCAGAAGCGCTTCGGCGGCCTCACGCATTTCCCCCATCGACGATGCGGTGGGATAGACCACATCGTGATGTAGAAGCTTGCCCTGGCGATCCAGGCAAACGATTTTGCAGCCGCTGCGAAATCCCGGATCGATGGCGAGGACATTTTTTCGTCCAAGAGGCGACGCCAAAAGCAACTCGCGCAGGTTGTCCGCGAAAACACGGATGGCTTCCGCATCGGCCTTCTTTTTGGATTCGATCCGCATTTCTACTTCGATGGCTGAGCCGAGGAGCCGCTTGTAACTATCCTGCACCGCCAGCCGCACCTGATCCGACGCCTGGCCTTTGCCGGTGACAAAAATAGGTTCGATAATGGGCAGCGCATCCTCTTCTGGAACTGCGATGCGCATCATCAGGAAGCCCTCGGTTTCGCCGCGCCGAATCGCGAGAAGGCGGTGACTCGGAATGGTCGCGAGAGATTCGCTCCAGTCGAAATAGTCTTTGAATTTTGCGCCTGGCTCTTCCTTGTCCAGGCAGACCTTGGATTTGACGATGGCCTGCTGCCAGTAAAGCTCCCGTAACTTGGCGCGGGCACGCGGGTCGTCGCTGACCCGTTCGGCCAGGATGTCACGCGCGCCGGCCAGTGCCGATTCCGTGGTGGCGACACCCTTCTCGGCACTGACGAAGGCCTTGGCTTCGGCCACGGGATCGGTCGCGGTTTCCTGCCTCAAAAGGATGTCGGCCAGAGGTTCCAGACCCTGCTCTTTGGCGATCGTCGCCCGGGTACGCTTTTTCGGACGATACGGTAGGTAGATATCTTCGAGACGAGTCACGGTATCGGCGCCAGTGAGGGCCGCTTTCAACTCGTCGGTGAGAAGATTGCGTTCCGTCAGAGACTTAACGATCACGTCGCGGCGTTGGTCCAAATCAGCCAGGCCAAGCAGGCGTTCCCTGATTGTGGTGATGACAACTTCGTCGAGTGAACCCGTGGCCTCCTTGCGGTAGCGGGAGATGAATGGAACGGTGGCTCCTTCAGCAAAGAGCTTGGCCGTGGCGGCAACCTGCCGGGGCTGGATGTTCAGTTCGCCAGCGATTTTCTTGATGTAAATTTCGTTCATGAAAGGGAACAAGCTGTTTATCAAGCCGCGTTCGTCTGTAAAGCGAATCGAGCAAAATCATTCGTCTTCGGAGTTACTATGACTTTGCCGGCACGGCGAGCAGGAGGAACACAAGCCCTTCCGGCATGGTGGGGTGGGCAATGATTGCATCGCGCAGTGTGGTGTAAGGCGCACCGGTGAGCATCACCGTTTGCACCGTGGCCAGGACCTCGCCCGCACTGGCGCCGAACATGGTAAAGCCGAGAATACGGTCGCTCGTCGTATCGACGAGAATCTTCATGAAGCCGCGTGTTTCCGAGATAGTCATGGCGCGAAAGACAGCGGCCATCGGTAGCTTGGCCACGCGATACGGAATTCCACGCTGTTTCGCCTCCGTTTCGCTCAGGCCGACGCGGGCAAACTCAGGATCGGTGAACATACAAAAGGGCACTTGGCGTCCCGTCGTCACTTTGTGGCCGCCAGAGATATTCTCGTTCACCACCGCAAAATCATTCTCGGAAATATGGGTAAAATGTGGGCTACCTGCGCAATCACCAATGGCCCAAACACCCTCGGCCGTGCTCTGCAACCGCTCATTGACCTTCACATAGCCACTCTCGGTCGTCTCCACGCCGGCCACATCCAGGCCGATGCCGCTGGTATTCGGAGTGCGTCCACCGGCCACAAGTAGGTGTGAACCACTGATTTTGAAGTCGCTGCCTTCACGAGTTCCAGACAGCCTGACCTCATTGCCGGACTTGCCGTCAACGTGAGCGACTTTACCATTCCCCACCACATTGATGCCCTCATCGCGACACATTTCTTCCAGCGCCTGCGAGATGTCCTCGTCCTCGTGATGGACGAGACGGCTGTTGCGGTCGATCAATGTCACTTCGCTGCCGAAACGGCGGAACGCTTGGGCCAGTTCGAGCCCAACGTAGCCCGCCCCGAGAACGAGGAGATGTTTCGGGATGACATCAAGTTCCAGCGCTTCGATGTGCGTGAGCGGCTCGGACTCCGCCAGTCCCGGAATCGGCTCAAGCTTGGCCCGCGTGCCGGTATTGATGATCACGTTCTTGCCTCGGAATGTGCGTATGCTGCCATCGTTCAGCGCCACTTCGATGGTTTTCGGCGCCACAAAATGTCCCGTGCCCATGACCAATTCCGCGCCGCTTTTTCGATAATTTTCGAGATGGATATCCACCAGATGTTGAACCATCTTCCGCTTGCGTTCGCGCACAATACTCATGTTGATATGAACGTTGTCCTTGCTGATACCAAATTCCTCACTGCGGAAGAAGAGCGAGGCAACCTTCGCGCTGTGGATGATGTTCTTGCTTGGCAGGCACGCAATATTGGGGCACGAACCGCCCACGTACTTGCGCTCGATGGCAACAACGCGCTGCCCCTTTTGGGCCGACGTCCATGCAATCAGCTTGCCCCCGGCGCCGCTGCCGAGAACGACGAGATCATATTCTTCAGGTTGGGAGTTGGATGCATTCATGTTGGTCCAGGGTTGGAGGTTAATGCCGATGGAGACGGTGGTCGCACTTAACCCAAGGGCAGACTCTTCGAGCCTTTTCCGGGCAGTTGCGACTGGTCATATGTGCCGTCTCCAGTTTCAGTAAACTTTGACTTGAACCGGGCTTTGTCAAATACCCCATCGCAGCGGATGGTCATGCCTTCGTCTCCGGCTCGGAGGCAGTTGCAAAAAGCGAAGCTGATGCGATTGCTTATGGAAGAACCTTCGTCACCTTAACCCCAAACAAAGGAAATTATGAATATCTCCTACAAAGGCAAAGTTGTTCTCGTCACTGGAGGAACGTCAGGCATCGGCAAGGCCTCAACGATCGCGTTTGCTGAAGCTGGCGCCAAGGTTGTTGTTACTGGGCGCCGCGAAAAGGAAGGCGCAGAAGTTGTCTCGCGAATTACAAACGCGGGCGGCAGCGCTTCCTTCATTCGCACCGATGTTTCCCGCGAAAGCGACGTCAAAAACGCCGTCGATTTTACCGTTTCAACCTATGGTCGCCTTGATGTAGCCCTCAACAATGCGGGTGTCGAAGTCATGGGGCCTCTGGACCAAGTCACGGAAGAACAGTACCGGAAGGCTTTTGACATCAACGTATGGGGCGTCCTTGCCGCGATGAAGCATGAGGTCTCCGAGATGTTGAAGACTGGCGGAGGTTCCATCGTTAACGTGTCGAGTGTTGCCGGTCACATCGGCTTGCCCGGCGCCAGCATCTACGTGGCCACCAAGCACGCGGTGGAAGGATTGACCAAGGCTGCGGCCATCGAATATGCGAAGCAGAACATTCGCGTCAATGCGGTTGCTCCCGGCACTATCGAAACAGAAATGATCGATCGTATGGCAGGCACGGAGAAGGACAGCGAGGCGCGCAAATGGCTCTTGTCGCTGCACCCGGTTGGGCGTTTCGGTTCCGGTGAAGACGTCGCCGCCGCAGTCCTCTTCCTGGCATCGGACGCTGCCAAGTTCACCACAGGTGCCACTCTCAAGGTGGATGGCGGCTGGACTGCCCAGTAATCGAGCAACTACCCCCGGGATAATCCCCAAGGCACTTGCCCCTAATGGCAGCGGATGTCCAGTGACAGCCACATTAAAACGAACCGCCAGACGAATAACGTACACCACTGCCACCGCGCCAAGCCGAACGCTTGCGACACGGAAGCCGACGATCTGTTTTATCCAGTGATTTTCTCGTGGAGCATTCCTTCCTCAATCCAGTCAAACTCTCCGGCCATGACTCGCTGGGCAAGATGATAACCGTCGGCATCCTCGTTCTGGTAAACGTGGTGGAACAAATCCTCGATTTTTGACCGCGCTTTCCGGCAGAAATAATCGGCCAAGTCACGCGATTCCTTTGTCTCAAGACCTTGCGCGCGGCTGCAACTCATGGTCATCGCGAATAATTCCGTTCCGATATCGACAAAACGTCCAAGTAAAAGCTGCTGCTTGTCCAGCTTCGGCCCAAACCGGACCATGGCGTGGAAAAGTGTGCGTGCCAGGCATCGTGAAGTCCTGGTGGCATACAGAACGTGTCTTGCCAAAACGGGATGAAAATCGCCTTTGGCGGCAGCCAACGGCCACCATTGACGCGGATACCAGACCGCATAAAAGAGAGAGGCTTTCGCAGCAGTCTTCAGCCGTTCTCCCGGAGAGCACCGGGTGTCGAGCATCGGTCCGGCAAGTTGCAGATGCGGATCAAGCGCCTCGCGGGCCAGGAACAATCTCAAAATTTCACTCGACCCCTCGAAGATGGTGTTGATACGGCAGTCCCGCAGCCAGCGTTCCACCGGTACGGGACGTTCGCCCCGGGCAGCTTGCGAGGCAGCAGTTTCGTAACCGCGTCCTCCACGAATTTGCATGGTATCATTGACGATCTCCCAAGTCCGTTCCGTTGCCCACATTTTGCACATGGCCGCTTCCAGGCGGATGTCGGCTTTCTTGTCACGATCCACCAGGCTGGCGGTGTAAAAGGTCATTGCTTCCATGGCAAAAACATCCGCCGCCATTCGCGCGATCTTGTCCGCAATGGCAGAGTGCTTTCCAATAGGCGCGCCCCATTGCACTCGTTCATTGGCCCAGGATTGCGATGTCGCAAGGCACCGTTTGGCCAGGCCGATGCAGGCGGCGGGCAGGGTCAACCGCCCGGTGTTGAGCGTGGTCAGGGCCACCCGCAAGCCTTTGCCTTCGGCCAGGATGATGTTCTCGCGGGGGACCCGCACATTGGTGAGGCGGATGACGGCATTGTAGAGCGCCTTGAGTCCCATGAACCGGCAGCGGCGCACCACTTCGATGCCGGGACTGTTCATTTCCACAATGAAAGCGGTGATCTGGCCTTTGCCATTTTTGGGCGCCGTCCGGGCCATCACCACGATGACACCTGCCTTCACGCCGTTGGTGCACCAAAGTTTTTCGCCATTCAGGATAAAGGCCTCACCGTCAGGCGTAGGCTCCGCGTGCGTTTCCATCCGGGCCGGGTCGGAACCGACATTGGGTTCGGTGAGGGCGAACGCCGAAATCTCGCCCTTGGCGCAACGCGGCAGGTACTTCCGCTTTTGTTCCTCGGAACCAAAGAGAATCAACGGCTGTGGAACGCCGATCGATTGGTGTGCGGAGATCATGGCCGTGAGATTGCCACAGTAACTTCCCAGCAGCATTCCCGTGCGGCAGTAGTTTGTCTGCGAGAGACCAAGCCCGCCATATTTCGGCTCGATTTTGATGCCGAATGCTCCCATCGCGGCCAGTTCCGAAATCACCGAATCGGGAACTTCACCGGTACGGTCAATCTCGTCCGGATCCACATGCTCGTGCAGGAATTTTTCCAGCGAATGCAGGAAAGCATCGCCTTGATCGCGATCCTCCACGCTTTGCTGTGGATAGGGATGAAGCGCATCCAGATTAAATTGTCCGAGAAACAAACCTCCACAGAAGCCACGCTTAACTCCGGGAATATCACGGGCCGCCTCGGTCAGTTCCAGGGCAGAGCGCTGGGCCTGGGACATCTTTGACGTATCGATAACGGAACGTTCCTCAGTCTTCATAAAAGCGTTTCCCTTCAATGGCCAATTGTTTGAGCAGTGGGCTTGGTGTGAAATGCGGCCCCGCTTTCACGGCGAGTCGCTCAAGTTCATCGACTGCTTTACTCAATCCAAATACATCGACGAACCGCAACGGGCCACCGCGAAACGGCGCAAATCCGGTGCCCATCACCATCGCGAAATCGACCGTTTCAGCGTCTGCAACAATGTGTTCTTCAAGGCAACGGACTGCTTCGTTGGCCAGCAACAAGGAGAGACGCTGCTGCAACTGGGAAGAATCCAACGCGTTGGCGGTGTGGCTTCGGCGCAAGGTATCCATGCCGGCGTGAGGCACGATCTTCCGGCCACCCGAGTATACATAAAATCCGCGCCCGCTCTTTCGGCCCAGCCATCCTGCTGAGACCATTTGATCCAGTTCTCCCGGCACTCGCAACCGATCACCAAAGCGGGCCGCGAGCGTTGCCGTTACGTCGGTCGCAATGTCGACTCCGACCTCGTCGATCAACCGCAGCGGCCCCATCGGCATTCCAAAGTCGAGCATGGCCTCATCGATGTCCACGATGCGTGCTCCCGCTTCAAAGAGGAGCCCTGCCTCAAGCAGATAAGGCACCAGAATTCGGTTCACCAAAAAACCGGGACTGTCCTTCACCACGACCGGGAGCTTGCCAATTTGCCGGACGAACTGCACGGCACGCTGCACCGTCTCGGGAGCTGTCTGCGGCCCCGCCACCACCTCGACCAATTGCATCTTGTGCACCGGATTGAAAAAATGAATACCCACCACGCGGCCAGGATTTTTCGTGGCACCGGCAATCTCCGCGAGGGAGAGGGCCGACGTATTCGTGGCCAGAAGCGTATCGATATGGCTCGCCTGCCGGTCGAGGTTCGCAAAAATTTGTTGCTTGGCTTCCATTTTTTCCACGGCCGCTTCGATAACCATGTCGACATGGTCCAAAGGCACTTCCGTAGCGATGGGAGAGATGCGATCCATCCCATCTCGCGCCTCTTTTTCCGTGAAGACGCGCCGGTTGCCAAACGACTTGCGTATCCGCTCCAATCCCTTCGCCAGGAACTTGGGATCAACGTCACGCAGGATCACGCGCACGCCACGAGAACTCATCCACGCTGCAATTCCGGAACCCATCACACCCGCTCCCATCACGGCGACACGCTCGACGGGTTTCATCCCGGCACCTTCCGATTTGCGAACACGCTCCCCCATGAAAAACAGCCTGATGAGGTTTTTGCAGGCATCGGTCTCAATCAGTTCAAGCAACGCCAGTCGCTCGCGAGCCAGCGACTCTTTTTCGGAAGACGCCGCAGAGGCCATGACGATCTCGGCGGCCTTGAGCACGGCCGGATAATGCCCCCTCGTCTCGCGCAGCGTCCTGGACCGCACAAGGGGCGCGATCAACCGGGAATAAAGTCTATTAGGGAGAGGTAGTCGCAACCAACCGGAACGGTGTGGCAGTCGGTTGCCTTTTATCATGCCAAGGGCGACGGAGAGCAGAAGCTCACGCGGAGCGATTGCATCGATCATGCCGTAGCGGAGCGCTTGGTTGGCCGCTGGTGTTTTGCCGCCCAGAATCACTTTGAGCGCCTGGGTTACACCAATCAACCGTGGAAGACGGGTCGAACCTCCCCACGCGGGAAGAATACCAAGCTTGGTTTCCGGCAACCCGATCTTGGTAACGCGGTCTGGCGTGGCGATGCGATAGTCACAAGCCAAGGCCAGCTCACACCCGCCTCCCAGGCACGCCCCATGAATCGCCGCCACCGTGGGGGCTTCCAGGGAGGCGATGCGGCCAAAGACCTCCTGCCCGAGCGTAAGAAACTGTTTCAGTCCGGCTATGTTCATTTTTTCAAGAATGCGAAGATCGGCTCCCGCGTGGAAAACGCGCTCCTTGGCACTGATGAAAACGACTCCTTTGATGGAGTAGTCCGATGCGATGTCGCGAAGATGCCCGTCCAACTCTGTCAACGTTTCCAGGTTGAAAAGGTTCGCCTTGGTCCCGGGCTGGTCGAACTTCAGCACGCAGAACTTTCCGTCCACAATTTCACGATGAATGTTGTTCATGGATTAGTCTCGTTCGAGCCACGCCGCCCCGCCTTGACCGCCACCGACGCAGAGTGACACTAGGGCCCGGTGGCCGTTGCGACGTTGCAATTCCTTTAACGCGCTGAGCACCAGGCGGGCTCCGGTGGCCCCCACCGGATGGCCCAGGGCGATCGCCCCGCCATTCACGTTGAGTTTTTCGAGTGGCACATCGCCGAGCACTTTGAGAACGGCGAGCACTTGCGCCGCGAAGGCCTCGTTGATTTCTATCACGTCCGCCGTGCCTGCGGACCGGCCCATTTTGCGAATGGCTGAAACAGGGCCCAGTCCCATTCGCGCTGGATCGCAGCCCGTATAGGCGTAGGCGGAAAGTCGTCCGAGCGGCTGATAACCAAGTTCCGCCGCCTTCTGTTCCGTCATCACCAACAGGGCAACGGCGCCATCGCTGATCTGCGAGGAATTGCCGGCGGTCACGGTGCCATATTGACGATCAAAGACCGGCTTCAACTTGGCCAGGGCAGGCAGTGACGAGTCGGCCCGGGGGCCATTGTCCTTGGTGATCGCCTGGCCATTCACGTAAACAGGGCAAATTTCCTGCGAAAACTTTTCACACGCCGCGATGGCGCGTTGGTGGGATTGCACGGCAAATAGATCCTGCTCTTCACGACTGATGCTGTGTTCACGCGCCAGGAGTTCAGCCGTTTCGCCCATGTTCAATCCGCTGACGGGATCGGTGAGTCCCAGCTTCAAGGCGATACGCGGTTCGAAATCGGAAAAACGGAATTGAGTAAGCGCACCCAGTTTTTTCAAGACCGATTTTGCGCCAGCGAAGGCCGCAAACTTTTTTGCCGTTCCCGGTTTGAAGAGGAGCGGCACCTGCGACATGCTCTCCGTTCCGCCGACAACAAAGACAGAGCCGCGTCCGGCAGCGATGCGTTCCGAGGCCAACGTCACCGCTTCCAGGCCGGAAGCGCAGTTGCGATGTACCGTGACCGCCGGAACCGATTCAGGAACTCCCGCCCGCAAAGCGATCACCCGCGCGACGTTCACGGCCTCCGCGGGCTGGCAGACGCAGCCGAGGATGACCTCATCAATGAGCACGGGATCCAAGCCGGTACGGGTGAGCAAGGCATCCACGGCTATGCGGCCCAATTCATCAGCGCCCAGTGAAGCAAAGTGAGTGTTCCACTTGCAGAAAGGAGTGCGGACTCCCTCCACGATGACCATGCGCGGCGCGCTCATGGCGAATCTCCATTGTGGTGAGCAGCTACTCCGTTCTCTGGCTTCGGACGATGATCGACCACGCGCTGCTCCTTCAATTGCAGGTCGACTCCCTGCAGGCGTCGCATTTCCTCCGATGACTCAAAGACGATCCGGTTGGGATGCACTTCGATTGCGGCGGCGATCCTTTCGTTTAATTCCTGCCGTACTCGGGATTCGGCGGCATGATCAGACTTCTCCACGTGGAGGATCAACTCGTCAAGTTCCATGGGATCGTCGTGCGCCTTGCGAAGCTCCAGTTGCCATGTCCCGATGGAGTCAACCTTATCGAGCACATGTTCGAGCTGATTGAAATCGACGAGCGTCCCTTTCAGTTTATCGAGATGCATTTCTCTCATCTCGGAAGTGCGGGAGATGTGGCCCACCAATCGTGGCAAGCAGCGTCCGCAATGAGGACACGGTTCAAACGTGAGCCCGCCATCGATCAGGTCGCCGGTGCGGTAACGGAGAGCGACCGTGCCTCGCGCATCGAGAGGCGTGAACACGATCTCTCCGGGCTGGCCTTCGCCCACCAGTTCGCCGGTCTTCGGATCGATGATCTCGACAATGCCAAGATCGGGATAGAGATGAAACCCGCCGGACTGCTCTCCCTC
>JABDHJ010000050.1 GCA_013285645.1 Verrucomicrobiota bacterium | reverse complement strand
ATTCGCATCAATCTCAACTCCGTAAAGGTTATTATGATGAACATGAACTTTGCTTACTGTTTCGCCACTTCGGACCATGTCCGTACTGGTATACACCGGACTATTTCCCATCATGACCCCGGGCCTTCCCGCACTGCCCGCATAGGCCAACTGGTTACTGATGGTAGTGAAGACGCTCTTGACCTGGTTGCCCATGGAGATCAGGACCGAGAGGGTGACCACGGAGACCAGGGCGAGAATCATGGCGTAGCGCGACAACTGATGGCTGGGCACGAATCGCTTCACCATCGTCCAGAGCACCCAGAGGCTTTCGAGCGCCGTTTCCTGGTGTTGGTCCTGTTGAATTTTGCGGCGGACGCCGGAGACCATCCGTTGTTCGAAGGAGGGATCGGGCTGGGCGTTCTTGTGGGTCTTTTCGAGTAGATCGTGCATAAGCTGGGCTTCCTGGTAGGCCGCGCGGGCGGCGGGATCGTTGCTAAGACGGGCATCAAATTGGGTGCGCTCCTCCGGTGTCAACTCGCCGTGCAGGGCGGCGGCGATCAGGTCGTCTAGGGGATCGTGAGGGGTGATGGGTTTCATGGCGTGGCTCCAGTCAGTGATTCAACCCTTACAGGGTTGGACCGCTTGGATGTGAACCCAGGGTAGCTCGTTCCTCGCAACCCTGGGCTGAGTGATAACCACCCTTTCAGGGTGGCGAAGTGGCCACAGTGGTCTTCCTTGTTCCCAAGTTGCACTTGGGAACACACTTGTCGGCGAAGCTTCGCTTCGGCACGGGGGCAACGAAGTTGCGGGGACAAGGACGTTCCCAAGTACAACTTGGGAACGAGGAATAAAAAGGCACCGTCGCACGGAGTGCGACGGCTACCTTGCTGCACCGCCGCCCGGCGTGCGGCGGCTACCAACTGAATTGAAATACGACGGTCATAGACCGCCGCTACATTAGAAAAAGATTTCATACGCTTTGCCTTTCTAGGCCGGGCATGCGGCGCATAGTGCCGAGGGCGCGGCCGAGGATTCCGCGCAGCGCGCCGTTGCTGAGGCCCATTTCGGTTTCGATCGCACGGTAATCGAGGCCTTCCAGATAGCGGAGCGTCAGCGCGGTGCGATGGTCCTCCGGCAACGTGGCCAGGGCTCGGCGGATATGCGCCTGATGTTCTTCCTGCTCCATCGCGGAGCCGGGTGTGGCGACCTTGTCATCGACGAGGGTGTCGAAGGTCTCTTGCGGCGCTTGGGGACGACGGCGGCGCAAGCGGTCGCGGGCACCGTTGCGCGTGACGGTCATCAGCCATGCCGGAAATTTCTCGGGCTCGCGGAGTTTGCCTTGTTGCTGATGCGCCTTGAGAAAAGTGTCCTGGACGATTTCCTCGGCCTCGGATTGGTCCTGAACGATCGCGTAGGCCACGATGTAGACCTTCCTGCTATAGGTGCGGATGACCTTCTCGAAGGCCTCCTCGTCCCCGCCCAGTGCGGCCATGACCATGGTGCGCTCGACGGAATCCATCGCGGCTGGGCCGGGCGTAGCGGCAGGTGAAGGGGTGAGCACGGGTGAGGTCACAAGCGGCATCTAAGTCAGGTGGTTGCGACTAAGGGAAGTTCCATCTACCAGCCTAGACGCGGCTCAATTGGATTCCGCGCGAATATTTTTAAAGATTTCAAAAAATTTTAACGGAATTACGGAATTTTTTTGGGGAAGGACCATGCCTGTCGTTAAGCTTCTTTTAGCTCCAAGATCCTCAAGTTTCGCCACTGTATTCACTCCCATTTGTTTGAATTCCGTTAATTCCGTAATTCCGTCAAATTTTCCCCGTCTTTTCCCAATCCTGTTAATCTTGTTAATCCTGTCTAAAATTCTAGAATTCCCCTGTGCTTGTTGAGATCCAAATTCAGTGTCCCCATTGCGGCGAAGTCATCCACACGATGGCGGATACCTCGCAGGGTGATTACTCGACCATTGAGGACTGCGAGGTCTGCTGCGCGCCGATGAACATCGAGGTGGTTTGCGAGCCGGGAGAGGTGGAAGATGTCCGGGTGAGCATGGCATGAGTGTCTCCACGCCTTCGTTTCTTCTTATTGATGTCGGTAATACGCGGCTTAAGTGGGCCACGGCCCAATCGACCGGGCCTGTTCGCGTAGCTGGTGAAATCGCTACTTTGAAGGCCACGCGGGCCTGGATCGGATCGCTGGCGAAGAAACATTCCAAGCATCGGGTTGTGCTCTCCTCGGTCGTGCCGAAACTGGTGCCTTCCCTTCAGCGCGCCTTTTCGGGGCGGCTGCATGTGGTCACCGGCATATCGTCCGCGCTTGGCCTTAGCTTTGATTATCCGAAGCCTGCTGAGCTTGGTGCGGATCGACTTGCTGCCGCTGTGGTCGCTCATGAAGAGAAACAGTGGCCCGCGATCGTGGTAAGTTGCGGCACGGCCACGGCTTTTACTGTGCTGGATGCGAAAGGGCGGCTCTGCGGCGGAGTGATTGCACCGGGACTGCAGACGCAACTCGCTTCTCTCATTGGAGCCACGGCTCAGTTGCCTGAGATCGACTTGAAAAAAACTCCCCGCTATCTCGGGCGCTCGACTCAGGAAGCCATCCGCGCCGGAGTTATCCTGAATTTCCAGGGCGGGGTGAAGGAAATTCTTCGGCGCGTGACCTCCGAACTGCATGGTCATCGCCGCACGCCACACATCATTCTTACTGGCGGATACGCCCATCATCTCGCCTTTGAACTTGATCAGCCGGTCACGCTCCGGCCTTTACTCGTATTCGAGGGTCTGCGCATCATAGGCGTTCGGGCCTTTAAAGAGACGTTATGAACCAGGTTCCAGAAAATCGTATCGACCGCAAATTCCGCGAATTGAAAGCGCGCGGACAGAAGGCCTTTGTCGCTTACATCACGGCGGGTGATCCTAGCCCTGAGAAAACGCCCGAGTTGGTCTGGGCTTTGGAACGGGCGGGCGCCGATATCGTTGAGTTGGGCGTTCCTTTTTCTGATCCCCTCGCCGATGGCGTTGTCAATCAACTCGCGGCACAGCGCGCGCTCGAAGCGGGCACGACCACGCCGAAGGTCATGGAGATTCTCCAGAAGATACGGACTCAATCGCAGATTCCGATTGTCCTCTACACCTACTTCAATCTCGTTTACGCGTATGGCATCGAGCGCTTTTGTCTCAACGCCTATCAGGCGGGCGCGGATGGCATTCTGGTGCTCGACCTGCCTCCGGAGGAATCGCAAGGCACTACCGGTGTCGGGGCGCATCTTGGCGATGGCAGTCTGCGCCGCATCTCACTGGTTGCGCCGACCACTCCGCCTGAGCGGATCGGGAAGATCATCGAGAAGGCGACCGGGTTTATTTATTATGTCTCGCGCGAGGGCGTGACCGGAATGCAGGAGCATGTGGCGACGAGCATCTCGCACCGGATTGACCTGTTACGCAAACAGACGGCGATGCCGATCTGCATTGGCTTCGGCATTTCCACGCCGGAACAGGCGCGTGCCGTGGCGATCCAAGCCGACGGCGCGGTGGTGGGTAGCGTGCTGGTCAATCGAATTGCCGAGTGGGGGAAGGACAAGGATTTGCCGCAGAAGCTGGAGACGTTCGCGCGTCCGCTGGCGCAGGCGATTCATTCTTGAATTCTGTTTTTCTCTCGCTCCCAAACTCTATTTGGGAGCGTTACCTGTATACGCGAAACTCTATTTCGCGCTGACTTGGCTGGGGTCGGCAATGGAGTTGCCTCAGCAAGTGCGTTCCCAAATGGAGTTTGGGAACGAGGGGAAAAGGCAGACAGAACTGATCCATCGACAAGCTCAGGATGACGGCGCTTTTAGTGTGTATACGCGAGCCTGACCATGTACTGCATTTTGCAAGGAGAGTCCGTGAAATTTGCGAGGTCGAGACTTGTTTTCGGCACAAAAGTCGCTTATAACCACGCATGCTTCTTCGCCAAGTCGCTCTTCCAGCGCTGGCACTCGTCCTGTCTTTTTCGTTCGCGGATAGAAGTGCGTCAGCGTCGCCGATAGTGTCCAATTCCATTCAGGATGCCCTGAGCTTTAACATCTCAGGCTCCAACAAATACGCCAAGGGAGATCTCGATGGCGCGATCTCCGATTACAACCAGGCGATCCTGCTCAATCCCAAGTTGTCGAAGGCTTATTATAATCGCGGGTTGGCGAAATATGATCAGGGTAGCTACGACGCGGCCATCGCCGATTATAATCAGGCGATCACGCTCAATCCCAAGTACGAGGATGCCTACGTCAATCGCGGGTTGGCGAAGGACGGCAAGGACGATCTCGACGGGGCCTTGGCCGACGACAACATTGCGATCGGTCTCGATCCGCATGATCCCTACGCCTACAACAACCGGGGCTGGGTACTCTATCGCAAGGGCGATTCCGATGCGGCCATTGCCGACTACAACATCGCGATCAAGCTCGATGTCAATCTGGCCCAGCCTTACAACGACCGCGGCGTTGCCGAACATGAAAAGGGTGACATGACGAGTGCTCTCGCGGACTATGCTCGCGCCATTCAGCTGGATCCCGATAATGACCAGGCTTACTTTAACCGCGCCGTAACGCTCGATGATACGGATGACCTGAGCGGGGCCATTACCGATTACAATCAGGCGATCAAGATCAATCCGAAATATACCGACGCTTATGTGAATCGCGGCGAAATCAAGGGAGAGAAGGAAGATTGGGACGGCGCGATTGCCGACTACAAGCAGGCCATTGCGATCGATCCTAAAAATGGCACGGCTTACAATGAGGAAGGGCTGGCTTGGTATCACAAGGGCGAGGCCAAGAGGGCGATAAGCTCCTATACCAAGGCGATTGAGATTGATGCCCGTAACTCGAGTGCCTACTGCAATCGCGCCAACGTGAAGCGGGCGCTGGGAAATCTTGACGGTGCGTTAAGCGACTACAACATGGCGCTGCAGATCGATTCGAAATGCGATGTTGCATACAATGGTCGCGGAATTATCGAGCAGGCGCGGGGCGATTGGGCCAGCGCCAAGGCCGATTATGATCACTCGCTCAAAATTGAGGGCAATGCGGTTGAGGTTTACAGCAATATCTCTTCGCTTTGCGAAGCGCAGGGAGATTTGACTGGTGCGATCACGAATGCGAATCGCGCCATCACGTTGAACGGAGGATTTGCACAGGCCTATAATAATCGCGGCGTGGCCGAGTTTCGTAAGGGTGATCTTACGGCGGCGCTGAAGGATTATGATCGTGCGCTGGAACTCGACCCGAATGACGAGCACGCTTACAACAATCGCGGACTTGCGTTGCAATCCAAGGGCGACTACGAAGGCGCGCTAACCGACTACGATCTCGCCATCCAGATCAATCCGAAATTCTCGCAGGCGCAGCATAACCGCGCCTGGGCCAAGTGGTATCAGGGCGATGTGATGGGTGCACTTTCGGACCTCTTCTAATGTAGCGGCGGTCTACGACCGTCGTATTTTGATGGTTCCTCGTTCCCACGTTTTACTTGGGAATGTCCCTGTGTCCGCGCAACTTCGTTGCCTCGGAAATGAAGCAAAGCTTCGCTGACAAGTGCGTTCCCAAGTGCAACTTGGGAACGAGGAGGCACCTAAACCGAGCGGAAATTCTTATAGAAACGCGGCACGCGGGCGCCGATGTTGGTCAGGATTTCCCAGGGGATGGTGTGGGCTTGCAGGGCCAGTTCGCGGGTCTGGATTTTTTCGCCGCGTTGGATGCCTAGCGCGACGACTTCATCCCCTACCCGGCAACCCGGCACCTTGGTCACGTCGAGAATGATCTGGTCCATGGTCACGCGGCCACGGATCGGGCAGCGGATACCGCGCACCAGCATGTGGCTCGCGTTGGAATGGAGCCGGAAATAGCCGTCGCCATAACCCATCGCCACGACCGCGTGACGTTGCGTGGAGGGAACGCGATAGGTCGCGCCGTAACTGACCGTGCGCCCGCGACTCACGTCGTGAAGCAACGTCACGCGGCTTTTCCAGGTGAGAACGGGTTGAAGTCCGATGCCTTGGTCCGCTGGGTTGGGCGCGATGCCGTAAAGACTCAGGCCCAGTCGCACGAGGTCGGCGTGGAATCCATAACGCCGCGTCACGGCGGGACTATTTGCGGCATGGCACAACAAATCCGCATTCTTCGCAAAAAACGGTGCGACTGATCTCCACTGCTTCCGAGTCAACTCGGCATTGTCATCGGCGGAGGCGAAATGGGTATAGAGTCCCTTCACCAGCAGGCCGGGCAGGCTCCGAATGCGGATCAGTTCTTCTTTTGCCTTCAGGTGCCAGCAGCCAAGTCGTCCCATTCCGGTATCAATCTTGAAATGGACCTCGACCTTTCGCTTCATGACGCGGGCAATCCGATCGAGCGTTTCCGCCTCGTCATAGGAAGAAAGGGTCAGCGTCAGCTTGTGCCGAATCGCATCTTCCATTTCCTCCGGTAGCGTGACGCTGAGCAGAAGAATCGGCAATGTGACGCCCGCCTTGCGCAAAGCCACGCCCTCGGCAACATTTGCCACGCCGAGCCAGTCGGTACCGATGGCCTCGAACTCCTGCGCCATGGTCACGAGGCCGTGACCGTAAGCGTTCGCCTTGACCACGGCCATGATCTGCGTTGTGCGCGGAATTAGGCCCCGTAAAATCTTGAAATTGCGGCGCAGGGCGCGGCCATCCACTTCGACCCAGCAACGGCGAGGAGAACTCATGGGTTCATTCCTCTATAAATGAGGTAGCCGTGGACCTCTGGGCGACGGTCCCTCGAGTCCCGCGCTCGGAGATCGCGGGCTACCCATGAAAAATTAAACGATGACATCGGCATATGCGTCATATCAGATCGAAAAGAGATCGAGATTTATTTCGCTGCGACCGGTTCGCGCAGATAAATGGGTTCGATCAGCTGTCCCTTGATCCAGCCGGAAAGCGAATCGGGGAGCATCAACAAGTCCTTGGCGCGGGGATAAACGCGCTTGGGAATTCCCGGCAGCGGTTCTGCGCTCACAGCCAGATTGAAGGTCTTTGCATGCTCTTCCAACTCCGTCATCGGAATCAGGTAGGTGTCCTTCTCCAGTTCACCATTCTTGAAAGAGGTGCAGAAAGCCTCGCGTCGTTTCGCATCCGAGAAAACACCGAGCCGGATGACCTCTTTCATTTGCATCGCCACGGAGTAGGCGCTCGAAATTCCGACCACCGGAATGCCCTGGGCCAGCGCGATTCCCTGTGCCGCTGCCAGAGCGACACGTATTCCTGAAAAGGAACCGGGCCCGATGCCGACTACGATGCGCCGCAGCTTGAGTCGCGGAATTCCGAGGCGCGAAAGCGCGGGGAAAAGCGAGGCGGAGTGGCGTTGAGGTCCCTTGAATTCGATCGATTGTACGATCACCTTCTCGTTGCCGAGCGCGATGCTGCCCATGGAGGACGAGGTTTCAAATGCAAGGTCGAGCATGGATCGCTATTCTCTTTGCCGGATCAATCGTTCCGTGAGGCTGGCCACTTCAAGTTCCCAGTGCCGCGTCTGCGGCGGGAGGATGGATGCGAGTCGCTCCGGCCATTCAATCACGGTTACGCCGTCGCTCGGGAGATATTCCTCGAGACCGATATCGATGCCGGCGTTCTCGTCTTTCAGGCGATAAAGATCGAGATGATAGAGGGGAAGGCGGCCACCGCGATATTCGTGCACGATGGTAAAGGTGGGGCTGGTCACGTCGCCTTTATAGCCGAGGCCGCGGGCGAGCCCTTTGACGAGTTGCGTCTTGCCCGCGCCCAACACACCGTGCAGGGCAAAGATTTCCCCTCCGGTCAGGTCGGTGGCCCAACTTTCTCCAAAGGCCTGCGTGGCCTCAACGCTGTTGAAAATGATCAAACCCATGTGCGAAAATCGGCCCCGTCGAGTGCTCCCCGTGAGGCCTGATCACTCCAATACAATGCAATGGCGTGGCGAATGGCCACTTCTTTTTTAAAGTTTTTACGTGAGAAGCAGGCGTGGTGAAGAGAAGTTCGTAATCTTCGCCATCGTTTAGGGCGGCTTTCAAGGTCGCGCCACGAGCACGAGGGATCGCTTTGGGTTCGAGGTAAAAGCTGACTTTGGAGGCATTCGCGAGACGGGGAAGATCGGCGCCGAGACCGTCACTCAGGTCCATCAATGACGAGGCCAGCTTTTGTCGAGCGAGCCATTGTCCTTCGGCGAGACGTGGTTCAAAAACGAGATGATGTCTTTTTTGCGTGGAGCCAAGGCGACCTGTGACAAAAATGAAGTCTCCTGCCCGTGCGCCGGATCGCAGCACGGGTTGATAACCGCGACATTCTCCGAGTAGCGCGACATTGAGAAAAAGCTGCGCGGCCCGGGTCGTCTCGCCGCCCACGAGATTGACTTTGTACTTTTTTGCCAGCGCTTCCATGCCACGATAAATTGCGCTCAAGCGGGAAACCGATTCGTTGGCTGGAATGCCCAAGGTGATTACTGCGGCTAAAGGCACTGCCCCCATCGCGGCGAGATCGCTCAATGCACGGGCCAGAGCTTTGCGACCGATCTCGGTTGGTCGGGCTTTTGAAGTAAAGTGGATGCCTTCGACGACGATGTCCGTCTTGAAGAGAAGGAAGTGGTTCTTCCCCTCACCGGACAGAACGGCGCAATCATCACCGACGCCGGTCAAAACTCGGGAATCGGTTTTCCAGCCACTCGTGAGCAGTCGCAAAAGTCCATTTTCGCCGAGGGCAGCTAGCGAATCCGTTTTGGCACGCCGTTTCATGATGAATTCCCCTTATCGAGAAGAAGGCTCAGTGCTGTCACCAGATTCCAGCAGGCATGGATGCCGATAGGCAGGAGGAGCGAACCGGTATTTTCATAGGCGATGCCGAGAACCAATCCCAGAAACCAGAGGGGCAACGCAATCGCAAGATTTGCATGCGCGAAGGCGAAGATACCCGCGCTCAACACAAGAGCCATCCAAGTCGAAGTATGTTTCTTTAAAAAAGTGAGAAGATAGCCGCGGAAAAAAAGCTCCTCAATGATAGGGGAAATACACGCGGCCTGAAAGATGAACCAGAAAATATCCGAAGGTCGGTTCAGGTGGCGAAAGGTTTCGACGGTTTCCTGCTCGGGACTTGGCAGGTGTATTTTTTTGAAAATCCACATCACGAATTCGGTGAGAGGAGCCTCGACCAGCATGACCGCGCCGAAGACGAGGAGGCTCCAACTCAACGCCCGGACTGGTTTCAATCGCTTCAAGCCGAATTGCTCCTCCGCCGTGCGTCCATTTTCAATTAACAGTCCCGATATTCCGACCATCAACAGGATGATGTAGAAGGCCGACTGGAGAAAAATAAATCCCAATATGCAGACGATAAAGCCCCAGCCGATCGGCCCGGAAACGGTGAATGGCAACGGCGCATTTTTACCGTTGATGAGTTGTCCCGCTTGGAATTGCCGTGTGGCATATCTCGCCACGCAGATGAAGCTGATCGGGACGTAAATCCAGAAGATCACCTCGATGAAAATCAAGAGGCTCGTGCGAGTGGCGGGCGCCAGCGTGACGTCAAGAGAGTTCATAACGACACGCAGCGCAACGGCTCAGGAAGCGGCGGGGGGCTTTTCTTCGAGACGCGGAAAAAGCGGTTCGGGTTTGCCGATGGCGTGGCCTTTTAGCGAGTTGCCGAAGAGAGCTTCTTCGATCCGGACTGGTCCGGGGAAGAGTTGCAATTGGGCGCGAATTTTTTCCGAGGTGAAAGGCAGCGCTGCCTGCACGAGCACGGAGAGGCGACGCACCGTTTCCGCGAGGAGCCCGAGGACGACGTCAAGTCGCTTGGCCTGGGCCGGATCTTTCGCCAGTTTCCATGGTGCGGTTTCTTCAACGTACTGGTTGCCGCATTGCACCAATTTCCAGGCAGCTTGAAGGGCGAGATGAGGCGCAAATTGCTCCACGGCCGCACGATATTCATCCACGTAGATGTCGGAGCGCAGGCCGTTATCGGACTCCACGAGATGAAAGCCGTCGTAGTTCGGCACGACTCCTTCGCGGTAGCGACCGATCATCGCAAGCGTGCGGTTGACCAGATTGCCGAGGTCATTGCCGAGATCGGTTTTGTATCGCGTCTCAAAACGGTCATCGGAGAAATCGGCATCTTGTCCCAGGACCATTTCGCGCAGGACGAAATAGCGGAGCGCGTCGGGTCCGAATTTCTCCACATAGGGCACCGGATCGATCAGCGACTTTGCGTTCGACTTGCTGATCTTCGCGCCGCTGTTGGTCCAGAAACCGTGCACGAGCAAATGCTTCGGCAATTCCAGTTCCAGCGCAAAAAGCATGATCGGCCAATAGACGCCGTGAGCGGGAATCAGGATGTCCTTGCCGATAATTTGCAGATCAGGCGGCCAGAAAAGTTTGCCCTTCACCGAGGCGAATGAGTAGTAATTGACGAGCGCGTCGAACCAGACGTAGGTGACGTAATCCTCGTTGAACGGCAGCGGAATGCCCCACGTCAGGCGCGATTTCGGGCGCGAAATGCAGAGATCGCCGAGTGGCTCGGCCAGCGCACCGAGTAATTCCTTGCGGCGAAATGCAGGCACGATCCATTCGGGATTTTCCTCAATGTATTTCAATAATTGCTGACGATAGGGCTCCAGCTTGAAATAATAATTCGGCTCCTTTGTCTCGATCACTTCACCGAAAATCTCAGGCCATTGGCCATCGACCTTGTCTTTCTCTGTGACGAACTGCTCCTGCCGCACGCTGTAAAAGCCGGAGTACTCCTGGAAGAAAATCTCGCCCTTGTCATGAAGGCGTTGCAGCCACTCACGCACGATTTTCTTATGATGATCGTCGGTCGTGCGGACGAAATGAGTTGAGGCCACGCCGAGGCTTTCGTGCAGGCGCTGGAAATGCGCGCTCATTTGGTCGGCGAAGAGTTGGGGCTCGACCCCTTCCCGTTGAGCCGATTGCTGGACCTTCTGGCCATGTTCATCCACGCCGGTCAGGAAAAGGACGTCGCGTTCGAGGCTCTTCTCATGGCGTGAAAAGAAGTCGGCCAGCACCTTTTCGTAGGCATGCCCCAGATGGGGCGCGCTGTTGACGTAATCAATCGCTGTCGTGAGAAAATAAGAACCAGCCATGATTGCACTCTACGAGGTTCGTTTTTAAAGGCGAGCGGTTATCTCCTTCTTCATCGCACCATCCTTTAGTGTATTGCTTTGGGTAAAGTCATGAATACGCTATGTACACATGAGAATTCTCCTCCTTGCAATACTGCTTACCAGTTCTGCTTTGGGCGCAGACACTCCTCCCGGTAATGTCCTGAAAAATGGCAATTTTTCAGAAGGCTTGACCCACTGGGATGGCGATTGCAGACCTCTGTCGATGGTAACCAACCAAGTGTCGCCGAATAACGGCGCAGGCGTGGAATTGCTTGGCACGTGGACAAAGCTGACCCAGAACTTCGATACTAAAAAAGGGCATTACGTGCTGAGCGTGACCTTTACAATCACGCCGGATACGACGTTCGTAAAAGAGGAAAAGGAGTATCGAAAGATTCCAGCGAAGCTCGGATTCAGCGACTTGAAGGAATTCCACCTTAAGCGCGGCGAGTGGTGCATCATTGTTACAAATCTTGCTGCGCGTCGGTATGAATACTGCGGGGTGAAGCCGTTGAAGGATGATTCTTCGGTCCAAACAATGACAGGCGAGATTGATCTCAAGAGCGACAGCAATGGAGATACCTTTTGCCTCGCCTTTCCACCAGGACATGGCTTTGTCACTCTTCAGAGCGTCTCAATGGTGCAAAAATAATGCTCGGAGCCAGTCCTGCATCTCAGGACGCCAAAGGCTCCGCCCCATCCGGCGATTCCTTCAGCATCTTCAAGAACCGCTTCATCGCCGGTGAAAGTACCCGGCCCGATTTATAGATGATGCCCAGTGGCCTGTAATAGGGGTGCCCCTTGAACTCGACCGAGGCCAGAGTGCCGTCACGCACTTCCTGCTCCACCGTTGCGCTTGGCACGATAGAAACGCCCGCGCCGATTTCCACCGCGCGCTTCACTGTCTCGATATTATCGAACTCCATGACCGGATTCACTTCCAGTCCTGCCTCGCGAAAAATCTTGTCCACGGCCTTGCGGGTCGGGATGTCCGGCTCGAAGCCGATGAACTTTTCCTTTTTCAATTGTTCCACCGAGATGTCGCTTTCCTTCGCCAGTTCGTGCGAAGGGACGCAGATGAGCACTAACCGGTCCTTGCGAAACGGTTCGATCTTGAGCGTCTTCTTCTGGACGGGAAAGGCCACGAGCCCGAGATCGCTCGTGCCTTCGATTACTTCTTCGTAAACTTGGTTTGAACGGCGGTACTCGACATGCACGTTGACGCTGGGAAATTCGCGCAGAAACTTTTTCAAATATGGCGGCAGTTCGTGCAGCCCGATGCTGTACACGGTGCTTAGCCGGATCGTGCCGGAGACGATGTTGCGCATCTCCGAGAGTTGGTGCTGGAGCGAGTCGAACTGAAAAATGATCAGCTTGCTTGATTCGTAAAGAAGCTGGCCCTCGCGGGTGAGGCCAAATCGCTTGTTGCTTCGCTCGATCAGCGGGACGCGAAAGCGTTCCTCCATGGCGCGGACTTGCTGGCTCACCGCCGACTGGGTGATGAAGTTGAGCGAGGCTGCCTTGCTGAAACTTCGGGACTCAACCAAGTCTCGAAAGACCTTAAAGGATTCAACCTGCATGAAAGACATTATAAGTATATCTAATGACACGTCAATGGTATTTCTGAAGAATGACACCATCGCAATTTGCGGATAAGCTATCCTGATGGACGATCTCTCTTCCCGCCTTGCCGCCCTTCAGAATGAAATTGCCACCGCCGCGCAACGCTCGGGACGCGATCCTTCCGAAATAGAAATCATTGCCGTGAGCAAGACCCAACCCGAGGCAGCCGTCCAAGAAGCGCTTCGCGCCGGACTCACCCGCTTCGGCGAAAACAAGGTCCAGGAAGCACGCGGAAAAATCGATTCGTTGGGGCGTGGCATCTGGCATCTGATCGGGCATCTGCAAAGCAACAAGGCGAAGGATGCAGTGCGGCTTTTCGATTCCATCGATTCGGTCGACCGGCTGGAGCTCGCGGAGGAAATTAATCATCGCGCCGGGGCGATTGGCAAAATCCAGAACGTGCTTTTGCAGGTCAATATCGCGGGGGAAAGCACGAAGTTCGGCTGTGCGCCTGAAGCGGCCCGAGCCTTGGCTGAGGCGATCAACGCTTTGCCGCGTCTCTCTCTGGGTGGACTCATGACCATCGCGCCTTACTCGCCTGAGCCTGAGAAATCGCGGCCTCATTTCGCTGGATTGCGTCTCTTACGGGATAAAATTGAAACCGATACGGGGTTGCGCCTACCGACGCTTTCCATGGGGATGAGCGGCGATTATATCGTGGCCGTCGAAGAAGGGAGCACTCATCTCCGCATCGGCACGGCCCTCTTTGGTGAACGGCTTAAGCTCAAGCAGCGCCGCCCCGAGGATCCCTCGTTTATTGAGTCGACTTAGACAGAAAAAGCTTTGGCCACAAAAGAACACAGAGAGCTCAAAGAAAAAGGTATGGTATTCTTTCTCTGCGCTCTCTGTATTCTTTTGTGGCTATCTTCCGCATTTCCTTGCCCCCGTCTTTTGATTAGACAATCCACCGGTGGGAAAGCTAATCGTGAAGGGGTGCTCACCTTTCTTCGTCCGCTTTTTTTGCTAATCGTCCTATCCTCGACTGCGTTTGCCGCTCTGACTACTCCCGCCGCCAACAAGGCCAAGCCTGTCGTGCCACCGGCTCCGGCCCTGCCCGCCACCGCCGATGTCGTCACCTTCGTCGTTCATAGCGATGACCAGAACCATAAATTCATCGTCACGACGGTGCCCAACCTGATGCGGGTCGATATTCCAGGTGATGACTACAGCGTGATTTACGATGATAAAACCGAGCATTACATCGGGCTCGAACACAGCAACTACACGTACTGGCAGTTTTCCTGGCCGGAGGTCAGCACTGCGGTTGAGTCGTCGAAACGATACGAGACTCGCATGCAGGAGCTAAACTTCGCGGGGATCAGCAGCGATGCGCCTCCTGCCACCAATATCCCCACCGATACCGCCCCCGCCATTGTTCCAGATACCTCCGGCTATGTGTGGAAACAGACGAACGATCACAAGAAAATCGCCGACCTCGACTGCACCCGTTGGACCGGCGAAACGGTGAGCGGCGACGCCGTGCAGGCCTGGTGCTTCAACGGTCCCCTTCCCAAGGTCCAGACCGCCCTGGAACGTCTGCACGTGATCAATGAACCGATGGCGCTGGTCGCCGTTCGGACCCTGATACCGCCGTTTGTTTTTCCCGTTTTCAGCGCCCTTGCCAAAGGCGGCGTCACTCCGATTCAGATCAGTTGGGGCGGAGATCGTGAGAAAAACAGCTTCACGTTTGTGAAGGCCGAAAGTCGCGAGACCAAGCCGAATCTCTTCTCCGT
>JABDHJ010000049.1 GCA_013285645.1 Verrucomicrobiota bacterium | reverse complement strand
CGGAAGCATCAATGTTGCCATGAACATTCTTGGTGTGGGGATGGATATCGTCGAGACGAAGCGGATCGCGGAATCGATTGAGCGCTTCGGTGACCGCTTCTTAGGCCGCGTCTTTCTCGATGGTGAAGTCGCTTACGCCAAGAGCATGAAATTTCCTCATCTCCACCTCGCGGCGCGCTTCGCGGCGAAAGAGGCATTGAGCAAGGCCTTTGGCACGGGGATCGGCAAGGAAATGGGCTGGAAGGACCTCGAAATTGTCCGACAGGAAAACGGTGCGCCTCGGGTGCAGTTGCATGGACGTGCCGAGACCTTTGCGAAGGAACGGGGTGTCGTGGCGGTCCATGTCAGCCTGTCACACACGGCAGAGTACGGAGCGGCGAGCGTGGTGATTGTGACAAAATAGCGCGAAGTTATTCACATTCGCGACAGATGCTTGTTCCCGCCGGAAGCGTCGCTATGATGTGGCTATAACTGCTACGCCGCTTTTTTGTCCATGAGTACCAACGCTGTCTTCGAGCTCCATCCCGGCATCTCCATGATTGAGCATGGCCAAGGACATCGTCCTGACCGGAAAATTTGAGGGCGACCTGCAGACGCTCGGATGCCTGACGGTTGCTTCTGGTGGCATTGTGACCGGTTCGATTGAGGCTGGTTCGCTGATTTTGGAGCCGGGCAATCAAGTCGAAGCCAAGATCAAGGTTGGAGCGCAGCCTAAGCGGAAGGTCTCGGAGGAGATCAAGCGGGCGCCGGGCGATAACAAGTGGTCCGGTCGATTGAAAAAACTGAAGGAAATGGCATTGGGCCGCAAATAGCCATGAAAAAGCCGACACTTCAGGAGGTCACATGTCCTCATTGCCAAGCCACGCAAAGCGAACCAGAAGGCGCGATCTCGACCAATTGCCGCGCCTGTGGGAGCTATTTCAAACTGGGCGGCGCAAAGGGCCCCCGCACGGTGCGGACGCCAAAGGCCAACCGTGAGGTTTTTTGCGTCAAGTGCGGCGCGCCGAACCTGGTGGCGATTGCAGCGCTCTCAACCCAGTGCATCAAGTGCTCTCATTATCTCGAGCTGGGCGACAAGGTAGTGAATGGCGTCCAGACAGCAAAACTTTACGCCTATGATGACGTGGTTTTTGCGGAGGGCTGTTTTTTCAAGGGCATGGAGGCGACAGGACGACGGCTTGAAGTGCGCGGAAAAGTCTTCAGCAAGCTGCGGGCGACCGAGGAAATCGTGGTGATGAATGGCGGGCAGCTTTCCGGTGAACTGCATTCGCTCGTAGTGCGGATCGAACGCGGGGCGAAGGTCAAGGTGCAGACGCTTGAATGTGCGCGGCTATTGGTCAGCGGCGAGGTGGAAATTTCAGGTACGCTCACTGCGACGGAAATTGTCCTGAGCGATGGCGCGACTTTTTCGGGGCGGTTGAATATTCCCGAAGCCAATTTGCGGGTAGAGCAGGGCGTCGGCGCGCAATTCGATTCGATCACCTGCAACGAGATTACCGTGGAGGGCAGCGTCAAACTGGTTCACTCGCTCTCGGCGCAAAAGATTGCGGTGTCGAGTGCAGGGACGCTTTTCGCACCCACGATTGGTGCCGGCAGCATTGAGGTCAGCCCGGGTGGATCGCTGCAGGGCCGGATCGTGAAGTTTGTGCCAAGGGAGGCGCCGGTGGCTCCGCACTCCGAGGCTGAGGCTGCGTAGATTAATTACCGTTGCGGGTTGCCGATGTTTTGCGGTGCCTCAAACAAGTAATCAAAACGGATGATGACGGGGATGAGATTCCCATCTGATCGCAGTTGGGCGGTTGTCTGGCACAAAAGAAGTTTACCGTCGGTGTCCTTGGACGACTTCATAAAAGTATATCGTGGATAAATTCCATTCGACTTTGGATATTCCCTGCTGCGTTCATAGGTATAATAAGTGAAGGTTTTATTATTCGATTTGCTGATGAATTTCCAAGCGATGCCTCCCTGAGTGGTATCCGTGAGATTGGGCTCTTCGAACGTTGCGCCAATTATACTGATGAACCAATTGAGTTGTTGCACCACGTCGTCGGTAACCGGTGTGCCGGTTGCGCCCCAATCATCGGATCGCAACCACGGCTTGTTTTTGACACGGGCAAAAACACCGTTTTCGGTTTTGATCCTTTCGACCTCGGGATAGTGATCGTACTGATAACGAGTGAATTGATTCTTTTGTGATTCCAACTCCACTCGCACCACGAGATGGTTCTTCTCAATGACGCTCTCGGTAAACTCGAGATTATCCGGGGCCAGTGAAGGTTGCTGAGCCAGGACGGAGCTCAAGCTGCCGATCAACAAAGTCAGGATGGCGCCGGACGCGAAGAGTTTTTTCACGAAAGCGAGGTTATCATTTCCGAGTTGGGCGTCAAATCGGCTGCTTCATGCGGTCGTGTGGGGATCGATGATGGGGAAGAGGAGCTTGAAGCGGGTGCCCTGGCCGACTTTGGATTCGACCTGGACCTTGCCCTGATGGTTTTCCATGATCTTTTTTACGATGGCGAGGCCGATGCCGGTGCCGGAGTCCTTGTAGGTGAGGAAGGGCGCGAAGAGATTGGCGAGTTGATCGGGCGACATGCCCTGGCCGTTGTCGCGGACGCTGATGGCGAGATGCGGCCTGCCGTCGAATTCCTCCGGCGCAGCGCTGAGGCGAAGCGTGCCACCTTTTGGCATGGCGTCGGCGGCATTGAGGATGAGGTTGAGCAGGACTTGTTCGAGTTGCGGGCGATCGGCGCGGAAGGGTGGAAGATTTTCCGCGACGGTGCTGCGGACGTCGATGCCGCCCTGTTGCAATTTGTGACGGGTGAGGAGAAAGACGTCATCGATGAGTTGTTGCGCATCGACGGTTTCCTTGATCGGTTCGGAGGAGCGCGCGAAGGAAAGGACTTGATCGAGAATCCGGTTCATCTGCCGCATCTTTTCGCTGATCAACTCGGCGTCACGCTGGGAGGTGGCGTCCATTTGCAAGGTCTCGACCAGCGCATGGAAAAGCATTTGCATGACGGTGAGAGGATTGCGGATTTCGTGGGCGATTTCCGCGGCGAGCAAGCCGAGGGCGGAGAGGCGCTCGCTGGCGCGGAGTTTTTCCTCCATGTCCACGACGCGGGTGAGCAGGCGTCCCTTTTCGATGGCCACGGCGGAAAGTTCCCCCAGCGTGGTGAGGAGGTTGATTTCGTCGTTGGAAAAACGGTGCCGTTGCCGGGTGTAGATGGCGAGGACTCCAACCGCTTTTTGTCCGAAGATGAGCGGGACGGCGAGCATGGAGACGAGGCGTTCCTTGCGCGCGATGTCGGTCTGGATGTAGCCCTTTTCCTTCACGACATCGACGACGGAGATGGCCTTGCGGCGGCCCACGACGCTGCCAAGAAGTGAGTCCTCCATGCTGAGATTCGGTTTCTCGCGATAGAGTTTGGTGCCGCCGTGGCATGCGCGCAGTACCAATTCCGAGGCGTCTTCACTGCAGAGAAAAACGGAGCAAAGATGCGTCTTCATCAGGCGAAAAGTCTGAAGCGTGATCTGCTCAAGTATTTGATCGAGGTTCGACTCGGAAATGATCATCTGGGCGATATCGACCAGGCTGGTGAGTTGGCGGCCCTTGAGGCGCAACTGATCAATTTCCCAGGCCAGTTCCAGCCACTGGGCGGCTTCCGAGGCCATGTCGATGAGGCGGGCTTCGTCGGTGGCGCTGAAGGCATCGACGTTGGTGGAATCGACATTGAGAAGGCCCACCACCTGGCCGCGCATTTCCACCGGCACGGCCATCTCGGAACGGATTTTGGCATTGATGGCCACATAGCGTTTTTCTTTGCGGACATCGCCGGTGCGCAAAGACTGGCCCGTGGTGGCGACCCAGCCGGTAATGCCTTCGCCGGGGCGCAATTTCACTTTTTTGGCGCGTTCGCTGAGTCCATGACTGGCCTCGATATCGAGCAGGCCCGAGTTGGGATTGATCAAGATGAAGGAGCCGGAATCAGCGCGGGTGGAGCGGACGGCGGCGGCCAGAATACGGTCGAGCGCCTTTTGCGGGTGGAGTAGGGTGCGTAAGTCGCGCCGGCGCAGCTCGGAAAAAAGAGTGGTTCTTTTCATTTGGCGATGCGTTTGCGGACTTCTTCCGTGAGGGCAGCCAGGACTTCCTCGGACTCAATTTTTTTTCCGTCGCGACCGCAGAGATAGAACGTATCCTGGGCGGCTCCCTTTTCCGTGGTGATGCGGGCGGTGACGAGATCGAGTCCCTTGTCGGCGATGGCGCAGGCGATGCGGTAAAGCAGGCCGGGATAATCGGCGGTCTGGACGTCGAGCAGCGTGTAGGCTCGCGAAGTGCGCTGGTCCACCGAGACTTTGACCGGAATTTCAGAGGAATCATACGCGGGAGCACGAGCTTTGGCCGCGCGCTTGGCGAATACCGCGTTGAAGTCGAATTGGTCCGTGCTCATGGCCTGGTTGAGAATTTTTTCGAAAGATGCGCGATCCCGCTGGTCGGTGACGGCTTCCAGGCGCTCCGTGGCGACGTAAAAAGTTTCGATGGCGATGTCGTCGGCGCGGGTGAAAATGTCGGCTTTAAGGATGGTAAGACCGCTGGCGGCGAAAGAGCCGGTGACGCGGGCAAAAAGATAATCCCGGTCCCATGTGACGACGGTGACTTCCGAATGGCCCTGCTCGGGAAAATGTTTCCAGTGGATGATCGGTTTCAGTGAGGCGTCGTCGTGGGTCAACTGAAACTTAAGAAAGCCGTGCACAATACCGATATGTTCCCGGATCAAATCCTCCGACATGCTTTCAAAATAGCTGGGTGGAAGGTTTTCGAAATGGGCGACGATCTCACCGGGATCGAACTGGCGATCCAGGTTCTTCAGGATGCGCTGCTGCGTCTGGACGCGCGCTTCTTCAGCGACGGCGATGAACTCCTTGATGCCACTTAGGGCGCGCGTGGTGCGATGATAAAGTTGCCAGAGCAGAAGATCTTTCCAGTCGGAATACGTGCGGCCGGAACCGGTGCCATGGGTGTCGGCAAAGGTCAGGAGCATGAGCATCTCGAGCCGTTCCTGGGTCTGCACGATGCGGGCAAATTCGATGATGGTATCCTCGTCATCGAGATTTTTACGCCGGGCGATTTCGGACATCGTGAGGTGATGGTCCACGAGGAAGACGAGCGTGGAGAGATCGGTGCCCTTCAGCCGCATGCGTCGTGCGACGCGCACGGCGTTGACGGCGCTGGCCTCGGCATGGTGACGGCTGTTTTCGGATCTGCCGGTGTCGTGCAGGAGCATGGCCAGATAAAGGATATGTGGCCGGGCATTCTGCTGGAGCAGGGATTTGTACTTGGAGAAGGGCGGCTCTTTCGCGTCGATGATCCGATCGAGCATCTCCAGGCAGACGAGGGTGTGTTCGTCGGCGGTATAACGATGGAAAAACTCGTGTTGCACGAGGCAGGTGAGGGGCCGGAACTCTGGAAAAAATCGACCGAGAAAGCCGAGTTCATGCATGGTGCGCAGGGCGTGGCCGACCTGTCCCTTGCGCGACATAATAGCCAGGAGCGTTTCACGCACCGCGGTCTGGTAGATGAAACTCCGGTCGATCATGTAAAGCCTGCGGCGGAGACGGAGCTTCAACTCGGGGCCGAGTTCAGCGTTATGCTGTTGGGCCAGGAGAAAGACGCGTACCAACCGCAATGGTTCTTCGCCGAACGTGGTGGTGGAGATAGCTTCCAGTTCGCCGTTTTCCAGCACAAAGCCGTCAATCTCTTCGCGATGGGTGGCTCTAAAGGGTAAAAAGGCCCAGCGAGGTTTGGCCGTTCCACTGCCGCAGAGCCGATTACAGAGGGTGTTGGCGAGATTGTAGAGCAGCGAAGTATGCCCGTAATAATCGCGCATAAAGGCTTCCATGCGGCGGAGAATGGTGCGGTGCTGGTAACCGAAACGGGTGGCGATCTGCCCCTGCAATCTCAAGGTCAGGACATCGCCCGAGTGCTTTTGCTGGTAGTGAAGCTCGGTCCGGATGCGCAGGAGAAAGTCATAAGCGCGATCGAGTTGCTTGCGCTCGGCCGGGGTGATCAGCTGCGCATCGACGAATTGCTGGGTATTGGCGAATCCGCGTTTGACCTTCCCGACCCAGAGCAGATTCTGGTAGTCGCGCAGGCTACCGCACCCATTCTTGACGTTCGGTTCCTGAAGGAAAACGGTGTTGCCTGCTTTTTGATGCCGTTCGCGCTGATCGGTTACGCGCCAATCGAGGAATTCCTTTTCATGTCCACGCACGCAACGACGCTCGAAGGTCTTTTCAAATTCCTCGAAGAGCGGTTCATCGCCGGAAAGAAAGCGGGCCTCGAGGAGAGAGGTCTTCGTCCGCAGATCGCCGTTGGCCTGGGTGACGACCTCCTGCATGGTGCGGGTGGCATGGCCCACCTGGAAGCCAATGTCCCAGAGGATATACAGAATGTGTTGAACGATGTCGTTGGCTTGCTGCGGATTTTTGGCGCTTTCGTTGGAGTGGAGAAAAAGGATGTCGATGTCACTGTAGGGATTGAGTTCGCCCCGGCCGAATCCACCCACGGCGAGCAGGGCGACGCGGGGCGGTTTTTCGGGGTGAAGACGTTGGTGGGTTTCCCACGCTCCCTTCCAGAGATGACGCAGCATCACGCTTAGGACATCCGCCCGCTTGCGGCAGAGGGCGAGGCCGTCTTCGCCCTGCAAGTGCTCGAGCTTGAGTCGGTGCTCTTCCAACTTCAGGAAGCGACGATAGATGTCGAGCAGATCAGTCGGACGCAGATGGGAGTGATGAACCAACTCCCGCTCCGCGTGACGTAAAACTTTTTCCAGGTGGACCGGCGGCATCGGTTGAAATCTAGGGGCTATCCCGGCAATAGTCGAGGCCCTGCGGGAAGGTCTTGGGTCTTTTTTAAGAACTTCCTTTTCGCCTCGTGCTTTTCAAAAGGAATTGAGGCTCTAACGTAAGGTCATGCCTGAACTTGGATTGAACATTGATCATGTGGCCACTTTGCGCGAGGCCCGTTACCGGGATTGGAAAAAGGGCCTTGCGCCGGAACCGGGTGTCCTCGAGGCGGCGCGGGTGGCGGAAAAAGTCGGGGTCGATGCGATTACCGTCCATTTGCGCGAGGACCGGCGGCATATCCAGGAGGCTGACGTCAAGGAGCTGTCCCGTGTCATCTCGATACCCTTGAACCTGGAGATGGCCGCAACAGCAGCGATGACTCGGCACGCGCTGATCATTAAGCCGGAAGAGGTCTGCCTTGTGCCGGAAAGCCGGGAAGAAGTCACCACGGAGGGAGGGCTGGACGTGGCTGGCGATATCCCTCGTCTCAAGGGCGTCATCGCCAAGCTTCACTCGGCGAAAATCGAGGTCAGTGCTTTTATTGATGCGGACTTGAAGCAGGTGGAAGCGGCCCATCGCGTCGGGGCGCAGACGGTGGAGCTTCACACCGGGACTTATGCGAATGCCACAACCCTGCGCGCGTGTCGAGCGGAACTGGCCCGGCATGCCAGGGCGGCGGCGTTTGCGCATGAAATTGGGCTGCGGGTGAATGCCGGTCACGGTCTGCACTATAGTAATGTCCGCGAATACATTGAGGACGTGCCGCATCTGCATACGTTGAATATCGGGCACGCGATTATTGCCCGTGCTGTTTTTGTCGGACTCGAAAAAGCGATCAGGGAAATGCTGGTGCTATTGGGATCACGTGAATTCGCCCCGAATGCGGATTAGGCGACGATGATGGGTTTCTAAAATCCGCGCAATTGGCCGGATGGCATCTGTAGGACGGGTTTGACGCCAGCGGCACGGGGGAGGTCGTTTTCGATGGCGGGCGCAGAAGTTTCGCCCTGATATTCAGTCTGAATGCGCGCGTAAAGGGTCTCGGAATTTAATCCGGAGGTTCGCGCGAGCAGATTGATTTGTTGGTCAAGAAACTGGGTAAGTTGGATGGTTTTGGGGTCGAGCCGCGGTAGCAGTGCCTGATCGAGCGCTTCGTAACAGATGGCCTGGGGGGTGTCGTCTGCCTGCGGTTTCTGGACGGAGTTCCATCCCGCATGAACGGGTTGCAAGGCCAGGTACGCCGCCAAAGTACGGGCCGCATCCTGTTGCGAGGATTTTGCCGGGACGGCCCAGCCGTTGACGCGGGCCAAGCTGGCGCGGGTGATATCGGACGGCAGGAGAGTGTAACGGTAATGGAAGGAGGGAAGCGTGGCGGTGAGGTCCGAGTGGCCAATGAAAAGCGCCGCGCGTTGTTGCGCAAAAAACTGGCCGGAGGGCTGGATATCTTTGGACAGCGGCGCGGTGACACTCAGGTCCTGGAAGAAAGTATGAATAAAATCGAGCGCACGCATCTGCGAGTCCTTGCCGTCGGTTTCCGCCAGGTGCCACGTATCGAGATCGTGCGCCGGATGGCCCGCCTGGGTGCAGAGAATATTCCAGAGATCAAAATTGGCGGGCAGTTCCAGCGGATAGACGGATTGTCCCGCATCATTCTTGAGTTTAAGCGATGCCATCGCGCGCGACATGGCCTCGAGGATGTCCCAGTTCCAATGCCGATCAGGATAGCCGATGCCGGCCTGATCGAAGAATTCCGGATTGTAGAAGAGCACATCGACGGAGAATTCATTGGGGACGGCTTTGATTTTACCTCCGACCGTAAAGGCGACAATACTGCGCGGAGCGCTATCGCGATTGGGTGCCACATCGGCCAGGTCCCAGGAGGGATCGGTGCCGGAAAAATCATGCGCGTCGATCAGGCAGAGGTCGGGCGGCGAAGAGGAGGCGAGTGCCTGTTGCAAATCGTGGTGATAGGTGGCGACATCGTTTTCGACGGTCAATGAAACGCCGCGACCAGTGGCTTCCTGGAATGCGTCGGCTTCGGCTTCGAGGGCCTTCGCTTCGCTGTTCGTGGCCCAGGCCATGACGCGCAAGGTCGGGCCGGGTGGCACTTTGGGCGTGTTGGGATGCGGCACGGTTTCCGGCACCGGTTCGGGTATGCCATTGGGTCCCGGTGACGAGGGAAAGGGACGCTGATTGTTGCTCTTCGGGATTTCGTCCTTCGTCCGGGGGAAGGTGAAATAGACGAAAATGGCCGCGCCGAGCAGCGCGAGGAGGAAGAAGATGGCGACAGCTTTTTTCGGCACGGTTCAATCTAACTCAAAATCAATCGGAACTCATCTCTAAAAAATTGGCCGCAAAAGAACGCAAAGATCACAAAGAATGAGAAGCGATACACTGCCTTATATTCTCTGCGCTCTTTGCGTTCTTTTGTGGCTATTTATTTTCCGATGCAGAAATTCTGGAAGAGGCGGGTGAGGATGTCCTCGTTATCCGTTTCGCCGATGACTTCGGCGAGATCGTGGAGGGCGTCGCGCAATTCGATGCTGACGATTTCTAGGCCGGTCGTATTGCGCAGGGCCTCCAATGCCTGGTCGAGCGATTGGGTGGCGCGTTGTAGGGTGGAATTTTGACGGGCGTTGATGGTGAGGACCGTTCCGGATTCGTGGCCCATGTCTGCGAGCAGTGCTTCTTCGATTCGGGTTTCGAGATCGGCGAGACCTTCGCCTGTTTTTGCGCTGAGGGAAATGGCATTTACCGGAAGTGAGGTGTGACGTCCTAGATCGGATTTGTTGGCGATAAGAAGGCTGGGGATATTTTCGGGCAGTTCGATTTTTGTGGAGACGAAGAGTTGATGCGCCTCGACGACGTGAAGTAAGAGTTGCGCCTTGGGCAGGAGCGCGCGGGCCCGGCGATTGCCTTCGATTTCGACCGGATCGGTGGAGTCGCGCTGACCGGCGGTATCGACCAGTCGCAATGGGAGGCCGCGGACATTGCACGGTGCTTCAATCCAGTCGCGCGTGGTGCCGGGAGTTGGGGCGACGATGGCGCGGTCTTCGCGAAGTAGCGCGTTGAGCAGACTTGATTTGCCGACGTTGGGTTCGCCGACGATGATGGTCAGTGCTCCTTCCTGCAGGATGCGACCGAGCGGCGCGGTGCGGAGAAGTTTTTCAATTTGCGCGCGGACCTGTTCGACGCGGGCGGTGAACTCCGGCCCGACGTGTGGCTCAATTCCTTCCTCGGCGAAATCGAGGCTGGCTTCGAGATGGCTGAGGAGGTCGATGAGTTCGGCGCGCACCGCTTCGAGCGCGTGGCCGAGTTTGCCCTCTTTCATGGCTCTGGCGCTGGCGAGTGCTCGCTCCGTTGGTGCGTAGAGAAGATCGAGAAGGCCCTCGGCCTGGGTGAGAGAAAGTTTGTTGTTGAGATAGGCGCGCTGGGTGAACTCGCCGGGACGGGCGGTGCGTGCGCCGAGTTCGAGGCAGGCGCGCAGAATCTTTTCCACGATGTGTGGATTGCCGTGGCAGGAGATTTCCACTGTGTCCTCGCCGGTGTAGGAGTTGGGCGATTGCCAGAAGGTCAGCACGGCGTCGTCCAGGATTTCGTCGCGGTATTTGAGGGTGCGATAGACTGCGGTTGCGGGTACCCAGGCGACGGGGGAGAGAAGTTGATCAATGATCGCGCGGCTTTGCGTTCCGCTTAAGCGGATGATTGCCAACGCGGCGACGCCTGGCGGCGTGCTTAAGGCGATGATCGTGTCGGAATTCATTTGGCGGGATAAGGCGTGAAGGGAAGTCCGTGCGCATCGGCGACTGCTTGGTAGGTGATCTTGCCGTCGAGGATATTGACGCCTTGTGCGAGACCGATCTGGCGTCGGCAGGCCTCGGCGAGATCGTGCTCGGTCAGCGCCTCGATGTAGGGGTAGGTCACGTTGGCCAGCGCCTGGGTCGCGGTGCGGGCGTAGGCGCCGGGCATGTTGGTGACGCAATAGTGAAGGACGCCTTCCTCAACGTACACAGGGTTATCGTGTGAGGTGGGACGCGAGGTTTCGGCGCAACCGCCCTGGTCGATGGCGATGTCGACGAAGACGCTGCCGGGTTTCATGAGGCGCAGCATTTCCCTTGAGATCAACTTGGGTGCTTTCGCTCCCGGGACGAGGACAGCGCCGATGAGGAGATCGACGGTGGGGAGCAGTTCCGTGAGATGCGCGGGACTGGAGTAGAGCGTGTGGGTGGTGCTCATGGTGATGTCGAGAAAGCGCATGCGCTCGACATCGACTTCGAGGATGGTGGCGTCCGCGCCGAGGCCGGTGGCCATGCGCGCGGCGTTGACGCCGGAGGTGCCGCCACCGAGGACGACGACCTTACCTGGCAAGACGCCCGGCACGCCGCCGAGAAGAACGCCTTTGCCGCCGTGGGGCTTGGCAAGAAAATGTCCGCCGACGATGACCGACATGCGTCCGGCGATTTCGCTCATGGGTTCGAGGAGTGGCAGGCGGTGATTGCGCGTGACGGTTTCGTAGGCGATGGCGGTGACGCCGGATTTCAGGAGGGCGTCGGTGAGTTCGCGATTGGCGGCGAGGTGGAGATAGGTGAAGAGGATTTGGCCCTGGCGCAGAAGTCGATATTCGTTCGGATGCGGTTCCTTGACTTTGATGATGAGGTCGGCGTTGAAAATTTCTTCGTGGGAATCAATCAGGGTTGCGCCGGCGTTAACGTAGTCGTGGTCGGGATAACCGGAGTCGGCGCCCGCGCAACACTCGACCAGGACCTCGTGGCCATTTTGGACGAGTTGGTACGCGGCGGAAGGGAGGAGGCCGACGCGGTGTTCCTGCGTTTTGATTTCTTTTGGGACGCCGATGATCATGGGGAGTTGCCTTTTAGGTAGCCGCCGCTGTCCCTAGCGGCGGTCGGTTGACTTTCTGGCATCCAAAAGTAGGGCCAGTCTTGTGCGCGTTCAATCAATCCGGCCCGGACAGGATTTTGAAGAATATAGTCAGCTTTTTGCTCAATATTTTCTTCGTTACGCAGACGATGTTCGAAGAAATTGTGCTGCCATACGATTTTGTGATTTCGAGATAAGTACTGTCTCCATAATCCGATGGCCTGAGACAAGGTTTTGTCGGGAGGAAAAGCGACGAGGAGATGAATGTGATCGGGCATGAGTACCGCCAGATGGCAGAACCAAGTCTGTTTTTCATTATAAAACGCAATGGAATCAAGAAGGGTTGTTCCAATGGCCGGATGGCAAAAATGATTTTGACCGCGCGGTTCAGCGCATAAAGTCACGAAGTAATCGGCGTCGGATGTGACCCAATGAGGTGTTTCGTGGTTGAGATGTTTGCGTGGTGCCGGCGTGTTCATTTTATTTCAAAAAGGCAGCCGACCGCCGCTAGGGACATCGGCGGCTACCTCTGAGGTTCGCCGAAGTCCAGCATCACCTTGGTGCAGCGGTCGCAGAGTTCGGGGTGATCGGCGTGGGTGCCGACGTGGTCCCAGTATTTCCAGCAGCGGATGCATTTTTTCATGCCATGGTCTTCCGCGCGGGTGACGGTGACTTCTGCTTCTGAATCTTCAACGCTTACTTTTGATACGCCGAAAACCTCTTCCAAGTTTTGCTTCCACCGAGACTGGCTTATGGCGTTCCCTTTATCAGGAATAGAGATTGTAGCCTCTGTACTTTTTCCAATCAGTTTGTCCCGACGTGCGATTTCAAGCTTTTCATTTACGCGGTCGCGTAGCTCAAGCAGCTCGGTCCAATTTGCCTTCAGGTTAGAAATGCGTTCGGTTGACACCGATCCGAATACTTGTCGATGGACGGAGTCCTGTTTTTTCAAAGCCTGCCACGCTTCTTCAGTGGTATAGGGAAGCAAAGGGGCAAGTAGCTTAGAGAGTCCTTCAACGAGCTCATACATGATTGTCTGAGCTGCTTGGCGATCCACGCTTGTCTTGGCGTCGCAATACATTCGGTCTTTCAAAACATCGACATACAGCGCCGACAATTCGACAGCGCAAAAGCGATTCACTGCCTGATAAACCTGTGAAAATTGATAGGTCGCATACGATTGTAGAACCTCTTGCTTCAAATCCAGAAAGCATTCGTGAATGTAATGATCTAACTCAGTCCATTGCTCTGGTGCCACTGCGTCCTTCGCGGGATCAAAGTCGGCGAGGTTGCCGAGGAGGATGCGGAGGGTGTTGCGGATGGAGCGGTAGGTGTCGGCGACGCGGGCGAAGATGTCGTGGGAGAAGGGGATGTCGTCCTGATAATCCTGGCTGGCGACCCAGAGGCGGAGGACGTCGGCGCCGTGTTCGTTGACGAGGGACATGAGGTCGACGGGCTTTTGGTAGCCTTCGTTGGACTTCGAAAGTTTTTTGCGTTCCTGGTCGACAACGAAGCCGTTGGTGAGGACGGCGCGGTACGGCGCGGCCCCGGTGGCGGCGACGGAGGTGAGGAGCGAGGACTGGAACCAGCCGCGATGTTGGTCGCTGCCTTCGAGATAGAGATCGGCGGTTTTCTGGCCGTTGAATTCGGGGCGTTTGGCGGTGACGGCGGCCCAGCTGGTGCCGGAATCGATCCAGACGTCGAGGGTGTCTTTGCCTTTCTTGAGGCCGAGCGGGAGGTTGAGCGCGGTGGCGAGTTCGTCGGCGGATTTGGAGAACCAGATGCCGGCGCCTTCTTTCTCGACGATGTCGGCAAAGGCGCGGACGACTTTTTCGCTGAGGAGCGGTTGTTCGCCCTCGCCAAAAAAGACGGGGAGGGGGATGCCCCAGGTGCGCTGCCGCGAGATGCACCAATCGGGGCGGCTTTCAACGGCGCCGCGGATGCGGTTGCGGCCGTTTTCGGGAATCCATTTTACGCCGTCGATGGCGATTAGCGCGTCGGCGCGGAAGGCATCGACTTTGATGAACCACTGTTTGACGGCGCGGAAGACGATGGGGGTTTTGGAGCGCCAGCAGTGGGGGTAGTCGTGGCGATATTCCTGCTCGGCAAAAAGATGGCCTTTGTCCTTGAGGATTTGGATGACGAGGGGGTTGGCCTTGAAGACGTAGACGCCGGTGAGTTCGGGGACGCCTGCGGCGGCGGTGAGGCAGCCGCGATCATCGACGGGAGCGAGGATTTCGAGACCGTGTTCCTTGCCGAGTTGGTAATCGTCCTGGCCGTGGCCGGGGGCGATGTGGACGAGGCCGGTGCCGGCTTCGGCGGTGACGAAGTCGGCGGAGAAGACTTGGCGGGTGCGGTCGTCAGCGAGGAAAGGATGCTTGTAGGTTAGCCCGACAAGAGCAGAGCCTATAAAGCTTGCAAGTGGCTCAAGCCATGAAGGGACATCCGTTTTTTCTGTTTGAGCTTCATATCTTGGATGTGTGGTGGCATCCGAACTGAATGGTGGAGCATCAACGACATTGTCATCGTCGCCGTTAATTGGCGGAGCTTGTGTCGAGAAAAAGCTCTCTCTCAGTTTGGACTCATGTTTTTCAATAAAAGAGCCGATTATCAGCAATTCATTGGTGTAACGATTGCGATATAGTTTGTATTCAAGATTAGGTGCGACAGCGACAGCTAAGTTCGCTGGAAGAGTCCACGGTGTTGTTGTCCAGATAAGGAGAGAGGCATTCTTGAGTTGGACGTCTTTAGGAATGCCGAATAGATGGTAGTCGCCTGATCGAGTATGTTCTCCCGTCAGCGGAAATTTGACGTAGATGGCAGGGTCGACTTTTTCTTTGTATTCGATTTCGGCTTCGGCGAGGGCGGTCTGGCAGCCGGTGCTCCAGAGGACGGGGCGGAGGCCCTGGTAGACGAGATTTTTGCCGACGAGGGTGGCGAAGACGCGGAGGGTTTCGGCTTCGTAGGCGGGGTCGAGGGT
>JABDHJ010000048.1:14377-14955 GCA_013285645.1 Verrucomicrobiota bacterium | reverse complement strand
CGGGCGATACATGAAGCTGACGACGAGCGGGCGCAGAGGGATTTCGCCACCGAGTTGAGTCATGACAAGGACGGGATCGATGTAGCCGGGGTGATTGGGCAGGACGAGGAGCGGGCCGCGGATTTCGCGCAGACGATCGAGACCGTCGATCTCGACGCGATAGCGCAGCCAAACGAGGGCGCGACCGATATAGTGGAGAAAAAGTTGAGCAATCATATATCTTGGGATTGGAGTGCTTCCGCTCAAACTAATGGCCAGAGCTTAAAGCTCAATGTAGAATCCAGCCGACACATGAATAAAACTTATGCGTGCATCATGGCTGGGGGTAGCGGTGAACGATTCTGGCCTCTGAGCCGGACAGCGAAACCGAAGCACTTGGTGAGACTGTTGACTGAACGGACGATGCTGGAAGATACGGTGCGCCGGGTGGAGCAGGCGTTGCCGAGCAGTCACATTTTTGTGCTGACGAATGATGTGCAGATTGAGGGATGTCGCGCTGTTTTGCCGCATCTGAAGAAACATCAATTTATCGCGGAACCGGCGAAGCGGGATACGGCTCCGGCTTGCGCGCTGGGGAC
>JABDHJ010000048.1:0-14367 GCA_013285645.1 Verrucomicrobiota bacterium | reverse complement strand
GCTGGGGACCGCGTTGGTGCGCAGTATCGATCCCGAGGCGGTGGTGGTTTTTCTGCCGGCCGATGCGGTGATCAAGGACTCGGTAACTTTTGCGGGGCAGTTGAAGGAGGCGTCAGCGCTGGCGGCGAAACATGATGCGATCGTGACGTTTGGGATTCGGCCCAGTCATCCTTCCACGCGATTTGGATATTTGGAGGCGGGGAAGGCGTTGCCGGAAAGCAGCGCGTCGTGTCCATTTTTCAATGTGGACCGCTTTGTGGAGAAGCCGGATGCTTCGCATGCGGAGACTTATTTCAAGAGTGGTCGTTACTTTTGGAATGCGGGGATTTTTCTATGGAAGACGGAGACGTTTCTGCGCGAGGCGCGGCGGTCTCAACCGGAATTGGCGCCGTTTATCGAACATTTTCCGAAATCAAATTGGGATGGTTATCTGGCGGAAAAATTTCCGGAGTTGCCCAAGAAATCGGTGGATTATGCGATCATGGAGAAGGCGGAACGGGTCACGATGGCGGAGGCGCGCTTTGACTGGGATGATCTCGGAAGTTGGACGGCGCTTCCGGCGCATATGACTTGCGATGCGCAGGGGAATACGTTGCGCGGAGCGGTGACCACGCATGATTCACACAATAACATTGCGATCTCCGACAAGCGGGTGATTGCGCTGTGCGGGGTGCGCGATTTGATTGTGGTGGAGACGGAGGACGCGATTTTGGTTTGCCATCGCGATGCGGCCGAGCAGATCAAGAAGTTGCATCCGAATCTGCCCGACGCATCGCGTTAGCTTTTAGAACGAGACTTTGATGCCACCGTAGACGGCGGCGCCCAGCGCGGGGAAACCGAGAACGGGTTGGTACTGGGTGTTGGTGATGTTTTCGCCACGGACCCATAGCGACACGTAGGAGTTGATCTTGTATGTGGCGCTGGCGCGGAGGGTGAAGTAGTTGGGAGCGGCCACTTCTTGGAAGCTGACTGGATCCACATCCTGACGACCGACGATCCACGAACCGCCCATGCTGAGGGTCAACGGAGTGATCGGCATCCAGGTCGCGGTGAAGTTGGTGGTGTTGCTTGGACGGCGGAGGAGGCCGACGCCCGCGCTGTCGTTTTCGGCGGTCAGATTAGTGTAGTTGACGTCGAGTTCGAGTTGATCGATTGGCTTTGCCTTGATGTCGACTTCGAAACCGTGCGTGGTGGCTTGGCCGATATTCTGCGGAATGAAGTTGGCGTCATCCTGGATGTAATTGGTGATGTGGTTATGAAAGTAGGTGACGCTGGGCGTGACTTTACCGTCAAGGAACGGTTGCGCCACTCCGGCTTCCCAGCCGAGACTGGTTTCGGGCTTGAGGTTGGGATTGCTGAACCCGGGGAAGTAGAGTTGTTCGAGCGATGGGGGCGTGTAGGAGGAAGCGCCCGAGGCGTGCAGGACGGTTTGGGTGGGCGCGACGGTGTAGGCGACGCCCTGCCGCCAGGAAACGGCGCCGGAGAAATCGGAGTAGTGGTCATCGCGGACGGAGGTGAGGACATTGAGTCCCGGCAGCGCTTCCCACTGGCTTTCGACGTAACCGCCGATGTTGGTCAGGCTGTTTTGGAGGGTGGTCCTGCCTGCGAAATCATCGAATTGGGAGACGGTGGAGTCGTCGCCCTGGATGCCGGCGGTAATCTGCCAGTTATGCGCGAGTTGCAGGTTGTTCTGCCAATCGACGGAATCGGTGTTGATCCGGAGGTTGGTGCTGGAAGCAAAATTGAAGACGAAGTCGTTGAAGAGATCGTGAAAATTTTGCTGCTGCTGGTCGTAATTAAAATAGAGCTTGGTGGTGTAAAAATCGGCGACCTTGGCGACGACTTCCGGTGAGATGTACCAATCCTGCGTCTCGATGCGGGCGACGGGATCGGGATATTCGATGGCGTTGGGCGATCCGGCATTGGCGAGCGAGTAGCCGGAATGGACATCGACATAGACGTCGGGCGTGATCTGGTAGCCGAAATTGCCGCGATAGACGGTGTTGCGGTAGTTTTCGTTGTACCGGTTCATGTCGGAATCTTCGTTGGAGCCGCTGACGGCGTAATCGAAGTTACCGACGGCGCCTCGGCTCTGGACATTTTCGCGATATGTCCCGTAGGAGCCTCCCTCGAAGTAGGCGGAGCTGATGGGCTGGGCGAGCCCGCGACCCGAGAGGGTGACGAGATTGATCTGGCCGCCGCTGGCGTTGCCGCCTTCGAGTGAAGAGGACGGGGTGCGGACGACTTCGATCTGGTCGATGTTATCGAGTGTGAGATTGGTGAAGTCCGCGGCGCCGTCGAGACCGACCGGTTGGCGGCGGCCGTCAATGGTGAGAAGCGTCTGGTTGCTGTCCATGCCGTGAATGAAGACGGAGGTTTGCTGTCCCGGGACGCCGCTTTGCACGACGGAGAGGCCGGGTACTTTCATCAGGGCGTCGGGAACGGAAATATACTGGTTGGCCTCGAGTTCATCGCGCGTGATGACGGTTGAGGTGGTGGCCGTGGTGTCGGGGGCCTGTGGGGTGCGCGTGGCGGCGATGACCACGACAGTGGGAAGCTGCTCGACGACGGGCGCTTTCGTGGAGGCGCTTGTAGAAGAGGTGGTGGAGGTCGAAGATTTGGCCGAGGCAGGTGTAGCCTTGGGCTTGGCGGCGACCTTTTGCGTGGGGGCGGGTTTGGCGGTCGTCGCCGTGGATGCCGGTTGCGACGGAGGGGTTGTCGTCGGGGCGGGATCGGCCCAGGCTAGGGCGAGCGTTACGGGTGCGAGAAGAAGCACGGCGAGAGCGCGCCGGATTCGTTGCGATTGAAGTTTCTGGTGAGTTGTCATGGTGACCTGTTTTCTGTGGCTATGCGGCACGCCAGTACCGCGCATTTTTCGAAGCGGAGAACGAGGGCATAAAAAAACCTTCGCTCGTCCGCAGGGAGGAGGCGAAGGTCAGGCGGTGACAGGCACCGAAGAGACTTCTCTCCCATCCTGTCTTTGGCGAGACAGTTGCCCGGGCCACACGGCACGGGACTTGATGAGCGCAAGAAAGCAGGTCTTCTGACTTCGGGGTCGTCCTACTAACTCCGCCTTACCGCGCACCTTTGCGCAGTGGCTTCGTGGAGCTTTCGTCGTCCGTTACAGCGGCGCTACCGCACAGGATTCACACCTGTTTCCCTATTCTCCCCTGTATTATTCGGGGCACTTTCTTGCGAGTTGGTTGTCCCGCGTGAACGGGACGGCTGTCAAAGAACTGAGTAGGTGAATAAGGCGTTGGTCTGGGAAGGTCAAGTGGTTTGAGGGAATTTAGACAGGAGGAACATGAAGGACATGAGGGAAGGGAGGGGAGGTTTTTGACAAGATTAACAAGATTTACAGGATTGAGGGGGGAAGGCCGAGGGAAGCGTGACCAAATTTCCTAAATTACCAAATTGAGGCTGGGGAAAATTTTGACGGAATTTACGGAATTACGGAATTTTCTGAGGGGACGGTTTTTGACGGAATTAGACAGGCCTAGGGACCGGTGTAGGCGGGATTCCAATAGCCGTTGTTATCGGTCGGGCCGAACCAGCCTATTTTTTCCTGCGCGCTGTTGCCGCCGTAATAGTCGACTCCGCCGAGTTGAGCGGGAAGCTCAGCGGTGACGTGGCCATCGCACCAGGCAATGAGGGCGCGACCATGGTCGCGAAAATGGACGCTGGGTTGAAGGGCCCCGGAGAGATTGTTGTTGGGATCGACCCATTGATAGGGTTCGCAAAAGGGATATTCCTGGAGGCCGCTGCTCATAGCAAATGCGGTGGTGGCGAACATGACGGTCTGAGCGGGCCGGAGAACGTGCGTGATGTTGGTGGGCTGAAAATTGTTGGCAGGTGTGCCGCCGATATAAATTTCATTATAGCCATAGCCGCCTGCGCCAGTTTCAAAACTGGCAGCGCCGGTGAGCATGTGGGCGAAGAGCGGGCATATTTTGACGCGTCCCTGGGCACCAAGATAGGGAGAGAGATAGCCCTTGGTGGGGTCCCACGGCGCGCTGGAGGATGTGCGGGTTCCGTGCCACCGGATGTTATTGGTTGGGTCTTGGGCGGGGCAATAGTAGCCGTCGTGTTCGGAGGTGTAGGTGAGATTCGCGACGGCCAATTCCCGGAGGTTGGACATGGAGGCGGCGGCCTGGCCGGAGATCAGGGCGGAGTTCAAAGTCGGAAAGGCCAGCGCGAGGAGCAGGCCTATGATCGCGATAACCACGAGGAGTTCGACCAGGGTAAATCCACTCGTTGCATGCATCTTGATGTGGCGCATATAGAATCAGGTTTAATCTCTTGGGTTGAATTCCTCGAAGTTAGATTTGGCTTGAGGGGTAGGCTGCGATCGCCGAGCGCGGGTCCGCCCTCCGACCGTCGCACGGAGTGCGACGGCTACCTCGGAGAGAAGACATCCGCCGCTCGGGACAGCGGCGGCTACCTTGGAGGTGACCACGCTCTCACGAGCGCGGCTACGGGGTTCTTTATCTTTTGCGTTGTCGAAATTTTTGTGCGAATTGCGATGAGTACGATGAGGCCGAGGCCGAGATACCAGATTGATGAGGGCTCGGGGACAACATTGAGGACGCTGATGGCATCGAGATCGAATCCACCGGTGTTGAAGTTGGTAGGATAAGGGTCGTTGATGAGGTTATTGGTGGTTCCGTAGGCACCGTTGAAGATCGGATTGCTGGCGTCGTCGTAGGTATAGGTTCCCGGCCCAAGGGCAGTGTTGATGTTCCCGATGACATCAGTGATCCGCACCTGGGTGATATCGTTGATGTTGAGTAACGGGCTGACTCCGGCAAGGTCGTCCAGATTAAACGGGGTGCCAAAGCCAGCCAGGGCCGACCCCGCCAGATTATAGAGCAGCGAGGGATCGAGGGTGCCGAAACCTCCCACTTGAGTGGTGGTCTGGGTCAGGGAGACGGATGGAAAGGTGAAGAAATTGACTCCATTCGAGCTGACGGCGACCGTGGCGAGTTCCAGAAAATCGGCGTTGGGAACGCCCGTCTCTCCAAAGCCATTTTCATAGACGGCAAAATCGGTTCCCGGCCCGTTGGCGATCGGTTGGGCAAAGCTCAGGGTGATGGAACCTCCATCTCCGAGGCTGACCACCGGAAAGGGATTGCCAGCCGTAGCATCCGATGGCCCGAGAGCATTGCTTGCCGTTCCGAAGTTAGCCTTGGCACCCGTGGGGTCGGTAATCTGGACAGGACCAGGGGTAAAGCTAATCACACTGTTTGCCCACTCCTGAATGGCAGGGTCACTCGCGGCAACCGGCGTAACATCCGCCTGGGCCGGGGCGAGCGTTTCGGTCTGAGCTTCAGAGAAATTTATCGAAAAGAAAAACATGACGATAAGTGCCGTCACCGGAGCGAGCCGTTTAGCCCGACGAAACCGAAAATAAACCAGCCCGGCCAAGCCAAGCGCGAGGAGAAAGATCGAGGACGGTTCGGGAACAGCTGCGATATCAAAGATCTGATTTCCGTCGGAAATTTGCAGACTTCCATCATGCTGATTCAATTCACCAATAAGATCGCTGGTCTGCAAAACGACACTTGTGCTGTCCGAATAAGTACCGGTATTGGTGATCCCGAAGGAGACGAGATCGGAGGGGCCATCGAAATTCGTCAGGGTCAAAAAAAGTTGGTTTCCATCGACCGTCATGGAAGTCCCTCCTCCGAACGTGGGATTATTAGGATCCGAGTTGTAATCTGAACCGTAACTGACCCAGAGATGGCCGGCGATGCTGAGAGAAGCGCCAGTTGGATTGGCCAGGGCAGCCGCCACATCAGAGGCCGACCATTTGTAGATGCTCAGATCGCCGAAGCCCGGGGCGTAGTAAAGATCTCCCGCCGAGTCGAAGGCCAGCGGACCTGAAGAACCGGAGTCTTCTCCAAGATCAACGACGGGGACAGTCGTAAACAGGTTCCCGTTGCCGTCTGGTCCGGCGTAATAGATATGATTGGTGCCGAAACCTGCAGCGCCGGTAATAAAGATTGCCCCGTTGTGTTGATAAAGGCCCCAGTTAGGGGTGGTCGAGACAAGAGCGGATGTTCCCCCGGTTGGCGAATACTGAAAGATTTTCTGTGTATTCGATTCATCGCTGGTGTTGTAGTAGACGTTCCCGCCTACAGCCACGACGGTTTGTGATGGAAAATCTGACGATCCCGCTACGACTTGAGTCTTCGTGACACCATCATATTTATAGAGGCCTCCAAAAGTGAAATCGGGAGTGGCCGTTGAATAGTAGAGGTTTCCGGTCGAGTCCCAATCGTAGGTAACGATGGCATCGGAGGTGCCCCCCGTAAAAATACTGGAGGCGCTGTAGCCTGTGGAGGTTGTGATGTCGGCTCTCGCGGATGTGAGTGTCGAGACCAAGGCGAACGCCAGAAGCGTTGCGCGAATGAGGGGAGTGAATTTCATGCTGTCCTTCTTTCCTTTGCGGCACGCCAGTACCGCGCTTTTTTTTCGAAGCGGAAAAACGGAGGCATAAAAAAACCTTCGCTCGTCCGCAGGGAGGAGGCGAAGGTCAGACGGCACGAGGGCACGACGGGACTTCACTCCCATCCTGTCTTTGGCGAGACAGTTGCCCATGCCACAAGGCACGGGACTTGATGAGCGTAAAAAAGCAGGTCTTCTGACTTCGGGGTCATTCTACTTACTCCGCCTTACCGCGCACCTTTGCGCAGTGGCATTATGGAGTTTTCGTCGTCCGTTACAGCGGCGCTACCGCACAGGATTCACACCTGTTTCCCTATTCTCCCCGACATATGCCGGGGCACTTTTTTGCGAATTATTTGTCCCGCGTGAGCGGGACTGGTTTCAAAGAACTGGAAATGTGAATAGGACGATGGGGTGGGGACGTCAAGTGGTTTGATGGGGAAGGTTTGACGGAATTAACGGAATTTTAGACAGGAAGAACATGAAGGCTGATGAAGGGGGACCGTTTTGGATGGGATTAATATGATTAATGGGATTGAGACTGGGCCAGCGCGGGTTTGAGGAGAGGCAATGGAATTGCGCGGATATGTGCGTTCCCACGTACAACTTGGGAACGAGGGGGAAGAAGGCAGGCGGAACTGATCCTTCGACAAACCCATTCGACTTCGCTCAGGGCGCGGCTTGCTGCCGCGGCTACCGAAGGGTGACTAATGATTTTGTGGGAGTCGCTCGGGTCGCTACGCTCGAGAAAGTCTTAAGAGTAGCAAATCGGCAGAACTGATTGAACCCTCGACAAGAGCGGGGGGAGGGGGTTTCTTGGTTTAATGTTCGCCACTCCTTTGCGCATGCAGGTTCAGATTTTTAACTTGGGGGTGCAGACCAATCTGGTTTATCGCTGGAATTTTTTGATGCGGGTGGCGGTGAGTTTTGTGCCGTTGCTAGGTTCGGTTTTTCTTTGGAGCGCGGCGTTTGCGGGGCATAAGAGTTTTGCGGGCTATACGTTTTCGAGCATGGTGGCTTATTTCATCACGCTGATTTTGATCGATACGTTGACGACGCCGAATGAGGATGATTTTCAGATTGCGGAGGATATTCGCGGGGGCCTCATCAATACGCTGTTGCTGAAGCCGATCAGTTATCGGCTTTATCGCTTTCATCTTTATGCGGCGGCGCGGATTGTGCATACGGCGTTCGCCCTCATACCGCTGGGGGTGGCGATGATCTGGTTGGGGCACTACTTCAAGGATTTGCCGTGGCTGGAGAATTTGCCTTGGGCGCTGTTGGCCATGGTGGGCGCGGGATTGATCCAGTTTTTTCTGACGTTTACGCTGGCGATGATTGCGTTTTGGATTCTGGATATTGGGAGTGTGACTTTCATTATTTACTCGATCGAGTTTTTGCTGGGGGGGCACATTTTTCCGGTGGATGCGTTTCCGGTGTGGCTGCAGATCGTCTGTATGCATATGCCGTTTGCGTATGAGTTTTTCTTTCCGGCGGCGATCCTGATTGGGCACATGGATGGGGCGGGAATGGTGACGGGATTGATGTGGCAGTGGGCGTGGATTGGGTTCTTTTATGTGCTGAGTGGGATTTTGTGGAAGAGGGGGTTGCGGGCGTATACGGCGGTGGGAGGATGAGGAGAATTTAGACAGGAGGAACATGGGGGAAGGCAGGGGAAGGTTTTGACGGAATTAACGGAATTAACGGAATTTTTCTAAACAGAAGGCAATGGAGCTGCGCGGACAAAGGCAGGTGAAATTTTTTGACGGGATTAACAAGATTTACAGGATTGGGGGACGGAGGGCGGCAGACCAAATTTCTAAATTTTCTAAATTACCAAATTGGGGATGAGGGAGAAGGCAGGTCTGAACTGATCCTTCGACGGGCTCAGGATGACGGAGGGCGGGAGGATGGGTTCTTGGTGGATAACTTTGATGGTCGCAAAAACTCCTCTCATGGGGTTGTGAGTAAGTTGGGGATAAGAAAGAACAAGTGATGGCTTTTAAAAGGCGGTGGGTTGCTCAAAGATCATGGTTCGCAATTTTTCCACACCCATGATCATGCCCGCTTCAGGTTCTATTAATCCCAAGTCGAAACGCCGTGTCTCCACCACGGAGGAGGCGCTTTCGCCGATGGCGCTGTATAGCGCGGAGGCGGAAAAGGCGGTGCTGGGTTGTATGATGGCGCAGCCTGACGAGGTGATCGACGAGGCCGTCTTTACGTTGAGCAGGGATGATTTTTTCGTGCCCGCGCACCAGGAGATTTTTGCGGCACTGCGCGAGATGCATAATTCACAGCAGGCCATTGATGTGATGACGATTCATCAATGGCTGACAGATCGCAAGATGGCGGAGGCGGTGGGGAGTCCGGGTATCTTGGGAGAGTTGCTGGTGGGATTTGCGACCCATCTCAATGTCGGTTCCTATATTCGAATCGTCAAAGACAAGGGGCTGTTGCGCTGCCTGCAGAAGGCTTGCTCGACCATCGTGCAGGATATTACGGACGCGCCGGATTCGGTCGCGGAAGTTTTAGATCGCGCGGAGACCACGATTTTCAGCGTCACCAACATGGGCATCACGCAGTCGACGGTTCCGGCCAGCGAGGAAATCGACAAGGCGATCAAGCTGATCGAAACTTTCCAGAGTCGCAAGGGTCGGCTTCCGGGTTTGCAGACGGGATTCCACAAACTGGACGAGTACACCGGGGGTTGGAAACCGGGCGAAATGATCGTTCTGGCGGCGCGCCCCGGTCAGGGAAAAACGGCGCTGGGGCTGACCTTCGCCCAACATGCGCTGCGCGAGCGTTATGATGAGGTGTCCGATGCGTGGAAGAAACCGGGTTACCGGGTGGGAATGTTCAGTTTGGAAATGACGAATGAGCAGTTGATGCTCCGTTTGCTGGCATCGCATGCGGGTGAACGGCTGCAGGCCATCCGACAGGGATTGCTCGACGATCATTCGCTGCAAAAATTGCGCATGGTGGCGGGAGACATGAAGGAATGGCCGCTGTATCTCGATGATTCTTCCTTCCTGACCATCAATCAGCTTCGCGCCAAGGCGCGCCGAATGAAGGACCGGCACGGGATCGATTTGCTCGTCATCGATTATTTGCAGCTTTTGCGCTCGGAGTCGGGGCAGGCCAAGGACAACCGCCAGAATGAAGTCGCGGAAATTTCGCGAGGCATTAAGGGATTGGCGAAAGATTTGAAAATACCGATCATCATCCTGGCGCAGTTGAATCGTCGCTCCGAGGAAGCGAAGGCCGAACCCGCGCTGCATAATTTGCGCGAGTCGGGCGCGATCGAACAGGATGCCGACGTGGTTCTGCTTTTGCACCGACCGGATGCGGATAAGGACCAGGACGGAAATGAGACGGGCGGCTACAAGGAAATCATTCCGTATAAGTTGATCATCGCGAAACAACGTAACGGCCCGACGGATAAGCTCGATATTCTTTTCCATGCGCCGTACACGCGCTTTGATGATCCGGTGCGGCATGAGACGCGGAGAGAATAGTCTTTTTAAGGAGCCCATTTCTCATGTCAGCGGATATTTTAATCCATGGGTTCAATAGACCGTCCCAAGCGATTGCCGATTAAATATATTAATTGTCATGAAGTTTACCTTGATTTCGTAGAAAAAGTCGCTTTTGATGACTGATCGTGTCTTCCCATCGACCTTCCACCGCTCGCGCCCGTTTGGTTAACGCGCTCACGGAGGAAATTTTGCAGAATCCGGAATCGGCTGCATTTCCAATTGCAAGTGAACATCAACTTTGTCGCCGCTTTGGCATCAGTCGCGTAACCGTTCGACTCGCCTTGAGCGATTTGGAAAACCGCGGCCTCATCTATCGCAAACATGGCAAAGGCACTTTCGCGCACGGACGCTCCACGCGAATTCACCGTCATTTGGGAATTCTGATTAAATCACCACAGGCGGCGGAGCATCGCCCCATCGCCGAACTGATCCGGGGCGTGCAGACGGTAATGTCGTCCGTCCAGTCCGCCACGTTATTGCTGAGCACGTCCCCGGAACAATGGCGGGCGGAAAAGGCGAGCACCCTCGCCGGAGTCATCGTGGTGCCGCAAGACGTTTCGATCAAGGATCTCGATGTTCTCAAAGACCGCAACTTGAACTATATTCTTTTTGGAGAAACGGATTTGCCCGGGCCCCGCATTACTCTGGGGCAAAGGGCGGCGGCGCGCCGGATGACGGAGCAATTGTTAGAATTGGGGCATCGACGAATCGCACTTCTGAGTGGCTTCGATATATGCCTCGACACGGCGAAGCGAAAGGGCGTGCATGATGCGCTTCAGGTAGCGGGGATCGATCCCGCACAGGTTCCCGAGATCTCGGCCAACGGGGAGGAAGGTGGTATTTTTCAGGCCGCGCGTGAGGTGCTCAAGCTGCACCCGCGTCCCACGGCCGTGGTGGCCTTTGACGATAGTCTTGGTGCCATCCTGAGTTTTCAGGCACGGCGCCAGGAGGGGATCACGATGCCAGCGGAGTTGAGTATCGTGAGTTTTCACGACTGGCCGTTCCTCAATTATATGGAGCCTTCATTGACGACGGTGCGGTTCGAGTTTTTCACGGCGGGACAACACGCTGCGGAGGCGTTGAATCTTGCGGCGCTGACGGGGCGGACGGTCGGCGACCTGACGTTTGAGCCGACTTATCGAGCGGGGCAGACTCTTGGGCTGGCGCCGGATGCTTGAAGAGAGGATTTCTTTCACTAATCGTCGGCGGTCGATGGCTACCTCGGAGGGAAACATCCGCCGCTAGGGACAGCGGCGGCTACCAACTGAGGCGCGATGGCTACCCATTGCGGTTTGGATAATTCGATGGGTAGGATTCCGTTATGAAAATTTTGTTTATTGGTGGGACCGGTAACATCAGCGCCGCCGTCAGCCGTCAGGTGGTGGAAGAGGGGCACGAACTTTTTCTGATCAATCGCGGGCAACGATCCGGTTCTATTCCGGGAACCACCAGCTTGATCGCCGATATTCGCGATGAGAAATCGATGGTGCAGGTGTTGGGAGATCATCGGTTTGATTGCGTGGCCAATTTCATCGCCTTCACGCCGGAAGATGTTGATCGGGACGTGAGATTGTTTCAGGGCAAATGCGGGCAATACATTTTTATCAGTTCGGCTTCCGCTTACCAGAAGCCGCCGGGACATCCGGTTATCTCCGAGTCGACGCCGTTGAAAAATAGTTTTTGGGAATATTCGAACAAGAAAATCCTGAGCGAATTGCGGCTGCAGCAAGTCTACCGCGAGCAAAACTCTCCGATGACCATTATTCGGCCATCGCTTACCTACGAGACGGTCATTCCGGCTGCGATAGGAAGCTGGCACGATTTTACGCTGATCGATCGGATTCGTACCGGCCGTGAAATCATTGTGCATGGCGATGGAACGTCACTTTGGACGATTACGCACTCGGAGGATTTCGCGCGGGGAATGGTTGGATTGATCGGACATCAGCAAGCCATCGGCGAGGCCTTTCACATTACTTCCGACGAAATCCTCACTTGGAACCAAATTTATGAAGTGATGGCCGAGGCAGCCGGAGTGACCGCCCGCATGGTCCATATTCCGTCTGACTTTATCGCGCGCCTGGTTCCCGCGTTGACGGGGCCTTTGCTCGGCGACAAGGCGCACAGCGTTATTTTCGACAATAGTAAAATCAAGCGCTTCGTGCCCGGCTTTGTCGCGACGATTCCGTTTAAAGTCGGTATCAAGCGCACGGTGGCGTGGTTCGATGCGGATGATTCCCGTAAGACGATCGTTGAGGCTACCAACCAGACGATGGATCGGATTCTTTCGGCTTATCTGCCTGCTTTTCAGAAACTCGCTTTAGTTTAGAGGTGCGCTTTCTTCGATTGGAACCGTCGCACGGAGTGCGACGGCTACCTCGGAAGGAGGCAAAAAAGTTAGAGGTCCTTCGACAAGCTCAGGATGACGATCTTTTTAAATGAGTCGCTGACGCGACACCGCCGCCGAGCCTGCGGCGGCTACCTCGGAGGGAAGACATCCGCCGCTAGGGACAGCGGCGGCTACCACTGAAAAGGCACGGCGGTCACAGACCGCCGCTACAGATTACATCTTAAAACTGGAGGTAGGTGGAGGTCTTCAGGCCTTGCTCGTAGGATTCGAGGAGGCGCATGCCTTCGTTGGGCTTGAGGACGTCGGCCTTGATGGCGCGGTCGATCTGCTCCTTCATGCCGCGGGCGAGCATGCCGGTATCATACTGGACGTTGGCGAGAACTTCGCCGATGGGACTGCCGGGAATGGTTTCCTCAATGTAGAAGCCGCTTTCCTCATCGGAATCGAGAAAGACGTGGGCCTCGTTGACGCGACCGAAGAGATTGTGGAGATCGCCCATGATGTCCTGGTAGGCGCCGAGGAGAAAAATGCCGAGGTAATAGGGTTTGCCGTTGAGCGGATGGAGGGGCAGCGTGCGGCTGACTTCACCATCACTGTCGATGAACTTGCTGATCTTACCGTCGGAATCGCAGGTGATATCGACGAGGGTGGCGTTGTGCTCGGGAGCTTCGTTGAGGCGATGAATCGGCGCGATGGGGAAGAGCTGACCGAGCGCCCAGTGATCCAGCAGCGATTGGAAAACGGAGAAGTTACAGAGGAACTGGTCGCCCAACGAATCCTTGAGGTCGTGGATTTCCTCAGGAGTCGACTTTGCGCCGACGTAGAGTTCCACGACACTTTCGGCGATTTCCCAGAAGAGGGTTTCGACTTGGGCCTTGGTGGCGAGATCGAGCAGACCGAGATCGAAGCGGGCCTGGGCGTCGTCCTTGATTTGCACGGCGTCGTGAAAATGTTCGCGGCGGTTTTTTCGATTCAGGCTGGAGCGAAGATCGAGAAGATCGGCGACGGGCTTGGGCGGCTTGACGCCTTCCGGCAGTTCAAACGGCTTGGCCTTGGTTTTTTCGATGACTCCGAAGATATCGACAAGGAGGACGGAGTGGTGGGCGACGATGGCTCGACCGCTTTCGCTGATGAGGGTGGGATGCGGCACTTTTTCCTCGTTACAGACGTCGGCGACGTTGTAGACGACATCGCGCGCGTATTCGCCGAGGGTGTAGTTGACGCTGCTGTCGTAAGCGGAGCGACTGCCGTCGTAATCGACGCCGAGGCCGCCGCCGACGTCAAGGTACTCAAGCGGGAAACCAAGCTGCTTGAGCTTGGCGTAGTAACGGGCGGCCTCGCGGACGGCGCGCTTGACGGTCTGGATGTCGGGAATCTGCGAGCCGATGTGGAAGTGCATCAGCTTGAGGCAATCCTCCATTTGATGGGTGCGGAGGAGTTCGGCGGCTTCCATGACCTCGCTGGTAGAGAGACCGAACTTGGCGTTTTCGCCGCCGGAGGTTGCCCACTTGCCGGAGCTTTTTGCGAGGAGCCGAATGCGCACGCCGACGATGGGGCGGACGTTGAGTTGTTGCGAGACTTCGATGATGGCTTTGAGCTCTTCGACCTTCTCGACGACCATGATGATGGTCTTGCCGAGTTTGCGTCCGAGGAGCGCCATCTGGATGTAGAGTGAATCCTTGTAGCCGTTGCAAATCATCAAGCACTCGGGGTCACGATGGATGGCGAGCGCGGCAAAAAGTTCGGGTTTGCTGCCGACTTCGATGCCGAATTTGTAGGGCGCACCGGCGTCCATGATTTCTTCGACGACTTCGCGGAGTTGATTGACCTTGATTGGGAAGACGCCGCGGTATTGGCCCTGGTAACTGGCCTCGGCGATGGCGGCGCGGAATTCCTCGTTGAGGACCTGGACGCGATGGCGCAATAGATCTTGGAAACGGACGAGGAGTGGGAAAGTCAGGCCGCGATCTCGGGCCTCTTCCATGACCGACAGGAGATCGAGCGCGGGGCCCTGGTCCTGGATCGGACGGACGG
>JABDHJ010000047.1 GCA_013285645.1 Verrucomicrobiota bacterium | reverse complement strand
GGTGGAGGAGCGCATTTACTTATAAAGCCAGACGCGGAGCAGGGACCGAAGTTGATCCATGTCCACGGGCTTGGTGATGTAATCGGAGGCGCCCGCTTCGAGACACTTTTCGCGGTCGCCCTTCATGGCCTTGGCCGTGACGGAGATGATGGGGAGCCGCTTGAAGCGATCCATCTGCCGGATGCGACGAGTGGCCTCGAACCCATCCATTCCCGGCATCATCACGTCCATCAAGACAACGTCGATATCGGGATGCGCTTCCAGCAAATCAATAGCTTCTTGCCCGCTTTCCGCATAACTCACCCGCATTTGCGAGGCCTCCAGCGCGGACGTGATGGCGAAAATGTTGCGCACGTCATCGTCCACAACGAGAATCTTGCGACCGGAGAGAATGGACTCTTTCTTCTGGACCTGCTCGATCATCCGGCGCTTCGAATCGGGAAGCTTCGCCTGGACGCGGTGCAGGAAGAGCGCGGTCTCATCGAGGAGTCGCTCGGGTGAACGCACATTCTTGATCACGATCGATTCGGAAATCATCCTCAATTCAGTTTCCTCCTGGCGGGTCAACTCTTTGCCCGTGTAGACGATAATCGGTGGCGCGTGGTGACCGTATTTGCGGTGAATCTCCCGGATCAACTCGAATCCGTTTTGGTCCGGCAAACCGAGGTCGAGCACGATGCAATCGAACTTCGTCTTTTTCATCTCCGCAAAAGCATCGGCAGCAGTACCGACCGCCGTGGAGTGGACATCGCCATTACCGACCAGGGCAACGAGACTCTCGCGCTGTACCACGTCGTCCTCGATAATGAGAAGATTTTTGAGAGGTCGGTTGATGAATTCGATGGTCTGGTTCAATGCGTCTTCCAGGACCTCCTTGGTCATGGGCTTCTGGAAATAGGAAACGGCGCCGAGCCTCAGGCTTCGTTCGCGTTCATCATCGACGGAAATGATGTGAATCGGAATATGGCGTGTCTTGGGATTGTGCTTGAGATGATCGAGCACCATCCAGCCGTCGTTGTCAGGAAGATGTAGATCCAGCGTGATAGCTGAGGGATTAAGCCGGGTCGCGAGGGCGATACCCTGGGCTGCACTTTTGGCCAGCAGCACCTTGAATTTTTTCTCCCGCGCGAAATCCCTCATGATATTTGCGAAATTGAGATCGTCCTCGATGATGAGGAGAACGTTATCGCCGGGCGCAAGATCGCGGCGATCGTCGCTGATGCTTTCGTCATCCACGAGGGCGACCTCCTGCCCGGAGATTTCATCCTGCGGAACCAGCGCAGGACGCGGCGCGGCCACCGATTGTCTCTGTAGACGCTGCTCCGCCAAATCGGCCTGATGGCCGACCGGAAGCGTCCGGGGCAGGTAAAGAGTAAAGGTGCTCCCCTCACCCGGCTTGCTTTGCACCTGGAGATCACCCCCAAGCAATACGGCAAGCTCCCGGCTGATGGAAAGACCCAGGCCGGTGCCGCCGTACTTGCGCGCCGTCCCGGCATCGGCCTGTTGGAAGGCCTCGAAAATCAACTGCTGCTTGTCGAGCGGAATACCAATGCCCGTATCGGAAACGGCGAAGGCGAAAACCGCATCGGCTTTTTGCAGGAGGTTCGATTCCTTGCCCCACCCCTCGCGCGCGGGACTTATCCGCAATACGATCGAACCCTTCTCCGTAAATTTAAAGGCGTTTGACAAAAGATTTTTGAGGACCTGTTCGACCCTTCGGGCATCGGTGTGGATATCCGATGGTAGCGCTGCATCCAACTCGATCTTGAACTCGAGCTTTTTTTGCTCGGCGAGGTGCCGGAAAGTTTTCTCCACAAATTGGCCGACCCTGGAAATCGGCACCTCGGCCAACTCAAGCTCGACCGAGCCCGATTCAATCTTGGAGAGATCGAGAATTTCGTTGATCAACTCCAGCAAGTCGTTGCCCGAGGAATAGATGGTCTGCGCGTACTGCACCTGCCGGTCGCTAAGATTGGTCTCCCCGTTGTCGGCCAGAATCTTGGAAAGAATCAGCAGGCTGTTCAGCGGCGTGCGCAGCTCATGGGACATGTTGGCCAGGAAATCCGATTTGTATTTGGACGCCTGCATCACCTGATGGGCCTTTTCTTCCAGCTCCCTGCGGGCCCCTTCGATTTCGCGATTGGCGCGCTCCACGATCCGCTTTTGCTCGGCCAGGAGGTTGACCTTCTCCTCCATCTCCTCGTTGGTCTGTTGCAACTCTTCGTTGGTTTGCTCCAGCTCCTCATTGGTTTGCTTCAGTTCCTCCTGCTGCTCCTGCAATTGCACTTCGGAATGGCGCAGTCGTTCGGTCTGGTCTTCCAGTTCGGTGTTCTTCTCACTAAGTGCCTCTTGCTGGATTTGAAGATTTTCGGAAAGAACCTGGGCCTGCTCAAGCAACGCCTGCGTCCGCATCGCCCCCTCAATGGTATTGAGCACGATGCCGATGCTTTCCGAAAGCAGGTCGAGAAACATGAGTTGAATGGGCGTGAATTCGCGCAGGCTCGCCAACTCCAGCACGGCTTTGACATCGCCGTAAAAGAGGGCCGGTTGAATGACTACGTTCTTCGGCTTGGCCTCGCCCAGGACGGAATTGATCTTAAGATAGTTGTCCGGAATTTCCCGGACGATAATGCGCTCCTTCTGGAGAAGGCACTGGCCCACGAGGCCTTCGCCCGGCTGAAGAATCTTGACGGGATTATTCGCGGCATAGCTTCCCTCCAGGGTTAGGACGGGCTTGTCCTCCTGCTGACCGGGAATATAAATCACCGAGTGCCGTGCCTCCAAAATGGTGGCCAATTCCGTTAAAATACCCTGGCAAACGATGGCGGTATTTCTCTGACCCTGAAAAAGTATGGCGAATTTTGCCAGGCTGCTTTTCAGCCAGTCCTGCTCTGCCTGGGCCAATTGTCGCTGCTCGATCTGGCCAGCCATCTTATTGAAGAGACCGCCAAGCCGCCCCACTTCATCCTGCGATTGAACGTCAACTCGATGGGCATAGTTTCCTGCCCCGATCTTTGAGGCACCTTCGCCTAGAACCCGCAAGGGATTCGTGATGCTCCGCGTAACCAAGAGGCCGACTCCTCCCACCAAAAGAAATGCGAGGAGTGTGCCATAGATAATCGTGGCTGACGTGACTTGCTCCATGCGTGCTGCCTTATCCTGACGCTCTTTCAAAAGGCCCTGTTCCTCGGCAAACATGTCGACAAGGATTTGGCGGACATCCTCCATGGCCTGCTGGCCGCTGCGGACGAGCGCGACACGCTGGGGATCTTCCACGCTCATATTGGTATCCCTCAGATCCATGAGTTTCTGAAGGGACTGGAAACGCTGCCCCAAGAGTGGCTCCAGTTTATCGAGACGCTGCTTTTGATTGGGATTGTCCTGCGTTAACTTGCGAATCGCTTCTAAATCCTGATTGACCCGGCGATACGCGACTCGAAAGGCATCCTTGAATGCGGCATCTGGAACTAATTGGTATCCTCGAACCGCGCTCTCCGCCTCGATCAACCCGGCAAGGAGGTTATCGACCTTTTGCTGAACCTCAACCGTGTGGGTAACCAACCCCGAAGCATCATTGAGTTCGCGCAGATTCAGGCTCGCTGCCATGGCAATCGCCAGCATCATCAAAACCGCAAAGGCAAAGCCGATGCCGATTTTTTTACCGATGGAGAGATTCATGTACGCAGTCTCAAACACGTTTGAAGCCAGCAAAAATTGATGGCACGGGCCATCTCCACCATGCCTTCGAGGGTGCCCGGCTTAATCAGATAAGCGTTGGCATTCAGCTTGTAGGCCCGTTCGATGTCTCGTTTGTTGGCGGACGATGTCAGCACGGCCACGATCAAATTACTATATGCTTCGTTACTACGAATCCAGGCCAGAACGTCCAGTCCGTCCTTCACCGGGAGTTTCAAATCCAGCAGCACAAAGTCGGGACGGGGATGGAAAGACACCTTGGTAAAAGGAGGTTTGCCATCCAGATAGTTGATCGCCTCCTCACCGTCGATGCATCGACTGATATGAACGGGAATTCCCGCCGATTTGAAGGCTCGCTCGACAAAAAACGCGTCGTCGTCGTTATCGTCGACCAGAAGAATGTTAATGCTTTTTTCCATGAAATAATCGTTGCCGATCGTCAGGTAGACAGTGGCTGACTTCGTTCAAATAGAGGCTGAGATCGTTGGAGAGGGCAAGGTTAGGCGGCAAGTTTGCACATGCTGTGCCAGATGGATTCTTAAACTTAACGACCTCGAATGAAGCTAGTTACGCACGCTTCCAAAGCTCACTCTATTGCAATGTGCAATTGAAAGCGTCCGATCCACCGCATTTCGCGATTGGCTTCGATTTTTAAATTTCCGCTAGGATGTCTTACTGATCCACTGTCCGCTCACCCGTAAAGAATTCCTGCAAATCTCCGCCGATGCCAAGGAAGGTGTTCTTTACGTCATTGCCAACCTTGCGGGCATCCCCCACGACTCCGCCGCCGCCGGTCGCGCTTTTGCTTTTGGTCGAGATCGATCCCGGAGGCGAGTACATCGCAAACGTGCCGTCATTGGCATTAACAAAAACGAAACCCTTGTTCGTAGTCCCGTTCAGTAACTGTATCCGCCAACGGAAATTCTGGTTCTTTTCCGTGAGGCGCAACAGGGCGCGAACCTGATCGTAAGCCAAAGCATGCTTGGCGGCGTAGTCCTGCGCGGCCTGCAATGCGGTGCTCTCGTCGGTCACTTGCGTTGGGGCGAAGGTGAGCGCATCGGTATAGACCACGCCGCCCTTGGCCTCATAGGTACGCGTGACCTGACCGTTGTCCACTTTCACCGCACGACCGTGGGATGGCACGGAAGGATCATAGAAAATCACCCACCACGTTTGAATGGCGGCTGGCGTTCCCACGCCGTAAACGGAGACGATGCGACCCTGAAGGCTGGCATCGACGCTAGCTTTGGCGACATCGACAGCTTGACTGGCCGAACTGGTCACCGTTCCAGTGGCCGTCTGCGCCTGACTTTGCGTAAGAGTAAGTGAGAAGAGAATTGAGCAAACGAGGAGTGTTAGAGTTTTCATTTTTATACCTTGGGTTATTTGCGATGTTCCGAAGCCTTTCCCACTGCCACACCCGCGCTGCCTCCGACCAAGGCCCTGCCGCAGCACCAGCGATCAGGCTCATCACATCCTGGCGGATTTTGTCGATGGTCTGCGGCATATATTCCTTAATCTAGACGCCAGAAGGCGTGCTGGATTTATTGGCCCTGCTGGTGGCGGGGATGCATGTCCTTGCTATCGACGGTGGCCGATTGATAAGTGGATGTCGTGGTCTGCTGGTCGTTGTCACTGGAACAACCAGCGAGAGCAACGAGACTGCCGGCAGCGAGGAGAGAGAGGAGGAATATCTTCATATGGTAACTGATCAGGCAGCGGGCGTGCCAACGCATCGACACTAACCGCAATCCGTTCTTATGGAGGCACATGGCGATTCCATCCGATTGCGATTCGTGCTTGATCAAGCGCGAATCGCATGATGCCCGCGATTTTACACGCAAAGTGCATGCATACAGCTACCCGAAAACAATGTCTTCATTCGGGTGGCCCGGACAACAAGTTGTCCGGGCCACCTACTCCATATGCGCCATACTTAAATTGCCCTATATCTCGCCCGCGATCATTTTCGCGAAGTGCCGTTCTGTACGCTCGGCTTTGAGTTCCAGCGAATAATATTCCGCGCGCAATCGGGCCCGACTCGAAAGCTCTCCATGAAGTCCGCGGTCGGCCCACAATCGGATGATCGCTTCGGCGAGGTGCGTCGCGTCCCCCTGTCGAACCAGCAGGCCGCCATCACCGATGACTTCTTCCGCGCCTCCGCTTTTCAGGCAGCCGATCACCGGCTTGCCATGACGCATTGCTTCAAGATAAGTCATGCCGAACGATTCATATAGCGCGGGCGAGACGAGGAAATCGCACGCCTGGTAAAGTGTCTCAAGTTCGTCCACAGGAACGCGCCCCAGGAAGCGGACGCAATCCGCCAGTCGTCCATGTTCTTCCAAAAACTTTCTCCTCCAAAGTTCGGCCATGCCGCCGCCGCCTGCGAATACGAATCGGCAATCGGGCATCTGCGCCATCACCAGCGGAATCGCCTTGAGAAGAGTGTCTGTGCCTTTTCGCGGCTCAAATCGACCTACCGTGAGCACGAATCTTTCCCGTCCAACCGATGATGCGGAAAGATCCGGCAGGCTCATCCCATGGGGAATGACGGCCATCCGCGCGGGCTTCAATCCCAAGTCCGTGCAAATCTCCTCCCGATGTGCCTCCGTATGCGTACAGACATGACGCGCCGATCGAATCAGCAAGCTTTCGAGCCAGCTGTTATAGAGATATTTTTTCTTGAGTTGGCGGTCCTCCATTTGTGTTCCTGTCGTGCTGACTCGAATTAAAATCGGCAGCTGTTCCCCCGAGATAACCCGGCGATAAAGCAACGCAAAGCCGTCCTGCGACGGAGCCTCCATCACCTCGATATTTTTCAAATCCTTCCCCTTTTTAAAATAAAAGTGGATCAACGCTGCGACGTGCGAAGCCATCAGCCTTCCTCGCCACGACTTCCTCGGAAACACCCGGCACGGGATTTCCACCACATCAAATCCGCTTTCCCGGCCACGATATCCCCGCTGCCAAAAAGGCTTGTTCTTATTGATGTGAAAAACGGTCACCTGATGCCCCCTCGCCGCCAGGGCATTGGCTAATTGATGATAACTATTTCCGACGCCCGAGTCAGGATCCGTCGTCGGCCAATAAGGAGTCATCAGTCCGATGTTCATTGCCTCGAAACCCTAGCCGGTTGCCCGCCCGGGAGCCAGCGCGACATGAGTGGAAGATGCCCCCCCGGTGACCATGATTACACTTGATTACCTCTAAAAAGCGCATAATTTTACACGAGTTGGGCTGGTTTTTCGAGCGACTGCAATCACCGATGTTTCTCGATTGCTTCACCTGGATCATCAATCCGATCCAGTTCAAGGAACTCGATCCGGACGACCCAGAAAACCGCAACCGCTCGCCAATACAATTGTTGAAACAAGCTCTTCCATAACTCCTTTCCTTTCCGATAAGTTTTCATGAACGCTCAAACTCTTTTCCGTTGTTCCGTTGCCATCGTTGTCTTGGCCACCACCGGTTGCCAGCAAGGGGCACACCCCGCCGGAGGTCCACCACCACAACCTCCCGCCCAAGTCAGCGTGGTCACCCTGGTCCAGCAACCGGTTACGCTCACGGCCGATTTGCCTGGTCGCACCTCGCCCTACCGGATTGCTGATGTGCGTCCGCAAGTGAACGGCGTGATTCAGAAACGGATGTTCGTCGAGGGAAACGATGTCCAGGCCGGGCAACAACTTTATCAAATCGATCCCGCGCCCTATCAGGCTGCTTATGACAGCGCCCAAGCGCAGTTGGCTCATGCCAATGCTGAACTGGCCTCGGCCAAGGCCCTGGCGGATCGTTACAAAGCGCTGGGCTCCAGCAATGCGATCAGCAAACAGGATTATGACAACGCCGCCGCCGCCGAGTTACAGGCCCAGGCCGACATTGAGTCGGGGCAGGCTTCCGTGGAAACTGCGCACATCAATCTGATTTACACCAAGGTCCTCTCCCCAATCAACGGGACGACCGGGCGTTCGATCACGGAAGGCGCGCTGGTTACCACCAATCAAACGACTCCGCTGGTTATCGTGCAGCAACTCGATCCGATTTATGTCGATATTCCCCAGTCGACCGCGCTCCTCCTCCGCTTGCGCCGTGAACTTGCCAGCGGCCAGATCAAGAGCAGCGGAAACAATCAGGCCCCCGTTACCCTGACCCTGGAAGATGGCAGCTCATACGAAACAATCGGCCAGTTGCAGTTCGCAGAAACCACGGTCGATCCGAGCACAGGTTCTGTCATCCTGCGCGCCGTCTTCCCAAACCCGAAGAAGATGCTCCTGCCCGGTATGTTTGTCACTGCCCGCATCGAGGAAGGCGTGAGCGAAAACGCGATTCTTGTTCCCCAGCAGGGCGTCACCCACAACGCCAAGGGTGACGCCACCTCACTGGTTGTCACCGCAGACAACAAGGTCGAGTTGCGCGTGATCAAGACCGAACGCGCCCTTGGTGACAAGTGGCTGGTGAGTGACGGCCTTAAAGTGGGTGACCGCGTCATCGTCGATGGCCTCCAAAAAGCGCAGCCCGGCGCCACGGTCGTACCGACGGAAGTCGCCCCCACTGCGGCGCCGACCGCACAGCAACAATAACGAGAAGTCGTCCACTGATGTCTAATTTCTTCATCGATCGTCCCATCTTCGCCTGGGTGCTGGCCCTCATCCTGATCCTGGCCGGCTCCCTCGCGATCAAGAACCTGCCCGTCGCGCAATATCCCCCGATCGCTCCGCCCGCCGTGGCGATCTCAGTCACCTATCCCGGCGCGTCGGCGGAAACGGTGCAAAGCACCGTCGTCCAGGTCATTGAGCAACAGCTCAGCGGCATCGACAATCTGCTCTATTTTTCGTCCGAGAGCGACAAGGACGGGACCATGACCATCACGCTCAATTTCCTGCAGGGAACCAATCCCGACATCGCTCAGGTACAGGTGCAGAACAAGCTTCAACTCGCGACGCCGCTCCTTCCCCCCGAAGTACAGCAACAGGGCTTGCGCGTCGCCAAGGCGACCAAGAACTTCCTTCTTGTCCTCGGTTTTTCTTCGACCGATGGAAGCATGAACGCCCGGGACATCGCCGACTTTATCGCCTCGACCGTGCAGGACCCGATCAGCCGCACGCCCGGTGTCGGCGACTTCCAGCTTTTCGGCTCCCAATATGCGATGCGCATCTGGATGGATCCGGCCAAGCTCAACAACTACTCGCTCACGCCGGTGGATGTCAGCAACGCCATTGCGGCGCAGAACATCCAGGTCGCTTCCGGAGAACTCGGCGGACTTCCCAATCCCAAGGGGCAGGAACTGAACGCCACTGTCGTCGGCCCCTCGTACTTGCAAAAGCCGGAAGAGTTCGCAGCAATTCTCCTGAAAGTGAATACCGACGGATCGCAGGTGCGCCTGCGCGATGTGGCCCGGGTTGAACTGGGTGGAGAGAGCTATTCGATCGATGCCAAGTACAACGGCAATCCCGCCTCGGGCCTGGCCGTCAAATTGGCCAGCGGCGCCAACGCCTTGGAAACGGCGGAGAACGTGCATGCGACGATGGACAAGCTCAAGCCGCTTTTCCCTCCCGGCCTCCGCGTCGATTATCCTTACGACACGACGCCGTTCATCAAGATTTCCATCGAGGAAGTGGTCAAGACGCTCTTCATCGCCATCTTTCTGGTTTTCCTGGTCATGTATCTCTTCTTGCAAAATCTGCGGGCGACCTTGATTCCGACCATCGCCGTTCCTGTCGTTCTGCTCGGCACCTTCGCCGTGCTTTCGCTGGCGGGGTATTCGATCAACGTGCTGACGATGTTCGCCATGGTCCTGGCCATCGGACTTCTGGTCGATGACGCCATCGTCGTGATCGAAAACGTCGAACGGGTCATGGCCGAGGAAGGCCTCTCGCCACGCGACGCGACCCGTAAATCGATGGAGCAGATCACCGGCGCGCTCTGCGGTATTGCGCTCGTGCTCGCCGCCGTGTTCCTGCCCATGGCTTTCTTCAGCGGTTCCACCGGCGTGATTTACCGGCAGTTCTCCATCACCATCGTCTCGGCCATGATCCTCTCGGTGCTCACCGCGCTGATCTTTACCCCGGCGCTTTGCGCAACGATTCTCACCCCTGTTGAAAAAGGACATACCGAAAAAAAGCGCGGCTTTTTCGGTCTCTTCAACCGCACCTTCAATCGCGCCAACCGTGGCTACGAGAGCGGCGTGAAACATATCGTGCGCCGCGGTTTCGTTTATCTTCTGATCTACGTCGTTTTGCTGGCGGCCATGGCCTTCCTCTATGTACGCGTGCCCAGTTCGTTCATCCCTGACGAGGACCAGGGCATCATGTTTGTCCAGGTGAACACACCGGTCGGAGCAACCGTGGACCGCACCGGAAAGGTGCTCGACCAGATCCGCGACTATTTCGAGACCAAGGAAAAGGCCAACGTCGATGGCATCTTCACCGTCACCGGATTCAGCTTTGGTGGTCGTGGCCAGAGCTCCGGGCTCGCCTTCATCCATCTCAAGGATTGGTCTCAACGGCCCGGCGCGCAGAATCGCGTCCAGGCGATCGCCGGTCGCGCCATGGGCTACTTCTCGACCATTAAGGACGCGATGGCCTTCGCCTTTGCGCCACCAGCTGTCCTTGAGTTGGGTAACGCCACCGGCTTCGACTTCGAACTTCTCGATCGCGGCGGCGTGGGCCACAACAAGCTGATGGATGCCCGCAATCAACTGCTGGGCATGACCACGAAAGAGCCGACCCTCATGGCAGTGCGCCCCAACGGCCTGAACGACGAGCCTCAGTACCGCTTCACCTTCGACCGCGAGAAGGCGAGCGCCTTCGGCCTGACCATGGAGGACATCAACAACACACTCGCCGACGCTTGGGGATCGGGCTTTGTCAACGACTTCATCGACCGGGGCCGCATCAAGCGCGTCTTCGTTCAGGGCGACGAATCGTCCCGCATGTTGCCGCAGGATTTCAACAAGTGGTACGTGCGCAACAACCTCGGCCAGATGGTCCCCTTCTCCGCCTTCGCCACCGGTTCGTGGGCCTACGGTTCGCCCAAGTTGGAACGCTACAATGGCGTGCCTTCGGTGGAAATTTTGGGCATGCCCTCGCCGGGCCAAAGCACCGGGGCGGCCATGGCCGCGATGGAGAAATTAGCGGCGCAGCTTCCCAAGGGGATCTCCTATGAGTGGACCGCCCTCTCCTATGAGGAACAGAAGGCGGGCTCCCAGGTCGGCTCTCTTTACGCCATCTCCCTCGTGGTCGTTTTCCTTTGCCTGGCCGCGCTCTATGAAAGTTGGTCGATTCCGTTTGCCGTCATGCTGGTGGTGCCGCTCGGCGTCTTCGGCGCGATTCTCGCCACCCTGTTGCGTGGCTTGAACAATGATGTCTTCTTCCAAGTCGGTCTTCTCACCACCATCGGACTCTCCGCGAAGAATGCGATTTTGATTGTCGAATTCGCGAAGGAGAATTTCGAGCAGGGCATGAATTTGGTTGAAGCGACCGTCCGCGCCGCGCATCAACGACTCCGCCCCATTCTCATGACTTCGCTGGCCTTCGTCCTCGGTGTTCTGCCGCTCGCCATCGCCAACGGCGCGGGCTCCGGCGGCCAAAATGCCATCGGCACCGGCGTCATCGGCGGCATGTTGGCGGCGACCTTCCTCGCCATCTTCTTCGTGCCTCTCTTCTTCGTGACCATGCTCCGCTTGTTCCGGGTAAAACCCCGGAAGAAATATGACGATACCCCGGGTCCTACTCGTGAGCGAACCGTAGATCATAACGCGGAAGCGACCACCAACGGCCATCCCGCTCCTTCCGACAAACGGAGCTAGAGCTTTTGGGAAAATGCCGTGACGCTCGATTCCACAATCAGGTAGCCCGAACAACTTGAGACCTCTGAGAAACTCTCACCTTTATCATTAGTCATCCTGAGCTTGTCGAAGGATCAGTTCGGTCTGCCTTTCTTCTTCGATCTACAAAACCGATCTTGCCGCAGGTGTGTGCGACAAGCTCAACATGACAGATTGCTTGGAGGAGGATTTTCGCAGAGGTCTCAAGTTGTCCCGGCTACCCGAGACCTCAGAAAAATGAAGGCCTCGGCGAATAGCGGACAAGTTGGGATTCAATCGCCAATTTCAGAATTTTAGGCGCTCCCTTCTCGCCAACGGCCTTATAGGTCGCGGCGATCAGTTCACCCAAGGTCAGCACCTTGGCTTTGATGGGATGCGAAGAGTTTTTTGCCTTACGCTGTGTTTTCATAATAGATGAGAGGATGTGAGGAAGCCAAAAATTCCCTTAGAATGAAGCATTCTCTGTTGTTTTTTCTGTCGAAGGAAAAGTCTTGAAATCGGAATGATCCGAAGCCAGCGATTCGATGGAATGCAGCCGGCCCAGGCGATAGGAACTGGTCGATCTTTGTCCTGCCCGATACTGATTCACACGAAGATCGAGCGTCTGGAGGAATTTGCGTCTTAGATTCATGTCCACAACATCGCCTTGCCCTGTTATTTGTCCGATACAAGAGCTGTCCTTCACTTATAACTTTTGATTATAATGGAGGGATGGAATTGAGACATCTTCGTTACTTCGTCGCCGTGGCCGAGGAATTGAATTTCAGCCGGGCTGCCCAGAGGCTGCACATCGCCCAGCCAGCGCTGAGCAACCAGGTCAAGGCGCTGGAAAACGAGTTGGGAGTGCAACTTTTGGAGCGGACGCGACGAATTGTCCGTCTCACGGAAGCCGGCAAAACCCTGCTCGCGGACGCCCGTCCCCTGCTGGCCGACGCACAAATGGTGGAGCTCCACGCGCGCGGCGCGCAGAAGGGCGAGACCGGCACGATCCACATCGGTTACGTGCTCACCGCAGCCAACGCGCGACTGGCGACCATTATCAACGCGTTCCGCCAAAGTCATCCGGGCGTAAAACCGGACCTGGCCCAATTGCCCACTGGCGCGCAAATCACTGGGCTGAAAAATCGCCAACTTGATGTGGGGTTCGTTCGTCCTCCGGTGAACGTGCCGGAACTCGAAATGGAAGTGATCGGCGAAGAGAAGATGGTGCTCGCCATGGCATCAAGTGATCCTCTCGCCAAAAAGAAGCGGTTGACGTGGCGAGACCTCGACGGCAAGACCGTGCTTTCGGTACATCCCAGCATCGCCAATTACTACTACGAATCCTTTTTTGCGCTTTGCCGCCAGCACAAGGTGAAGTTTTCCATGGGCCCCTATTCGCAGGATATCCACAGCAACCTCTGGTTCGTCTCCACCGGCTACGGTGTTACTCCCATCGCGGAATCGGCGCGCGAATTTGCCTCGTCCAACCTCGCCTTTCGCGATTTGCCTGCGGATGTGCCTCCCATCAAGACTCTCCTCGCCTGGCGCAAGGACAATGCCTCGCCGATTCTCGCGAACTTTCTGCGCACGGTACGATCCGTCGCCTCCATTCATCGGAACAAAGCGTGATTTTGAAACGTGCAACGGCGCCGGTAAAGTCTATGCTTTCAAGCTCATGTCCGCAACCGATGCCGTAACATCTGAACCGATTCTGGATTCGTCTTTGCTCCGCGAAGTCTCGAAGCGCCGCACCTTCGCGATTATTTCCCATCCGGATGCGGGCAAGACCACATTGACCGAGAAGCTTTTGCTCTACGGTGGCGCGGTCAATCTGGCAGGGAGCGTCACCACGCGCAAAAATCAACGAGCGACGACCAGCGATTGGATGGAGATGGAGAAGCAGCGCGGAATCTCCGTTTCTTCGACGGTGTTGCAATTCGAATACGGCGGCTGTGTGATCAATCTTCTCGATACACCGGGCCACAAGGATTTCTCGGAAGACACCTATCGCGTGCTGACCGCAGTCGATGCCGCCGTGATGGTGATCGATGCGGGCAAGGGCATTGAAACGCAGACGCGAAAACTTTTTGAAGTCTGCCGTTTGCGCGGCGTACCGATTTTCACCTTCATGAACAAGATGGACCGCCCGTCACGGCCTCCCTTGGAACTGCTTGACGAGCTTGAATCTGTCCTCGGCATCCAGTCGATGCCGTTGAACTGGCCGATGGGTGATGGCCCGGAATTCCGCGGAGTTTTTGATCGCGAAACCAAGCAAGTCCATTTGTTCGAGCGCACCGCCCTCGGCGCCTACCGCGCCCCCGTCGCCGTGCGGGACATCGAAGACGAACTTGTCCGCGAGACAATGGATCCGGGCGTCTATCGCCGCGTCTGCGAGGAGTTGTCCCTCTTGGAAGGCGCAGGCTCAACCTTCGACCTCGCCGCCGTGCAGGCAGGAAAGCTGACGCCCGTATTTTTCGGCAGCGCCGCGAATAACTTCGGCGTCCAACTTCTCCTTGATCGTTTTCTGGAACTCTCGCCTCCTCCCGCTCCGCGAAAGTTTGCAGAGGGAATTGTCCAGCCGACCGAGAAAGCTTTCTCCGGTTTCGTGTTCAAAATTCAAGCCAACATGAATCCCAAGCATCGGGACCGGGTCGCATTCATCCGTATCGTCTCCGGCACGTTTGAACGCGACATGGTGGTGATCAATACGCGCAATGGTAAGCGGATACGCCTGTCGAATTCACAACGGCTTTTCGCCAAGGAACGCGAGACAATCGACACCGCCTTCGCGGGCGACGTGGTCGGCATCGTCGGAAATCACGATTTCCTCATGGGAGATACCCTCGCCGAGCGACCCGATATCCACTTCGATGAAATCCCCCGTTTCGCGCCGGAATGCTTCGCCTTCCTGCACAACTCCAGCTCCGCCAAGTTCAAGCGCTTCCGCGAAGGCCTGGAACAGTTGCTCAAGGAAGGCCTCGCACAACCCTTCGAACTCCCCGGCTCGCATCAATACGTCCCCTTGCTGGGCGCGGTCGGCCCCTTGCAATTTGAAGTCCTGAAATACCGCCTCGAATCCGAATACGGAGCAGAATGCCGCGTGGAGTTAAGCGATTGGAAGATCGCTCGTTGGATGACTCCACCCGGCGACGCGATGGTAGACGGAAAAGCAATAAAGCCCGATGTCCCCAGCGGTTCACGACTGGCCATTGATGAATTCGGTTCTTTCGCCGTCTTGCTTCCCGATCAATGGGCGGTGAAAACGCTCGAGTCGCGCAATAAAGATTGGGTCATTCAGGCGACGCCTCCAAAAAAGACCGCAAAAACCACCTGACGCTGCGATGAGCGCCCCGAAGGATTCCGAATCCACCATCACGGAAGTCATCCTCTCGAAGGTCAAGCCCGGCCAGTCGGAAGCGTATCGCGCCTGGGCCGTTAGGATGCAGGCGGCTCAAGCAAAATATCCCGGCTACTGCGGGATGTACCTTCAACCACCAACCTCCGGCCCCGGCGGACACTGGACAACGCTTCTGCGCTTCGACACGACGGAACATCTTTTAGCGTGGAAAAACTCACCTGCACGTGCCGCGT
>JABDHJ010000046.1:13791-15255 GCA_013285645.1 Verrucomicrobiota bacterium | reverse complement strand
CGGTATCGGTGGCGGCACGGGCGGGCAATTGATCAAGACGGGTACGGGTACCCTGGCTCTTTCTGGTGCGAACACCTTCACGGGCGCCACGTTGATCAACTCCGGTATCATCAATTATGAAAATGGCACGGCTTTTGCCACGAATAGCGCCATTACCATTGCCTCCGGAGCGACAGCTCAGGTTGGCGATTCAGTTGTTGGTGGAGGCCTGACCATCACCCTCACGGGTACGGGTGCGGCGCATACCACGGGCGCTCTTGAATACACAGGAGCCGAGGATAACGGCTCGTATGCAGGATTGCTTGTCTTGGGCGGGAATACGACGATTTCGACGGATACGGCTGGCATCCTTTTTGATCTGAACGGCACCGGCACCATCACCGGTTCAGGGGATACCCTGACCGTTGTAGGCGCGGGCAACACCGAGATCGACAGCAATATCGGCACTGGTACTGGCGGCTTGGTCACGAGCGGAACCGGCACTTTGATCCTGACCGGCACCAATACCTATAGCGGCGGCACGATCATCGGTTTGGGGGCAACTCTTCAGGTTGGCAACGGTGCCTCAACCAATGGCAGCTTGGGCAGTGGTGGTGTCGTCGATAGCGGCTCGCTGGTTTACAAGCAAGGCGACACCTTGACGGAAAGCAATGCTATCAGCGGTACCGGGTCGGTGATAAGCCAGACCGGTACGGGAACGACGATCTTCACGGCGGGCAACAGCTTCAGCGGTGGCACCAAGATCAACACAGGCACAGTGGTTGTCGGGGTCAGTGACACCAGCAGCACGGTGGGCGCACTCGGCGGCTACAACCAGTCGGTGACTCTCGGAGCCACTGGCGTTAGCACTGCCGCAAGTCTGCTCATCGACGGGGCCTTCACGTTGGGCAACGCTGTTACGGTCAATGGCACTGCCGGTACGGCGACCATCGGCGGCAGCAATACCAGCGGTACGGCGGTCTACACGGGCAATATTACCTTGCATAAGGCGGTCACTCTCGTGGCTGCGACGGGAGGCACGGCTGATTTCAGCGGTACCTTGACGACGAATAACAAGGCCGTCACCGTTGGATCGACTGGCAATGCCGGTACCGTCCAGTTGGATCAAGCGTTGAACACGACCGGTGGGCTTACCGTCAGCGTCGGTACTCTGGCCCTCAACTCCGCTTTCACCGGCGGCAATTTGAGCGTTGCTTCCGGAGCAACGTTAAGCGGCACCGGCTTGATCAACAGCACGAACAATACGATCAACGGTAATGTGTTAGTCGGCCAGGCCACGGCGGCGGATGTCAACACGACCAATATCCTCCACATGGCGGCCTCGACCTCGACCACCTTCAGCGGAGCGAATCTCTCGTTCAACCTGAACACGACGAATTCGAACAGCAATACCCTGGATTTGGGAGGAACCACGAGTGTCATATTCACCGGTGCCGGCACCAACACACTGACCTTTAACTTGCA
>JABDHJ010000046.1:0-13781 GCA_013285645.1 Verrucomicrobiota bacterium | reverse complement strand
CGGCTCCCTTCAGTGGCTCGGGCTATACTCTTGGCGCAGGTAACGTCATCACCGGTCTGAACTTGGTCTTCGACGTTAACGGCTCGGCGGTCAGCACCTACGCCGGTTCCACTCTCGTGCTGAGCGGAAGCAATATTGACATCGCTATCGTGACTGGGGTGCCGGAGCCGGGCACCTGGGCCCTCATGCTCGGTGGATTGGCCTTGCTGATCGGCTACCAGCGCTCGCGCTCTAAGCGTGTCAGTTAGATCACGGAGTAACTAACGGGATAGGAGCGGATTATTTCCGCGCCTTTTCCATTTCGTAAGACAAGAATCGTGCCGTTTCATTGACGCCTCTTTCGTCGTTTTCTAAGTTTTCTCATGAGCCTCCGTTTTATTTTGCTTGGACTCGTAGGCTCTGCCACTTTCTTGTCGGCTGCGGAGGTGACGTTGCCCTCTGTTTTTCCGGGACACTGGGATTCGGTAGGGCGCGTTGCTCCTCAAATGAGCACCGACTCGGTTACATTCCAGGACGGATTCATTATCAGCAAGGAATCGTGGAGCGATTGTGATTTCACTTTCCGTGCCCAAGCGCCGCAGGGAAGCAGCCAAGTACAGATTTGGGCAGGTATTCGTGGACGGGATCGCGACAGTCGCTATATCTTCGGCCTGCGGGGAGGGGACAACAATGATGTCTATCTTGCCCGCTATGCCCCGGATGGTGGCGACAAGTTTCTCGGCGTAGCTCCGCTCGATTTTAAGCCACAGCCGGGCACATGGTACACACTGCGTGCCGTGGCCCAGGGAAATCGGTTTCAGATTTATGTGAACGACGAAACCATTCCGCGCATTAATGTCGTAGACGACGCTCCTCTTTGGAAGGAAGGAAGCGTTTCACTCGGCGGAGGGTGGCTTCCGGTCGAATTCCGCGATGTGACCGTGAAGGAGGCGTCGGCGTCGGTTTCCGCAAACACACAGGTCTGGCAACCGCCCAGTTTTGATCGCGAAGCGAAGCGGGCGCAGGAGCGAGCAGCCTATCAACCGCTCAAGGTCGACAAGATTGGGCCGGACCGTACGGAAATCCCGCTCGATGGGAAATGGCTCTTCTCGCCCGATCAGGAATTGAGCGGCGGGACACAACCACTATCGTCCGACTATGATGATAACAAATGGCATGTCATGGATGTACCAGCGTTTTGGACGCCGTGTCTCTCCTGGCTCTATGGCGAGACCGGATTTAACCTGGGTGGCGGCGTTTCTTCCAGCAAGGGCATTTGTGACAAGTTCTATGACGCCGAGCAAGAGAGGCTCAATAATTATACCTTCGATTGGAAGCACACCAAGAGCGCATGGTATCGCCACTACGTCGATCTTCCCCCCGATATTTCGGGTCGTCATGTTGAACTAGATTTCGACGCCATCGCGAAAATATCGCAGGTCTGGGTCAACGGCACAGAGGTCGGTGCTCATACGGGGATGTTTGGCGAGCTCAAGTGCGATATCACGCAAGCGATCCAACCCGGGAAGAACGTCATTGTCGTGCACGTCGTGGGTGTTCCAGAGAAACATGATGATAACAAGGTCGTGGGAGTCGCTGTGACGGTCGAGGTTACTTCAGCCATGCTGAACTCTCTCCCCCACGGAATGATGAAAGATGACGCTAGCGGTATTTGGCAGCCGGTTAAGCTGGTGGTGACAGCGCCATTGGCCGTCAACGACGTTTACATCCGCCCAAAGCTCGACGGTGCCGATTTTGATGTCGAGCTTCGCAACAGCGATGCGAAACCTCAACAGGCTAAACTCGACTATGTTATTCGATCCACGAAGGATGGTTCGGTCCTCGATGCTTCTACTCAAAGTCGGGATGTTCCCGTTCCTTCGGGTGGAAGCCAAACCGTGACCGTTTCCACGCCCAAGATCAGTCCCCTACTTTGGTCCCCTGAAGACCCGAATCTTTATCGCTTGGAGATTCAGGTTAGTTCTGGTGGCGTCATCGTGGATCGGACATCCACCGAATTCGGTTTCAGGACATTTGTCACGGACAAGGGACGTTTCCTCTTGAACGGGAAACCCTATTGGCTGCGTGGTGCCGATCACTTTCCAAGTTCGCTGCGACCGAACGATGACGACTTGGCCCGGAAATTCATCCAGTTGGCACGTGAGGGAAATGTTCGCATGACCCGTTCCCACACGGTGCCGATGTCCGAGACGTGGTTGAAAGCTGCGGACGAGCTTGGCATGGGCGTTTCCTACGAAGGAACCTGGCCTTGGCTCATGCTGAAAGGAGAGCCTCCGGACGAGCAATTGCTCAAGGTTTGGAAGGATGAATTCGCTTCGTTGATTCACGAGTATCGCAACCATCCTTCCGTTCTCTTGTGGACGGTGAATAACGAGATGAAGTTTGAAAACTTCGACAAGAGCGACCCGGTTCTCTTAAAGAAAAAATGGACGATTCTCGACGATATGATCAAGACGATGCGTCAGGTCGATCCGACGCGGCCCATTGTGGCCGACTCGAGCTATTCTCGCAAGGAGGTGGGAACTGAATATGAGAATTTCATCAAGCCCAACGGACTTGATGATGGAGATGTCGACGACGTCCACGCTTATTTCGGTTGGTACAACCCTTCTTTCTTTCACTTTTTCAAAGGTGAATTTGGTTCGCGCGCATGGCCGGATCGCCCATTGATCAGCCAGGAAATGTCGACCGGCTATCCGCGCAATGATGATGGGCATCCCACTCGCGCCTACCTTTTCAATCATCACACACCACAGGCCCTGGTTGGCGATGAGGCCTACGAGAATCGCGATCCCTCTCTGTTCTTGAATCGGCAGGCTTTCATGACGAAGGAACTGGCGGAAACTTTTCGCCGTGCCGATCGACAGGACTGCGCGGGCATCCTCCATTTCGCATACATCAGTTGGTTTCAGGACGTATGGAATGCCGAGACGATCAAGCCTTTCGAAACCTACTATGCGCTGCAAAAGGCATTACAACCTGTTTTGGTCAGCGCGGAACTTTATGGTCGTCACTTTTATGCGGGGACCACTGCGCATCGCCGCGTCTGCATCATCAATGACGCTGATGATTACAGCGATCTTCCGTCGGCCAACCTGAGCTGGGAAATTCAGTGCGAAGGAAAGTCACTTTCGCAGGGCACGATGCCTGTTCCCTCTGTGCCCTACTATTCCAACCAGTGGCTTGACGTTGATTTCAAAATGCCTGACTCACTCCCGTCGCCGCGCGTCGATGCTCAACTCGTTCTCAAGCTCGAAGCCAACGGAAAAATGGTTTCGCAGAATAGTTACGATATCACCGTGGCGACCCAGGCTTGGGCGGTGGATGGCTTGGATGCACCGGCCAACAAGGTCGCGGTGTTTGACCCTGCCCATCAATCGGACAAGACCCTGCAAGGCTTGCCTGTTGGGCAGGTCGCTTCATTGGATAATCTTCAAGCTGGCGCGCCCGAAGTCTTGATCCTGGGCGATGCAGTGACGAACTTGGCTGATTCCCATGCCGCAGCCAGTGTAAAACAGTTCGTGCAACAGGGTGGGAAGGTTCTCCTTCTTAATGCCGGGAAGCAGTTACCGCTGATGTTTCCCGCGCAGGTCCCCGGCTATCGCGCTACCCAATCAGGCGAAGTCGTCACCATGCACGAGGCCGAATCTCCCGTCTTCAATGGCCTGGAGCCGCTGGACATGTCATGGTTTGAATTGGGCACGGATACTCTTCCTGTGGCATGCAGGGGAGTCTATAGTATCGATCGCAGCCGGGACGACGTGAAGGCTCTGGCGGATCACTGCGATATCCACGCTTACCTGAAAAAGGAAGAAGACGTCAAGGATCTCAGCGGTTCGCCAATCGTCGAAATTAACCTCGGGCAGGGGCGGATTCTGGCCAGTGAAATGGCCTTGGAGGCTGCGCCAAACGATCCCATCGCACGACGCCTGCTTGCCAATATGATCATGGCTCTGGAGAAATAACGCTCCCGGGAGAAGCAGCCCCTGGCGTTCGGATTACCCGCTCAAAATATTGAACAGATTCGCGTTCAGGCCACCCTTCCACATCCTTGGGGCAGTGACATTATTCTCTCTGATGTCGGTGTCCGATGCCGCGAATGTCTCGGACGACATTGGGGCTAAAGTTCCCTATATTCGATACGAGGCAGAGAATGGAACCGTGTCTGGAGGGCAGGTTGTTGGCCCCAATCGCACCGTTGGAGATTTGGCCGGGGAGGCTTCCGGACGCCGGGCAGTTAAGCTCAACAACCAGGGCGACAGCGTCCAGTGGATCGCTACCGTACCGGCGAACAGCTTGGTCGTGCGTTACTGTATTCCGGATAGCGACGATGGTGCCGGCTTGGACGCCACTCTCAGTTTTTTTGTCAACGACGTGAAAAAAGGCACGATCGAATTAACCTCGAAGCACACATGGCTTTATGGGCCGGAAGCCGATCCGAAAAATAAACCCAGCCTCGGCTCTCCTCGGCATATTTACGATGAGGCCCATCAATTGTTTGATTTCACCATCCAGCCCGGCGACCGGATCATGTTGAAAAAAGACACGAACGATACCGCTGCCTATTATGGAATTGACTTCGTGGAATTGGAAAATGTTGCCCCGCCTAAGTCGTGCCCGCCCGGATTTGTCGACGCGTCAAAGGAAGGCATCACTCCCGATAATTTCTCTGCAAGATTCCCGGCGCTTCTCCAGAAATTTACCTGGGCACCGGGATACCGGGAGAAGAAGGGTATATTCCTGCCGCCGGGGCGCTACAAATTGGACGCCCAAGTCCTGATCTTCAATGGCCTCCCCAAAGGCTTCGAAATTACGGGCGCGGGCATGTGGTACACAATTCTCTACAGTGACAACAATGCCGATATGGACTGGGGCAATCCTGCCTTCAATCTTAACGGCCAATCGGTCAAATTCAGTGATTTCGCTATGTTTGGCGCCACGCGCACCAGGACGGGCAACGGAAAGCCCTTCGTCAATTCCTACGGTGATGGCACCGTCATCAGTCGCATTTGGATTGAGCATATGACGTGTGGTTTCTGGGTGGGAGGTTCCTCGGGACACACGAATCACCTCCTGATTGATAGCTGCCGAATACGCGACCTCGGCGCTGACGGAATAAACCTGTGCAATGGCACTAAAAACAGTACGGTCGTCAACACCACCGTGAGATGCTCGGGAGACGATGGCATTGCCATCTGGTCTGCGCCTGAGTTCGATGGCCCCACCGCTGACATCGATTATCCGGGATGCGCTAACAACGTGATCGACCACTGCACCGTTGAATTGCCATGGCGAGCCAACGCCTTCGCCATTTATGGAGGCAAGGACAATACCATCAAAAACTGCATGGCACGGGACACCTTGACCTCTGCCGGAGTGGATATCTCATCCACATTTTCTCCGCGGTCGTTTGCTGGAACTAACCATATTGAGAACATGGTCCTTGAACGTTGTGGGGGACCCTTCTGGTCTGGGCAGCAGTTCGGGGCGCTGTGGGTCATGGCAGACACGCAACCTGTCAACGGAGTCGAATTCAAAAACATCAAGATCATCGACCCCACCTATTCCGGCATCATGCTAAAAAGCGAAACCTATCAGAAGCCCGGGTACGAAATGCATGTTAGCTTTGAAAACATCGACGTCATCAACCCGGGAGCATCAGCCATCTCGATTGTTGATGCCATGGGATCGGCTTCCTTCAAGAATTCAAGACTGGAAATGAAGGGAACCACGAACAAGGCCATATCCATCAGCAAGGATAACAACGGCAAAAAAGGAACCGGCGCGATTCAGATCACTACGGATGATGCTTGTTCTGGGTTTACTCCCTGATATCGCAAGGGTTTTCAAAAACTGCCATTTTTACATATCCAATACACCTAGAGGAAATAATGAAAATCCGATCACTTGTTTGTCTTCTCGTCCTTACCGGCCTCAATGCCTTTAGCCAGGACAATTCACAACCGACTCCGGCCACTACAAACACGGGAAGCCCGGCGCAGACGGCACCGATTACCACGGGTCTACGGGTCTTTACCTGTGGGAACAGTTTTCATGCATGGTTTGTTCCCTACGTTCTGGCGGACATGGCCCAGAAGGCGGGCATCGAGGGGCATGTGATCGTTGGAGTCTCGAAGATCGGAGGCTCTCAGGCCATCCAACATTGGAATGTGCCGGACGACAAAAACGAGGCCAAAGCGGCCTTGATCGCCGGCAAGGTGGACGTTCTCACCCTCGCATGCATGCTCCATCCGGATGACGGGATTGAGAAATTCACCCGGTTGGCCTATGAACATAATCCCAACATCCGCGTCACCATCCAGGAGTTTTGGATTCCAGGGGACATATTCCAATGGCCTCTCCCAAACGGTAAAAGTGTCCTGGATTTTGATGCCTCCACGGTCGACTCCTTGAAGGCCCTGCATGCTCCTTACTTTAAGGAAATGGATGACTATGTCGCTGCCTTGAACGCTAAACTGGGGAAACAGGTGCTTTTTGTCGTGCCTGCCGGACAAGCGGTACTGGCCTTGCGAACCAAGATTATCGCTGGAGAAGTGCCCGCATTTGCCAAGCAATCGGATCTCTTTAAGGACGCCATCGGGCATCCTCAGCCCCCACTTGAAGCGTTGGTCTCTTACTGCAACTTTGCCGTGGTTTATCGTCGCAGTCCCGTCGGTTTGCCAATCCCCGCTTGCATGGCGCACGCAAACAATCCCAAGTGGAACGACGAACTCAACCGGTTGCTCCAGCAAATCGCCTGGGATGCGGTGACGCATGACTCCCTCACAGGGGGGCCGCAAAGTGGGCCTGCTCCATAAAGACTAGGGCTTGTCCTAACCTTTCCCCGCTCTTGAGGATGTCACCGGGTAGTGGCCGAGCCTCTGCCTTTATGTGATTGCAATTGATGGTAGTTATGCACATTATGATAAAACGTATTACCTTATTGGAATGCGACTGTATGAACTCTATCAAACTAGGAACCATCTTCGCCAGTCTTCTGATTTTCTTGAGTACCTGCGGGGAGATGACCGCCTTAGCGGACAGCGTCGACCTGTCCGTATTCAAAAATGAGACAGGAGTGGATCCTGTGCCCATCCAAGTCAACGGGCAGGAGACGAAGGTGTGGGAAACCTCTCCGGAAGATCAAGTATTGACGTTCCAAAGTGGAGGTCACGCCATCGCGTCATCTTCTGGAAATCTTTACTTGGAAGTGACTTACCTTGACCGGGGCTATGGTCGGCTGAAGGTGGCTTACACGGGAAGCGACGGGAATACCAAAAAGCCCGATAAATTTACGCGTGTCGTTCTTTCCGATTCGGGGAAATGGGTCACATCCTATCAGAGATTGAGCGATCTCCCCGATTCCGTAATTCCCGATATCCGCATCAGCTTGGACCGGAATCAGGGGAACGCATTGGCCGTCACCAAAGTGACCCTTCAGGACGCCCCCTTCACGGATGCCCATTTCCAATATATCCTTCAAGAAGCGTGGAAGCGCCCCTACGACGGCCCCACCGCGCCTGGCATGGATAACAAGACACTCAAGGGGAAGGTCATGGTGGGATATCAGGGGTGGTTTCGGACGCCAAATGATCCCTACGACCAGGGGTGGGTCCATTGGGGCGACATGAATCAGGGCCATTTCACCACGGACATGTGGCCGGATGTTTCGGCGTATCCCGAGGAGGCCTTGGACAAGGCAGGGGACGTCAAAACACTGAGCGGCAAACCGGGCTATCTCTTTTCTTCCGCATGGCCCGAAGTCGTAATGACGCATTTTTCCTGGATGCGCGAAAACAAAATCGACGGCGCTTTCGTGCAGCGTTTTCTGGGAGATATGTATAGCTCAAGCGGGCGTCCGGATTGGGTTCTCAGCAATGTGCGGGCAGCAGCCAATCAGGAGGGACGAATCTGGGCGGTTGAATACGATGTCAGCGGCGCCAAGGACGAGAAAGTGCTCGAAACGTTGAAGAAGGACTGGATGTGGATGGTGGACGATTTCGGCATCAAAAAAGATCCCAGCTATGCGCGGGAAGGGGGAAAGCCGGTGGTTTTCATCTGGGGCTTGCCCTTTTCTGACCGGCACTTTACCCCCGAAACGGCGAATGCGGTCGTCGACTTTTTCAAGAACGACCCCACCTATGGCGGTAACTACGTTATCGGCGGAATCCCAGGGAACTGGCGCAAGTCGGAGCCGGCCTGGCAGGAGCATTTCAAGAAATACGACGGTGTCCTGGCGTGGATGTCGAAAAATTACGCGCAAGACATAACCGATTTCAAAACGATGGGGCTCGACTACTATCCTCACGTCAATCCCGGTTTTTCCTGGGCGAATCTTAAGCATCTTCCAACGGGCGCGACCGAGCAGTTCACTCCCCGCGATGGAGGACGCTACTACGAGGGCCTATTTTCCAAAGCAGCCCAAGCCGGTGCGGATCGGCTCTTTGTTGGCATGTTCGATGAATATGACGAAGGCACGGCCATCATTCCGATGAGTGACGATCCGCCGCCCACGCCCAAGGAGCCTGGGACGGTCGTCAAATTTTTCGCTAATCCCGAACAGCAGGAGCACGCCGAAATCGTCCACAAGCCACAGGTGGAGCAGACCTTTACCGATATGCCGCCGATCAATAAAATTCCTGCGGAGCACTATTTGATGCGATGGGAAGGGCAGATCGTCCCGCCCGCCGATGGCACCTACACTCTGGAAATAGAAGGCGCCCCTGGCGATACGTGGACCCTTTGGATTGATGACAAGCAAGTCCTCAAGAGCGACCAGCCTGGCGAAGCGGCCGTTAAAACCGCTTCCGTGGCCATGACGGCTGGGCAAATGGTCATTTACCGGATCGATTACCTTCACGGGACTGAACCCGGCACGATGCGCTTCGTCTGGCAAGGCCCTTCCATAGACCGGCAAGAGATCCCTGCTTCAGCCCTCGTCGATGCATGGGGGCGATTCGTTACCAATGAGGGGAATCCTTCCGATTGGTATCTCAAGCTCACTTCGGAAGCAAAGGATATGATTACCGGCCAACGCTCTCCGGCCGATCTTTCCGTGAAATGAACTCCACAAGCCAACCATAGCACCTGTATTGCCAATAAAGAAAAGGGGGCAGGCATCTTTAACGATTAAAAATGAAACCGAAAACACGCCTGTCCTCTTTTCCCATTAATTGTTATTCTCTTTCATTGATTGCACTGGGCTTGTTGCTTTCCTTCCGCATGAGTGCCTCCGGTAATGATGGCGGTCGTCCTCCCACTTTTTGTAATCCGCTCGATCTTCCCTACAGGTTCCAACCCAAGCCCCCCGTTCGTCGCGAAGCGGCTGACCCCACGATGGTGGTCTACAAAAATGAATACTGGCTCTTTCCTTCCAAGAGCGGGGGCTATTGGCACTCGCCCGACTGCCTCCATTGGACCTACGTACCTTCGACTTCCTTGCCCATTGAAACATACGCACCCACCGTTGAAATTGTGAATGGTCGCATGCTTTGGACTGCCGGTCATCAGGGCATCTGGACCAACGATGACCCGACAAAGGATGCTTGGATTAAAGTGGCGAATATCGAAATTCCCGACGATCCCGATTTGTTTTTGACCAAGGATGGACGCCTGTTTCTTTATGGCGGTTGTTCCGACAAAAATCCAACAACCGGCGTTGAACTCGACGTTCGTACCCTGCAACCGATCGGAAAACCCGTAGACTGCGTCGTCAGCGACATGGCGACCCGGGGCTGGGAGGCGCTGAAAGGGAAGGGGAAAAGACCCTATATCGAAGGTTCATGGATGACCGAGCACGACGGCACGTTTTATCTGCAATATGCCGCCCCAGGCACGGAAGTAGATGACTATGGCGACGGGGTCTTCACCTCGAAGGAGCCACTGGGTCCCTTCACCTATGCACCTTATAGCCCGTTTTCGTTTAAACCAACCGGCTTTATTCGCGGTGCCGGGCATAGCAGCATGTTTCAGGATTTGTCCGGCAACTATTGGCATATCTCAAGCATGATCATTGGGATTCGACACGCTTTCGAGCGCCGTCTGGGTCTTTTCCCCGCCGGATTTACCCCGGACGGCCAACTCTATTGCAATACCTACCTGGGCGACTATCCGCAGTATCCGCCTGGAACCAAAATGGATCCGCAACATCCGACGCCGGGCTGGATGCTGCTTTCCTACCGTAAAACGGCAGAAGCCTCCTCGACCTTGGATGAACATCCGGTTGAATGCGCGTTTGACGAAAATATTCACCAATGGTGGAGCGCCAAAACCGGCGACAAAGGAGAGTGGCTTAAAGTTGATTTGGGCAAACCCTGCCAGATCGAGGCTATTCAAACCAATTTTATGGATCAGGATGCCCAAGCCTTCGGTATGCTGAAGAGGGAGGCTTATCAGTACTTCATCGAGGTTTCCGGCGACGGGGCCACTTGGGCCAGTTGTATCGATAAGAGTCAAAATCAAGTCGATTCGCCGCATGATTACGTGCAATTGCCCGCGCCAGTGACGGCTCGGTATGTGCGATTGACCAATGTGCATTGTCCCGCCGGGGCCAAACTTTCCGTGAGCGGATTTCGGATTTTCGGTAATGGATTGGGAACTCCTCCCGCCCTGGTGGAAGGCGTGAAGGCCCTTCGATCCGCCACGGATCCGCGACAGGCCACGGTTTCCTGGTCGCCGGTCAAAGACGCCGATTTTTATGTTGTTCGTTACGGCATCGCTCCCGATAAACTTTTCAGCAATTATCAGATATACCAGGCAACCGAGATGACCCTTGACGCGCTCAACGTGGGCGTTTCTTATGCTGTGACCGTCGATGCCGTCAATGATAGTGGAGTCACGCAAGGAACACAAACAGTGCCCATTCCTTGAGTGACACAGCCGGTTCAAAAAAGTGATTTCGCATAGATTGAGCGTTTTTTGGGGTTCCGTTGACCTGTCTCAATTCCGGGGTTAGGTCACCCAAAAGGCCCACAAGCTCGTTGAGGCCCAAACGACCTATTTTTTGACAACGACACTACGATCTTTGCCTTGGTCGAGGAACTCAACCGTAAGTAAGCGGGTTCCCGGCCTTTACGCTGTGACTGCCTATTCACTTGGGGCCAACCGGATCCTTTGCGCCGGGGATGAACCCAGCCGGCGTTTCGCAGGGGGAACGAAGCCTTTGCTGAGGAAGTGGTCTGCTGGGGACGCAAATCGGTCTTGGCGCTCTATTGCGATCCCGGTGTTCTGCTGGCGCAAGGCATCCGACGGGAGATTATATCGTATCTCGTAACAGGGAACGGTCAGCCACGAATCATTTTAATCCAAAGCCACGGCCTGATCGCCTTGGGCGGTTCAGTCAACGCAGTTCTAATAGCGAGACTGATGGCAGAAAAAGCGGCTTGCATTTTCCCAAGTGCCTCCCACGTGAGTCAACCAACTGTGCTGACCTCAGAAATCATGGACCGAATCGGCATCCGAACCGACGAACAGCATCGTCAACGCATCTTGAAACTGTGAGTAGCATACGGTCTTTTTTGATTACGCAAAGCAATGATTAAACATTTAACTCGAAAATTCCAAAAAAAAGTGTTCCACTTAACTATTGGTTCTTTATGCCGTCAGTTCAACGAATAAGGCATCGGCTTTCATATGAGATTATGCTTGCTGCACGCCCGGTGTCTTTTACCTAGAGCGATTCGGTTCCTGGCGATCTCCTGCGTCACGATGAGTTCAATCGCGAACATAGAAGGAGATGTCATCACGCAGGATCAGTCGTTTCGAATTGTTCAAAAGTACAAGGGAGTCTTCCTGACCCCTCCCACCCGAATCGACTCATCCATGAGCACCGACGCGCCTCTGCTAGGCAACGGGAACTTGGGCGTAGCCCTCTTGGGAAATATCGACGCCATGACCTTTGTTTTGGGTAAGAATGAATTCTGGTCTCTCGAGGAAAGCAAGGTCAAGGCCATGTGCCGGCTGAATCTCTCGGTGCCGGGAATGGCGGGCGCCGCTTATCATATGGAGCAGGATCTGGTAAAGGCGGAGGTGACGGGATTGTTTGGCAGAAATGGGAATAGCGTCACAACTAGGAGTTGGGTGGAGGGGGCCGATACGACCGACAATTACCTGGTCACGACTCTGGCCAATAGCGGATCCGAGTCGCAAGCCATCTCCGTTTCGCTCGCATGTGGAAATCAAAACAAAAATGAAGCGCCCGTCGGCTCCTCCGGCAATCTTCTCTATATCGATGTACGAGCCGATCGGGCAGACTCCTTGGGAGACGTCAAGACCTGCCAAGTCAGGATTGCGACGACCGTTATCGGCGCCGACGCATCGATTACCTCGGACACGTTGAACTTCACGCTAGAGCCCGGAAAGGCTGCCACGCTCCTGACCAGCGTCGTGAGCAATTATGACAGCGCATCCCACGAATCTCAGGCTCTTGATGCGCTCAAACTGAAAACACCCGCAGACATCGATGCTCTTTTGGTATCTCACGAGGCTTACTGGAGAAACTTTTACGGCCAATCATTCATCGAAATTCCCGACAAGCGGCTGGAAGCAGAGTGGTACGCCTCGCTTTACCTGATGGCTTCGTGTTCGCATTCAGGAGAGGTGCCCCCCGGACTCTTTGGAAATTGGATACTGGAGAAGCCCAATTGGAACGGCGACTACACATTGAACTACAACTATGAAGCGCCCTTTTGGCTGACGATTCCGACCAATCACTTGGAGCTCATGGACAATTACGACAAACCGTTGATCGACTGGCTTCCTCACGCCGAGGCTTTGGCGGAAAAACACGGCTGGAAGGGCGCCTACTACCAGGTGCACATCGGGCCGCTCCCCAATGGAAGCGCGGACAAGAGTGAGCATAATCAAAAGTTCTGCGGCGCCTACGCCGCCACCCCGATACTCATGCGGTTTTATTCGACCCGCGACCTCGCCTATGCTGCTCGCGTCTATCCCATGCTGAAGGAAGTGGCTATATTCTGGCAAAATTACCTGGTTTGGGACGGCTCCCATTACGATATCAAGGACGACGCACAGCAGGAGGATGATCCCGATCCGCAGGTCAACGGAGTCATGTCCCTGGGGATGGTACGCTATCTCCTCCAAGGCTGTATCGACATGAGTTCCGATCTCCATGTCGATGACTCCCTTCGGGATATCTGGCGCGACCGGTTGGCGAAGCTGAGTCCCTTCCCAACCTTCGAAAGAGACGGAAAGACCGTCTTTCGCTGGACCCAGCAGGGGCGGGAATGGTGCGGGAATAATACCATTGGCATCCAGCATATTTATCCGGGGGGACAGATCGGTTTCGACTCGGATCCAGCGCTCCTCCAAATCGCCCGAAACATGATCGAGGAGATGGGCCGCTGGAATGATGGCAACGGCACCAACACTTTTTATCCCGCCGCTGCCCGCGTGGGCTATGACCCCGGGACAATTCTCCGGCACATGAGTGATTTTGTCCAAGGTGCCGCCTACTCTAATTTCTATATGCACACGAACGGCGGCGGTGTGGAGAGCTTCAACGTCGTGCCCGCCGGTCTCTGCGAAATGCTGCTGCAATCCTTCCAGGGTAAAATCCGGGTCTTTGCCGATTGGCCTGCGGGGATGCCCGCCAAGTTCGGAGACCTGCGGGCTGACGGTGGATTTCTGATTTCAAGCGCGACAGAAAAAGGGACGATCCAGTTTGTGCGGGTCATCAGCGAGGCGGGGGCAACGGCGGTCCTGGTCAATCCGTGGCCCGACCAGCCTGTTGCTCTCTACCGCAATGGAACAGTCGCCGAAAC
>JABDHJ010000045.1:239-15604 GCA_013285645.1 Verrucomicrobiota bacterium | reverse complement strand
TGCCTGCCACGATGCAGATGCGATCTCGATTGGAACGTCCGACGGCGCATTATGCTTCAACCCGACGGAGCCTTCCGGCAGGGTCGTTCTCTCTCCAACTTACCGGGCCAATCTTTGGTATATGCTGAAGGTCGTCGCCGATCCTGTCACGGGTACCGCCGACATTTTTCTCAACGGCAAACCAGCCGCGCACGGGGTGGCTTTCAAATCTCCTGACCACAGCTTTGACACGGTTAAGTTTACCTCCAGTCACGGCATCATGTGGGTCGATGACGTGCAAGTCTATCCCTGGCAGGATTACCCTGCCGATTATGTGCCCGAGCCCAAGCCATGTCCTGCCAAAGAGCCGTATATTGTCGGTCTTCAAAGCTGCAACCTGTGGCGCGAGGGGACGGCCTACTGCGGTTGGGATTTTGTTTATCCGTTGGGCGACCGTAAGCCATACCTGGGCTGGTACGATGAAGGGAATCCGGAAGAGACCGACTGGGAAATCAAATGGGAAGTTGAGCACGGTATCACGTTTGAAATGCACTGTTGGTATCGCGTGAGCCACGATGCGGTTGGAAATCCGATAAAAGATGGTGATATGGATCAATCCATCATCAAGGGACTCTTCAATGCCCGTTACAGCTCCTTTAAAAAGTTTGCCATCATGTACACCAACGACAACGGAGGCTTCACGACGTATGATGACTTTTGCCAAAACATCGTTCCCTATTGGATCGAATATTTCTTCAAGGATCCGCGCTATTTCAAGCTCGATGGCAAGCCCGTGATCTGCCTCTACAACTACGACAAACTGGTAAAGGATCTCGGCGGTGCGGAGAAAGTGAAGACCGCTGTGCAATATTTGCGCGATGAGGCTGCCAAGGCCGGCTTCCCCGCTTTGATTATCGTCACCGAATTGCGCAATCCAGAGACCGTTGCGAAGATGCAGGACCGCAAGGCCGCCGGATTCGACGCCATCTACGCCTATGAGTGGTCTGCATCTAAATTTGAAGTCCAGCAAAAATACAATCTGGACCAACGCGACATGGCTACCCAGGCCGGTATTGATCAACTGCCCACTTTCGGCATGGGCTGGGACTCGAGACCTTGGGGCGGTGGCCGGGCTGGCTGGGCATCCAAGGAGGAATACAAGAAAACAGCTCTCTGGGTGCGCGACGAACTCATGCCCTCCGAACCGCCTGGATCGCTCGGCGCGCGCATGTTGATTCTCGACAACTGGTCCGAATTCGGTGAAGGCCATGTGATTATGCCCTCAGATATTCACGGCTTTGATTATCTGGACGCCATTCGCGAAGTCTTTACAGATGGCGGACCTCCCAAAGACCTAAAGCCTACGGAAGAACAAAAGCGCCGCTTTAACATCCTCTTTCCAAGAGATTAGCCCTGTGCTGGACTTTGTTTCACGTTTCCTCGTTGGCATGAATGTCTTTATTGGCTTTATCTCATTCTGCTCAATAAGTGTTTGTAGTATCTGAGCGCACAGAGCCTGGAGTTCCTATCGCGCACTCAGTGCCAGTTCTAACGGAATAAAATGCCAAGTAAATTCATCTCACCTAGGTCAGGTTCCCGTAGGCAATCATGAAAACAATATCGCAATTCCTTCAGAAAACGAGACGATCCCCCTTTTTGATAAGGACTGAAGGACATGATCGGTGGGCTCCCTTGTTTCTAAGATTGGTGATCGGCTTTGGTTTTATGGAACATGGTTGGGCCAAGCTGTCGAGAGGACCGGAGCACTTTGAACAGCTACTCGTTCAAATTGGGGCTCCGTTTCCTCATTTCACATCGTGGGCATCACCTCTCGTGGAAATTTGGGCGGCTTTGCGATCTTCGTTGGGGCGTTTGTGACGATTGCTTCTCTACCGCTCATCGTCATCATGTTGGTGGCGCTGTTTACCGTCCATCTCAAGTACGGGTTCAGTTCAATAAATACAATAGGTTTAACGCCTACCGGTCCTGTCTTCGGTCCTCCAGGCTACGAGGTGGTTTTATTGTATATTGCAGGCCTAGTGTCCTTCATACTGGGAGGAGCGGGAATCCTTTCTGTCGATGACTGGATCATCAGTCGAAAGTAGCGACCTTCGCAGCTATTGGCGGCGCTCAGTTAATGGCGGGGAGCCGCACGGGGATGCCGCAAGAGGCGGCCGGTGAGTTCGTGCGCGTGCTTATGTTTCTCCTCAACTGACACCAAAAAGTTATAGAATGCGGTCTATTGTGTCTCCCATCGTCTCCGGTAGTCACGCGGGGTCATGCCCTTGATCCTGCGAAATTGATCGTTGAAATTGGAAAGGTTATCGAAGCCGGCGTGCATCGCGACATCGAGAATGCTTTTGCTTGAATCGGGCAGGACCTGACAGGCGCGGTTGATCCTGATTTCGTTGCGAAACTGGACATAATTCTTGGCACGCACCGTTTGAAAAAACAGCTGAAGGCTGGAGGCGACATTGCCACGTTCCGCGAGACGGCTTCCTGTGAAGGAAGCTTGTTGGGGGCGGCGTTGATGAAGTTCAACACGCGGTTAAGTCGCTGGTCCGCCTCAAGATTGTGGATCGGTGAATATGTCGGAGAGGCGAGTGTCTTGCACTCTTTGCTCTCGGCCAGCATTCCTAAAATAGAGATGAGCTCTGCTACGCGCTTCCAGTGACCTTTAGGAAGCTTTTCCAAGGTGACGATTCTCTCCGCCACGAGGCGTTGCGTCTTTCCGCGAAACCTTAGTCCAAGCCTTGATCGTTCCGAAAGATGGCCAACCCTCCGCATCTCCGGCTTTTCAAGGAAGCCCGGACCGAGGCAGTCGGGAAGGAACTGGATAAAAATGGAACGCTGCCGTTTTTTATGCACCGGCTTGGCCGTCCAGGAATGTGGAAGATTGGATCCAAGGAGGCAAAGATCACCAGCTTGAAAATTTTCCACCGAGTCGCCAACAAATCTCAGTCCTTCTCCCTCCTAATACAGATCGATCTCGATTTCCGGGTGGTAATGCCACGCAAACGGCAGGCTCCACTCATTCATATGAAAGACGTGGAATGATGCGCGCGAATCCACCGGGATCGATTCGAAAAGAGGCTCGCTGATTTTCTTGCCGCAGGATGAATAATATTTGTGGATCATTTCGTCCCTTCAGGGGCCGGGGAGGGGGCTCGCAACCATGGTTAAAAAAGCATCAGAATTAATCAAGCACCGGGTAGAAGCCTGAGCGCCTGGAGTTTAAATTATTGTCGGGAGATTTCATCCATGAGCGACGGCTGCCCCTTTCATCAACCCGATCCTTTTCAAAAAGCCCGCGCCGAAAAAGGCGTCATCACTCCAGAACTGGACGGTGATCGCATCCCCATGATTCTACGATTCAAGGATGTTAAAGACGCGATAAAGAATCCAGAAAAATTCAGGTCTGAAGCTTTCCGCGTGCCCATACCGTCAGAGGAAGATGTTCGCAGCGTCAGGCAGATACCCGTCGAAGTAAATCCACCGGAACATGGTCCGTACCGTGCGATTGTGGAGCCGTATTTTCGCCGCCCACTCCTGCCTGAAATGATCGAAAAGGTTGATGCGTTGGTCCGCGAATTATTGTCTGCCGCAATGCAGACTGACTCGATTGAACTTGTTCGCCAGTTTGCGCTTCCGCTTCAGTCACGCGCCCTCACCTACCTCCTCAACGTACCCGAGTCCGAAGCCACCACTTGGATCAGTTGGGGAACCCACGTCTACCGGGACGGCGGCGACGGAAAGGCGAAGGGCGCCAAGCTCGATGCCTATATCGAAAGTGCCCTCGACAAGGCGGCCGCCCATCCGGGTGAGGATTTCTTCAGTGCCTTGACGCAAGCGACCTTCCAGGGCCGTCCCCTTACAAGAGAAGAAATGATGGGCTTCGTGAACCTCACCTTCGCCGGTGGCCGTGATACGATCATCAATTCAGTTTCATCGGTTTTGGGCCTGATCGCACAGGATCCCCAATTGCTGGAATACTTACGCGCCCATCCAAAGATGATTCTCTCCGCCAGCGAGGAATTCATGCGCGTCATTTCTCCTCTCACGCATACGGGCCGCGTCTGCCCCGTCGATACGGATGTCCTTGGTGAGCAAGTTCGGGCGGATGAGCGTGTCTCCGTTTGCTGGGCTTCGGCAAATTACGACGAGACCGTCTTTGAGGCGCCACAGGAAATTCGTCTCGATCGAAAGCCCAATCCACACATCGCCTATGGCTTTGGTACGCACCTCTGTCTTGGGGCGGCCCATGCCCGATTGATCATTCGCACCATATTGCGCCAACTCTGCGAGGGCGTCGAATCGATCCAGATCCTCGAAGCAACGAAAAACGAGCCTAATGAGGCCGACTTTTTGCGTCACGTTGGGTACAAATCTTTAATCGTCAAAATCACTCCCCGTGGGCCGACGAATTCCTAGGGCTGCCTCTCAAAAACTATGCCTTTTTTTCCCATGACACGACCCTGCCTGTGCTGTCTTTTCTTCGCTGTTATCACCTGCTTCGGCTTTTTGACGGCAATCGCGGCCGATGCTCAGCCTGCACCAGCTACACCGCCGCCTCCCACACCGCAGAACCAGCCCATCACGGTGCCCAATTATTCGGTTGCGACTTCCCCTGACAGTATTGCGCCGACGCCGGCGACGCAGCCCGAAAGTAATGTCCAGGTCTACGGAGAGCCGCGGAATAGCGTGGGGCATCCGTGTACGCTGGTGGATAGCGACGACATCGCGCGTTACAAGGAGATCCTCAAGACCAATATCGATGCGCAGACAAATCTGCAAGGCCAGATAAAATACTGCGATAACGCGATGTCCAAGCCCCTGGCCATCCCTGCGGCAGAAAAAAATCCCGACGGCTCCTGGAAATACATGGGCGAACAGACCCACAACACCGGCGGCAACGGGGCTACGATGCAAGCGTTGGGAACCGTGTATCAGTTAACGGGCGACGAAAAATACGGGGAGTTCTGCAAGAAAATGCTGCTGGCCTACGCCGACAATTACAACAACTGGGGGCATCCGCCCGGCTGGACTCCAGCCAGGTATCGCAGTGCGCAAGATGGTCGGTTGAGCTTCCAATTTCTCAACGACGGCAACTTTTTGAATGCGGCGGCGTATGCCTACGACTTGGTCTATAATCTGCCGTCATGGACCCCGGCGGAACGTGCCCATGTCCGCGATGATTTTCTCAAGGCGATCGCGGCCCAGTTTTGGGCTCCGGAAATCGCCAAGGACGACTACCTGAGCCAGACGAACAATCGCTCGGCCCTTTGCACCGCCGGTGTGCTGATCGCGGGCTACGCCACCGAAGACCAGGAAATGATCAACAATGCGCTTTACGGTCCCGGCGGCACCAAGGACGCGCCGACCGGCGGCTTGCTCAAGGTCCATTTTGGCGAAACGTGCCTTCTGCCCGACGGACTGTGGGTTGAAGGCGCTCCCGGTTATCAATTGGGCATCGCCTCCTGCGGATTATTCAACGATGCCAACACGCTCTGGCACCATGGCATCGATATGTACCGTTATCGCAATGGCGCGCTGAAGCGGCTGCTCGATTCCGCCCTCGTCCTTGCCTATCCGAACAACTCCATGACGGTGGCAGCGTTGCATGACTCCGGGCAGTTCAGCCTGCTCGACAGTCCGCCCTGGTTAAGCAATGAAATCGGCGTTCCCTACGAGAACGGGTACCTGCGCTACAAGAATCCGCGTTATTTACCCATCATTCGCCATGTGCAACAGCAGCATGCGGAGGCGCTCACCATGACGTTTCACAACGGAGGGCCGTCGCTGTTTCTCGACCTGCCGCCAGCGGACCAAGACCCGGCTCCTAAGATAGAAAACGTTAATTTTTACTCCGTCGGTTATGGCATCATCCGGCAGCCCGCGCCCATGGGAGCCAACCAATTGCTGTTGGAATATGGCGTCTGTGCCGGCCACTCCCACCCCTCCAAGCTCGCTATTGACCTTTACGCTCTAGGCAGCAGCAACATGATGCCCTTCCCGGGTATGGTTTTCCCCTATGATAATCCGCTGCAGACAAAATGGTTCACGACGACATTGAGCAACTGCGACTTGATGATCGACGGAGTGTCCCAAGACTTCGGCGGCGACTACTTCCTCTACAAAAGAGGATCTCCTGCTCCCGTGGCGGACCAACTCGTCTACGCCCCCGCCGCGACCATGGGCCTCCAACGGGCATGGTCGAATACTCTGAACGCCCAACTGTTCCCGGGAGGGATGAAACGCGCCGCCGGCGTCGATCTGCCGGAGCCTGCTTACACCCAGATCGACCAGGACCGTTCGCTCTTCATCACACCCGAGTACCTGGCTGATATTTTCGGTGCGTTCAGCACGGCTCCGCACAAATACGATCTCGCCTGGCACATCCTCGGCGACTTGACCACCACGCTCAAGCCGGAGCCGTTCACGTTTCCCGATCCGGTGCCCTACGGCTACGACGCGATGGAAAACGTGACGCACGCCAACAGCGACCAGGCGTGGACGGCGACGGTCGTGACGGCCAACCAGCAAACAGTCCGTTTCCTTGCCGCCGGCGGAACGCCGACCGATGTATACTTCGGTAACCGCATCGCTGACCCGAGGGCGACGAAAAACATCGAGAAGCCGCCGCTCTTTTTCCAGCGCCGCGACAACCAGAACAATGTGATCTTCGGCAACGCCGTCGATATTTCCGGCACTCCGAACGGCTATCTTAAAAGTGTAACGCAGGAGGGAAGCCTCGACGTTGGCTACGGCCTGCTGAAGCTCGAGACGGTGAAAGGCACCGACCTCTGTTTCACCGCCTTCCGGCCTGGCAGCTACACCGTCGACGGAATGACGACCGACGCGATGCAGGCGATGGTCCGCATGGATGGCGCGAACGTGAGCGGGATTTACCTCGGCGGCGGTACGTCGCTTAATACCGCTGGAGGATCCGTCCAGCGCAGCGCACCGGGACTGGCCTACGTGGAAAAAGCGACCGATGGCGGTTACATCGTGGGCAATCCCTCGCCAAGCGACGCCACCGTGACTGTGACCCTATCGGCACTCTCCGGCCTCAAGGCCTACGCGCTGGATGATACCGGAAAACAAACTGACGCCGCGACGGTAAAGAACTCCGGCCCGCAGACTTTCAGCTTGGATCTCAAAGCCAATTCAAAGGTCGGTTTCGCTGCCAAGTAACCTCAGTCATGACCTAAAGAACTGGCGCACCAAACATCGCCCTCCTGATAATAAACCGCGAGTTAGTGATACGGAACACCTATGAAATCGATATTTTCCGAAAAATTGAAGTGGGCGAGTATTATTTGCGTGGCAGCCATGGCCGCGAGCACGAACGCGCAATCGGCTGACACAAGTCCTGGCTCCCAGGAAAGTCTCACCAAGTATCCTTTGGTCGATGTGAAGGAACGCAGTGAGGTTTCCCAATACGGCATCACGTGGAAATTTGATCACCCTGTAAAATCGGGGCAGTTCGTGAATGGCGATTGGTGGATGGTCGGTCCGGTAACCGTGGTCGGTGTGACCCCGGGGCCAACCCAGGGACCCTTGCCTGGCGAGGTGACCATGAAGGATGCAATTACCGACAACGTCAAGGACCTCAAGGGGCCTATAAAAACCATATTCGGTTTTGTGCCCCCCGAACTGGTTACCAACGGGAGCGACATGCGAATGCGCAACGGCTCCATGGTCATCACCAAATTCGGCACCCGGCAGGGATTTGACTCCCGCAGTACGACCTATGACCCCGCCACCAGCATAGCCTTCCCGTACAAGCTGGACGCCAACCGCACGCTCATCTCCACCGTCAGCAATTCCGACCCCATCGTCGAGAACTGCCGCCATCAGATCGTATGGCGTGCCGAGAAAAAGCAGCGAAGCCTAATCCAAACCGCGGCAGTATTGACCTGCCTGGCGAGTGAACCGCCGGCGGATGCCTTCCGCCCGCCCTACGCCGGGACGGAGAAGCCCATCTACGAAACCAAGGACCTCCATTGGGACTTGCTTCTCAATCTGAAATTGGACGATATGGAGGGCTATTTCCAGAAGCCCTGGCTTAATCCGGCAGACCCAACGTGCGAGGTCGCGACGTGGCAGGACTTCGAGAGTTATTTGCAACGGCCATGGCTCGGTTTCTACGGCAGCAGCAGCACGGATGGTTTCAGCCAAGTGCTCTGGTACATGGAGCCGAGCGAGAATCAACCCACTGTATCTTCGGCCTGCTTTGGGAGGGAAGACTCGCGCGTGAATTCCATCGCCAGCCTGATGGTGCACTTGGATGTGCCCAGGGCGCGCAAGGAGAAGCTGGTGATTGGCCTTGTTCAGCGCGGAATCGATGTCTCGGGAATTTTCAAGGCTGGCACGGACGGTCGCTGTAGCTGGGTTCAATCTGGTCTCAAGTGGCCGGTCCTCTTCGCCAGCCTGATGCTGGACAAACCGGAGTTGCGGCAGTTTCCCGAGCAGGTACCTTTCCATGAAGATGTCACGACTTATTACGGAACGGGTTGGTTCGGGCAGACCGCGCTTTGGCGCATCGTCTGGCACGATCACCTGATCGATTCCGATGAGGAGCGCTCACCTGAGCAGCGAACTGGGAACGACGGGATATCCGAGAATTACCGCTCCTACGGCTCCAGCGGCAAGGCTTGGCTTGGCACCGCTCTCTCCGTGCGCCTGATGAAGGCGATCAAGCTCTGGGGGCACGACGCCTTCTTCGATTACTGCGATCGATGGATCGATGACGATCCACGCTACAAAGAAGCGCGTGGACTTAATCTGCAACCGCAGTGGGAGACCGATACCTATGATCCCTTCGTCACCGCCATGTGGAAAACTTACCGCAAAAGCGCACCGGAACAGGAAATGTCCGGGCAGAACTTCAAGGCCGTCTGGGAAAAGAAACCGGATGGCTGGACTATCCACTGGGAACCCAATCCCAAACCTGACCCGGCGGCGGTTGCCGAGCATGTTGACGCCATCCACAAAGCGTACCCTCAGGATTATCCTTCACCGGATGTCCTCAGTAAACTATGGCAGCCCGAACTGGACGCAGAATCGCCAAAGGTTCGCGAAGAATGCGTAGCCCGCACCAAAGTCTCGGAGGCAGAGGCTAAGGCCAAGCCAGCGCCGGCAAACACGGTGGCCGTGGTAGCCGCACCCAATTTCAGCGCCGAAGGCGGTGGTAATATCAAACTCGCAGACTCCAAATCTGGAGCGATCGGCAAAGTTCTTTACGGTTGGGACACACTTGGTCATTGGATCGAGTGGAACGTCGATGTGCCGTCTGAAGGATATTATTATCTGACCCTTTGCTACTGTAGCCCAATGGATAAAATAGAACGTGAAATCACGATCAATGGTGAGGTACAGGAGCCGTTTGCGTTGATGGTCTTCCCGTCAACCGGCGGTTGGTCCGGTGACGCGGACAATTGGAGACTTTTGACCGCACAGAACCCGGTTTCCAATCAACCGTTGCTGTTGAAGCTCAAGCAGGGAAAGAATGTGATTCGCCTGACTAACATCAACGGTCGCGGGATAAACCTGAACTACCTTGCTGTGACCAGCCCGGATGTCAAAGTGACGCGGGAGATACTTGCAAAAGATCTGTCGCAAAAGTGAGTATTATAGTTCCTTTTCCATGGATCGATCCTTTATGAATATTCCCCAATTTCTCGGCCAAGGTAAAATCACCTTCAGTTCGAAATCGAAGCCCGAGCCTGGCGAAGGCCAGCTTTTGATTCAGGTCAAGGCGAACGCGCTCTGCGGTTCAGAGAAAGGTCAATTTTACGGCGGAACGAAAATCACGCCCGGCCATGAAGCCGTAGGAATCGTTGCTGCAGCAGGCCCCAAAACGAGCACGCCGGTCGGCACGCCCGGTGCGGTTTTCCTCATGGATTTTTGCGGCCAATGCCGCTCGTGCCGTCAGGGTTTCACCAATCAGTGTTTGAACAAGCGCGCCGACATGGGTTTCTCCCACGACGGTGGCTACGGTCCGTTCATGCTGGTGCATGAGAATATCTTCTTCCCTACTGGCCCCGACATTTCGGCGACCGAGGCGACGCTGTTGCTCGACGTCATGGGTACCGGCGGCCATGCGTTGAATCGCGGGCGACTCATCCGTCCCGATATTGAATCGATTCTCATCATGGGTGCGGGGCCCATCGGTCTCGGCGTGCTGGCGATGGCCAAGGTGCTTTTCGCAAAGGAGACGCCGGTTTATATTACGGATTTTGTTCCCTACCGCCTTCAGCTTGCGGAAAAACTCGGAGGTATTCCGATCAATCTCGCGGGCCGTCCCGCCGACAAGCTTCTTGAAGGCGCTTTGCCTCAATCCGCCGATCTTGCCGTTGATACTTCCGGCAAGACCGTCGCGCGCCAGGCCGCTCTCGCGGCGCTCGGTCAACGCGGGGTCCTCGTCTGCGTCGGCCATGGCGAGGAACTCAACCTCAATGTCACGCAACATCTCATCGCTCCAGAACGGACAGTGATGGGAAGCGAATATTTTGCCTTCAACGAACTGCCCGAAAACCTGCGTCTGCTCAAGACTCACCGTGCCTATTTTAACCAGATCATCACCCACCGCTTCGGCGTGAATGAGATTCAGCACGCTTTCGAACTGTTCTTCAAAGGTGAGACCGGCAAGGTCGTCATCGAGCAATAGGTGGCCGTGGAAAAGAAACTCAAGGTTGCTGTGGTGGGCGACGGTGGTTTTGTCTCGGTCTGCCTTCCCAACGAAGCTCATTTCGAACCAACGCTGGAAATCATCCGCGCCGGAGCGGTTTTCGTGACTCTTTCTCCGATGGAAAATGTCTCGCTCTCCTGGCGCCCATCCCTCGCACAGTTTCGCGGTCCGCATCCATAGGCCTGCACGAAAATCTTGTAAAACTGTGCATAGCTGCCAAAGCCCGCGGCGTAGGCGGCCTCCGTCAGGGTTTTCTGCCCGGTCTGCCGGTATTCCTGCCAAAAGCGAGAGAGCCGGAATGAATTTCGATAGCGACTCAACGGCACTCCCACTTGGCGGCGAAACGTCCGGCTCAGGTAGGCTTCGCTCACACCGCAGGCTTTGGCAAGCCGACCGAAACTCTCTTCCCATCCGCCTTCGCCTAAAAGCTTGAGAGCGCGGCACACCGCCGGATGCAGGGCCACCTCATCCCCCAACGCCTTACCGGTTCGCTGGCATCGCCAGCATAACAACAGCAAGTGGTGGAGGCCTGCATTCAATCCGTCAGGATCGCCGTGCTCGAAGGAAAAATCAGATCCCACCCCGAATCCGGCCTCCCGATTGAGCAGCCCCGAATCGAGAGAACCCTGCATAAGGGAATCCATCGTCTTACGGATCAGATCAAACGACTCCGGCTCGAGCAGAGTATGGAGAATACCGTCCTGCTTATTGCTTTTGCGTTTCAGGCCTTCGTAGATTGGGGTGTGGCAGGAGCGGGCAATGAGGGAGGGCTTGAAGACGACCACATAATTTTGCGCCTGGTCCGAGCGATCGACCAATTGATGTTCCTGTGCGGGAAAAAGCCAGAGCAGGGTCCGTGGTTGAAACGTGAACCGCCGTCCGCCCAGCACATAAGTGATGGTTCCCCGCACGACCAGATTCAACTCCAGTTCGATATGGTGATGGCTCTTGAGCTTGGGCGGATTATGGAGCGATTCCGCGAGAAAGAGGAAGCCGTCGTACCGTTTCCGAAGCTTCAGATTCTCCAGCATTATGACAAAATATGATAACTATTAGACGTTTGTCGAGAAGACATCCGCGGGGACTGGGAGTAAATTAGGATCATTCGCTGACCGCCATGACATTGTCCCTTGATTCGCGCCCGTTCGGCCTCCTTCCCACGGGGCAGCCCATTGATGCCTGGACCTTTAACGGGCCCGGTGGGCTGTTACTTGAAACGATCACCTATGGTGGCGCCGTCACCCGGTTGCTCGTGCCCGACCGGGAGGGACGCATGGCGGACGTTGTCCTCGGTTTCAACGATCTCGATTCTTATCTGGCGAGCAACGCCTTTTTTGGAGCAAATGCTGGCCGAGTGGCCGGCCGCCTCACGGGTGGCGCTTTTCAACTCGACGGGAAAATCTACGACTTGGTCCGGAACGATCCTCCCAACCATCTCCATGGCGGCCTTCAAGGTTTCGATAAGAAAGTCTGGACGGCAACGCCGCTGAAGCGATTGGATGGCGCGCCCTCCCTGCGTCTCACCTATCGCAGTCGCGACGGCGAAGAGGGCTATCCGGGGAACGTGGACGTCGCCATCACCTATACCCTTGGCGCTGACGCCACTTTCCTGATCGAAACTGAAGCCGTCACGGACCACCCCACTCCCTTCAGTACCACTCACCATTCCTACTTTAATCTCGCGGGGGAAGGAACGGGCTCCGTCGCGGATCATGAACTCCAGATCCACGCCGCCGAGGCGATCTCCACCGACAAGTTTATGACCCTTCTCGGTGTGCGTAAAGCGGTCACGAATCACGGCAATGATTTTCGGCAGCCTCGACGACTGGGCGACGCGATCCCATCGCTGTTTAAAAACCACGGGGATCTTTACGCTCTCGATTCGTCGATCTCTCTCCTAGCGCCCGCCGCGCGCCTGGTTCACCCCGGCAGCGGACGCGTTCTCAGCGTATCGACCACCGAGGCCTATCTTCAACTTTATACGGGCGCTTCCCTCAGGGGCGATTTACCGGGAAAATCAAACATCCCCTACGGTCCCTATGCTGGAATCTGCCTTGAATGTGAAGGATATCCGGATGGCGCGAACACCCCGGATCTAGGCGACATCATTCTACGGCCCGGCCAACGGCTTAAGCACACCACGGCCTATACCTTTTCAACCTGTCTGGAATAACACCATGAACCCCGAAACCGCCGTCCTCCCCCAGCCGCCCTCCAAACTCGACTACAGCCTCACCGGCGTGAACTCCGCCCTCGCCGTGGAGAAAGGTCTCGCCGAAGCGGACTGGTATCAATGCCCCGTCCCGCGCGAGACCATGCGCAAACTTCTTGAGCGTCACGATGGCCCCGCAATCCGCGATACGCTCCTCTGGTTTGGTCTCATCCTCGGCAGCGCGTATGCCACCTATATCCTTTGGCCCACAGGGTGGGCGGTCTTGCCGTATCTCATCTACAGCGTGCTCTATGCCTCGACTTCGGATTCCCGCTGGCATGAGGCCGGTCACGGCACCGCCTTCAAGACCGACTGGATGAACAATGCGCTCTATGAGATCGCCTCGTTCATGGTCATGCGTGAATCCACCGTCTGGCGTTGGAGCCATACCCGGCATCATAGCGACACCATCATTGTCGGTCGCGACCCCGAAATCGCGGTCCCCCGTCCGCCCGATATCAAGGGCATTCTTCTCGGGTTCTTCTCCCTGCCGAACTATCCCAGATACTTTCGGCATCTCGTTCTCCACACGTTTGGCCGCATGAGCGACGATGAGAAAACCTATATCCCCGCGAGCCAATTCCCCCAAATATATCTTAAGGCCCGAGTCTCGCTCCTTGTTTATCTTGGCGTTGTCGTTCTCGCCCTCGCCACCCACAGTTTCCTGCCGCTCCTGTTTATCGGATTGCCCAACGTTTTCGGCAGCTGGCTCATGGTCGTTTACGGCATGACCCAGCATGCTGGTCTTGCGGAGAACGTTCTCGATCACCGCCTTAATTGCCGAACGGTCTATATGAATCCGATCCACCGGTATCTCTACTGGAACATGAATTACCACGTTGAACATCACATGTTCCCGCTCGTCCCTTACCACGCGCTGGGAAAACTTCACGCCGCGGTGAAGGACGATTGTCCCACGCCCTACCCAAGCCTGCTCGCGGCTTGGCGCGAAATCGTTCCTTCCATCCTCCGTCAGGTGAAGGACCCCGCCTACCACGTGAAGCGCCGGTTGCCTGAATCCAAGCTCCGGCCGATCGAAGGAGCGCGCCTCTCGGAGGCCAAACCCGACGCGCACGGATGGATCGAGGTTTGCGCCGCCGCCGATCTCGGACCCGCCGACGTCATCCGCTTCGATCACGGCAAGAAAACCTACGCCCTCTATCGCGATAGCGAAGGCACCCTCTATGCCACCGATGGCATCTGTACCCACGGCAACACCCATCTCGCCGACGGTCTCGTGAAAGGTAAAATCGTTGAGTGCCCCAAGCACAACGGCCGCTTTAATCTCAGCGACGGCTCGCCCGCGCGCGCGCCTGTCTGCCGCGGGCTCGCTACCTACCCTCTGGAAGAGCGCCAGGGCCGCCTCTATCTCAATGTCATCCGCGCGGGAGGCGCCGGAGCCCGCGCGCAAAAAACCTACCAGCTCCGCGTCGTCAGCAACCGCAACGTCGCCACCTTCATCAAGGAACTCGTCCTCGAATCGATCGATCCCGCCGAGAAGATCACGTTCACACCCGGCGATTACTTCCAGGTCAATATCCCGACCTACGACTCGATCTCCTTTCGCGATTGGGATATCCCGGAACCCTACGCGACGGTCTGGAGAAACCAGCATATCTTCGACCTCGTCGCCCATAACGCGGAGATCGATCGCCGCAATAACTACTCCCTCGCCAGCAACCAGCAACTGGAGAGCACTTTGCGGTTCAACGTCCGGCTGGCCACCCCGCCCCCCGGGCAGGATTGCCCACCCGGGGTGGGATCAGCTTACGTCTTCAATCTCAAACCCGGCGATACCGTCACCGCGATCGGTCCCTTCGGCGACTTTCACATCAAGCCCACCCAGCGCGAGATGGTCTACATCGGCGGCGGAGCCGGGATGGCCCCGCTCCGCGCGCATCTCTCCCATCTTCTCGAGACGGAGAAGACCGCCCGCAAGGTCAGCTTCTGGTACGGCGCACGTTCACGGCAGGAAATTTTCTACGAGGACTACTTCCGGAAGCTCGCGCAGGAGCATCCTAACTTTTCCTTTCACCTCGCCCTCTCCTCCCCGCAGCCCGAGGACAACTGGACGAGCTATCTGGGCTTCATCCACGAAATTGTCCTGGAAAAATACCTGCGCGATCACGTCAATCCGCGGGCCGTCGAGTATTATCTTTGCGGACCGCCTCCCATGATCAGGGCTTGTACGAAGGTGCTGGCCGAGATCGGTGTCCCCTCCAATCACATCGCCTATGACGAGTTCTAGAAGGGGTCTTTAATTCTGTTCAGCCAGTTTATCGCAAAACGCCATGCGAGGCGGTGCTTGAAAAAATCGAGCCGAAGCCCACCCTCATCATTCATGGTCTCGATGAAAGATATCGCGCAGGAACTGGGGATCTCTGTCGGATTCGTTTCCAAAGTGCTGAGCGGGCGAATGGGTACCAGCACGGTTAGCCCACGCACGCAGAAGAGGATTTTCAAAAAAGCCGATGAGATGGG
>JABDHJ010000045.1:0-229 GCA_013285645.1 Verrucomicrobiota bacterium | reverse complement strand
GATGGGCTATGTTCTTAACCGGAACCCGATCCGTCTTTTCACGGGAAAGAAGGACACGCTGGGTGTTTTCATTCATCCTTGGGGCGAACCCGGGTCCAACTTGGTCTATGACTTCCTACATGGTGTGACGAAAGGCCTGATGCCAACCGTCTACCAGACGTGGTTGAATATTTTCGAGGAAGCTCCGGAGTTATACCGGCAAATGACCTTGCAGCAAATCCAACAGCGG
>JABDHJ010000044.1 GCA_013285645.1 Verrucomicrobiota bacterium | reverse complement strand
CTCGGAGATTGCCGAGGAACGTGATGCTTCCAATACCGTAACGAAGCGGTTCTTCCCCCAAGGTGAACAGCAATCTGGTACGAATTATTACTACACAACCGACCACCTTGGTTCCGTCAGGGAAATGCTCAACAGTTCAGGCTCTATCGTGGCCAGATATGCCTACGATGACTACGGCAACACAACTCTGGTTGCGGGGAGTGACTTAGCGTCTTTCGGGTATGCGGGAATGCAGAAAGACCCGGTCAGTGGGCTCTACATGACTCTGTATCGCATCTACGATGCAATAGTGGGCTTGTGGCGCAGTCGTGATCCGATTGGCGAAAACGGTGGAGTCAACTTGTATAGCTACGTCGGCAATAGCCCAACCAATGCCTACGACCCGCTGGGACTTCGACTCATTTTCGTAATCATTTGGAATAGCCCCGGCTATAACGGCAGCGTTGGACACGTCATGGCAACTGAACTTAATGGAAACGTGATCCTCAGCCAGTTTCCTGCAAACGGCGATCCTTACGGTACAAACATTGTCAAAACCGTTGACCAGTCGAGAGCGTATGACAAACGTGATCCAGATCGGGTTTTTGTTGTAAACGTTCCTGATGACAAGGCATTTGATGATGCAGCGGCGAATAGAAGAAGCAGGGCTAATTGGTTTGCAATTCCGCTGACTAGTCAGCAAACGAACTGTGTGCGTTCTGTGACTGATGCATTGCAAGCTGGCGGTGTTCCAGTTAAGGGCGATATTCCTTATGTCTGGCCCGGAGGATTAACGAATAAACTCATCGACCTGGAACAAACACACAAGCCTTCTGATCCATGGAGCGTCACTCCGAGTACGTGGTCAGCCGTTCCTCACAAATAGCCATGAGATACATCCCGTACGTTCTTGTCGCACTCCACGCTCTTTTAGCCATTTTAGCATTTGGAGTCGCCGCGTTAAATCCCAATACGGAGCACATGGCTCTGTTACTCCTGCTTCTTGTCGCGGATTTGCCGTGGTCGTTAGCATTTGAATTTGGCTCAGCGGCAATAGCAGGATCGCCCGATTCCTCTCTCCGGTTGTGGATCAATTTTGCTCTTTATCTATCACTGGGGACGCTTTGGTATTATTGGATAGGCAGGGGAGTTGTCTGGGTGCTCAGAAAATTTTCCAAGTGATCGCATACTACTACACATGGGATCAACTAAAGAGCTAGTGAACTCCACAAGCCAACCATAGCACCCAAGTTGCCAAAAAATAAATAAACGCTGAAATGGCTTCTCGGCTACGAACGCTTCCCCAGTGAAGTTAAGCTCACCTACATCCAACTAAACAACCAAACGCCTTGCCCACCTCGTGGCGCTGTCCCGGTTAACCAGGGATGTTGTGGGAGACTCTTTCACTCTCAACACCCGGATCGAACGTCGGTCATGGCTGCGACCTTCCCAGCTATGTCGGAGCCAAGTTAACTTCGGCGAAAGGCATCTTACAGTTTTTTTGATAGCACGGGATTCATGAATTTTTTGAAAAACGACTTGGCCTGCGGAATGATCGGAACATAATTCAATCTGTATGAAAAAGGTGCTTTGGGGACTCGGAATCGTGGCCGTAATTGGGAGTCTGATCGCGTTAGCCAGGATCAAGCATGGAATGGTCTCGCACTCAAGTTCCCCGACAGCGACGATCAAGGCCCCTCGGCCAGTTGCCCCGCCGATACCGCCATCCACTGTGGTGACCCAAAGCGAATGGCAGCAGGTGAGTTCCGCAAGGGAAGGCGCGCTGCAATCCAATTCTGATTTGGCGCTTGAGCGCAAACAGGTCCTCGACGCGCTGGAGGCTCAAAAGGCCCAATTCGACGCAGCCATGATCAAAGCCGATCCCAAAGTGGCACCGATCGTCGCCAAGCTGAATCAACTTCACGGGAGCAACGGGGCACCAGCCGCTTCAGCGCAATCTCCCAAAACGGGTTCTCCGCCCACCGCTGCCAACGCGATTAACTTCACCCCGAGTGAATGGCAGGAGTTGAGTGCGGCGCGCAATGCAGCGCTTCAGGCCAATCCCGACCTGGTCGCCGATAACAAGAAGTTGATGGATCGGATGAGCGCTATCCAAACCGAACTCGATGCCGCCGTGCTCAAGAACGATCCCTCCCTCGCTCCGACCATGGCCAAGATTGAGGCGCAACGGACTCGTTCAGAAATCGCTGCCAGTTCGCAGTCCTCTCCACCCGCGAAATAACTCCGTTCATATCCCGCTTTGATCTCTCGACAACCTCGGCAACAAAACTTGGGATCTTTGGATCGCAAGTTCTGCCCCTGCTAGGCGAGTTAGAAGCGCGACTGTATCAGCTCTGAAAAATTGTCCTGAGCACGCGTATCACTTGACACTCGATGGCGCGGGTGTCGCTCCGGGAGGCTTGTGGTTGCCCTCAAACTTGGCAATGAGCGGTGAAACGCTCGGGTCGGCCTTGACGATGGCGGCGTCGAGCTTGGTCTCAAAGGCGCGCATCTCTTCCCCTATCGCCTTGGAATTGGCGACCAGATCCGGATTGGCTTGCAGCGCCCCGGCCCGTGCGGTGCGAACCTGCTGCCACTCATCCGGGGTCAAAGCGACGGGAGGTGTGCTGGCGGTCGCGGGCTTGGCGGTGGCACCGGAATTAGCCGCAAGGGGCGAGCTATTTTTCTGGCGAAGGATGACCAGCTTGGCGACGGCGGACTTAGCATCAGGATTGGCCTTGATCATGGCGGCATCGAGCTTCGCTTGCTGGGCATCCATCTTTTTGAGGATCTGTTTGTACTCCTCAGCAAGATCGGGATTGGCCGTGAGCGCAGCCTGTCGCGCCCGAAGAAATTCCGGCCATTCATTTGCCGCCATCAAGGGCGGTGGCGGATGAATGGGTGGCACCGGATTCGGATGACTGGCTGTCGTGGCGCTCGCTTGAGGGGAGCCCTTTATGGCGGTGGCAGGCGTTTCCTTTTTATGAGAGCCGTACCATTCCCCGCCGAACCAGATTGCAATCGCAAGGACACCGAAAGCCACTATCTGAAGAAGATTCTTTTTCATATATATTCCTCAACTAAAAGAACTGTTTTCGCGAGGCAATCTTCCCCCATGGAGTTATTAAGACAAGGTTGTTTTATGGCTAATCTTCGATAAATGATCAAAGCATCAAGAGAAGTCTGCAAGCATAACTGGATACAGACGCACCGACAGCCAAACGATATCGATCTTGAAGTATTGATGCAATGAGCCGGATTTGGAGCCAAGCTCAGCATGGATGATTGATGGTCGATTTGATCCGCGCTCTCAGGCGCTATTCAGGATGGCTCTTGGCGTGCTCATCCTGGCCCAGGCGATGCTTCTTTTCCGGGATTTTGCGGCCTTTTATCAACCCGATGGAGTGCTTCCACCCGGGTTTCTCCGGAGGAAAAATCGAGCAGGCGTCTCTTTAACGCCGCCCGCAGGTAGATTAATAAGTGTTGCAAGGCACCGTATGGTGGACAATCCGAGATAATATCCGTGATTCCTGCCCGGAGACGGCTAAGTTAGGGGGATGTCGGGCATGACGCTCAAGAATCTGGCTATGGAATCGCGTCTCGGCGACGGGGCTCTCATCGCTGAAACCATCGAAGCCAGCCTGGCCCAACAGACGTCGCCCATTGGTGCGCTGCTGGAAAAGCAATTAGTGACCGAGCAGGATTTTCTACGGCAAGTTTGCACGCAGTTCGGTTTGCCCTGGTGGGACGCCGCGCTGCCCCCGATGGATGACAAATTGCGGGCTCAGGTTCCCGCACGGCTCGCATTGCGGTACCAAGTTTATCCGGTGCGGCTGAACGAGCACGGTCTCTACATGTTGACTTACGATCCATTCAACCTTACGGCGCGACAGGTGATCGCCCATGAAATAAACGAACCGATCACGTGGAGTGTCGCGACACGCCGGAGCATTTTGGCCGCACTACGTTCCGGCTATGGCGTCGGCGCGGAGACGTTCGATGCGATCCTTGAAGGGCGCGATGTCGATGACGCGACCTTCGATTTGAAGCAGGAGGTCAATGTTCTTGATGAGCAAGACCCTGAAGCGACCGTGGTCAGTTTTGTGAATCAAATCATGCGAGAAGCTCTCGATGAGCGTGCCACCGATATTCACGTCGAGCCGCTGGAAAACGACCTGCGCATCCGTTATCGGATCGATGGTGTGCTCCACGAAGTTCCCGTTCCTCCAAGGATCAAGATGCTGCAGGCGAGCGTTGTCTCCCGCATCAAGATCATGGCGCATCTCGACATTGCCGAGCGACGGATGCCTCAGGACGGACGTATCAATCTTGAAATGGAGGGGCAACCGATCGATGTGCGCGTCGCGACGATTCCAACCGTCAGCGGCGAGAGCATTAGCCTGCGACTGCTCGCCCGCAATCGGTTCGATTTTTCGCTGCTGGGCCTGACGTCCGATGCCGAGAAAAAAATCCGCGACCTGATTGCGCAGCCCAACGGAATCATCCTGCTGACCGGTCCGACCGGCTGTGGCAAGAGTACGTCGCTCTACACCTTTCTCTCCATGCTTAACACGATGGAGCGACGAATCGTGACCGTAGAAGATCCGGTTGAACACAAGCTCTCGGGTGTGATGCAAATCGCGATCAAGCCGGAAATCGATCTCACCTTTGCCCTTGCCTTGCGAAGCATTTTGCGCGGCGATCCCAACGTCATTATGATCGGAGAGATGCGCGATTTCGAGACGGCGGAGATCGCCATCCGCGCGGCGCTCACCGGTCACTTGGTCTTCAGCACGCTCCACACCAACGACGCCATCGGCGGCATCACCCGTCTTATCGACATGGGCGTGCAACCATTTCTGGTCTCCTCGTCGGTGCGCGCCTTCCTGGCCCAACGATTGGTCCGCGTGCTCTGTCCCACTTGCAAGCAGCCAGCGGAACATCCACGCTCCTTTCTGGAGCAAATTGGATTTCCTGTGGCTCATGCGGACAAAATCCAGCAAGCCAAAGGCTGTGAAAGATGCCGTCACACGGGGTATCAGGGACGAGCTGCTTTGTTTGAAATTTGCATGGTAACGCCCGCGTTACAGGACATGATCGCGCAGGGCAAGTCGGGCGAGGCTCTTCGCACGAAAGCTTTGCAGGAAGGCATGGTGCCGCTACGCCAGGACGGATGGAACCGTGTCATCGGGGGAGCGACCACGGTGGAGGAAGTCGTGCGGGTCACGGCGGCCGATGTCGATGTGCTCGACGAATAATTTATGGCCGTCTTTGCCTATCAGGGAACAGGAGAGCGCGGAGAACGTCGGACTGGGGAGTTGGAAGCGTCCAGTCGTTCCGAGGCCTTGCGTCGTCTCGCCTTGGATCGTATCCAGCCCATCACGCTGGTGGCCAAGGCCGACGAAGTATCCGTGGGTAAAAAGTCGCCTAAGACTCCAGCCGAGGCGGCGATCAAATTGCGTCGCTCCACGGTATCCGGAAACATTCGTCTCTCCAGCTCGCAGATCATTCTTTTCACGGATGAACTGGCCGACTTCCTCCACTCCGGTCTGCAACTCGAACCGGCGTTGCAACTGATGGAAAACCGGGAGGAGCGTTCTCCCGTCAAAAATGTCGCCGCCTATTTGAGGGAAAAAGTGCGCGACGGGACCAGCTTTTCCGAGGCGCTGAAAATGGCGTCACCTGATTTCGGCGAGCTATACTGCAACCTCGTCGCGGCGGGTGAGGTGAGCGGCGCGTTATCACCACTGCTACGGCGGCAGGCGCTCCATCTGGTTGCGATGCAGGACCTGCGCAGTCGCGTAAAGCTGGCGCTGATCTATCCAGCTGCGCTGGTTTTGGCTGGCACTGGAGCGATGATCGTTTTCATGACGGTGCTGGTTCCGCAGATGACCAAGCTGTTCTCCAAGACCGGAAGCGAAATGCCGTTGCCCACGCGCATCCTGGTGTATCTCGGTAAACTTTTCCACGACTACGGACTGCCTGTGGCTGTTGTCCTCGCGCTCGGTGTCACCGCCTTTGTCTCCTATGTCCGTCAACCCGTTGGTCGCCGTTGGTGGGACGAGGCCAAGCTCAAAATCCCGCTGCTCGGGCCGCTTTTGGCCGCTTCCTTTTACGCACAGTTTTGTCAGACCATGGCCAATCTGCTGCAAAATGGGCTGCCTCTTTTGAACGCCCTCAAGCTGATGAGTCGGGCGACGGGCAACGTGTTTTATCATAACCTTGTCTTGCGCGTCACTGACCTCGTGGGTGAGGGGGCTTCGCTGACTCGTGCCATGAAATCGGTGGGCCATTTTCCTCCCAATCTACGGGACTTGGTCAAGGTCGGCGAACAGACCGGCGACCTCGGTTCAACCATGGAAAAAGTGGGACAGCGCTACGAAAAGGTCATCCAACAGCGCGTCGATCGCATCATGTCGGTCGTGCCGTTGATCATCATTGCGGCGCTCGGTCTCATGGTCTTGCTGATCGCCTGGTCGATGATGTCGGGTATTTTCCAGGCCATGCACGGATTGCAAGGGCGTCATTAGATCAGAAATGCTAAAGATCGTGGTTTCAATTCGATTTGGCCAAGCTACAAAAGGACTCACATCGTCATGCAACCTACAGCCTCTTCTTTTATGGCGGTGATCCCTTCTTATGTCAGGCCTTTGACATGGTGCGCGGTCCTGTTGGCTTTATTTATAGGCACACTGCTCCAGGCATCGGATTTGCCACCGGCATTTATCATCAGTCTTCCTTTTCAGGCCAACGAGGCCACGCCGGTCTGGTTGGGGCATCCTGAAACGCCACAAACGACGTTTGCCACTCTTAATCTACCGATACAGGCTCCCGATCCCACCGCATCGCTTCTCGTCACGGTTTTCTTTCAGGAAAAGGAGGGCGGATTTCTCCGAATCACATGGCAGGGGGCGCAGGCGGCGCAACTTCTTTCCGATAATTTCTACGAAGGCATCGGGATGAACAATCAGCGCAGTCTCCTTATCTCCCCGGAAACTCTGGCAGGCGGTGGAGTGCTGAATTTTCAATGCGGTGACACAGCTCTGGGTATTCAGCGGATCAAACTGGAGTGGCTCGAGGCGAAAAATGATCTAGGGTCAGCTCAAGTGCATGATGTCCTGGTCACGCCTGAAACAGGGCCGACCCAACCGGCGCAGAATCTCAACGGTCAACCCAAGCCGTCCGATCCGGCGGCATGGAAAGATCAGGTCGTCACCGTTCCGATCACCGAATTACCGCAGAGGATTGAACAGGGAGTCGAGTTCAGCGTACAACTGGACAACGTTCCGAGTTCGGGGCGATTGGTGCTCAAGGAAGCGGGGTTGTCTCTCAGCAAACATTTGATCGTCTGGATCAATCAGAAAAATGTGGGAACGGTTACGCCTGTTGTGCCTGATCTGTCTGATGCGGGTTACTTGACTGACGACGTGGATACCTACGTTGGCTGGCGGGAAGGATCGTTCTATGTACCGGTAACTTTCCTCAAGGTGGGCGCCAATACGGTGCAATTTTCCAGCGAAGATAATGTGCCCCCCACTCAAACAGCAGCCAGCGACCTCGCGACAACTCCGCCTCTTGCCGTCAAAAATGTCGCCTTTCAACTCAACTATCTGACTCCGCCGCTCCAGGACAATGGAGTCGCTCCTTCATCCCAGACCAACGCAGCGCCTGCCGATACAGCCCTTCCAACGGGGCCGGTCGAAGCGTCACCATCTCCTTCAACCCCGACTGAAATTCCCGCCCCGTGAATCTTACCCTCCTTTCCCGCAGACAATTCAAATCCTCCAGCAGCGGTTTCACGCTGATGGAAATGTTGATCGTTTTGAGCATCATCGCGCTTTTGATGGGAATGGTGATCTATCATTTGACCGGCATCAACGAGACCGCCCAAAAGCAAAAGGTGCAAAGCGATCTGCTCGGTTTCAAGGAAATGCTGGCGGCCTACCAGTTGGAAAGCGGCACGCTTCCAACGACGGAGCAGGGATTGAAAGTCCTCTGGATCAAGCCGACCATCGAGCCTATTCCGCAGCACTGGCGAGCCATGTTGGAAAGTGAAACGCTTGACCCATGGGGACATGCCTATCAATTTCGCAATCCCGGTAAACATAATCCCGACAGGTACGACGTCTTTTCCATGGGACCGGACGGATTGCCCGATACCGGCGATGACATTGGAAATTGGCCGGATACATCCACGAATTAAGAGGCTGCTATGAGACGATGCGCCCCTCTTGTTTATGGCGCTCCCGGATTGCATGGAGTCAAGGGGACCTTGTTTTCGAGGCGCGCATACGCCTCCCGGCGTGCTTTTACGCTGCTGGAAATGTGCACCGTCCTTCTGATCATCATGATTTTGTTGGGCACTACCATGCCGTCCATCCAGTCGGCCTTTGTCGAGCAGGCGGTGCGCAACGATTCTCGGCAACTCGCGCTTATGGTGAGGACCGCCATGTTGCAAAGTGGCGAACAGCATCGGGCATACGTCATCGATCTCACGTCCACGACGATGGACCTGCATCCCGTCGCCGGACCGCCGAAGGACGCAGACTCATCCGCACCCACGAACGATCAGGATCCATCCGCGCAAAATACCGGGCCGGAAGTTGTGGAAATTGCCAGTGATCTCGACCGGTCGAACAAGTTGGTTGTTCCAGATCCCAAAAAGATCGACGGCTGGATTGCCATGCCCAAGACATCATGGCTTTTCAAGCCCGGCGATCTCTGTCCGGCGACTCGCGTGCGCTTGGTGCGGGGCCAGTCCTGGCTGGAATTGAATTTTAACGCACTGACCGGAAACGTGGAAAATGAAGCCACCTATTTTCCATGAAACCCCCATTCCATTTTCCTCATCGGCAAAAACAACAGGGCATGGTGTTGCTTGAACTGGTCGCTGCCCTGACGATTTTCACCCTCGTCGCATTTTCAATGGTGATGGTGCTCAACGCCGCGTTTGATGCGGCGAAGGAGCGTAACGAAATCGATGCGGCGACGCGAGGCTTGGAGAACCAGATCGCGTTGCTTCATGCCTCCCGGCTTGTTCCTCTGGACCAGGATTTGCCGGATGATGGCTCCGGTATTGGCTATCATGTCGTCATTGCGCCCGAGCAATTTCAGGACCAAAAAAAACAGCCCGTGACGGGAATATACCGCGCCACCATCACGGCGAAATGGAAGTCAAACGGCCACGAGGAGGACCGCGATGTCTCTGAACTGCTCTACCAGCCATGAAAACGTTCTCGCTTCATTCTGCACGTCGGGCCGCTGGCTTTACGCTTTTGGAGATGGTGATCACGATGGCCATTTTTCTTCTTCTCGCCGGGGCCGTTTTCGGAGTCATCACCGGTGTGCTGCAAAGTACATCGAGCCTGCATGAGAACCAGGGCCGCCGCGATCAGATTGCCGCGCTGAACGCTTTCTTGAAAAAGAAACTGGGAGACTTGCCAGTCACAAGCAGTCTCATTTCCTATCGGCGTGGTGAGGGGGAGGGATTGGTACAAAACGGCATCGTCTTTGGTAAGGTGGAAAATGTCACCGCGATAGACGCAAAGCTGCAGCCCAACGGTTATTATACGTTGCGACTTGGCTTTGCCGGAGGGACCCTTTCTTCGGCCGGTGCCAACAATTTCCCTATTCCGGATGACGATACCACGTCCCCGTTCAAGTGGACGCCGCTCATCCACGATGTGAAAACCCTCCACTGGAAATTCCAGGACAAGGATACGTCTCAGTGGGTGGAGCAGTGGGGCCAAACCAACAACAAGCCCGGCATCGTGGAATTTTCCATGAAAATCGCCGGTGATTTGCAGCCCGTCACCATGGATTTTTGGCTCCCGCCTCTCACCCAGGCGTCTGTTACTTTACCTGTACGAGCTCCTGCGTCTGCACCTCCATCCGTCACCACCCATGCGCCTTGATCGACAACGCTTGCGGCGAGGTTCGGCGCTCATCCTGGTGCTTTGGTGCTTGATCCTTTTGGGCATGGCGGTCTTTGGAGTAGTTGACATGGTAGAGCTTTCGGTCGATTCCACCGCGCATCATGAAACGTTGATGGAGGCGTGCGCTCTGGCCTCAAGCGGAGTAGCTTTTGGGTGCAATCCACAATTGCTAAAGGATGATCCACTGCTTTCGCAAAAGACAGGGCCTGGACGTCAATTCAAAGTCATGATCCAGAGCGAGGGATCGCGGCTGAATCTCAATTACATCCTGCTCAGTAACCACCGGGAGATTCTTGTCAACCTCTTCACCCAGTGGGGGCTTTCCATCGCCGATGCGGACCATGTCGCCGACTGTCTCTTCGACTGGGTTACTCCCGGTGATCTACCCAGTCTCAACGGCGCCAAGGCGGCTGATTACGCCAAAGCCGACCTTCCGCAGCGCCCCACCGGACAGCCCTTTACTTCTTTCGATGAAGTTGAACAAGTCATCGGGATGGACTTGGTGGAAAAAGCCAGATCGAATTGGCAGGACAGCTTTACACTCTGGAGCAGTGGGCCGTTAAACGTCAGCGAGGCTCCGGCAGACCTGATCGCCGCTGTTTTTAGTTTGGATCCCAAGCGGGTCTTTTTTTTCACGGAAGCACGCAATGGCCAGGACGGTCTGGCGGGAACGGCGGATGACGTGAAGGTGCCTGATTTGAGAACATTTCAGGGTGATTTAGGTATCGACGACATCCTGATGACGTCGTTGGGCAATCAGGTTTCTTTGGATGATCCTATCCGGCGTGTGGAAAGTATTGGCCAAGCGGACGGTGCGCAGGTCATGATTTCGGTTGTTACGCGACTCAACACTTCTCCGATGCAGTATTTGTTATGGTACGAACAGTAAAAGCCAAAACAACGCGTTCGCTGAATAAAGGCGAGCGAGCGGTTCTGCTGCCCGGTTCTACCGGCGCGGCGCCTTGGGAGGTCTGGGTCTTTGGCATTCAAGGGACGTGGAACGCGCAAACCTGTGCGACTCCCCTCGATAATCGGTTGCGTAAAAACACGACTCTGGCGCTTCCCGTCTCCCAAGTGTTTTCCGTCCCGCTATGGCTCAACGAAACTGACGAAAAACAATTTGTCGGGATGATTACCTTGCAGTTGGAGTTGCGTGGCTTGCAGCCTCGGGGCAATGGAGCCGCAGTTTTTGACTGGACAATGGTTACCAGGGAAGGGGCCCGCACACTGGTCGTGGTTGGGGTATTACCGGCGTCACTGGCTCCTGAAATTCAGGCTGAAGCTTACGAAACCTTTGATCTCTCCGCGCGATACCTGTCCTTTCCGGAAAACTCATTGATCCTCTGGTTGGAACAAGATCATTTGGTGGCGGCTTTTACTCGCGGGCCCAATCTCGTCTACTGCCAGGCGCTGACGGAAGGGCGGATTACCCCACGAGTTGTGCAAGATTTGAACTGCATGAAAGCCACGCTCGCCATGCAGGACATTTTACTTACTTTGCAACAGGCGGTGTTATGGGTGGAAGCCACTTCCACGGAAATCTCCATTCTTCAAGCCGCCTTTCCGCTTCCTGTCAAACAGGCGGAGCGCCCTCCGCCAAAAATTCCTTCACGGGCTTGGAAACTGATCCCTTCCACAGTGGGAGTGGCGAAGCGAACTCGCGAAATCCGACGTTGGCAGGGCAGGGGACTCTTGATTGCCATTGTCGTTTATCTGCTTGTAGTCATTGGGCTGGCATCGCGTTTTCTCCTGACCTCGCTCAAAGTCGATGAATTGCGCAAATGGCAATCTTCGCATTCCCAGACCCTTGCTTTGGTTCGCGAAACACGAACGGCTTGGAAGGAATTGGGGCCCGTGGTAGACGAGAATCATTATCCGTTGGAACTGCTTCTCCATGCCTCCGAGGCAATTCCTTCTGATCAGCTTCATTTGACTTTATTCGAGGCCAGTGACGGCCACTTGCTGATCAAGGGCGAAGCGAAAAATGCCGCCGCCGCGTTCGATTTTTTGGACAAGCTTAAAAGCGATCCTCATTTTGCCGGTTACACCTGGGACATGGGGCAACCTCACCTCCTGCCCAACGACTTGGCCCAACTTCAAATCGAAGGAACTCTTGCGACCGCGAACTAAAAGCGAAAAAGTACTCCTTGCGATCCTGATTGGAATCATCTTCGTGGGCGGAAACTTTTATGGCTATCAATGGCTCGCCAGTAAGCAAGCTAGCTTGGACCTTACGCGCGCTCAGTTGCGAGCGGATCAGGCCGAGGCTGAAGTTGATTTGCAAAAAGCCGATGTCTGGGCCAAACGCAAAGCGTGGATTCAGGCACAAGAGCCAGTCTTGGGTGAGGAAGGCGATACGAAGGCGAAGGTCTTGGAATATGTGCTGAAAGGGGCACGGGACCATCATCTGGAGATTCTGGAACAGACTCTGAATGACTCGCAGCCAGGTGTCGCTGGAACCAGGATCAACGTATCGATTAAAATAAAGGGAGGAATGGAAGGGCTCTGTCAGTGGTTAAGCGAACTTCAGAAACCTGAGCGCTTCTACGCCATCTCCCTCCTCTCTCTCAAGGCAGACCAGGACCAGAAATCGATGGTCGCGACGCTGCAATTGTTCCGCTATTTTAAGGGAGGATCCTGATATGGTTCCGCGTTTTTATTTTCCACTCACAGTCGGTTTTCTGGTTCTCTTTAACAGCGTGGTTTGGGCCGATGAACCGACTCTTCCCGGTACGGGTTGGCCCGCGTCGCGGTACGAGGCCTTGTGGACCAAGTCTCCATTTGCAGTGGCGACCCCGGAGACCGGGCCGGATTCTCCTGACTATTCCCTTTGGGGAATCGCCCAAATTGACGGCATTTCCTACGCCAGCGTGACGAACAAGCAAAACAGTGAACATTATCTTCTGGCCACCGATAAGCCCGATCACGGTTTGACGCTTGTTTCCATCAAACGCGGAGCCGACACATCCGGTACAGTGGCCGTCGTTCAGAAAGATGGTCAGTTGATCACTCTCAAATTAGAACAGGCTCCCCCTCCTATGGCCGGGGCAAATGCCTCGTCCGGCATGCCGCTGCCGAATTCACCTCCACAGCCCGGTAATCCCAACCCAGCGAACCTGATGGCTGGCGGTGGCAATAATTTTGGTCGCCCCCCGGGAGCAGGGCCTCCGCCTGTGTCGAGGCGTTTTCCCATGGTACATGCGCCTCCTCCTATCCACCCAATGCCTCCGCAGCCACCCCCGCCCACACAATAGCCGTGAAGAAAAACGAGGACGGTTATTGGTTGAAATGAGGAGTCATTGGCGTGGGCCCATGTCAGGGCTTCGGTGCGCGACTCTATACCAGAACCTTCAAAAGTGCTGACAGGAAGTCTTTCTTATCGGGAGAAACATGTCATGATGATCACCCGCCCGATAACCATGGTCTTACCATCTTCATCCTGGAGAGGAGTTTTTCTCTTTGCGCTCCTGTTCACCTTTAACCTGAACTGCGGACCTCTGGTTTGTGCCCAGGATGTTGCGCCTGCCAGCACGGGCTTCTCCAATTACGATAATGCTCCAGTCAGTACGATCCTGGATATTTACGAGCGCCTTTCTAAAAAACACCTTATTCGCGATGCGGGCCTGCTTGGCGGAGTCCCCAACGTCAGCATCAATGGCAGCAATCTCAGTGATGATGAAATGTTGAAGCTCATTGAGGCGACTCTTTTGCTTAACGGCGTGGCCATTGTTCCCGTCGATGATCAGACGGTGAAGATTATCGCGATGAATCAGAACAACAGAAATCCGCGCAGTGAAGGAGTTAAGATTTATGCCAACGCCGCCGACCTGCCGAAGGACGAAGAAGTTGTCAGTTATTACATGCCCCTCAACTATATCAGTGCGACGGAAGCGCAGAGTATTTTTCAGCAAAGTGTTCCCCCGCACGCCTACGGTGCCTATGTGCCGGCGCCCTCTGCCCAAGCTGTCATTGTGACAGAAAACACGGGGGTGATCAGGCAATTGGTCGCCCTCAGGGAGCTCATCGATGTGCCACCGGCGGGCGTGGTCACCGAGTTCATTCAACTCAATCGTGCCGATGCCGAAAAGGTGGCCGATTTGCTCGGCAAAATGCTGGCTCCTCCGATAGCTGCGCCGGGAGCCGCCCCAGCCGCCGGAGGAGGCGCCAGTGTCCCCCCTACACTCGGCAATCAGATGCCGCTGCTCAACGAGCACAATCTTATTTCGGGCACCGCTCAAATCGTGGCTGATACCCGCTCCAATCGATTGCTCATAGTCACGCGTCCCGTCAATATGCCTTTCTTGAGGCAGATCATCGCCCAATTGGACCAACCGGACATCTACATGGTGCCTCAGCGTCGGCCTCTTAAATACGTTCTGGCCCAGGACATACTTCCCGCTCTTGAGGCTGCGCTGGCCCAGGGCAAGGAGGAGGAAAAGCAAATCGGGAAAGATCAGGCGAATCCCAACAGTTCCAACAATAACAATAATTCCCAAGCGGCCGCTGCAAATTCATCAGGAGGTGCCAGTTCAAATGGCGCTGGAACGGTTTCTGCCATTACGCCTCAACTTCAGGCTCCAGCTGAAAACAATGTTCCCACTGTTGTAACCATCGGTAAAACGCGACTTCTGGCCGATAACCGTTCGAATTCTATTATCGTGTTTGGTTCTCCCGATGTCACTGGTCGCGTCTTTGGCATGATTGACGAGTTGGATCGCAAGCCCTTGCAGGTTTACCTCGCCACGGTTATCGGCGAATTGACTCTTTCGCAAGGCCAGGAATTTGGCGTCGATCTTCTTCAAAAATATTTGGGCAGCCCAAGCAATGGGTTTGCCAGTTCTTCACTCACAACCGGGCCGGGTACATCCACAACCTCAGCCGCTGGCGTTCCGAATCCAACCAGCTTGATCAGTTCGACCATCTTTCCCCTGGCCTCCGGACTGACGATCTACGGGCTTGTGGGCAACACCCTGAATGCGTATGTCCGGGCGCTCGAAACCAACGACAAATTCAAGGTGATCTCAAGACCGAGTGTCTACACGACGAACAATAAACTTGCCGTCATCGCCTCCGGTAGCCAGGTACCCGTTCCGAGCAACATAACATCGGGATTCACGGGCAATACAACCGGTACAAATCCAGACAATGGCCTCACCACCACCGCCAACGTCGTCTACCAAAACGTGCTTCTCCAATTGGACATCATTCCCCTCATCAACGCCAATCACGAGGTCACACTCAAAATTCGTCAAACTGATAATACGCTTGGGGCCAACAATGTCATCAGCGGCAACAATGTCCCGACTATCGAGACGCAGGAAATCAACACCGAGGTTACGGTGCACGATAAGTCGACCGTCGTCATTGGGGGACTTATTTCCGACACGACGAAGCACGACACGACCGGAGTGCCCTGGCTTAGTGATATTCCCCTTCTTGGCTATCTTTTCAAAGACACCTCGAAAAGCAAGGAGCGGGATGAACTCATTATCATGATCCAACCTACCGTGGTGGAAACTGATATCGACCAGATGGCGGTGGATAACGCCGAAAAGCAAAGAACGCTCCTCGGTCAAGAAGCCGCCCGTGCTGCTACGGGTTTTTCTGAAGACGTCCCCAAAGCCTTCCTGCCCCCGACAACTTCCACGACGACCAAAGTCACGACAACGACGTATAGCTCCAAGGCGGGGGCCCCGGCAAAGTACATACCAACACCAGAGACGGTCCCCAATAGTCCGTGAACGCAGCAATCTCCTAAAAGCCCATTCGCCGAAACTTGCCAACCTTCCACCGTTGTATCCGCAAAATGCAATCGATGTATCTCTTAGTCTACAAATAACTTATGGGCAATATTTTAAACGAATGATAAAAGTTGGTCGGGTTATAATTTAATGTGGGCTCGAATTCCCTTGCCGGGG
>JABDHJ010000043.1 GCA_013285645.1 Verrucomicrobiota bacterium | reverse complement strand
GTAGGCGAAGTGTCCGTTGTTCCATCGACCGCCGCCGTAGCCGTTCCCCCAGTAGCCGTGGCCATAATTGACGCCGCCATAAAATCCGACGGTCGGTCCCCAGTAGCCTTGATTGAAGACGTAGGCGTTTCCATTCCAGCCCCAATAAGCAGGCGTCCAAAGCAAACCGACTTCCGGCGGTTGCACCCAGACGCCAGGCACCCAGTAATAGACTCCGGCGTTGTCGTCGTAGGCCCAGAATCCGGGAGTCCACAGGTAGCCGTCGTCCAGGCAGGAGGGCTGGGTGTCCACGATCAAGGGAGGTGGGGCGATATCGAGGGAGATAGACACTTGGGAAAATGCCGGTGTGGAAACGAGGGCCAGTACCGCGATGATGAGGTAGCTGGCCAGCCAACGTGAGGAGTTCATAGGTTTGTTATGCATGGGGAGTGCCACTTGGGTTGAAGTTGCGATTCCGCCTCTCATAAAAGGAGAATCCATGCAAAAGGAGGAAGGTAAGTTTGCCGCGATTCGCGATGGGTGCGCCTGAGGTCGGGCCTATTGCATGATTTTGTGGGTATCGAATTGGGGGCAAACGTGCCATTCGGAAAAGGCACCGTCGCACGGAGTGCGACGGCTACCACAGAAGGAGACAGGCGGAACTGATCCTTCGACAAGCTCAGGATGACTAATGGATGTGAGTGGAAGTCGGTTGGCTCGCTACGCTCGAGAGAGTCTCAAGAGTAGCAAGTCAGCGGAACTGATCCTTCGACGAGCTCAGGATGACTAATGTGGATTAGGAATTTAATGGCGACCTCCTGCCTGAAGACTGCACCGTCGCACGGAGTGCGACGGTCACGGACTGTCGCTACAGGCTGAATAACAACAATTTAATCTCATTGCGGCCTTGCGTTTTTCGAGGGGCGTGACAGCTTAATCGGCCATGCTTTGGGGTAGTTCACGGTTAACTGTATATGGGGTGATGGCTCTTTTGGGGGTCGGCACGCTTTTGTGCCCGTCTCTCGGCGGCAATCCGGTCGATTCGTCTACGCCGCCCGCGCCGGTTCAGACGATCGATCCTCCTCTCGTTTCGTATCCACCGGTCACTCCGTGGATCTCGTGGAGCGCGCACAGCATCAACGAATTGCTGCACCTCAAAACGGCCACGGGTTCACCGCGAATTCCCACGCCCAATGAGTGGTTTCCGCTCGATCTCTACCAAGGAACGATCACGCGCCAGCAGTTCGAGCAGAAACTGCACACGCTCTATGATCCCTTTGGCGTCCTCCCAGCCTATCTCGATATCAACGATTCGCGCGTAGTCATTTATCCCTCGACGACGGAGCGGCGTGTGCCGCAATTTGTCCTCGAATTTGCGCCGCCCAACCAGCCCAAGGCGCCGATGCGCTGGTTTCGCACGCCAGAGGAAATTCGCGCGGAGACGCATCCGTTGGACAAGCCGTTGAATGGTCTGCGCGTCGCGATTGATCCCGGCCACATCGGTGGTCCGTGGGCGCAGATGGAGGAACGGAGCACTCGCTACAGGGGGAGCGCACCGGTGCAGGAAGGCGATCTCAACTTGATCACGGGACGCATCTTAAAACAGGAACTGACCAATCTCGGTGCGACGGTTTTTGTCGTGCGCGACTCGACGGAGCCGGTGACACCCTATCGCCCCAACGACATGATTCCGGAAGCGCGCGACCTGCTCGTGGCCCATTCGTCCCATGCAAGTCTCAAGGCACTGCCGCCTGACAAGCTGAACCTGCTCTTCGGCGCGCGGTTGATGGACCTGGCCGAATTCCTGTTTTATCGCTGCTCGGAAATCAAGGAACGGGGCAATCGTATCCGGGATAATTTTGTGCCGGACATCACCGTCACCCTTTACATCGATGCCACACCGGGGAGCGGTCGCGGTCGCCTGACTCCGGGCAACGCGAACATCTTTTTTGTCGGCGGCAGTTACACGAAGACCGAGATGGCTGACCCCGAAATGCAACGCCGCTGTGTCTATAAGATGCTTGAGGGAGGCTCGGACATCGAGGCGGAAGTCGCCGCCGACATCGCGGCTGTGTTCACGCAAAAGACCGGCCTTGGACCGGTGAAGTATGGCGACTCGGCCACGACACGTTCGGTGATTCCGGGTAATTCCTATGTCGTCGCGCGTAACCTGGCGGCTAATCGCGAATATGACGGCCCGGTCGTCTGCACCGAACCTTACTTCATGAACAACCAGATCGTCTATCAACGGCTCCTGGCCGGTGATTACGACGGACAGCGGAGATTCGACGGCAAGGATTACGGGAGCATTTTCCGCGAATATGCGGATTGCGTCGCGCAGGGTTTGGTCAAGGCGTATACGGGTTCCACGGTCATTGCGGGCGCGACGACTCCTGCGGCGCCTGCGCCGGGCCAGACAAAATAGTCAGTGATAAGCAGCGCCGGGAGTCCCAGAATAGATCTCTGCAAAAGTCCTCCTTCAAGCAATCCGTCATCTTGAGCTTGTCGCACATACGTGTGGCAAACTCAGTTCTGTATGTCTGAGAAAAGGCAGGACGAACTGATCCTTCGACAAGCTCAGGATGACTAACGCTAAATGTGAGAGTTTCGCAGAGGTCTCCAACGGGGCATCAATCCACGCTTCTACGTTGGACATTCGACTTATTTTTGAAACAGCTCTGAAGAAAATTTATCCTCTCCACGGCACTTTCCCCTGTTGTTCCGTGAAAACGAGCGGTAAATTATCACCCATGCGCACTAAAGTATCTCCGAAGGATCGGCGCGCCCCGCTTTAGCAACCTTATGTCCCATCCCTTGGAACTTGAAGACTTGGTCCCGGGCACTCATCTGGGACATTACGTCATTACGGACAAGATTGCACAGGGCGGTATGGGGACGGTTTTCAAGGCACTGGAACCGGCACTGGAACGTTATGTTGCCATCAAGGTCCTGCGGCCCGAGTACGCGAGCAATGCCAATTCCGTGCAGTATTTCCAGGAGGAAGCCCGCGCGGTCGCGGCCCTGCGTCATCCGAATATCATTCCGATATTTTTCATCGGCCAGGAGGGCAATGTCGTTTTCTTCAGCATGGCCTACATCGATGGGCAGACCTTTGACGATTGGATCGATGCGAAGCGTTGGTTCAATGAGGAACAGGCCAAGTGGTTCCTGAGTCACGCCGTCGCGGCGCTTCATTCCGCGCATAAATCCAATATCGTCCATCTCGATATCAAGCCGGCCAATTTCCTGGTGGACCAGGCCAACAATATCATGTTGACCGATTTCGGCCTGGCGCAAAAGATCGTGAAGGGGAAGGATGAAGGCGGCGAGCGGGAAGCGTTTGGGACTCCTGCTTACGTCTCGCCGGAACAGATCACACGAAGCAATACCGACCAGCGCACGGACATTTATTCGCTCGGCGCCACGCTTTTCCATCTGATGACCGGCAAGCCGCCGTTCAATGGGGCGACGGTGGAAGACATCGTTTGGGGACACTTGGAAAAACCCTTTCCGCTTGAAGTCGCCCAGCAGGCCAATATTCCCATCGGCTGGATTTACCTGATCAAGAAAATGATGGAGCGCGCACCGGAAGACCGCTTCGCGAATTACCGCGAACTGCGCACCGCCCTCGAGAACGTTCACAGTTTTCGCTACGAAACGCGGACCATTGAAGCGCCGCTGACGAGCAAGCCTCTCTCGATTCCACGCACAGGGAACAATACGCAGAGCCTTCACGGCCTGCTGGCGCAAACCAAGTCGCAGTGGAAAGGCGATACAGCCGCCCTTATGCCGATTCGGCTTTCGCGGAAGCAGGTTGAGGAAGCGATGAGGAACCGGGTCGAGCCGCTTCAGGTCACATTGCTGGTCAATACCATCCGTGATCTCTCCACACCCCGCGCCGAGGATCCGGCTTCGCTGGCCGAGGCGATGGAGAAGGTGCCGGGTTACGGTCCTGCCGTTTGCGCGTTGGTGAATTTCATGGTGAATCCGCAGACGGATGAAGAACTGGCGGAGAACCAGCATCCGATCGAAGTCCTGCAGACCCTGGGCCTGGAACGCTCGCGCAATCTGGCGCTGACTTTTTTCGCGCTGAATTATGAGAGCCCGAGGTCGTCTCATTTCGATTGGAATCCTCTTTGGCGCCACCAGTTGGCGGTTGGGATCGTGATCGACTTTCTTTACGACGCGCTGGATCTCAAACGCACGGACTATGAGTATGTGGCCGGGACGTTTCATGACATCGGCAAGTTCATCCTAGCCGAGTTGTTTCCGTTCGCGTACTTCAGCACGATGAATCGCAGCCTGATGGAGGAGTTACCGCTGGTTTCCTGCGAACAGGAATTATTCGGGACGAATCATGCGGAGGTGGGTGCGCTCTGGCTGAAGCAGGAGGGCTTTTCGCATATCCTGGTCGATGCGGTGGCGCAACATGAAATGCCGGACCGGATCAGCCGCCGGGGGCTGTTGTCGCATGGGGTTGTTTCCGCCAATCAACTGGTGAAGCAGATTGGTATCGGTTACAGCGGCAACTCGTCGCTGGATCCGCGTGCGTGGGAGGAATTGCCCTCGACCGGCGCGCTGTGGGAGGCGCGAGGAAACAAGAGCTATCTTTATGATGATTTTGTCCGGGATATTCTTGGGCAGTTTGAGACGTTTCCTGATTTGCTCTGAGACTGAAGTTTTGACGGAATTAACGGAATTTTAGGATGAGAAATTCTGTCATCCTGAGCGAAGGCGAGTGGATCGATTTGGTTGAGCGGTTGATCCGCTCGAGCCGCAGTCGAAGGACCTATGTTGTTTAATCCTGAAATGGAACAAGCGCGAAAAACTTTCGTTCTCACAGGGGAAGTTCACCACGCTGTGCCGGCCAGCGAATTACTGCCCCTGTTCTAAGTTATCTTGAGGCGCCGCCAGCATCCTGCGTTTAAGCGCGGCTAGGTCCTTCGACTGCGCCTCGGGTAAATCGATTGAGAAAAGAGGATCGCTGGCTCGGCTTCGCTCAGGATGACGGATGTTTTAAAGAGCGACGGCCATAGACCGCCGCTCCATAGGAGAATTACGCCACGCCGGCGTCCTGATCGGCTTCGAGGAAGCCGTGCAGGTGACGGATGCGGGTCGGGTGACGCATCTTGCGGAGCGCTTTCGCCTCGATCTGGCGGATACGCTCGCGGGTGACGCGGAACTGGCGGCCCACTTCTTCGAGCGTGCGGGAATAGCCATCGACGAGGCCGAAGCGTTGTTCGAGGACGGCGCGTTCACGTTCCGTGAGCGTGTCGAGCACGTCGCGGATCTTTTCCTTGAGGAGCGCGTAGGCGGTCATCTCGGAGGGATTCTCGGCGGACTTATCTTCGATGAAATCGCCGAAGGTGGTGTCGTCGCTATCGCCAACTTGCGCTTGGAGCGAGATGGGCTGCTGGGCCATGCGCAGGACGGCGCGGACGCGCTCGACCGGCAGACAGATTTCCTCGGCCACTTCCTCGGGCGTGGGTTCGCGACCGAACTCCTGCACGAGCTGTTTCTGCACGCGCATCAGCTTGTTGATCGTCTCGATCATGTGCACCGGGATACGGATCGTGCGGGCCTGGTCCGCGATGCTGCGAGTGATGGCCTGGCGAATCCACCATGTGGCGTAAGTGGAGAACTTGTAGCCGCGACGGTATTCGAATTTCTCGACCGCCTTCATGAGGCCCATATTGCCTTCCTGGATCAGATCGAGAAAGGAGAGACCGCGGTTGGTGTATTTCTTCGCGATGGAAATGACGAGGCGCAGATTGGCCTCGACCATTTCGGTCTTGGCCTTGTGGGCCTTGCGGAGCCATTCGACGAGATGATGGTGATCGTCGTGGAAGCGGTCGAGCGGCATGCGGACCTGCTGCTCGATGTCCTGCAACTTCTGCTCAAGCTCGGAAACGTGTGAATTGTGTTCGCGGCTCTTGCTGCGCGATTTGTGGAGCTTCTCCAGCTGGCGCTCGGCATCGACCAATTCGTGGTGGTGATGCTCACAGACGACGACGAATTCCTCGGTCACCTTCTGCTTATAATAGAAGCGGATGAAAAGCTTTTGCAGCGCGGCATCGGTCTTGGCGAATTCCTTCTCGGCCTTGGCCAGAGGTCCCGGATGGCCCTTGGCCTTGACGACCTTGGCGTAGGCACTGTCGGCCTTCTGGTTGGCGCCTTCGACGCTGCGGACGAGCGCCTTGAGGGTGGAAAGGTATTTGTCGCGGCTGTCGATCTTCTTGTCCTGGATGACGCGGTCGAAACGCTCTCGGCCTTGCTCGAGCTTGCGGGCAAGATTCAGGTACTCGCGCGCGGTGAAACCGAAGCGGTTGAGGTGCTTCTGCACCATGCTCTCGGCGTCCTCGATGCGCTTGGAAATTTCGACTTCCTGCTCGCGGGTGAGGAGCGGGACCTGGCCCATCTGCTTGAGGTACATCCGGACGGGATCGTCGAGGATGTCGAGCTTGGCATCGGTCTTCTCGTCCTCGGACATCTCCTCTTCGGTGCCAGCAGCGGTCTGCTTGTAACGGTCGACCTCGGAGGCGTCGATGACGTCGATCTCGAGATTGCGCAGGAACATGATGATGGCTTCAAGTTCCTCGGGATTGTTGACGCTCTCGGGAATCGCTTCGTTGAGATCGTCCCACGTGAGGTAACCCTGGTCCTTGGCGAGCTTGACGAGATCGCGCAGGCGTTCCTGGCGCTCGGGCTGGCCGGTCCAGACGGCTCCAACCTTGTCCTTATGTTCCTTGTCGGTCGTGTCGTTGATCGAACGGGAAGGCGTCGCGACGGCACCCTGCATCTCTGGCTTGCCCTTGGGCTTGTGGCCATTTTCGTCTTTCTTGCCATTGCTCGGGGTCGTCTTATGGCCATTTTTCTGCACTTTGGATGCAGCAGGACTTGCCTTGGCTTTGCTGGCGACGGGCGCGGAGTGGCGGGAACTTTTCGGTGAGGCTTTCGGAGTAATGGAACGGCTCGATTTGGGCATAGGTCGTGAGGGAAACGGTGAAAGACGTGGAACTTAGTAGTTTCCTACAAGGAAGGGGGTCGGTCAAGGAACAATTTTAAAGTTCCGGGAACTATCTTTGGTGGTGAAGGAGGCTTTGGAACAGCAATCTCGGGCTCTTAATGAAGCGCATCCAGACGACCTTTCAACTCCGCCAGCCGCTTTTGTGTCGATTGGAACAGGCTTTTGTTCCGAGCATCGTGAAGGTCATGAGCACTGGGATCTTCCGAGGACTGCCTTAAGGCCTCAGCAGCGTCGTTATCGCGCTGTTTAATCCAGTCTAGTTGCTCCTTTTTCAAATCTCCCCTTTGAGCAGGATCAAGCTTTTGACTTAGTTGGCCGTAGATTTGGTTCAGTTCCCCATCGGCCTTGGCCAGTTCGGGAAACTCTTTCATGGGATCGTCTGGTTTTGAATGGCTTGAAACTTGGGTCACGGCTCCATCGGGCAAATGTATGCTCAAAACTCCCTCAACCATGGAGTTTTCGTCTTCCGATTTTGGAATATCGGATTCAAAGGTGATCGTGGCCGACGATCCGTTAAAGGATGTGGTTTTAGCGTCGTAGGAGGTCCCATATTCGCCGAAATTCAGTGGCCTGTACTGACGGAGAATCTTGTCAGTGGCCCTATCGAAAGACTTAACCAAATCGGTCTGATGCATGCCGGTTGAATCGATAGTAATCAGCCAAAGGTTGGAGGTATAAAATCGAGCGTCGTTTTCAACCATAGCGTATTGACGTCCCTTCTCAGGCAGACTCCATGCCGCGACAAGATACCCGCGGTTCTTTTGCGGAAAATCAGCGTTGTCTGAGGATAAGAGGAGAAGGGTCTTGCCATCGAGATCGATAACACAATTGACGAATGCATAGTCGTCCTTGTCACGCGGTTCGTCTGAATCGGAGAGGTAAGTGTCAATGAACTTCGAAGTATCGGTGGCGTCCCATTGCGACCAGTCGACCGGTTTGGCCTTTTTGTTTTGAACCAAAACTGTCCAGCCGATGGCGTAGCGCCTGTCCGATGAGAGGGTTTCATCGAAGGGAACTGCCTTGTTCTGCCCGCAATCGACGACGTGAGTCGACGTGACATTGTCGCCCCATGCGGGCAAGGCCAGTAGAGCAGCTAAAATAAAACCCGTTGCTCTCATCGTTTTTAATGATCGCCGAAAGCGGACATTTTCTTTCACGGCTCCAGATCGGGGAATTGGCGGCGGATGACTTGGATTTCCATGAGATATTTGAGGCGTTCCTCTACGGAGAGTTCGCTGGATTTGGTGGCGAGGTTGAGGAACTGGAGGCGCTGCTGTTTCCAGCGTTTTTCGAGATTTTGGACGAGCTTGGCGGCGTAGGCTTCGAGCGTGGCTTCGTCGGGAACGGGGGACGGCGTCATGAGGAGGCCGGTGAGGTAATCCCGGGTGCGGTCGTCGCATTCTTCCATGAACTGCATGGCGTCTTGCCATGCGTCGTGGGCGTGGGCATCAAGGAGACGGAGGAGGACTTCTGATCCAGCGAGGCCCTCGACCCAGGCGGGATTGAACTTGCGGCTGACTTCGGGGACGAGTTCCGGCGTGGTGAGGAGGAGTGAGAGCATCGCTTCGATCAGCTTGTCGGGTTGAAGCGGTTCCTGGGGTGTTTCCGGCGCACCGTCTGCGGGCATCTCATGTTCGGGTGTGCCGAGATCGTGGCGTTGGCGATCATTCACCGAGCGGCGCGCTTGCGCCTCGGCTTTACGCACTTCTTCCTCGAGGACGGAACGCGAGACTTGCAGGCGGCGCGCGACTTCGAGGAGAAATCCTTCGCGCTGGACGGCGTTGGGGATTTTCATGATGACCAGCGCCATTTTTTTGGCGACCTCGCCGCGTCCGCGCGGGCTGGAGATGTCCTCCGTTTCGCAGGTGGTGTCGAGCAGGTGGCGGGTGTAATCCTTGGCATCGTGCAGGATGGTCTGGAAGACTTCGACGGGCTGTTTGCGCAGGAGGCTGTCGGGGTCCTCGCCCTGCGGGATGCGAGCGATGCGGACCTGCACATCTTCCTTGAGCAACACTTCGATGGTTCGTTCCGCAGCGGCCTGCCCGGCGCGGTCGGCATCGAAACAGACGATGACTTCCTTGTGGGCCAGGCGCTTGAGGAGACGCGCGTGTTGATCGGTAAAGGCGGTGCCCTGTGGCGCGACGACGTTGCGAATGCCTTTTTGCCAACACCGCATAAGATCGATCTGGCCTTCGCAGAGGATGGCACTTTCGGCCTCGATGATGGATCGCTTCGTTTTGTTCAGGCCGAAGAGGATTTTGCTTTTGACGAAGACCGGGGTTTCGGGCGAGTTGACGTATTTCTGCGCCTTGGCCTCGGGATCGAGGAGGCGTCCGCTGAAGGCGACCACTTGCCCGGAGTCGTCGTGGACCGGGATCATGAGGCGCCCGCGAAAGAAATCGTAAGTGCGTCCTGATTCCGATGTGGCGACGAGTTTTCCGGTTTCCAGCGCCTCCATGCTGTAACCTTTTTGTTGCGCCCATTTCAGTGTAGAATCCCAGCCATCGGGGGCATAGCCGAGGCCGAATTCGTCGGCGAGTGAACTGGGAAAATCGCGGCTCTTGAGATAAGCGCGGGCGGGCTCAGCAGCGGGATCGGAGTGGAGCAGTTTCTGCCACCACGCAGCAACGGCGGCATTGAGCGCGTGCAATTCCTCGCGACGACTGCGGGCCTGTGGATCTTGCGGGCCGCTGCTTTCCGGGATGACGATGCCCGCGCGCTGGGCGAGTCGCCGAACCGCTTCAGGAAAGGTCATGTTCTCCATGAGCATGAGAAACTTGAAGACGTCGCCACCGTGGCCGCTGCTAAAGCACTTGAAGATTTGACGGCCGGGATCGACGTAAAAAGAGGGCGTTTTCTCTTTTTGAAAGGGACTGAGCGCCTTGAACTTTGCGCCCGATTTTTTCAGCGGCACATAGCTGCCGATGACGTCGGCGATGTCGCAGGCATGGCGGACCTGTTCAACGATATCGGGGGAGATCATGCCTGCCATACTGGTACTTTTTTAGACGATCTTAGCGCCGATGCCCATCCTGCTGAATTTTACTTTCATTAGAGGTTGAGTATTGCGGATAATTTGACTGACTGGTATTGATTTTAGCGTGCGCCTCCTTCACCTCCTTCTGGTTGGGTTGATAATAGGAATGGGCACGGTTTTAGGCGATAATTCGGAGAACGTCGCCATTGTTCTTCAGGGTACGGGGAATTGCACGACCCGGCAGTTTACCCTTCAGGACAACTGGCACATTGAATATACCTGCCAGATTCCCGCCAAGATTGAGGCTGTTCCAGCGGATATGAGCCAATCCACGGTTCTTTATGAGACACCGGGTAAGCTGCCTCCCCCCACTAATCCCACCTACATAGGGTCCGCACGATCGGCTTCCGTAGCCAAGGGTGGGACTTATTCGTTCAACATCACGACATCCGGCCTTTGGCAAATCACGATATATGAGAATGGGTTTACCAAGGACCTGCGTATCGCCGGAGCCACCCCAGACTCGCCCGCAAACACTCCGGCATCGGCCACACCTGCCCCTTCCACGACGGCGCCGCCCTTCCCATTCCAGCCCGGCGGCATGCCTACCACTTCCCCGGGCCGCCTGGTTGCCTCGTTTAATGGCGGAAGCAACCTAGACAAGAGCCAGGAGTTTATTGTGAATAATAACTGGGAAGTGGATTGGACGGTGCTCGGGCCCAGCTACAAAATCACCCTCGTGCCAACAGATGGCTCCCCTCCCCTTGTCTTGGTGGACAAGACGGCACCCAACGACGCAAGCAACGCCTCTCCCAATCCCACTCCGCCGCAGACTCCTCCTCCAGGTTACCCGCCTCAACCTTACGGAATGAACTTTGTGAGCAGATCGCAAAAGGGCTCTTCTTTCCAATCTATCGGAGGCTCATTCACTCTTCAGGTGGTGAGCAAGACTCCTTGGTTTATCCACATTTACGAGGTCAATGGCGCCTCGCAAACGGCCTCGGCCACCACATTAAGCGGTACCCCAGGTGCAACGGCCACGACCCCATCTCCCGCGCCTTCCGTCAAACTGACCGATGACCAGGAGCGGGCCGTCGTGCTGATCACCGGAGACAATGCCGAAGGTACAGGGTTCCTGGTGAAGATGCCCGATGGTCCGGCAGTCGTGACCAACATCCACGTCATTTCCAATAATCCCAATCTCAAGGTGAAGAATAGCGCCGGAACCTTGATTCCGGTCATTTCCATCAAGGGTGCGGCCGATCGCGACTTGGCGCTGCTTTCGATCAAGGACGCTGGTTACAGTTATCTAGACCTTTGCCCCGATGTCAGCAAGGCGGTGCAAACCGGCGATGAGGTGATTACGCCCGGCAATAGCGAAGGCGGCGAAGTCATGCTCAATACCGGTGGGAAAGTCCTCGGCCTCGGACCACAGCGAATCGAGATCGACAATCCCATTTACCACGGAAACAGCGGCGGCCCCATTTTTCATACCAAGAGCAACCAAGTCGTCGGTGTGGTCACGGAAGCGATCAAAGTGCATATCACCAATGCGCTGGACCAGGCCTCATTTGCCAATCAGAAATCTGCCATCGCCAATTCGATGCGCTATTTCGGCATGAGGCTGGACAATGTGCCCAACTGGGTTCCAATCGAATCGGATCGCTTCCAGACGGAATGCGTTTTTCTGGACCAATTTCACCATCTCAGCCGGTGCCTCGATTCCTATCTGAATACCGCAGACAAGGACACTTCCGAGTTCGGCCTTTTTTACAAGAACGATGACAAGATTGTGAAAGCCAACGATAACTATAATGACCAGCTATCGGGCGGTGATTCCTCGCAACGTATTCAGGCACTCAAAGGCCTGCTCTTCGATTTACAGGGACTGGTCGATAAGAATATGGATCAAATCCAAAACATGAACAATTTTTACTCCTTCAACCAGATCCGGGCGCAGGATGAGATCGATTATCGCAAGGCGTTAAAAAGTGAACTCGACCACTTCAGCAACGATGTAGGGCGACTTGGGGGAGTTCCCCGCTCCAATAATTAGGCCTCCGGCTAACTTGCGACGGGAGCCTCGCTCATGGAGACTTCCATCCGCGACACCCCAGGCAACAAGGCGACGTGCTGATATTCGGGATTGGTTTCCTGTATCTTCTGGATGGCGGAGATTTCCTGCCAGGTGGCGACGAGGCCGTCCGGGCAGGGCGGAAGATCATGCTGGATCAGTCGATGCAATCTGCCCAGCCGGTAACAGGGAATGGCTGCGTACATGTGATGCTCGATGTGATAATTCATGTGCCAGTAGAGGAATTGCAGCACCGGGTTAATGGTGAAAGTGCGGCAGCAGAGCCGGAAATCGGAGACATCATCCTGCAGGCCGATGTGCTGTGTGTCGTTGCAAAGTCCCTGCAGCCAGCCGCCAAAAGCCGCGGTAAAGGTCGTCAAAAAAGGCAGTACCCAGAGGTGGAAATAGATGGAGACGATGATGATGATTCCGTGCCCGACCAACAGGGTGCGGGCCCAATCCATGGCTGCCTTGCGTTCCGGGGAACCTTGCGGAAAAAGTTTCAATTCCCACTCGCCCTTGAACTGCCCGCGGGCAACGCGAAGAGCTCCCAGGATCGGCCAGTAAATTCCACCCGGGTTAAAAATGCCGTATTTTAATTTGTGCCAGAGGATGACTTTCGCCGGCAGGACGACCTCAAGATCATCCGGCTGGTGCAGCGTATAGCGGTGATGCCGCGTGTGGCTGGTGTTGAACATCTCGAAGTTGATCCAGCCGATAAACGAGAAGACGCGAACGAAGAATGAATTGAGGGCCCTGGTCTTGAAAACCGTGTTGTGCCCCAGCTCGTGCACGCCGTTGCTGAGAAAGGCGCAGCCCATTCCATGCAGAATGACGAGGAGAATCGTGGCGATTAGCGGCCAGTGATTTGCCGAGTAGAGCGCGCCGCCCCCCGTTGCGAGAAGTACGCCCAGGTAGCCCAGGCTCTGAAGCCAGCCGAGTAGGTCGCTCTTCTCGTGCAGGCTCTTGAATACCTTGGAATCGAGGGGTGACCGGTACCAGGTGATGGCGGGTGGATTCGCGGCGGTTTCTTGCATAACGAAAATGTACGCCGATTTGAATTGAATGACTTTCAATCGCATGCTGCAGTACAAAATCGAACATGGCGCGACTCCCCTCCTCCCGATTGTCCGTCGGACAAGGCGCTTTTGGCCTGCCGGGCATGATTACGCTCGGTCGCTATCAACATTCCGCCTCCCTTTCGGGGCTGCTTCCACACTCGCACCGGGACGCCATCGAAATCTGTTTCCTGGAGCGGGGCGAACAAACCTATCGCGTGGGAGGCCTCGCCTATCGCCTTCGCGGTAATGATCAATTTTTCACCTTGCCGGGCGAAGTCCACGACACGGCCAACCTGCCCCAGGAACGGGGTATTCTCTACTGGATCATCCTCAAACTTGAAACACGGAAGGACTTTCTTGGCCTGGCGGAACCGCTTGCCTCGCGGCTTAAACTCGAGTTGCGGCGGATGCCCACGCGCCATTTCCGCGCCCATCCGGACATCCCCTCTATCCTGGCAGAAATGACCGGGCTGTTGTCGAAAAAAGGCCGTGCTCGTCGAGGCCCTCTTTCACCTCTCCGACAACTGCGCCTGCAATCGCTCCTGCTGCAATATCTCACCCTCACCGTGGAAGCTTCGCATCGTGGCGCGAAGGGATCAGCCTCCCCGCTGATGCAGCGCGTGCTTCAATACATCGAGAGACATCTGGACGAATCGGCGCAGGTTTCCCGGTTGGCGGAAGTCGCCCGGCTTTCCGAGTCCCGTTTCAAGACCCGCTTCAAGCGTGAGATGGGAGTGCCTCCTGCCGAATTCTGGCTGAGGCAAAAAATCGAGAGGGCCTCCGTTCTGCTCAAGACACGGAACGTAACCGAAGTGGCGCATGAACTGGGATTCTCGTCCTCACAATATTTCGCCACCGTTTTCAAGCGCTATACGCTGGCCAATCCCTCCCGGTTTCGGCTCAAATCCCCATCTTAAAAAATGTGCCAGAGGGGGGAATCGAACCCCCGACCAAGGGCTTATGAGTCCCCTGCTCTACCGCTGAGCTACCCTGGCATTTATTTGATGATGAGCGCCTTATGGGAGGCGATTTCATACTTCTACAGGGACGACTTGAAAAGTATTCCCTGCTTCCCTGTCATAAGCACAGCCGGAAATACTACGAGCGCTTTATCTTCCGGGCAAGCAGAAATGGACGATTGGCGCGCCTCGATTTACGAGGACGCGCCGGTCATTCCGGAGTGGCGCGTGGTCTTAGTTGTGCGTCGTTCCGGCATCGCTCATGCCGGTGATGAGGCTGACCATGGGCATGAAGAGCGCGATGACGATGGTGCCTACGATCACCGCCAGCATTACGATCATGATGGGCTCGAGAATGCTGGTTAAGCTGGTGACGACATTGTCCACTTCGGCTTCATAGACGTCGGCCACCTTGACCAACATGTCGGGCAATTGCCCGGTTTCCTCGCCGACCTGGACCATGCTGGTCACCATCGGGGGAAAAACGCCGGAGGATTCCATGGGGCCCACGACCGATTCACCTTCCTTGACGCTGTCGTGAATCTTGCCGATGGCCACGGCCACGATGGTATTACTGGCAGTTTCGCGAGTGATGTTGAGCGCCTGAAGAATGGGGACGCCGCTGCTGATCAGGGTTCCCAAAGTGCGGCTGAAGCGGGCGATGGCGGTTTTGCTCATCAAGTCGCCAAAGACCGGTATTTTCAGCGCAATCTTGTCGAGGATGATCACGCCGGCAGGTGTGCTGGCGAAGGCCTTATAGGTGGCGACCAGGGCGACAATTCCACCGATGATCAGGTACCAGCGATCGACCATGAAATCGCTGCACGCGATGACGAAGAGTGTGATGCCCGGCAACGGGTGATCAGGCCCCAAGGCGTCCTTGAATATCTGCTGGAACTTGGGGACGATGAAAATGAGGAGGAAGGTGAGGATCAAACCGGCGATCACCAAGACCACGATGGGATAGACCATGGCCGCGATGACCTTGCCCTTGATCTTTTGCGATTTTTCCTGGAATTCCGCCAACCGGGTCAGGACGATTTCGAGCACGCCGCCGAGTTCGCCCGCCTTCACCATGTTGACATAGAGCTTGTTGAAGATACCGGGATGCAGCGCGAGGGACTCGGAGAAGGTGTTGCCGGTCTCGACCGATTCGGCGAGGTCCGTCATGGTCGCGCGCATGACGGGATTGCGTTCCTGCTGGGCCAGCGTTTTCAAGCTGCGCATGAGGGGCAGACCGGCATCGATCAGCGTGGCAAGTTGCCGCGTAAAAATCGTGAGGATGCGCATCTTGACCGTGCTGTTCCTCTTCTTTTTTGCCGGCTTCTTCTCCGCTGCAACCGCGTCGGCGTTTTTAACTTCGTCCAACCGTTGCGGATAAAAACCGAGTTGCCGGATTTGCGCAATGGCATCGTTCTGGTCGCTGGCTTCAACGGATCCGTTGGCTTGTTTACCTCGGGCATCCACTGCCGTGTAAGAGAATTTGGGCATAATCGTTTCGGGTTGGTGTTAGGTATATTTCAGGACTTCCTCGATCGTCGTTTCACCTTCAAAAATACTGCGCAGGCCATCGGCCCGCAGAGTGCTCATGCCCAGTTCAATCGCCTTCTGGCGAATGACGACCGAGGGAGCGCGCGCACTGATGAGTTCGCGAATCGGTTCGCTGATGTCGAGCAATTCATAGATGCCCTTGCGGCCTTTGTAGCCGGTGCGATTGCACTGCTCGCAACCCGTTCCATAATAGAAATTTTTGTCCCCGATTTCGTGGACGGAGAGGCCGATCTGGCGAAGGATGTCCTCACTCGGCTCGTAAGGCGTGCGGCAACCCGTGCAAATTCTGCGGACTAGCCGCTGCCCCAAAACGCCTTCCAGACTTGAGGCA
>JABDHJ010000042.1 GCA_013285645.1 Verrucomicrobiota bacterium | reverse complement strand
GTTGACTCTTGTGACAGGCCAGCATTTGTCTCTTGGTCTCCATCATCGAATCGATATCGATGAGAAAGTCGGGTTGGAAGGGAGCTTCCATCGCATCGCGGAGGCCGTGTGGCGGAGCATGATAAATTCGCACCGGTTCCGCGTAGGGAGCCGTGGTGGGAATGGTCATGAAATTGGGAATGGCACGACTGAACGCCGCGGTGACGATCAGGCGGCAGACGTTCTGATGGTCTTCCATATAATCATTGGGCGAATGGGTAAGAATGATTTGGGGTCTGATCGAGCGCACGACGGCGCTCACGGAAAGCAGTGACCTTCGATCGTAAAAGACTTCAAGATCATTAAACAAGGGTGGGTGAATCTGCGCGACCGCAAGTTTGGCTGAGTCGACCGCTTCTTGGGCGCGGATTCGGACGATTTCCTGTCGACCGTGTCGCATGGTCCCGCAGCTTCCATTGGCAAGATTCCAAAAGTGAATCGAACATCCCGCCCTTTTTAGCAAGAGAAGAGTTCCCGAAAAGTAGAACTCGATATCGTCCGGGTGAGCGACAGCAGCGAGTACCGTCAGGTTTTTGGCGGAAGACATGAGGATAGGATAGGTTGCCTCTTCACGGTTCGTCCTCTACAGTCTTGCTTTATTCTGGTACGCAATTAACACATGGCCACGGCCCCCTCCATTCTGGTCGATCCTTTGATTGAGCCTCTTCCCGAGGCTCGTCAAAACGGGTTTCACGTCCGTTCTTTCCGTAAAAACTGCGTGGATTTCCACTGGCATTTTCATATGGAATTGGAACTTGTCCATATACTTAAAGGCCGCGGAGTGCGTTACGTGGGACATTCGGTCGAGCCCTTTTCCGACGGTGACTTCTGTCTGCTTGGCTCCAACCTTCCTCACGCGTTTGGATCGCACCCGGCTGATCGCCACGGTGCGGAATGGACCGTGGCCCATTTCCTCCCGGAAAAGTGGGGAGCACCGTTTTGGGAACTGCCGGAAGCGCGCCGCATCAAAAAACTGCTACTGCAATCCCAGCGGGGTATCTGGTTTGATGCGAAGGAAGCACGAAGTTGCCTGAAGTGCTTTCGGGATCTTCAGAAGCTACCGATGGGCGCGCGGCGACTCGCAGGGTGGCTCGAAATTCTGGATCGCCTTGCTTTGTTGCGTAGCCGTCGCTTTCTCAACCCTGCGGCTTGCCCAAGCGGTGAGCCGATGGATGGCCGTCTCAAAAAAATCCTCGCTTGGATCAATGAAAACGCCCCAAGCAACATCACCCAAGCCCAGGCAGCCCGTGAACTCGGAATGTCACCGCAGGCTTTCTGCCGCTATTTTCGCCAGAAAACTGGAAAGGTTTTTCACCGGTATGTCAGCGTAGTTCGCGTCGCACGTGCTTGCTCGGAACTATTGAGAAAGCGACGGCTACGCAACAAAGCAAGGCGATCCAGAATTTCGAGCCACCCTGCGAGTATCGGGAAATGCAAGGCGGCTTGATCTAGCGCCGATCGGAAAGAAGTGTTTTGCGGTTCACCTGGGAAACTTGTCCTGGAAATTCTGTCCCAGATTTCTAAATCCGATTCCAGGAGCAGTTTCATTAGGTGGTTTGCAGATTAATCCTGGAACGATATTCCTTCCCTCCCGGGAACGGAGTGGAGGTAATGAGGAACAGATCCGTCGCCGGGCGGAGTTCTTCTTCTTGGGAAGAGGTGATGGCCAGTTGATGGAGATCGGGGCCGCAAAAGCAGAGAGACGTAGGTGCGACGGCGGGAATTGGAAGGCGAAGAAGGATGCTCCCGGATGGAGAAAATACAATCATGCCAAATTGAGAGGCTCCCCAGAAAATACAGTAGAGATTTCCCTTTTGATCGACCGTTATGCCATCGGGTATGCCTTCCCCTTCTTGGGCTCGATAGAAAACAGCCGCTTCATCGAGTTTGCCGGTGGCTCTATGATATGGAAAACGAAAGAGGGTGCGCCGGGTGGAACAAACCCAGTAAAGGAAATCGCCTCCCGGCGAGAAGGCCAGACCATTGGAACAATCGGTCCCCGAGGCCACCTCAACCCAGCTGCCATCTCGCTCGAAGCGAAAGAGACCGCCGGAGGTGGGAGAGTTCCCGATTGTTCCAGCAAAGACCCGGCCCTCCGGATCAGCGATCACATCATTGAATCGCTTCGATCCTGAATGTGAAAAATCGGCAACCGCCATAATTTGGCCATTTGGATGAAGATGCGTAATGCTTGTTTTCTGGAACAGTAAAAGGGTTCCGTCGGTTTGGAGCGTGAAGCCGCCTACCTCTTCTCCCTGATAAATGAGCCGAGTTATTCCGGAATCCCATTCATGGCAATAGACTCGTCCTGCTGGAATGTCGGTCCAATAAAGGCATCGATTTTCTGTGTTCCAGAGTGGACCCTCGCAGAGTCGGCCCTTTATAGAGAGCCATGGTCTTACAGGTCCAAGCTGTGAAAAGGTGGGAGCAGAAGAATTGGTGGATTTCAAGGATTTTAGATTAGAGAGAGTAGGTGCAGGAATTCGGAGATCGATGAAGGCGGAAAGTCATCTCGGATTTTCAGGAGCGATCCAGACATGGCTGGAGATCAAACCGTCGGGACATCGTCCTGGTGGGCGACCCGCTCCATCGCCTTTGCGCTGCTCTCCACGCTGGCGAGCGTCCATTCTTCAGTTCGATGAAAGTCGGGAGCCTTCAGTGAACCCGTGCAGGAACAGACGATCCCACCATCCGGCTGATAGTCATAGCGACCCACCATAAATCGAATTTGGTTGCCTTCCCATGCGCCAAAAAGAGCCCGCAGATTCACCCGTAAAAAAACCTGCCATTCTTTTCCCAACTCGGCGACTTGGGTTGCGCTTTCGAATTTACTTTCCGAAATGCATATATCCTTCAGGTCACCCCCGGCGCGAAGGGCTATAATGGTTTCAGGCCCGTCGAAGTGGAGTTGGAGTCGTTGATTTTCCGGCGTGACATGAAATTCATAATAATCCGGTCTTCCGTGGAGGCCGATAAATAGTTCCAGGACATCTCCGGTTTTCCAGGTCGGTTCGTTCCATTTCGCCGCGGTGTTTCTGGGCGTGTCATCCTGCAGGAGGGAGTAGAGAAGAAGGTCGCTCCCATTTACCGCCAAATGGACGCACCCCGGAGCAAAATTGGTTTCGCGTTGGGACCGCCACGGTTGGTCCAGCCAGATGGGGGGAACTTGGTTAAAAGCTTGGCGGGCCTTCGTCCAGTCGCCATCGAAGACAAACTTTATTTCCGGGATGAACAGGGTCGGCTTCATTTGTCAGTCATTATTTCGGGCGCTTAATAGCTGCACCCACCGGCCTCAATGGGCCAAATTTGTTCAGGTCGATCATTTCCAAAAATGACCAAATGGCGGGCCAGATTAACCACGGGGCAGACGTGAGCGGGAATAAAATCAACCAGATCGCCGATGCGAAGACTATCGACATCACTGCCGGTAACAAAGCCGTGCTCCTCACTTACGCGGGTGACCCGAAGATCCCGGCTATCGAAGGAGGATGCTGAAAGCCCTTCCGGCGTTTTATCCCCACTAAAGGTTTTGCTCCCGGCATCGATCAAGGCGAGATGCGGTGTTGGGCGATCGATCACCCGAGTCCGAACGGTCAGGGCGACTTCTTCCCGTTCGATCGTCCTGGCTATTTCGCTCAAATAGAGATCGCCGAAGAGATAGGCCCCGGGCCGAACGAGGGCAACCTCGGGCTTCCGTGCGAAGAGAGTCGCGGTCACGCTGCATCCGGGCCAGAGGGGAAGATTGTCGCCGAGAACTTTGCGGAATTCCATGAGATGGGCGTGGGCGCGGTCCACGATTTCTTGATGGGCCATGGGCGCTACTCCATAAGCATGTCCTTCATGCGTATAGATGGAGACCGGCACCAAATGCGAATTTAAGCGCAGAAATTCAAAAAGTTCCCTGCCTTCGTCCAGAAAACGAAGCCCCTCCCGGCCCAGGCCGGAGTCGACCGCTATGGCCACGGGAAGCGTCAGTCCCGCCTGGCGTGCGAGCGGAGCCAGGACTCGCGCGTGGCTGAGACTGGTAAGCGCGACGACGATCTGATCAACCTGCTTTTGCAGCGCGGCGACCCGTGCCAAAGCCTCCTCCGTGACCAGTGAATGGGCAATAAAAAGACGCCGGACACCGGAAGGGAGCAACTCCTCCGCCTCGCTGAGCTTGGCAAAGGTCAATCCACCCGCGCCCAGTTCCAGTTGTCGACGGGCGATAGCCACCGATTTATGGGTCTTGATGTGCGGCCAGAGGTCAATTCCAACCTCCGTGCACAGGCTTTGCATTCGATGAAGGTTTGCCTCCAACTTATCGAAATCAACCCGGACTTGCGGAGTGATTGCGGGGGCGTCGGGGAAAAGTGGCGAGGAATTCATGAGCGACCGTGTTTCGTATCGTAAAACTTGCGTTTCAAAATGTAAATCACTATACCCATGAAGAATACCTTATGCCCTCCGCCCTCGCCTCCTTTTCCCTTGCTGGACGCAACGCTGTGGTGACCGGCTCCTCCCGGGGCATCGGGCTTGCTTGTGCGCTGATGATGCGAGACGCCGGCGCCCGGGTGAGTTTTCACGGAATCGAGACACGCCCCGAAACCATTCCCGGGGACTCTCCTTATATCGAGGCCGACTTGGCCCGTCCGGAAGATCTCTCCCGCCTGATCAGGGAGACGATGGAGAACGGCCCGGCGCCCGATTTGCTGGTTTCCTGTGCGGGCGGTTTTTTCGATCTTCCCTTTTCCGAAATGACGCCCGCCGTCTGGGAAAAAACTTTCGATGTCAACGTTCGCGGGGCTTACTTTATGGCCCAGGCGTTTGCGAAGCGACGCGGAAACAATGGTGGCTCCATCGTGCTCGTGAGTTCGACCAATGGCTACCAGGCCGAAGTCGACAGCACCGCGTATGACACCTCGAAAGGCGCCCTGATCATGATGACGCGGACACTGGCGATGGCCCTGGCGCCGCAAGGCATTCGCGTCAATGGATTGGCTCCGGGTCTTATCCGCACTCCTCTGACGGCTCCCTGGCTTGACTCCGATCCTGCGCTGAGAACGCATTACGAAAGAAAAATTTTGCTCAATCGGATAGGTCGTCCCGAAGACTGCGCCTCCACGTGTGTCTTTCTTTGTTCCGAGGCGGCGGCCTATATCACCGGACAAACCCTGGTGGTCGATGGAGGATTGACCTGTAGCCAAGTCGGACGTCCGCCTTCCACTCTGTAAAATATTCTTATGAAAATTATTCGATACCTCGATAGTCAGCAGCAGATTCACTACGGCGCACAAAAGCCCGACGGCACGGTCACGAAACTTAGTGGAGATCTCTACCTAGGACTTCAATCGACGGGAGAAACCGCCGATGTCCAAAAACTTCTCGCGCCGTTGGTGCCCAGTTCCATTCTCTGCGTGGGCCTCAACTACCGCCAACACGCCGAGGAAAGTCAGATGAAGGCCCCCGAGATTCCCGTTCTTTTCGTGAAGGGAATCAACGCCCTTCAAAATCCCGGCGATGCCATCGAGATTCCCCGGCAATTGCGTAGCGAAGAGGTCGATTACGAATGCGAACTGGCGGTGGTGATCGGTCGTGCCGCAAAGAATGTCCCTCGGGAAAAGGCGCTCGACTATGTTCTCGGCTATACCTGCGCCAACGACGTCAGCGCGCGCGACTGGCAGCTTAAGAAAGGCGGCGGTCAGTGGTGCCGTGGAAAATTCTTCGACACCTTCGCTCCACTCGGACCGGTCCTCGTTACTACCGACGAAATTCCCAATCCCAATGCGCTCCGGATTCGAACCATTCTCAACGGAGAGACGGTGCAGGACTCCAACACCAATGATATGATCTTCGATGTGCCTGCCCTGATCGAGTTTTTGAGCGGCAGCACGACGCTTCTACCCGGGACAGTGATCTTGACCGGCACCCCGCAGGGTGTGGGCATGGCGCGCAAACCGCCGCTCTGGCTTAAGGCTGGCGACACCGTCACCATCGAAATTGAAAAAATCGGCTCCCTGACCAATCCCGTTCTGGACGAAGTTCTGCCCTAAGCTTTTTTCCTGACGGCGATAACGTCGATCTCGTAACGAAGCGCCCCGTTGAAACAGTTGGAGATCGTGGTCCTGGCCGGATAGGGCTCGCTGAAATATTCTTTGTAGAGTTTTTGATACTCAGGAAAGTCTTCCGCCTTATCGACGTAGTTTCGGGTCTGCAAGACGTGGGTAAGGTCGCTTCCCGCATCATGGAGAATCTGTTTCAGGTTTTCCATGGACCGGCGAAATTCTTCTTCAAATGTTCCGGGAATAATCTTACCCGCGCTGTCCACAGAGGCTTGGCCCGAGACAAAGATCAAATCGCCATAGACGACCGATGGACTAAAAGGGAGAGGGGAGACAGGAGTGGCTGGACTCTTGGGATATTCGAATGGAGGTTTCATTGTTTTTGGAATGATAATGAGTCGTTGAGCGCCCGAATGGGCCTTTGAATGCGACGGAAGGGAAGGAGCGTGAGATTGCTGGCGCAGGGCCCGGGAGTTTCCACCGTATAACTGGCGGCGGCAATTTTGTCATATGCGCGCCGATGGGCCACCGCGGCCTTGATGTTGATGACGCTAAATTGCTCGGGCGCAAATCCCTGGCTTCGCCATTGGCCCAAGTCCATGGGAGGTGTCTTCTTGCTCGTGAGAAGGATGGTCGTTCCTTCGCTGCAAACCACCGCGCATGGCCCCATTTCGATGCGGCTGCCGAAGATCGAAACCAGGTGGCTTTGCCGGTCTTCGACCTCGAAGACGCCGTCGCTGCGGCTGAGAAGCTGGACTTCCAAATCGAGGGGGCCGGGATCAAGTCGGCTGCCTTTTCCGCCGATGGCGAGATGGATTTTGCCACCAAGGGAAATCGTTGCCAGTTGTTGAACCGCGCCGGGATCGTTGATGATCGCCGCCGCATTGGCGACTTTCCGGGAAATTAAGGCGCGAAGTACGCAGGTACAATCGCCCGGCGCGCCGCCGCCGATATTATCCGCAGGTTCAACCAGAAGCGCCGGACCGGAAAATCTTCTTTGGGCAATGTCGTCAAGTGCCGCATCCAGCGTCCACTCCTGGGGAAAACCTTGTGAAGCGTGCTCCAAGGCGATCTGCTCCATCGCATCAAGAACCTCCAGGGCCTCCGTTTCAGAACGGGTGGTTGACACGGTTACCGAAGCCCCGGTGTCGCGAGTATCCGCCAGAGCAAAGCCCGCATAGACATCCACGGAGGCATGGCCTGCGGCCTCGAAACGACGGGCCGCAGCTTCCAGTTCCCGCATCGGCGAATCTGCCGTCGCCGTGCCCGTCGGGGGCCAGATAAAAGGGAGTTGACGAAGATACGTTTTGGGCTGCCGCCCGCTTTGCAAGGTCCAATCCAAAAGCTGCCCCGCACGCACGGCTGCAGCTGCCGCGTCAATATGCGGATTTTCCCGATAGGTCACGAGAAGATTGGCGTGACGGGCCATCCGTTCCGTAAAATTACCGTGGAGATCGGTGACGCCAAAGACGGGTATATCCTGCGCGCCTGGCAATTGCCGAAGCCGCTCCAGGATTTCTCCTTCCACATCTTCGACAGACTCGGAAACCATGGCCCCGTGGAGCACGAGATAAACGGCGTCAACCCCCTCGCGAAGGGCTTCCCTGGCCGTTGCTGAAAATTCTGTCCAAAATTTCTCCGGCACCTCATCGTCAACCATGCCGCTGGGGAAAGCGCGGTAGTCGACTGCCAGCACTAATTCCCATCCTGCCTTTTGGGCAAAATCCACGATCGCTCCCATGGGGGAGCCATCGTTTCGCGCATCAAGAATGGCGGGGCCGCGCCGTACCTGAAAGTCACCCGGAGAAGTTCGATCGTCGGCGAAGGTATTCGTTTCGTGAAAACATCCCGCGAGGAGAACCCTCGGAGATTTCCCCCTAGGCCACTGGTTGATAGTCACGGGCATGAGCGGCAAAGGCAGGACGGGCACGCTGTAGCGCCTCATCGATGTCGGATTCTGTGTGGGCCAACGAAATGAACCAGAGTCCCCGCTCAATGGCGCGGACGCCATGCTCGAGCAGCATACGCCGGAGATGAGCCCAGCGGAGTCCATCGTGGCGTCTCACCAGATCCCGGTAGCTCGTGACGAGTCCTTCGTCCACTCCCGGTCGAAGCATGACGGTATGAAAGACGAGGCCCGGCCCTTGAGGGCGGAGAGGGATACCATGCTCATCGGCCAGCGCCCGCAAACCCGACATCAATTTACAACCAAGGGCCTGGATCGATTTCGGATGTTGAGCGCCCTGGGCAATCACCGTATCCAAACTCCATTTGCTGGCGGCAAGGCAAAGAGGATTTCCGTTGAGCGTACCGGCATGAACGACCTGACCGTTGATGATTTTCTCGAAGAAGGGCCTCCGCCCCACCAAGGCGGCAAAAGGCACACCGCCTCCAATGGCTTTGCCCAAAATCGTGAGATCGGGGGTGATGCCATAGTAGCCTTGAGCGCCGGCCGCTCCAAAACGAAAGCCGGTGATGGTCTCGTCGGCAATCATGACGATCCCGTCGCGGTCGCACAGTTCGCGGATGAGCGGAAGCAGGCCCTCCACCGGTTCCATGCAACCGGTATTGCAAAGAACAGGCTCGAAGATGATCGCGGCCAACTGGCCCTTGTGCTTTTCGACCGCTCGTTTGAGCAACTCAGGATTGTTCCACGGAACAACGACAAAATGATCCCGGACCTCGTCGATAATTCCCTGGCTCGGGTGAATGCGGGCGGGGTCCTCTTCAGTGCCCCACTTGTCGGGGGGATTGGCAAATCCGACCAGGCCTTCATCTCCCCAACCGTGGTAATGCCCTTCAAAGCGAAGGACGAGTGAGCGTCCCGTATGCGCCCGCGCCACGCGAAGCGCGGCGCCCACCACTTCGGTCGCCGAGTTGTTGAAACGCACCAACTCGGCAGTCGGGATCATTTTCTGAAGACGCTCCGCGACATCGATCTCCAATTCCGATTGCGCGGCCCAATGGATTCCGAGCCGGGCCTGTTTGGCGATGGCCTCTGCCTGGCCCTGTGGCGCGTGGCCGAAAAGAATCGCTCCCTGGCCGATTTGAAAATCGATATATTCGTTGCCATCCACGTCCCGAAGTCGGGAACCGGAGCCGGACTCAAAGTAGAGAGGCACGGGCTGCTCAAGCTTGCGAATGCCGCTGTTGACGCCCCCGGCGATGGAATGCGTTGCGCGCTCATAAAGCGCGCGCGATTTTTCGAAACGATAGGGAATGGTGCTCTCCGGATTATTCATGAAGCGTCCTGTATTGCCTGAAAATGGTTTGGATGGAATCGCGGCACTTGGCGTTAAAACGGGCGGTGGGAACCGAGACACTGACCGCGGCATCCGCGTGACCAAGAAAATCAAGGGAAAGGCCGAGACAGCAGACTCCTTCGGTTGTTTCCTCGTTTTCTTCTGACCAGCCCTTTTTGCGAACCGATGCGAGCGAGGCTTTCAGGGGGGCAATCTTAGGTTTTTCACCCGTGGTTTGCTTAGCCACGGTCGCCACGAGACGATCCACCTCCTCTGCCGGAAGAGTGGAAAGGATAGCGCGTCCCAAAGCTGTCGAAAAGAGTGCGTCCGATTGTCCGGGCCGCACGATCATGCGCAGAGAACGCGTCGTCTCCAGATATTCGACGTAGCGAACCCGGAACCCCTCGCGAATGCCGAGGTTGACCGTTTCGTTCAGGGTCTTGTGAAGGTGTCTCATCAGGGGGCGGGCGGTCTCCTTAAGCCGTTGATGAATGGGGCCCGAGGCCAATTTCTGGATGCGATGGCCGATTAAATAGTCGCTGTCATGGCGGACCACATATCCCAGCTGCTGGAGCGTTTGCAAAAGACGATAGATCGTCGGCTTCGGAAGCTTGGTCAAGTCCGTCAGCAGTTTCAGGGGCATCGGCTGTTCGGCCCGGGCCAGGGTTTCCAGCAGGAGGAAAATTTTCTCAACGACGGCGACTTTCATTATCTTTACTTTGTTGGGCGTATCGTATAACAAAACGTGCGTTTTAACAAATGAAATGAACCGCATCGATGTTCACACGCACGTCGGGGTCGATCTTCTCTTTTATTTTGGAGGCGGCTATCCCTACGCCCTCGACCTGCCGAACCTTATTCTGGAAGGGAGCCGTTCGGGTTTAAGTCGCTGGGTGGTTTTCCCCATGGTGACTCACACCGCGCTTTCCCTGCGTGGCCTCCGGGGCGGATTGATCAAGGAAGGCGACGATGCGCTCGAGAAGGTTCCCTACGCCTGGGAAAATCGGCGCTTGATGCAGGAAATCTATGATCTCTTTCCCGAGTTGGGGCGGCAAACGCTCCCCTTTGCGATGATCGATCCCTCCCGCGCGCCGCAGGAGCAGGTGAAAGAATTACAAAAGTTGCGCGGGAGCCATCTCTTTTATGGTCTAAAGATACAGGCCACGATTTTGCAATCGCCCATTCGCGCGTTGCTCGACGTGGGGAAATGCCTGCTCGATTTTGCCGAGGACCACGATCTCCCCGTCCTCATCCATACGAGCATCCATCCCGCCGACACATGGTCTCAAGTGGCGGATATCCTGGAGGTGGCTCGAGCGCGACCGGGAATCCGCTTTTGCCTCGCTCACTCCTGCCGCTTCGACCTCCAGGGACTTAACGAAGTGGCGCGGCTTTCCAATACGTGGTTCGACTGCTCGGCCCATGTCATCGCGTGCCGCCTGGCGGCGGAAAATCATCCTGCGGTTGCAGCGGAGAAGGATCGCTTCCCTTCCGACTACACCAACCCCGCGAAGGTCCTATCCGATCTCGCCGCGGCTTATCCCGACAAACTCCTTTGGGGAAGCGATGCTCCTTTTCATAGCTATGTGGCCACCGAGACGGAAGCAGCTTCGGCGGGTGGCCGACGAATGCGGCTGACCTGTTCCTACCAAGAAGAAGCGGCGCCCCTTCTCACCCAGTCGCCTGAAGTCCAGAACCGAATTTCTTTCCAAAATACCCTGCGGTTTCTCGGACTCGAAAAAACTTCCTAAAGTCCCACTACATCCCTTCCCATGATCATCGACCAAATCGAAACTGCTGGATTGTACTCCTCTCTTCATCCACGCATTGCCACTGGACTTCTCTTTCTTGCCAACCTCAAAGCCGGCATTTTAACTTCTGGCCGCGAAGAAATTGACGGAGACGCCATTTTTGCCCTGCATCAGGAATATCTGAGCAAACCTCTTACCGATGGGAAATGGGAATCCCACAAGTGTTATGCTGATATCCACTTTATGTATGAAGGCGAGGAACAGTTTGGCTATGCGCCCGTCAATTCACTTCGTAACACGACGCCCTATGATTCCGGGCAGGATTATGCTCTCCATGAGGGTGATGGGCAACAGATCCAATTGTCCAAAGGATGGTTCGTCATCTTTTTCCCTCATGATGCCCACATGCCTGGAATTGCCATTGGCCAGCCAAGCCATGTCCGTAAAGTCGTGGTCAAAGTTAAGCTTTAAAATTCGAACAGCCCTTATTTTGAAGTATAGCCGCCATCTACCGGAAGATTGATCCCCGTTATATAACGAGCCGCTTCGCTCAGTAAGAAAATAACTGCTCCTCCTAAATCCTCCGGCTCACCCATCCGGTTAAGGAAGGTTTGCTCACTGTAGCGAGCAACAAAAGGTTTCGGTTGATCGTTAAAAAAGCCTCCTGGCGAAAGGCAGTTGACGCGAACATTAACGGAACCAAGTACGCTGGCATAATAACGGGTCAGGTTAATCATGCCTCCCTTATGAAAAAAATAATCGGGCGCCGGCTTGGGCATGTCTGTGCCCGCATACAGAGAAAAGTTTGGTCCCACCATTCCTTGAATAGAGCCAATATTTACAATGCTCCCCATCTTCTTTTCTGACATCCAGCCGCCGAAATGATGGTGCATAAGGAAAAGCCCCGTCGCATTAATTCGCATCGATTCCTCCCAGCCTGGTCGGAGTTGTTTCGACATATCCATGGGACGTGCAACCGAATTATTTACGAGTCCATCCAGATGGTCATAGCGTCTGGCCAGGCGATCTTGAAGCGCTCGAATGGATTCCTCCGAACCTTGATCGTATTCCTCCGCGGCAACATCAAAGCCTAGTTTGTTTTCCTCTTCCGCAATCACTTTGCTCCTCTCCAAGTCCCGTGACGCGATAATCAAGCGTGCGCCCGTCGCGGCCAAATCGGCGGCGAGTCCACGCCCATAAAGACCGGTGGCGCCAGTGAGAAGAATTATTTTTCCCGTGAGATCGAAGCGAGCGAGAATCTTGCTATTCATTAGCATGCTGGTTTTTACGTTGTACTTGGCTTGTAGAAATGGCTCCTGTGTTCATCTATAATTGAATTTCCCGGCGTTCTCGGGAAGAGGTAAGGGCGGCGATGTTTACCCGTAGTGTTTGCGTTCCTTCGGCAAGGGAAGAGAGACCGTCGGGACGCCCCGCCAGGGCTTCGAGAAATGAATCTGCTTGCCGGAGAAATGGTCCGTCGCGATCTTCCTTTTCCAGTTCATGCCATTCCCAATTTCCACCAGAAAGATAAATTCCAACTCTTGACCTGTGTAGTTCGATTCTTAGGCTGCCCTTGATACCATGAATGGATAAAACGGTTTCGTTGGGCGCTTGAAATTGGTTCAGGCTAAAACTGGCCAAAGCTTTATTCTCGAGACGAGCGGATATATTCACGGTGTCCTCGACGTCGACGCCTTCCAGAACCTGATGAGCGGCGTCGCAAAAGACGGATCGAATCGGACTTATCAGCCATTCTATGACGTGTAAAAAATGAGTCATTGCGTCCTGAATTGCTCCTCCTCCATTTTCATGCCGGGAGTAATAAATGGTCCGATAGGCGGGTCGAAATGTAGGAAAGTGCTGGCCACTTTCGACGGCAACATGCTTGATGTCTCCCAAAAGACCCGTTGCGAGCAACTCCCGAGCTTTGAGCATAACCAGGAAGGATCTATAAACATAGCCAACCCGGACAACCGCACCAGCGGCTTCAGACTCCTTTGCCAAATCATCCAGGCCTTGTGTCGAAGTCGATAATGGCTTTTCGATAAGAAGCCCAAGGTTGGATTTGAGGCATTTAAAGGCAATAGGCACATGGGTGTGTGCCGGAGTGCAAATAATGGCGGCATCGAAAGACTCGGCAAGGGCACCATCCAAACCGGAAAACCAGGGACAGTTATATTGGGAGGCTATGCGCTCTCCCAGTTGAAAGTTGGGCTCGCAGGCTGCAACTATCGCCCCGCGTTTTTGGAAACAGCGGAGATGCCGTTCTCCAATGCTGCCTGTGCCAATAATTAGAATGCGCTTGGTTTCCATTGTTAAAAATCGTGAAATTACTTTATCGCCATTATTGAGATTGCTACTCTCCGACAAAAGGGCCTTTTATTTACCCAAACGCCTTTTTTTATACTTTTTCGCTGATGAAGATTATCTACCATGGAGTCGGGCTCTATAAGATGGGAACGAAACTTGGCCCCGTCGTTTTTCCACATCGCGACCTTATAGCCGTATTAGAGGGCCAAGTTGAGTTTAGTTCCGGGAAAAACAAATCACTTGTGGGAGCTGGTGATGCGTGGGCAATTCCAGCCAGGCATTTTTTTGAGGGGCGAGTGGTAACCGATCGGGTGATGATCTGGGTTTTGCATTATAAAAATTATCATTCTTCGCGGAGGCAAAATCCACTTGCCTCTTCAAAACGGCCATTTTGCATCAGGAACGCGTGTGACAGTCCATTTTCGAGAATGATTTTGACTGAAATCACAACAAAATGGAAAACTAGGCCCAGTTGTCAGCGCACGCTCATTCTTTTGAAGCTAACAGAGCTATTACTTCTAGGTTTTGAGGAGGCATTAAAAAGGCCTTTGATAAAAAAAACTAACAGATGGAAAGCGGATATCGCCGCCACGCTCAACGATGAAATTGGCCTGAAGGTCAGGGATTTGACCAAAAGATCTGGAATCTCTGCCAGCTACTTCCGACAGGAATTTCGACGTGCTTATGAAAGCAGTCCGCGCGACTATATGCAGCGGAAACGCATGGAAAAAGCGAGGCAATTGCTAAGCGAAACGTCGGATCCAATCAAACGGATCGGACAATCGCTTGGCTATAGCGCCGTGAGCGCCTTCCACCGCGCGTTTCTGAGGGAAGAGGGGGTAACGCCCGCTGCCTACCGAGCAACCGTTTCACGAGCTATGTAATTTTCCTATCGTAACCGAGACAGGGCTACGAGAAGGGCAAGGCGTTTGGCTGTTTAGTTTGATGTAGGTGAACTCACCTTCAATCGGGAAGCGTTCATAACCGAGAAGCTTTTCCAGCGTTTAGCTTATTCTGGCAACTCGGGTGCTATGGTTGGCGTGTGGAGTTCACTAAGCGAGATCGCCGTGCCTCGGAGGCAGAAAGCTTGACTTCATCATAGCATGTTATAATGCTAACTGTGGGGAGTTATCCCCAATTACCGATGAATTTTAAACGCTTTTGCGGCCTGTCCGGATGAGGCGTTTGGCTCAATGAAAGCATGACTGCCTCTGGGACGCGTATCTATACGGCGGGTGCGCTAACCTACACGCGGGCTGGCTTGATCACCCTCTTCGGCTGGCTCATCTGGGGGGATTTTGTCCTGACGATGATGGAGCAGGTTCTGCCGAATCTACTGCCGCTGCTTTTGAAATCGAATGGGGCTACTAACAGCGAAATCGTCATCATCGTGAGCACCCTGGCCATGGTCATGAACGCGGCCCTCAATCCCATCATCAGCTATAACTCCGACCGCTTTCGCAGCCGCTGGGGCCGTCGACGGCCCTTCATCGTTGTCACCACCCCCCTGGTGGTGCTCTTTCTGTCGGCGGTCCCTTTTGCCCCCGAAATCTTTCGCTGGATAAGTTCGCATGGCTTTCTCGCGAAGCTTCTCTCGATGGGGCCGGTCCCCCCGCTCATCCTGGTTTTTGGCGCACTTGTGATCGGCTTCCAGACTTTCAACATGTTCGTGGCCTCGGTTTATTATTACCTGATCCCCGATGTCGTTCCCGCGGAACTTCTCGGCCGGTTTTTCGCGCTTTTCCGGGTATTTGGAGCCCTTGCTTCCACCACTTTTAATTATTTCATCTTCGGTCTGGCCCAGGCCCACATGCAGATAATTTTCGTGACGACGGCGGTGCTCTACGGGTTCTTCATCCTCCTGATGTGTTGGCAGGTGAAGGAAGGGACGTATCCCCCACCTCTGAAAGAAGATCATGCCCACTGGTGGAGCGGGATTCGCAACTATTGTCAGGAATGTTTTGGCCACAGTTACTACTGGTGGGTTTTTTTAGCCCGCTCTGCCCTGATCTGGGGTGGGATCGGTGATGTATTTCTGGTCTTTTTTTATCGCAACGACATGGGTTTGTCCCTCGTCCTGATTGGCAAGATGGCGGCTTGGAGCTCGATGCTTTTCGTGGTTTTAGCCTATCCGTATGGAATGCTTTTGGATCGTTGGGGTTGCCAGAAGGCCTATATCCTGGGCAGTACGCTCGTGATGGTCTCCTCGATCCTCATGTTCTTTTTCGTGACCAAGGAAACTGTCATCGGCTGGACCATCTTTCGCAATATTTCCATAGCCCTGGCCTTCCTCAGCGCGGCCAAGTGGACCGTGGAGATTTATCCACGTGATCGCTACGGGCAGTTTGGCTCCGCCGGATCCCTCTTTGCCTCGGTCGGAGGCATCATCCTGGGGCCGGCATGCGGATGGTGGATGGATTGGATCAAGCACTACCGCTACCTGCTGGTCTGGAGTACGCTCTTTTCGCTGTTAAGCGTGGTGACGAGCATAATCGTCTATCGCAAGTGGAAGGCGCTCGGCGGCGAGAATGATTACCGGGCTCCTTGACGCAGGTGGCATGCTCGGAAGCCATATGCTTGGCTTGACATCACAACAGTTAGTTATAATTATAAGTAGAAGGGTCGGTAAAA
>JABDHJ010000041.1 GCA_013285645.1 Verrucomicrobiota bacterium | reverse complement strand
TGCGCCTGTTGGATGCCTGCGAAAAACTTTGGCGGGAAGGTCTCGCCTTTGAGCTGCAGCTGATCGGTTGTCTTGCCTACCCCGGCGCGGCGCGGCAAATTTTACGCCGCGTGCGCTCTCTTCAAGCCGCCGGTCGTGCGATTCAATGGCAGGCGCACGTCAGCGAAGTTGATCTTCGTACTGCCTATCAGGAATGTTCTTTCACGGTTTTCCCGTCACTACTTGAGGGCTTTGGCCTCCCCATCATTGAGAGTCTCTGGCATGGACGGCCTGTGGTCTGCGGTAAAAACGGCGCACTCGGCGAAGTCGCCGCCGGCGGGGGCTGTGAACCGGTTGAAACCGAGAGCGTGGAAAGCATAGCCGATGGCCTGCGCCTGCTTTTCGCCGATGAAAATCGTTACCAGCGTCTCTGCGACGAAATCACGGAGCGACCCTTTCGCACGTGGCACGATTATTGGAAAGAAGTGACCGACTGGCTCGGCCTTCCGCTATAGCTCTTGTCAAATTTTCGGGAATCGCAATGCTCCTCTCATGGCCGCGCCAAAGAAGAACGTTTTTCTGACCGGGGCAAGCTCGGGCATTGGCCAGGCAACCGCGTGGCTGCTCTCGCAAAACGGTTACGCCGTCTGGGGCACCACGCGAAACGTTAAAAAGCTCGTGACGGATTCGCCTTTTTATCCGATCGAAATGCGATTGGAAAATGCGGGTTCGGTTGAGGCCGCTTGGACCGAGGCTCTCAGGCAAGCCGATCAATTCGATATCGTGATTCAGAATGCAGGCGCGGGGATTTTCGGCTCAATCGAAGAGGTGACTATCGATGATGCCCGTTGGCAATGGCAGGTCTTGGTCGAGGGACCTTTGCAACTCCTAAAACTTGCAGCCGCCCATCTGCGTCCTCGTGGAGAGGGCCTCATCATCGGTGTCAGCTCGCTCGCAGCCGAATTACCGATGCCTTTCTCTGGTCATTACAGCGCGGGGAAGGCCGCCTTCAGCGCGCTGCTTGCCGGACTATCGATGGAGTTGAAACCATTTCACGTTCAAGTGGTTGATGTGCGTCCCGGCGACATTCGCACTGCCTTCAATGATCATCTTCCCAAGACGATGTCTATCGATTCCGCCTATCTTCCATGGGCCAGTCAGGCATGGGAGGAAACCGCAACATTGATGAAGAAGGCCCCGTCGCCGGAGCTTATCGCACGCGCGATTAAAGACATTATTGAGGCTAAAAATACACCTGTGCTCGTTCGCGGTGGAACTTTTTTTCAGGCAATGCTCAGCCCTCTCGGCGCGCGCTTCATGCCCCGTCGCTGGTTGCTCAATTCCATTCGCAGCTATTACAAACTGGATCGCGTCGATGGAAAAAAGTGAGAAGAAACGCATCCTGGTGCTGACCTCGGCCACCGGTGCGGGACATGACACTCATGCCAATGCCACTGCCGCCTGGTGTGCCCGATTATATGGCACGGACGTCGAGGTGATCGTCGATCATACCCTCGAGGACTCCCATCCGATTTATCGCAAGGCAGTCGATTTTTATAATTTCATTCAGCGGACCGCTCCGTGGTTTCACCACATCTATTATAACGTGATCGAGCTGCTTGAAATTCTCAATCCCGGCACCGTCAGCCTCGGGCGCGACTACTACATCAAGCTCCTCGAACGCGTGCGTCCTCACGCGGTGATCAGTGTGATGGACTGTCTGAATCGCGGTTATTTCGAACTGGCCTGCGAGGTTCTCGGTTCCGTCAAGTGCGCCACTTATTGCACGGAATTTTCCGACGGTTACGGCCACAGCCGCAACTGGGTCAACCCGCGCACCGGTTATTTCCTTGGACGAACAGTCGAGACTGTTCGCGATGCGTTGCGACGTGGCGTGCCCGCAGAGCGAACCATGGTAGTCGGGCACTGGGCGCCTCCTGCATTTTATGTCGAGCCGCCAAACGCCGAAGAAAAAGTGTCCTACCTGAAAGATGTCCTGCAGTTGGACCCCGACCGATTCACACTCCTGCTTTCCACCGGAGGAAACGCCGCACAAAACCATGCTGAGATTTTGCGGACTCTTGTTCCACTCGGAGATCGCATTCAAGTCATCGCCCTCTGCGGACGCGATGCGAAGGCACGCGCAGAGCTCGACGCGTGGATCAAACGTGAAATCTCCTTCACCGTGCGGACCTTATCTTTCACCGACGAAATGCCAAAGCTTCTCGGCGTTTCTTCCGCCGTGGTGGCCCGGGGCGGAGCGACGACAGCAGGCGAGGCGCTCCTCTGCAATTGCCCGGTAATTTTCAACGGGCTCGGCCTCATGATGCCTCAGGAATTGCCGACCTGGCGTTATTTTCGCGCGCACGATATCGGCTTCAGGGTCTTCAACGCGGGAGGAGTTCGTCCCATCATCGAGCACTGGCTCGATCACTCAGATGAATATGCGAAACTTCGGCAGCGGATGTGGAATGTCAGGAACGCAACCACGCCGCAAGCGGCACTGGAACTTTTACTCGCCTGACCAGCGACCGAACGCCACCGAAACGTTGGCGCCGCCGAAGCCGCTGGAATTACTCAAGGCTTTTTGGGGCGCAAAGTCCACCGGCTTGGTCAGAATCGGTACGCCCGCGCAGGCGGGATCCAGTCGGGAAATCTTCGCGGAAATAGGCATGAATTTTTCATGCAGCGCCATCACCGTGAAGGCGGCTTCCATAGCGCCAGCCAGACAGATACCGTGGCCCGTCAACGCCTTCGTGCTGCTGACGTAAGGAACACGACCCGTGTTGAAAAGACGGCGAATGGCCTTGATTTCCGAGGTGTCGCCAACGGGAGTTCCGGTCGCATGCGCATTGATATAGTCGATATCACCGGGAGCAAGTCCGGCGTCGCTCAAGGCTGTCTGCATCGCCCGACCGAGTCCCTCGCCTTCGGGTTGCGGTGCCATTACGTTGTAGCCATCGGCAGCCTCGCCCCATCCCAGCACCTCGGCATAAATGGTCGCGCCGCGCGCAAGCGCCGAGTCGAGCGATTCCAAAACCAAAGTGGTCGCGCCACCCGTGCCGACAAAGCCATCGCGACTTGCGTCAAATGGACAGGGCGTCTTTTCCGGATCCGGTTTGACACTGAGAGCGCGCACCGCAGCGAAAGGCAGGAGCGTGTACATGGTGCAATCTTCCGCGCCGACGACAAAACTAATATCCTGACGATTGTGGGAGACCGCATCGTAAGCGTAGCCCAACGCATGCGACGATGACGCACAGGCACTAAGAAATCCCACGACCGATCCCTTGAGCTTGTAACAGGCAGCGAGATTCGCGTTGAGTGTTCCGGGAATAGCGGCGGGCAACGACATCGGATAAACCTTGCGGATGCCTTGCGTGATCATCGTGTGCAGGCTGTCGTAGCACATCCACATCGAGCCGCCCGAGGCGCACATCGCCCCTGTGCGCGGATTGGAAACACGGTCCGGGCTCAACTTCGCATCCGCGATGGCCTGCTGCATCGTGCACCAGGCGTAGACGACGTGGGGGCTCATCGACCGCAGGGCGTTGCGCTCGATTTGATATTCAGATGGAAAAATCCAGTCGTCGCACTTGACGCTCGGAAAAGAGAAATTTTTGATCGTGCCCGCCACCCGCGGACCGCCCGGATCGGTCGGAAATTCATCGAAGGTCTCGATTCCCGATTTCGCATTTCGCAGGCTATCGAGCACTTCGGAAAAACTATTTCCGATGCTGGTGACGAAACCCAGGCCGGTGATGACTACCCGTTTTTTCAATGCCGCCAGATTAATCCAATGCGTAAGACTGTCCAGCATCGTGCTCGTTACCATTTTTAAATGTGGTTTCCCATGGGTTTTCAAAGTGCAGTTCTCCCAAATGAGGGTTAATCTGGCATCCCGTGAAAAGAACCATTCTCATCACCGGCTCCGCTCGAAGACTCGGCGCGGCACTGGCCCGGGGCTTGGCGAAAGAAGGCCACCGCATCGCCATTCACTTTCGATCCTCCCGTGCGGAGGCGGAGGTAGCGGCGCAGGCGATTCAACAATCCGGTGGAGATGCAGTCGCATTTCAGAATTCACTCGCCAATCTTTCAGAGGGCGAACACCTCGTGAACGATGTGATCGCGCATTTCGGAAGCCTCGATACGCTCATCAACAATGCTGGAACTTTTAGCAGCAAGCGGTTCGAGGAATTGACGCAGGACGAATGGGAAGCGGGATTTGCCAGCACGGCAGGCACGGCCTTTGTCGCAACGCGGGCCGCATTGCCACATCTGCGATCGAGCGGTCACGGAAGGATTATCAATGTCGGCGACTCCGCGAGCGAGCGCATTGGATTCACCGAATCGGCGATGAGTTATTACATCGGCAAAATTGGCCTTTGGATGATGACACAAACCTTGGCCGCTACCGAGGCGCCCCACCGGGTCACGGTCAACATGGTCTCCCCCGGCGTACTGGAAGACAGCATTTGCGATACACCTATCGAGGAAATGCCGCTCGGTCGATATGGAACCTATGAGGACATTCTTCATCCGATTCGTTTTTTGCTGGAAGAAAGTTCGGAGGCCGTGACCGGTTCCAATCTTCACGTCGGCGGAGGTTGGAACATCGCGCCCGTTCCGCGCCGGACAGACCAGATGGCTTCCTGACGGCATGACGTGATGGCGAGAAGGTCGAAGTCAAATCCCTCGCGGCGCAATAAATCTTCAAAGAGTGGCGGCGTGTACCGAAGGCTGTAGAAAAGCCGTAACGGCCCTCCAATCTGAGGTGAAAATGGATGACCCCATTTCTCAAAGGGCAGGCTGGTTTTCCAGCGCGCTTGCGCGAGAAATGCGGGAATGCCTTCCACCTGTCCGATGGTCATCTCGGGAACATCCACTCGATCCGCCAAATTCCAGTGCTCCAACCCGGCAGTGAGCCAGGCCAGCGTTTCAGGATTGTTATATTGCGGAAGTACGGACGCCATCGCAGCGCCCAATTCTTCTTTGCTTTCCTGCCGAACGGGAGCGAGATGGGCGCTGACCAGGAGGACATCACTCGGACGCAAAACCGCCCGGAAAATACGACTAATCATCGAAGGCGCGAAGTTGGGAACCAAACCGAAAAAGGTGATCAAGCGCGGAAGATCGCAGTCCTGTTCATCAAGCCATTCTCCAAGAAAAGCTGACTGTGCCAAATCGCAGACCAAACTTCGCCGGTGTTCCGCACCGGCCCCGATAAGCTTCTGCACCGATTCCATCACGAGATCGCGGCTGACATCGATGGCGGAAAATAGCGCAGCGCGCCCGCGACTTTTCAAGCTTGAATATAATTCGGCCTCCTTCGCTCCGGTTCCGCAACCGAGCCCCACCAACAAAATTTTCCCCGGTTGAAATCGATCGAGAACTTGATTAAAGGCGTCCCGATAAATGCGGGCAAACTCGAGATTACCGTAGATGGGCGAATGCTTAAGAGAAACCTGCCGCCACAAATCGGCCTGATGCGGGGTAACGTAAAGAGACTTCGGATCGATCCGATTGGCTTTGAGCGACGCGATGGCTTCGCGAAGAAGCGCTTCGTCTCCCACCGAGGGATGAACGTCAATCGTCATCGTTTGCAAGGCAGTCAACTCGCATTCTTAGCTGCCTTGAAAGCGACGGTGACGGTGGTTCCCTGGGCGAGTTCGCTTTCGATGGATACTTTTGCCCCGCACCGGGCCGCCAACTTCTGGACCAACGCGAGACCCAGGCCGAGTCCCTGTTGCTCATGCTTTTTCCGGTCAAATTGTTGAAACGATCCCACCTGGGCAATCTCCTCAGGAGACATCCCGCGCCCGGAATCGGTGATTTTCAAAACGGCATCGGATCCAAAGTGAATTTTAATCCCAGTTCCCTTGCGTGAAAATTTGCAGGCGTTATCGACCAGTTCCTCGACGATCAGGCTGACATCGCCCGGCGTCGCGATGATCGCGCATGTCTCCACCTGGCTTGCGATGTCACTGGCCCGTCCATGATATTCAACCGCAGTCTGAACGCCGGATCTCAGGCTCTGCTTGAGGTCCTCAGGCGAAAGCCGCTCCTTCACCACTACTCCCTCTGTCGGGGTTGCCTGCAGATCAAGTATCATGAGATAATTCCTCAGGGTCCGATGCAAGCGCAACGCGGATTGGTGGATGTCCTTGACGAAATCCAAGACCTCCTCGCTGGAAAGATTCGCATAATCGGCGCGAAGAACGTCGGCCAATCCAATGATGCCGCCCAACGGCGTGAACAATTCGTGAGGCAGGCTCGATTGCAACGTGCCCCGGAGTTTCGACAGCATCCGGTCCTCCACCCGCCAATGAATCTGCGCCCGTTCGAGCCGCGCTTCAACGCAGCGCAGCAAATCGCCCAGGCTGACAGGTTTGACGAGAAAGTCGTCGGCGCCCAATTCCATTCCCCTCCGCTGGGTGACGAGATGAGTCTGCCCGGTCATGAGCACGACTTGTTTTGTGCTCAGCTCCGGATGTAATCGAATCTGTTGCAGCACAGCCTGACCATCCTTGCCCGGCATGGAGATGTCGGACAAAATCAAATCCGGCAAATGTTCCTTGGCCAGTTCAAGCCCTACGTCACCCGACGAAGCCTCGATCACGCGATAGCCATGATGCCGGAGGGCCATGCTGAAAGTGGACAGGATATTTTCATCGTCGTCTAATAGAAGAATGGTTTTCATGGCTATAAGTAGATATCGGCCTTGGAGGGGTGCGCTTAACTTTCTTCCATCAGTACATTCTTGAGCGTATTGAGCAAGGCGCCCGTCGTATAGGGCTTGGCGAGAAAATATTTCGTTCCAAGTTGGCCCGACTTGACGAGGACATTGTTCGCATTCAGGCCGCTGGCCGCGACTATCTTGATAGTGGGATCAATCTCCCGCAAGGCCAGGATCGTCGCGGGGCCGTCCATGACCGGCATCATCATATCCGTCAGGACCAGGGCGATCTTGTCCCGGTTGGCGGCAAAAAGACCGATCGCCTGCGCGCCATGTTCGGCCGTGAGGACCTGATAACCGAATGCCATCAGGGTCTGCTGGATAACGGTCAAGATGGGAATTTCATCATCAACGACGAGGATCCATTCCCCGTTACCGCGGGGCCACTCCACCTTTTCAATTTTTCTCGTATCCGCTTTGGCACCCACCTCTTCGGAAGGCAGATAGACTTTGAACGTCGTTCCCTTGTTTACCTCACTCGAGGCATTCAGAAAACCGCCGTGACTGCGGACAATGCCCATGGTGATCGCCAGGCCGAGTCCCGTGCCTTTCGACAATTCCTTGGTCGTGAAAAATGGATCGAATATCTTCTCCATGTTTTCCGGTGGAATGCCGCACCCGGTATCAGTCACCGAGATGCAAACGTATCGGCCCGGAGTTATTCCCGGATGGAGGAGTCCATGGCTCAAATCGATTGAGACGGCCTCAACTAAAATAGAAATCCGTCCGCCCCTGGGCATGGCATCGCGGGCATTGACACAAAGGTTCAGGAGAACCTGGTCGAGTTGGGTCGGATCGCCGTGGATGAGAAGCGTGTCGTCGGGCATCTCCGTTTCCAGGATGATGTCCTTCGGAAAGGTGTTGTGGATGATCGATTCAAGCTGACCGATGATCTCTTTGACCCGCAGAACCTGGCGGGAACCTTCGACGCCGCGGGCAAAGGAAAGCACCTGCTTCACCAGGCTCGACCCCCGCTGGGCGCTGCGTTCGATGTCATCGACCACCCGTCTGCTGGCGCCCTCAAGGCCAAAATGCTTGAGCAGATCGACGCCCATGATGATCGGTGCGAGCAGATTGTTCAAATCGTGCGCGATGCCTCCTGCCAGGGTGCCGATGCTTTCCATCCGCTGGGCGCGGAGAAGGTGTGATTCGATTCTCCTGCGTTCCGTAATGTCCGTATTGATGCATAGAACGGAGGTGGGTTCGCCTCCGGCATTCCGAAGGAGAGTCCACCGGGCTTCGATGACAATGGGTTTCCCGGCCTTGGTGACATGTTCGAGTTCGCCGGTCCAGCCACCCTTTTCCATGAGCGATTCCATTGCGGGATCGAATTTCTCCAAGCTGGGATAGAAGAGTTCGGTTGCTCTTTGCCCAAGCGTCTCGCCTGCGGTCCAGCCATAAAGACGCTCCGCGCCCTTGTTCCAAAACAGAATCTTGTGCTCCATGTTGCGAACGACGATCGCGTCGCGGGCCTGATCAAGGAGAGCTGCCTGCTCCGCCAATTTCTGTTCAGAAACTTTGCGCTCCGTGATGTCCTGAATTTGGGAGATGAAATAGAGAGGAACGCCCTGGTCATCCCTCACCAGGGAAACACTCAATTGAATCCATACGATATGACCCAGTTTATGGATATACCGCTTTTCCATTTGATAGTACTGGATTTCACCTGCCAGCAGCTGCTTCGCATACTTGAGATCTTCGTCAAGGTCATCGGGATAGGTGATGTCTTGGAACGTCTTGCCATACAACTCGTCGGCGGTATAGCCGGTCAAATTACACAAGGCCCGGTTGACTTTAATCCAATGCCCATCCGACGATACCACCGCCATCCCAATGGCTGCAGACTCGAAGGCCCTGGCAAAGCGTTGCTCACTGATGCGAAGGGCTTCATCCCTCGCTTTTCGGTCCGTGATGTCCTGGACGATCCCCACCATCCTGAGTTGGCGGTCGGTCAATGGATCCCTGAGAACGTGCGCCTGCTCATGCACATACCGGATGGTTCCGTCCGGCCAGATAATGCGATGATCGATTTCATAAGTGCTTTTTTCCTGAATGGCCTTATTTGTCGCCTCCTGAACGACATGACGATCATCCGGATGCACCGAGCGAAAAAAATTCTCGGCACTGACTTCAATTTCCTTCGGCTTGTAACCAAAGATGCGGAACACTTCGTCCGACCAGTAGAGCCGATTGCCGTTGACGTTCTCGAGATCCGTGAGATCGAATTCCCAACTTCCAAAACGCGCGATCCGCTGGGCCTCCTTCAACATGGCCTCGCTTCGACGGGATTCCGCCTCGCTCTCCACTAATTTTTTCTGGGCCTCGTGAAGTAAAAAAGTCTGCCCGCTGGATCCGAGTACGGCATCGAATCGGTCTCCCAATAATTCCCGGAGACGGGCCTCCGCCTCTTGCAATTGCCGCACCCACCGCGAAATCTCGAGGTCCGCCGGATCCGGCAAATATTTCGTGGGAGGTTTGCTCATACGGTACCCTGCTGATCCTGACACCGATGGTCGCTGGCTAGATCATTTGCGTCGATACTCTAAGGGATAATTTAAATGGCAACTATTGTAAAATTTAATCGCGAGCGGCGCGGCTAAACAATCTCCCGCCATTTCTTGCATTCCTGCCGGGCAAAAGTTTTCTATAGCTATAAAAGATTGTGTAAACAAACAACCGTTATGGGCTTTACACATGTTCGAAGCTCCCATAACTTTTTTAAAGCTTATTCAGCCCCAGTCATGAAATCGTCCTCCACCCCGGAAGCCCCGCGCAAACGAAGTGCCCACGACCGCGCGGGAGTCACGGAAAGCATGGAAGATTACCTCGAGTGTATTTTCGACCTGGAGAACAGCAAGGGTTACGCCTGCGTCTCGGATGTTGCGGAGGCCCTTCGCTTGAACCGGGCCAGCACCTCGATCATGGTCAAGCGCCTCGGCAAACTGGGATTTCTCCGCTACGAGCCTTATCGCGGGTTTGCCCTGACTCCGGAGGGATGCCGGGTCGCGGAAAAAATCCGCAAACGCCACGCCATGCTGGCCGATCTCTTCCAGTTGATGGGCCTCGCTCACCGCGATCATCTCTCCGACATCGAGGGAATCGAGCATCACTTGAGCGACCGAGCTTTCCGTCGCTTTGCCGAACTGGCCGAGCACCTGCGCACCCATCCGCTCCCCCGCTCCTCACGCTAGCTTAAGATTTATGCCCTCCAAATTCGTTCCGTTGACCGAGCCGCTATATGAATACCTGATCGCCCAGCGATCAAACGCGGTCGATCCGGTGCTCGAGGCTCTACGAGTCGAAACCGAAAACCTGGGCGACGTCAGTGTCATGTCGATCAGTCCTGAACAGGGGAGCCTATTGACTCTGCTGGTCGGGCTTATCGGAACCAAATGGGCCGTGGAAGTCGGCACGTTCACCGGAACAAGTTCCATCAGCATCGCGCGGGGGATGGTCCCCGGCGGAAAATTGACCTGTTTCGATCAAGACTTCAAATGGACCACCATTGCCCGCCGTTATTGGTCGAAGGCCGGTGTCCAGGAAAGAATCGAATTGAAACTCGGCTTTGCCCGCGAACTGCTTGCCCGTTTTCGACCCCAGGCCCCGCTCGATTTCGTTTTCATCGATGCGGACAAGGAATCTTACGACGACTACTACGAATTGCTTCTGCCCCACGTGCGCCCAGGCGGCCTCATTGTTTTCGACAACATGCTCCGTGGCGGACAGGTGATCGATCCCACTGAAAAATTCACGCCGCCCAATCGTGCCATCGATCAGCTCAATCGCAAACTTGCCATCGATCCGCGAGTCCAGACTGTTCTCATCCCGGTCGCCGACGGCATTTCCCTCTGCCGGAAGTGGTAATCAGCCTGTAGCGGCGGTCATAGACTGCCGCTACGGATTGACGGTAAGCCCCTCATTCAGAAGATCCGCCGGGCGCGAGGAACTTCCCGCATAAATCTGGAAACCACCCGGTTCCACCACCCGCTCGCCTGCGGCATTGACCATCGAAAATGCCTCGAAAGGCAATTCAAAGGAGACGACTTGAGTTTCGCCCGCCTTCAAATGAATCCGGCGAAAGGCCTTCAACTCCTTCTGCACCCACGTCGCGGACGTGATCTCGTCCTCGACGTAAACCTGGACGATTTCATCGCCATCGCGCGTACCGGCGTTCGTGACCTCGATGCTCACCGAGGCCGATTCGCCCGGCCGCAATTCGTTCGATGCCACCTTAAGATTGGCGTAAGCAAATCGGGTGAAGCTCAGCCCAAAACCAAAGGCGAAAAGAGGTTCCTGCGTCAGGTCGGCATACTTGTTTCCATGCTGGCCGCGCACCTGGCTGTAGTAGATCGGCTGCTGGCCAACATGATAGGGAAAAGAAACGGCGAGCTTCCCGGACGGATTGATATCTCCGAACAAAATCTCCGCAATCGCCTGACCGCCCTGCATGCCGGGATTAAAGGCCTCCAGCACCGCCGAGGCCTGATAGACCAAAGGCGGCAAAACCAGCGGCTTGCTGTTGATCAGGACGAAGATCAGCGGCTTGCCGAGTTTACCCAGGGCCTCAACGAGCGCCAACTGTCCCCCTTGCAACTCCAGCGTGCCGGTCGAATTATATTCTCCGACGAAATGCAACTGGTCTCCGATCACCACGGCAGCCACATCCGCGTCCCGGACTTTTTCCACCGCCTCTGCAATGTTATCGGTCTGGTTGGGGCGAATGGCGCAGCCCGCAGCGTAGACAACTTCGCAACCCTTCGGCGCACGCTGGCGGATGCCATCAAGCACCGTCACGGTACTTTCTCGAGGATGCTTCCCCATTTCAGGAGAATGCTGGGCCGCGCCCAAAGACCAATCGCCTAATTGTTCCAGATCGTTGTCCGCATTGGGTCCGACCACGGCGATACGTCGGAGTTTTCCCGGCTCCAGAGGTAAAATTCCCTCGTTGCGCAGGAGGACCACCGATTGCCGGGCGACTTCCAGGTTCAGTTCGCGATGCGCTGGCGTACTGATAATTTTCTTCGCGAGCGCCAAATCGGCACGGCGCGGATTTTCAAACAGACCCATCCGGAATTTTAATTCGAGCACATGACGACAAGGCTCATTCAAATCCTCTTCCGTCAACAGGCCAGTCTTCACGGCTTCCACCGCCCCATCGAAAAAGGAGGGCGTTTGCATCATGATATCGTTGCCGCTCTTCACTGCCAGCGCCGCGGCTTCCTTCATCGTCGCACAGATTTTTTGTTCCCACTGCAGGCGGCCCACGTTGTCCCAATCGGTCACCAGAATGCCCTTGAAACCCCATTCGCCCCGCAGGACATCCTTGAGCAGCCACTTATTCGCGGTCATCGGAACGCCTTCCATCGACTGGTAACCGGTCATGAAAGTCATCGCCCCCGCCTGCACGGCTTTCTCAAACGCGTGGAAAAAATAGGACCGCAATTTGCGGCGGGAGACATCGGCTTCGGAAGCATCGCGCCCACCCTGCGTCTCCGAATAAGCAGTGTAGTGCTTGGCCGTCGCCAGGATCGACTCGTCATCGTTGAGACCATTGCCCTGGTAACCGCGAATCATCGCGCGCCTAGCTCCGCGATCAGAAAGGGATCCTCGCCAAACGTTTCACCGACACGGCCCCATCGCAAATCCCGCGTAAGACAGAGCACCGGCGAGAACGTCCACTGGATACCGGTGGGCCGCACCTCACGCGCCGTAACTTGTCCCACCTTGAACAGCAGATCGGGATTCCATGAGCTCGCCATGCTGAGCTGGGTTGGAAAAATGGTCGCCCCTTTCCAAAAGGAATGGCCGTGGATGCAATCTTCCGCAATCAAGAGCGGAATGCGGAGACGGTTCATCGCCGCCAGATCGATCGCCACGTTCACGTCCTCGCCCAAAATATGCAGGAACGAACCGACATACTGTTCCGCAATGGCCTTCTCGATATTCTGACGGCCATCCAGCATCATCAATTGACCGATCTTCTCCTCAACGGTCATCCGCGAAAGCAAATCATCCGCCCGCGTCTGAGCATCCTTCGTGCTGTCCTGATAGGGGAACATGCGGAGCATTCAAGCAAACGTGCAGAAAATTGCAATGCACTCCGCCTTTTCTCCCAGAGCTACGTTTTCTGGAGGCGAGGGCACAAACGCGATGCCCCAAGCTTGACCTAATGGTCAGTATGGATACTTTTAAACACATGGCTGCAACTGCTCTGGTACGCGCACGAGCGCTTGTCTTTCGCCTGGCTCCTGAAGAGCAAGTCGAACTTGCTAGTGCCATTGTCAATCGGGTATCGCGCCTTCCCGCAAACCGTCCCCGGAAAAAGTTAACTGGCCCGATAGGCCAAAATGTCAGTCATCTTGCCAAGGCCATTGGTTCGCCTCTCACAGGCAAAGGCTTGGATACTCGCTTGGAAAAAGCAATAAGCGGCCAAGAGGAAAGCGTTCCAGCTTCCGCCGCGATTAAAAGCGTTCGCAAACGTCTCGGCCTTTAACGTCGTAATTGACGGCGTGTCCAATACCGCACTCGACGCGCTGGATGGGCGATGGCGACAATCCAAGTTACGTTGTCCCGAACGGTGTAAATGATCTTGAAATGGTGCTTGGGCGTGGGACCAAATTTGCGGTAGTCGGAATAGCCTTCAAGAGGATATCGGTCGGGATGGTCCCGGATTTTCTCGAAGGCATCTTCAATCTCTTCGACAAATTCAGAGACCACTTTGGTCGTGTAAGGTCGATGAAAGAGAAAATCGGCCCAGCGATTGAACTCAATGTTGGCTGCCTTGACCAAAATGGGATCGGGTTTGCTCAAGACTGGGTTTCTCGTGTCAACCTGATCTCATTAAGACCCGAAGTTCCTTTAAGGAAAGATCGAACCTGTCACAGCCGGTTTTCGCTTGAGGGAAAAAGGTATTGCCGGGGGATGGCGGATGTTAAGATGCAACCGTGTTGACAACGTCCATCCAAAAATCCCTCATCATCTCGCTGCATGATGCCCATCCGGGTTCGCAAGCGCAGATTGCGGAGCAGGTTGCATTTTTGGCGGCGTATGGAATTACATGCAGCAGCATTCTCATCGTGCCGGAATTTCATCACAGCGGATTGATCTCGGAGAATAAGGAATTCTGCGACGCCGCTTCTGATTGGCAGGCCAAAGGGCACGAACTCGTCCTTCACGGCTATTTTCATGACCGTCAAGAATCACCGCCGGAAAAACTTTCCACAGTTTTCTGGACCCGCCTCTACACCAATCGCGAAGCCGAATTCCTGGACCTGCCGCGTGAAACTGCCCAACTGCGGTTAGAACGAGGCCGCGCTCTTTTCAAGTCCCAAGGCTGGCGCGGACGCGGCTTTGTCGCCCCGGCGTGGCTCATGGCCGGAGGCCTCACCAATCTCCTCGCCGAGATGGGCTTCGCTTACACCACGCGCGTCGGGGAGATCATCCCACTTCTTCCCGGCCTCAACCAACTCAAGACCTCGCGATCGCTTTGCTACAGCACGCGGGCCGGTTGGCGGCGCTTCGCTTCGGGCATCTGGAACAAGTATCTTTATGGCAGGTTGCGCGACACAGATTTAATTCGTCTAAGTCTTCATCCGCGCGATCTTGAATTTCCGTTGATGCGGCGGCAGATTGATCAAATCCTGCGCGCCTCCCTCAAGCGCGGTTTCCAACCCACCACCTACGGCGATTATGTTGCGCGTTGACCTCCAACTCCACTCCCGCTTCTCGGACCGCCCGAGCGAATGGATTTTGCGTCGCCTCGGCATGCCGCAAAGCTACAGCGAGCCCGAGGATCTCTATCGCAAACTCGACGCTGCAGGGATGACCTTCAAGACCATCACCGATCACAACCGGCTCGACGGCGGCAAGGCCATCGCCCATCACCCGGACGTTTTTCTCAGCGAGGAAGTGACCACTTATTTTCCCGACGGCTGCAAGATTCACCTTCTCGTCTGGATGCTCAACGAAGCCCAGCATGAGGAAATCCAAAATCTGCGTCCCAGCATCTACGAGCTCGCCGCCTATCTGCGCCAGCAAAACCTGCCGCATGGCGTCGCGCATCCGCTAGTCAATATCAACCAGCTTCTCACCGTCGAACATTTCGAGCGGCTCGTCCTTCTCTTCCGCTGTTTTGAGGCGCGCAACGGCAATCGTGAACCGCTGGGCCAGGAAGTTTCCAATCGCTGTCTCGGCGCTCTCACGCCGGAGAAAATCACGGAGCTGGCCAATCGCCACAACCTCGAACCGACTCATGCCGACGCCCATCGCAAAAGCCTCTTCGCTTCCTCCGACGACCATAGCAGTCTCTATCCCGGCAAGACTTATACCCAGGCAGAAAACGGTTCGACCCTGCGCGATTTCTTCGCCGCCCTCAACCGGGGCGAGGTCAAACTGCACGGCCCCATGGGCGATCCGCTCACCTTTTCCAGCAGTCTCTACACCACGGTCTTCAGTTTCGCGCGGGACAAAATCAAGCGTAACGCCCCCACCAGCGCCGGCCTGCTCGGCAAGATGGCGGAACGTTTTCTCGCCGGACAGAACCCGACCGCCTTCTCCTTCGCCGAGCGCTTCGGCCACGTCACCGAGGCGATCCGCACCGGCCAGGCCCTCGATTTCGTCAAGCCGGGAGAGACGACCATGGCCCGTGAAGTCAGCACGTTTCTCTCCGATCCAAAATTAAAACGGGCACTGGACCAGATCATCATCGAGGAGCCCAACGCCCAGCGCCGCTCGTTTCGCATGGCCTCCCACATCACGAACGAGCTCTCTTACCGGCTCATCACCCAATTTCAAAAGCGCGTCAGCAAGGGCAACCTAATCGACGCGTTTCAGTCCCTCACCGGACTTCTTCCCGTCGGTGTCAGCGTCACGCCCTACCTTGTCGCCTTCGGCCAGCAGGCGCCTGACCGCTCACTGCTCACCCACGTCGCACGTCGTTTCACGGGAACGGTGCCTCAACCGTTGCGCAACGAGAAGCGCGCCTGGTTTACCGATACGCTGGAGGACGTCAACGGTGTCGCCCGCACCATCCGCGCCATGACGCAGGCCGCCCACCATGCTGGGGCCGATCTCACCGTTGTCACATCGAGGTCGAAGCTCTCCATTACCGACATCCCGATCAAGAATTTCCCGCCCGTGGGCGAATTTGAAATCCCCGAGTACGAATTGCAGAAGCTCAGCTTCCCGCCCTTCCTCGACATGCTCGACTACATCCAGCGCGAGCGTTTCACCGAATTGATCATCAGCACGCCGGGACCGATCGGACTCTGTGCGCTCGGTTGCGCCAAGCTGCTCGGCCTGCGCACTTCGGGCATCTACCATACCGATTTTCCCCAGTACGCCCGCTTCCTCAGCGACGACGCCTTCATGGAATCCCTGGTCTGGAATTACATGCAGTGGTTTTACGGCCAGACCGACATGGTCTACGTCAACTCGGAGTTCTACCGCCGCTGCTGGATCGATCGCGGAATCCTGCCGGAAAAATTGCGCATCTTCCCGCGCGGCCTTGATACCGAACTCTTTAATCCCTCCCTGCGCGATACTAACTACTGGATAAAACGGGGTGCGAAGGGTCCGGTACTTCTTTACGTGGGCCGCATCTCCAAGGAGAAGGACCTCAGCCTGCTCGCCGAGATCATGCCCGCCCTGCGCAAACAGGCGGGGACATTCACCTTGACCATTGTTGGCGAAGGCCCCTACCGCGCCGAGTTGGAAAAGCTTCTGCCCGGCGCCATTTTCACCGGCATCCTCAGCGGACGTGAACTCGGTGTCGCCTATGCGTCGGCGGACCTGTTTGTTTTCCCAAGCACCACTGACACCTATGGCAACGTCGTCGTGGAAGCGATGGCCGCCGGATTGCCCGCCGCCGTTTCGGACATCGGGGGCCCGCGCGAGCTAATCAAAAATTCCCAGATGGGCCGCGTTCTTCCCGCGCGCGATGCCTCCGCTTGGGTCGCCGGGCTGACCGAAATGCTGGCCAAACCGCTCTCAATTGAGGACCGCCGGATCCTGGCAGAACAAGCTGGTATTGACCGTCGCTGGAACAGTGCCTTCGCCCGCTTCTGGGCAGCCGGGGCATAAAAAAGCAGGCTCCGTCGCACATGGTGCGACGGAGCCTGCTTATTAGAAGAAAAGACCTACTGCTTGGATGGCGCGTCGGCAGAAGCCGGCGCTGCATTGGTCCCGGCTTCGGCACCTGCTGCAGGTTGCTGAACACGGAGCAAGCCAGCCTGGGTCGCCTCTT
>JABDHJ010000040.1:20393-21303 GCA_013285645.1 Verrucomicrobiota bacterium | reverse complement strand
GGCCATAGCGAGGAACAAAAGGGTGAAGAGAACTTTGAAGATGGGGAACTCATGCTTGATCTGCATGGGTTGCGAGTATTGGGTCCGCGCGAGTTGTTGCGAGGCCGTGGGGCCCGAACTCACGACTTTAACCTTCTGTGGTTGCGGCGTGACTTGCTGGGGGATGCGGGGAAAGTGGGTGCTCATCGCGGTGGGGACAGCGCCATTCATAAACGTGGGTGCGGTTACGGGTGGCGCCTGAAGTTCCGGGATTTCGGCCACCTGTTTCTAGTCGTTGTGGGATGGACTCCAGACCCAATGATCGGGGCCGATCTCGCCTCGCCGGATCGCCTCGATCGCTGCTTCGCGCGAGATCTCTCGCGTCTCTTGGGTGCCGGGAATGGAGATGATCAAGGGGGCGGATGGATCGTTAATCATAAGGCTTTCCTCCTATCTTATAGACTCGGTAATTGTGTTTTCAGCGCGGCGGAAAGGTCTCCGCAGTCGTAAGTCACTGTGAATGAGGCTAATTCTCTTGTAAAAACACTGTTACTCTCAAAGCACCAAAGGCAGATAATTGGGCTGCCGAAAAAAATCAGGGCCGATGAAAATGAGGTGACGTGAAAGAAGGTGCTCTGCGGTTGCGATTTAGGATCAACTTCCATGAATCGCATTTTTGCTCCGGTCGTCTGGCTTTTTCAGCGTCTCGTTCGTTTTACCCAAGCCGTAATCGGTGACATTTCCTGGCGACCGCCGGGATGGGCCGAAGGAATAAAAGCAGGTGCGGTTCGTCGCCCCATTCTCTCGATCACTTTGGTGACGGCCCTGGTTGTGCTGACGGTTTCCGGGACGCGAGTTTGGCAATGGTACGCGCATCGACCGAAGCCGCCGACCGTTGGCTGGATCGTGAACATGGCGGACGCGCCTGATC
>JABDHJ010000040.1:0-20383 GCA_013285645.1 Verrucomicrobiota bacterium | reverse complement strand
CCTGATCCGGACACGGAATTCGAGCCGCAGAATCTCACGCTGAGCTTTGATCAATCCGTCGCGAAGTTGGAAAGCATCGGCAAGGATGTGACCAAAGAGGTGACGCTTTCGCCGAAGGTCGATGGTAAATGGACGTGGACGGATGGAACCAAATTGGTTTTCGAGCCGACGGTAGTCTGGCCCGCTGGAACGACGTTTCGCGTCAAGTTGGCGCCGGGCTTGTTTTCGAAGCACGCACACCTCGAGAGTTTGACCAAGGAGTTTCGCACCGCGCCGCTGACGGTGGCGATTAGCGACATGCTTTTCTATGTCGATCCGAAGGATCCGACGACCAAGCAGATCACGGCGATGTTGACGTTTTCACATCCAGTGGATCGCGCGAGTTTGGAGAAAAATATCAGCCTGGCGATGGAGAGCGGCGAGCAGCTTTTTCAGGGTGCGCCCTCGGACACGGGACGCTGCACTATTACCTACGACAAGCTTGATCGCATCGCTTACGTGCGCTCCGTGAATGTTGTGGTGCCGAAGGAATCGGGGCATGCGATTCTGACTTTGCCCGAGGCGGTGCGAACGACGGCAGGAGGAGCGCATCTTGACGTCGTTGAACATGCGCAGGTGCTGGTTCCGAGTGCACCGGATCTTTTTCACATCGCGTCCACGCAAGCGTTAATCGTCACGAACCGGGAGGGCGAACCGGAACAGGCGCTGGTCTTGGCGACATCGGTGGGCGTGAAATCCGAGTTGTTGGCGAAGGCGTTGCATGCCTGGATTTTGCCTGCGCCGAAATCGCATCACAATGCGGGGACCGATACGGATGTGGAAACGTGGCAGAGTTCCGCAGAGATCACTCCGGACATTCTGGCCAAGGCGACGCCTGCGACCATCACGCTCGTACCGAGCAAAGAAGAATATTCCACACTGCATTCGTTCAAGTTGAAAGTGCCGGAGAATGCGTGGGTTTATGTTGAAGTGGACAAGGGATTGACGGCGATGGGCGGCTTTAATCTTGCTGATAAATATTCCTCGATCACCCAGGTTCCAACTTATCCGAGGCAGGTGCAGATCATGCATGATGGGGCGCTGCTTGCGCTTAGCGGCGAACGCAAGCTGTCGATCCTGAGTCGTGGGGTGGAGCAGTTGGAGTTTCGACTGGAACGGGTGACGCCGAGCTCGATCAATCACCTCGTCAGCCAATCGGAGGGAAATTTTCAGAGTCCCGTTTTTACCAATTATAATTTTGACGAAACGAATATCACGGAGCAGATCATCCGTAGTCAAAACATCGCAGACGTCGATACCTCCAAGAACGATTATTCGGCGCTCGATTTTTCCGAGTTCGTGAACGACTCGGACGAGAACCACGGGAAGTTGGGGCTTTTCATTTTGCGAGTGGTCGGACGGGAGGCGGGCGACGATGGTGGCTTTTACAAACAGGACGGAAGCGTCCTGCCTGATCCCAAGACGCATCCGCCGGATCCGCAAAATGTTTCTTATCGCAACGGGGAACCGGCAGACCCGACCGAGGCGGATAATATTCTGGCGGACCGGCGGTTGATTCTGGTGACCGACCTGGGGTTGCTGATCAAGGACAATGCGGACGGCACGCATGATGTGTTTGTACAGTCGATCAAGACGGGTGAGCCGGTGGAAGGGGCTCAGGTCGATGTGCTGGGCAAGAATGGGATTTCGGTGGTCTCGGCAATGACCGATGATACGGGTCGCGCTTCGCTTCCTTCGCTGGAGGATTTCAAGCGGGAGAAGAGGCCGGTGGCTTACGTCGTGCGCCGCGATCAGGACGTTTCTTTTCTTCCATTCGGACGTGAAGATCGGGTGCTGAATTTCTCGCGCTTCGATACGGCGGGCGTCACCGGTTTGGCGCCGCATGATCTCACGGCTTTCGTTTTCACGGATCGCGGTATTTATCGGCCCGGCGATACGGCAAAGCTTGGACTGATCATCAAGCAGCGCGACTGGCAGGGAAAGCTGGATGGCGTTCCGCTGCGGCTGGATGTGGTCGATCCGCGTGGCACGGTGGTGCAAAGCCGGGTACTGAAACTTAATGCGAGCGGATTTCTCGAGACGACTTTTCCGACGCACGAGACATCGGCGACGGGGAAGTACGAGATCGATTGTTACCTGGTGAAGGGCAAGGATGACGAAACGCTGCTGGGTTCGCAGACGTTGCGGGTGCAGGAATTTTTGCCTGACCGTTTGAAGATCAAGGCGACGCTTTCGGCGAATTCGCCAGAGGGCTGGGTGTCGGCGACGGGGCTGACCGCGCAAGTATCGCTGCAGAACCTTTATGGCACGCCGTCGGCCGGGCATCGCGTGACGGGGAAGGTGACGCTTAGTCCGTCGCAGTTTAGTTTTGAGAAGTATTCCGATTACTCGTTCATCGATCCCTACCTGAATCCGCATGCGCCCCGCGCTGCGAAGGAACAGGATTTGCCGGAACAGATTTCAAATGATTCGGGCGAGGCGACTTTCGACCTGAGTATGGCGAACCTGGAACCATCGGCCTACCGGCTTTCGTTTCTGGCCGAGGGTTTTGAGAAAGAGGGTGGCCGCAGCGTGACTGCCGGGACCGAGGTGCTCGTTTCTCCCCGCACGTGGCTGGTGGGGGTCAAACCGGACGGCGATTTCAGTTACGTTCATCTCAGCAGCAAACGCACGGCGCAGTTTCTGGCGGTTGATCCGCAGCTCAAGCCAATCCCAGTGGAGCATTTGAAACTCAAGCTGTCGGAATTGCGGTACGTATCGGTTCTCGCACAAAAGCCGAATGGCAATTACGCCTACGAATCGGTGCTGAAGGAGCTTCCCACGAGCGAGGAAGATATAACCATTCCGGAGCAGGGACTCGCCTGGCCTTTGCACACGGAGCAACCCGGAGATTTTGCGGCGCGGCTATATGATGATCACGGCGATCTTGTGGCCGACGTGCGTTACTCCGTGGCCGGAGACGGAAATATTTCCCGTTCGTTGGAGAAAAACGCCGAATTAACGGCGAAGTTATCCAAGCCGGAATATTTGCCGGGCGAGGAAATCGAAGTCGAAATTACGGCGCCATATACCGGTTCCGGTTTGCTGACCATCGAGCGGGACAAGGTCTATGCCCATGTCTGGTTCCAGGCGAAGACCACGAGTACAGTACAAAAAATCACGCTGCCGAAAGACTTTGAGGGCAACGGTTACCTCAACATCGCTTTTGTGCGCGCACTGGATTCAAAGGAAATCTATACGAGTCCTCTCAGTTACACGGTGCTTCCATTCAAGGTGAACCAGGAGGCGCGGCATACGCACATTGCCCTTAATGTGCCGAAGGTGGCGCGTCCCGGTGAGCCGCTGCAGATGTCAGTCACGGCCAGTCGCCACACACAGGCGGTGGTCTACCTGGTCGATGAGGGAATCCTGCAGGTCGCGCGATATTCGTTGCCCGATCCGCTTGGTTACTTTTTTCGCAAGCAGGCGTTGGAAGTTGGTACGCGGCAGACAGTCGATTTGATTTTGCCGGAATATTCCATCGCGCGCGAAGTGGCAGCGGCAGGTGGCGACGCGGACGATGACGCGCTGGCGCATCATCTCAATCCGTTCAAGCGTAAGCATGACGCGCCCGTGGTTTATTGGTCGGGGATCGTGGACATTGGCCCCCAGGCGAAAACCTTCACTTATCAGGTTCCTGATTATTTTGCCGGGACACTGCGTGTGATGGTGGTGGCGAACACGGCGGACGCAGTCGGTTCGGCCCAGACCACTTTACAAGTGCGCGGGCCGTTTGTGATCAGTCCGAACGTGCCGACGTTTGTTGCGCCGGGAGATACCTTCGATGTCAGTTCCGCCGTGGCGAATAATATTGAGGGTTCCGGAGCCGATGCCGCGGTGAATCTTGATCTCCAAGTCAGCGACGGACTGGAAGTCGTGCAGAAACCTGCCGCGACTCTGACCATTGCGGAGGGGCGCGATGCGAGCGCTCACTGGTTGCTGCGCGCGAAAGACAAGCTTGGCAACGCGGATATCACGATTTCTGCGGAGAGTGGTGGAAAGAAGACGAGCCTGGTATCGCACCTAAGTGTTCGTCCACCCGTGCCTTACCTGACCACGTTGACGACTGGCTACTTCAAGGAAAACGAAAAGCGGATTCCGCTCACGCGCAAACTTTATCCGGAATATCGCAAGGTTTCGGCGCTGGTGTCACCGCTGCCACAGGGATTGACGCGCGGACTGGGCGAGTATCTCGATCATTACGAGTACTGCTGCACGGAACAACTCGCGAGCAAGGCGTTTCCGACACTGGTATCGGGCGAGACGATGCAACAGGGGTTGCCCCGCGCCGAAGTGGCAGGAAAGATCACGGAGATCATCAATGTGGCGGCCACGCGACAGAATGATGATGGCGCCTTTGGCTTGTGGATGGCGCGGCCCGATCTCCATTTCGATTTGCCCTCGGCGCACATGATGCATTTCCTAACCGAGGCGAAGGAGCAGGGTTACGATATTCCCGATGACCTCGTGACACGCGGTCTGGGACATCTCCAGCAAGATGCAAACGGCACGCCGGAAAATTTCAGCCAAGCCCGCAATCAGGCGTACGAAATTTATCTTCTCGCGCGGAATGGAACCGTGGTGACGAATGCCTTGGAGCACAATCGCGATTGGTTCGAGAAAAACGCCAAGGACAATTGGAGCGACGACGTGGCGGCTGTCTATGAAGCAGCGACCTATGCGTTACTCAAAGACCAGGACCAAGCCGATACGTTGATCAAAAAGTTTCACCTCCAGAATCCACAACATCGCTGGCCCGAGGAAGAAATTGATTACGACGACGACCTGGGTCGCGGAGCCCAATACATCTATCTCCTTTCGCTTCATTTCCCGGACCGATTGAAGACGTTGTCGCATGACGACTTGATGACATTGGCCAACCCAATCATCCACGATGATTACAATACGATCTCGTCGGCTGAGGCGATTCTTGCGCTGGATGCCTATGCGCGGGCGATGAAGCAGAGCTTCATGGCGAGCAGCGCGGAGATCGACCAGGTGACGGGAAATTCGACTGAGAAACTCAATCTGACTCCCGGCCTTTATCCTGAGACACAGTTTGATCGTGATGCCGATGCTTTGATCTTCAAGAAATCGGGAGGGGCAAGCGGGCTACCGGATGGATTGTTCTATCAGATTGCCGAAAGCGGTTTTGATCAAACAACGGTTACGCAACCGATTAGTGATGGCATTGAGGTTTCACGCGAATACCGGAACAAGGACGACCAGCCGGTGACGTCAGCCAAGCTGGGCGAAGAGCTGACCGTGGTGCTGCGTGTACGGAGCACCAGTGATCAGAATCTGGAGAATGTGGCAATTGAGGATCTCCTACCAGGCGGTTTTGAAATTGTCGAAGAGTCGGTGCGCACCGGCGCTTGCACGTATGGCTGGGGTGGGATTGATTATGTCGATGTTCGCGAGGATCGGTTACTGGCATTCGGTTCGGTTACGGGCATGGAAACGGAAATCAAATACCGGATCAAGGCGACGAACATGGGGACGTATGCGATTCCTCCCGTTCAGGCCGAGGCGATGTATCACTTGAAAATTCGGGCACGTGGAGTCTCGGGGACTTTGACGGTGGGGAATTCATGAAAAAGTTTCTGTGGATCGTGCTCAAGGGGGCGGGTGTCTCCATCGGCGCGTTTGCCTTGGTGATCATATTGGTGCCGAAACCACATCTCCTCGACGAAACGACCTTTTCGCCGTGCTACGTGGATCGTAATGGCAAGCTGCTGCGATTAGGTCTCGCGGAGGATGATCGGTATCGCGTTTATGTGCCGTTGGAAAAGATGTCGCCGCAATTGGTGGAAATGACGCTCCTGCACGAGGACCGTTATTTTCACAACCATGCAGGATTCAATCCGATCGCGCTGATGCGCGCAGGATGGGCCGATTGGCGCGGGCAAGGGAAGCGATTGGGTGCATCGACGATCACGATGCAACTGGCGCGGCTTCATTATCATCTCGATACGCGCACCTATATTGGGAAGTTGTGCCAGATCGTGGCGGCGATTCATATGGAGGCACACAACTCGAAGCACGAAATTTTGGAGGCGTACCTGAATCTTGCACCGTATGGACGAAACATCGAGGGCGCGGGCGCGGCGAGTCTGATTTATTTCGGCAAGGAACCGGACGAACTGAGTTCCGTGGAGGCGATGACGCTGGCGGTGATTCCACAAAGTCCGGCGCGGCGTTCGCCCGGCACGACCGCGCACGACCAGACGCTGGAAAAAGCACGAGGCATTTTGCTGACGCAGTGGCTGAAATCGCATCCGGAGGACGCGCGATTGCGCGGTGTGCTGGCCATGCCGCTCGAAATGAAATTGCCTCGAGACCTGCCCTTCCGTGCGCCCCATCTCGTGGAAGAGATGATGGCACGCGAAGCCGAGCCGCGTCTTGCGCTTGATCTCGGCTTGCAGGACTTGCTTGAGCGGCAGATGACACAATATTTATCGGCTCGCGAAACAGACGGATTTAAAAATGCCAGCGCGCTGCTCATCGACTATCGGACGATGGAGGTGCGTGCGGCGGTTGGTTCTGCGAATTTTCGGAGGGAAGACATTCACGGCCAAGTCGATGGTCTGCGGGCGTTGCGTTCGCCGGGTTCGGCGTTGAAACCGTTCATTTACGCTCTTGCCATGGATGAGGGACTCATTCATCCGAACTCGCTGCTCAAGGATGCGCCCGCGAGCTTTGATGGCTACGACCCGGAAAACTTTGATCACAATTTTGCGGGACCGATTCGCGCGACGGATGCTTTGATCCAAAGTCGCAACGTTCCGGCAGTGGATCTCGAATCGCAACTTGATCCAAAGCGTAATCTTTATACGTTGCTGAGGGATGCAGGCATGCGCGGACTGCAACCGGAGTCGCATTACGGACTTACAATTGCGCTCGGTAGTGCGGAGGTGTCGCCGGAGGAAGTCGGAACGCTCTATGCGATGCTGGCCAATCGCGGCAAGTTGCGTCCTTTGCGCATGACTGTCGATGATCCGGAAAATTCTGGTGTGGCGCTGCTTTCGCCGGAGGCCAGCTACCTCACGCTCGACATGTTGAAGGACGGAACGCGGCCCGATGCAGTCAATGTTCCGTTACTAACCCGGGCTAGTCGTCCCGTGGCATGGAAAACGGGCACCTCTTTTTCGTATCGCGATGCGTGGAGCGCCGGGGTGTTCGACAACTATGTTCTCGTGGTCTGGGTCGGAAATTTTGATGGCACGGTCAATCCTGAATTCGTGGGACGCACGGCGGCGGCGCCTTTGCTCTTCTCGATGATCGATGCTTTGCGTGCGAGATCCATCTCGTCAGCGCCAATGGAAACCTGTTTCGATCTTACGCCTGATCTTAATTTGCGACAGGTCGATCTTTGCGCCGTCTCGGGCATGATTGCGGGGCCGAATTGTCCGCATACGATCAAAGGGTGGTTCATTCCAGGCAAATCGCCGATTGCCTCATGCGATGTCCATCGCCGAATTTGGGTGGATAATCAAACGGGCTTGCGGCTGTCCGGCGAGCCAGAGAATTCATCCAATGCGCACGCGGAGGTCTGCGAATTCTGGCCTTCCGACCTGGCGAAGCTTTTTCAGGCAGCGGGTTTGCCGCGAAAAGCACCTCCTGGTTTTTCAGGCCAGGAGCCCTCCTCATCAGTCGCCATCGGTGGCGATGCAAGCAAGGGTCCGCGCATTGTATCGCCCAAAAATGGACTGATTTATCATATGCGTGTTGGCGCGATGAATGACGAGGTACTTGACCTTGAAGCCACGGCGGAAACGCGACGCGAGCATCTTCATTGGTTTATCGATGCGACTTATCTCGGGGTTTCGGATCCGAGCACGGCACTTCTTTGGAAACTGCAACCGGGACAGCATGTCATTCGGGCGGTGGACGATATGGGACGGGCGGATTCGCGGCAGATTACGGTAACGGCGGTGGAGTGAGCTTAAGCGGTGCAGATTAAGTGCCCATCTTCTGCGACCTTCTGTTCGCTACACGCCCCCGGACAACACAGGCACGCCTGTCATTGCCGAGCCACCCCCGATAGCTACTGAGAAGTTATGACTTACAGCCGACCTTTGAAATCGGTGGCGAGGCTGGTTTGAAGGGCGTAGTACGAGGGTTTGAGGTTATTGGCGCGATCGACCAAGCCCCAGGCGGTTTCGACCGGGCAATCGGGTTTTCCGCATTGCCAGCATTTTTGATGGTCCTGCCAACAAAAGTAGGTGGCTCCTATCACATACGGTTTTTGAGCAAAAATCCGATAGGACTCGGTGATGAAATCAGCCTGCACCTCGGGCGTATGTGCACCATGCCAGGAAAACTTCCACTTCTTGATTTCGCAAGGGTAGACCCCGCTTGCGGCTTCTTCCGCCGTCATCATATCGCCTGCGGAGGAGTAGCCGAATTCCTGAATGATAATCGGCTTGCCGGTCATCTCATGGAGCGCATCGAGATACTCGTGCCAACTCTCTGCGCCGCCTTCACGCCAGGTTCCAGGATAGCTATCGAATCCGATGTAATCGACTTCAAGATCGGGATCCTGATAAATGCTTTTGGCAATGAAGACGCCTTCGTGCTGGTCGGTATTGCCATCGACTTCTCCGGGCTTGGAGGGAAACAGTGTGATGTTGATGCCCACCTTCAAATTCCGATCGGCTTCCTTGAGACCGCGTAAGCCTGCCTTAAGAAATGCCGCGGATTGATCGAGGGTCAACTTATCCCGGAAGATCCATATATCGACCTCGTTGGCCACCTGCCAGTAATCGATCACTCCCTTGAACGCCTGTCCAAGAAAAGCACACATCTTCCGATAATTCTCGAAATACTCAGGCGATCCGGGCGCGCCCGCAGCCGCAGGAATACCCTTTGGAGTCGGCGTGAGCCCCATGATTTGAAAGCCTTTCTTCCGTAACTCCACGATCTTCTCCCGGGTCTGAAAAAAAGTTTCCGGCTGTTTTTCGCCGAAAAACGCCTTCTCCTGGTCAAAGCCATGAATCCCAGCTCTCAACCAATTAATCCCCGCCTCATGCAGCCTGGTTTCGTTTTCCTGGGAAAGATTGTGAATGGAGATTGCCACCCCGGCCATGAAAGTCGTATTCAAGCGAGGCTGCCTTTCGGATGATTTTGCGAAGTAGAATGGATTATCATAAGGGCGGGTAGAAAGAGGCTGGATTTCATTTCAAAGGGACTTATCGTCGTAAAATATGGCAACTCTCCCAAAATGCCATCGAATACAGCATTAATATATCTTTTGTGCGTCTTGCCCTGGAGATTTACCGGGCATTTTCCCACCCCAAATCGAAAAACTGAATGAAACTGCCCTATACTTTTCCCAAAAAATTTGTCTGGGGCGCCGCGATGGCGGCAACTCAAATCGAAGGAGCTGCATTCGAGGACGGCAAGGGCGAGTCGATTTGGGATCGCTTCGGCAAGACTCCGGGCAAGATTCACAACAACGATACACCCATCGTCGCGTGCGATCATTATCACCGATACAAAAGTGATTTTGCGCTGATGCGAAAACTGGGGGTGAAACATTACCGGTTGTCGATTGCGTGGCCGCGTATTCTTCCCCAAGGCCGCGGTGCGGTGAATTCGAAAGGCGTCGATTTTTATCATCGGCTGATCGATTCGATGCTGGAACATGGGATCACTCCTTGGGTGACGATGTTTCATTGGGATCTTCCGCAAGCGCTGGAAGACGAGGGCGGCTGGCGCGTGCGGGGCGTGACGGATGCGTTTTCCGAATACGCCGACACGATTGTCCGCGCGTACAGCGACAGGGTGAAGAACTGGATCACTCTTAACGAAATTCTTTGTTTCACGGAAAAGGCTTACGGTGGCGGCGGCAAGGCACCCGACACGAATGACGGCGCCCGCGTCGTTAACCAGACTTATCACCATGCGATTCTCTGCCACGGTCATGGTGTCCACGCCGTGCGCGAGCATGGCGGACGCGGCGCAAGAGTAGGCCTGACCGATAATTCACATGTCACGATTCCGTTGATGGAAACGACGGAGGACATCGCCGCAGCCCGGAAAGAATTTATCCGTCTCAATTCCCGCATCCTTGAACCGATTTATCACGGACGTTATCCGGCGGAGTATCTTCGCTCAGCAGGGGCGGACCGCCCCACTTGGGAAAAAGGCGATCTCGATCTCGCCAGCCTGCCGACTGATTTTCTGGGCATGAACATCTACACGGGCGGATTTGTCCGTGCTGGCAGGAGGAATGTTCCAGAGACTATTCCGTTCACGGCCAATTACCCGCGGGCCGATGCGCCGTGGCTACATCTCGTCCCGGAAGCGCTGTACTGGGGACCGCGCTGGGTGAAGGAAATTTACGGCGTGAAGAGTATTTATATCACCGAGAATGGCGCGGGATATAATGACGAACCACCGGTTGGCGGCGAATTATTTGATCTACATCGGCGCAATTACGTGCGGGCCTGCCTCAAGGAACTGCACCGTGCCATTGAGGAAGAGCTTCCCGTGAACGGCTACTTTCTGTGGTCGTTCCTGGATAATTTCGAGTGGGAGGAGGGCTACAGCCGACGGTTCGGTTCGGTCTATACGGACTTCACCACGCAACTGCGCACGCCCAAGCTCAGTGCCCATTGGTACCAGCGCGTCATGGCGGAAAACCGGCTGATTTAGCAGCACCGCTTCATTTCGTAGGATTTGCCGGAGAGTTGAATTGCTCTTCCAAGATCACTTTGAGTAGTAGAGCGCTCCAGACACGCAAGGGAAAGTAGTAGCCGGTCGAATCGAGAACAGTATAGGCCAGTGTGGGATCATCCTTTTGGATCTGCGTCCATCGGTCCTTGTCCGTTGCCGATCCATCGCCATCGTTGTGAAGCATTCCTGACCCGATGATCACGACATCCTTTTTGCCCGTCCGTGAAGCGGGCCATTCCACCGGCGGAGTCAGCCAGGTATTGAGAAAGACCATGCGCCGGGCATTCGTTGGTAGGGGATAGTTGATGTTTTTATAAGAGAAAATATAGGTCGTATTGGCCTCATCCTTTTCATTGACGTCATCCAGTTTTTTCGCAACTCCAATAACGACGGAATGTCCGTTGTCATGCGCTTCGCAGACCAGATTTGCGATGCCAACCGCGAAATCGTGGCCCAACACATCCACATAAGGAGCAATAAACCAGATGGAAGGATTGCCGCTACCGATAATGGTCCTTTCTCCCTCACGACGAATCGGCACAGGGACGCCAGTGCTGGAAGGAGTCGAAGCATCCAGCTCTTTCTCCGTGCTATCTTGAACTGAATCTGGTACGTCCGTTTCGGCGATATTTTTCACGCTAAATTCGGCGAGATCGAAAGTTCCGGAATTCACTGGAGAAAGAGAGCAGCCGATCTCCAGTGTAACAGCGTTTGCTGGGACCCTAAAAGTCGTCGTGACCACTGTCCAATCCACGGCGTGGTCGGAAAAAATCAGCGGTGCGGGAGTCGCAGAAAAAGAAATTCGAACCACGTCGAAGAACTGAAACTTGACCGAAGCACCAGCGCCTTTTTCCGTTCCCAATTTTAGGTCGACGGCGCGATAACGCAGAGAAACTTGAAGCGCCTTTATGCCCTTCGAAACGGGAAGGGAAAGACTCCGTCCAAGCTCAAATGCACTTGCCGGCTTGTTCGAGACAAAATGCAGGTAGTGTGTTTCCTTCTCCGTATCCAGGGTTATTCCGGACTTTTTACTCCAACCATCGGGCCATGTTGGATCTCTGGTGGCCAAGGCAAAGTTACTGTTGGAGATGAGTTCGGTTCCGATTGGAGTTGGCGGAGGCACGTTTGCCGTGACCGACGCCGCCGGAGCGGTGCTTAGAGAATTGGTCGTTTGCGCGTGAAGCGCCATTCCTCCGCACGCCACGAGGACTAATAAGGCTTGAAACAAGCTTTTTGGCATCATGAACGAGATTTCTGGAACAGAATAGCTATATACAGCATTATATCTTTCCTTTGGTCAAGGACACGCTAGATATAGGCTGGTCTTTGCTCCAAAAAATCTTATTTCCGCTTTATGAGCACATCGCAACCACCGGTTTTTGGTATCATTGGTGCCGGATTTATCGGCAGCATTCATCTTGAAGCGCTCAAGGCAGCCGGTTTCCGGGTAGCCGCGATTGCCGATCCGTTTCCCGCCGCGTTGGAAAAGGCGAAACACTTGGCGCCCGACGCACGTCTCTATGCCGACTGGAAGGAATTGCTGGCCGATCCCGAGGTCACCGCCGTCAATGTGTGCACGATCAATTCGCTGCACTTCGAGATTCTCTCTGCTGCGATTGCGAGCGGGCGTCATGTTTTTTGCGAGAAAACGATGACCGTCAATGCGGCGCAAGCCCGGGAGGCACTGGCCCTTTCTCCTGCTCCCGAACAAGTCGTGCAGATCGGCTACATGAAGCGATTTTTTCCCGCCTCGAAATGGATGAAGGACCATCTGCCTGAAATCGGAAAACCGCTGTGCGCGACGGTGCGCAGTTTCCAAGGCGGCTTTGTTGAGGATGGCGAAACGATTTATAATTCGCCCGACTGGCGTCCGGGACCCAACGGCGTCTCGCGAACGCGCACTTTTGCGTCCGGCGGTATGTTGAACATGGCAGGCAGTCACATGCTGGACATGACGGCATGGCTGCTCGGCAAGCCGGAGGCGATCACCTGCCGCACGTGGTCCCCCGAGGGCTACGACGCCGAGATGCATGCCCATGGATTGTTTGAGATGGCCAACGATGTGCTCGTTCATTTCGAGGCGTGTCTCGCTCCCTATCATGGGACGGGCGTCTTCGGCGATGGCTGGGATGAATTCATCCAGATCGATGGAACAAAAGGTCGGATTGAAATTTATTATCCACGCTGGGATCGCCCCAAGGATTTTTCAGTGAAATGCCGACTCTACCGTGAAGCCCAACGGACTTGGGAGGAACCGGAGTTCGAACGGGTCAACGTCTTCCAGCTTGAATTTGAAGCGTTCGCCAAGTGCTGCGCGACGGGCCAGAGCGCCCAGCCCTCCATCCGCGAGGCCGCGCTGATCGATTTCTGGATCGATGCCTGTTATGAATCGGCGAGGACTCGGCAGACCGCACCTCTCCCTGCATAAGCTCTCAGTTCGTTTCTGTCCATCACGCTAACCCGCCATGATCGTCACTTGTAAAAAGGACATCCCGTTTCGTTGGGTGGCATTCGCGATTCTTCCGTGGGCCTCCTTCAGTTTCAACTATGGCGTGGTCGGCGTGGTGTTCTTCTTTTCCCTCAAGAAGTTTATCGAGAATCCTGCGGGCCTGACCTTTATTTTGAGCCTGCCTGGGTTCGTCTCCATCATCCTGGGCCCTGTTGTCAGCTTTATATCGGACCGCATTTGGACACGATTCGGTCGCCGCAAGCCTTTCATCACCACCTCGATGCTCGGGATCATGGCCTGCCTGGTCCTGATGCCGCTCATGCCCAATTTTTGGGGACTTCTGGTGGTCTACATCATCTATAATGCCTTCGCGGATTTGAACTCTCCGATGGAGCCGCTCAAGCTGGAAATCATTCCCCCGCATGAACGCGGCCGGGCGACTGGAGCCATGACGTGGTGCAGCAACCTCGCCACGATGTCGTTTTACTTCCTCGCGCTGGGCCGATTCGACGACGTGCGTTACATGGAGGGCGTCCCCATCTTTGGAGAAGAGGCGATCTATTGGTCGGCCGGTTTGCTTTTGAGCATGATGGTCTTGCTGGTCATGCTCGGTATCAAGGAAGTCGACCAGAAAAGCGCCTTGCGCGGCCAACGTCTGTCGCTCCGGAATTTCTTCGGCGGTTTGCTGGACCGGGAACTGTGGCCGATTTATATGCTGGTCGTCGGCTCGGCCTGCATGAATTTTTACGGCGGACTGGCGGCGTTGAGCAACCTACTCTACACCGATCAGTGGGGCTACACCAAACAGGAGATGGGAATCAACGTTGCGGTGGGAGGCGTCATCAATCTCTTTGCCATCGGCATCCTCACGGTCTTTGCCGACAAGCTCAACCGAATGCGCGCCTACCAGACGTTGATCTGCATCTCGCTCGGTTGTCAGATGCTCTATTATTATTACGTCAAGTTCGTGCTGCCGGACCAACGCCCCACGCTGGTGGAAATCATCGTCTTCGGCGAAACCACTTCCATTCTCGGTATCCTGACCGGCCTGGTTTACGTCCCCCTCGTCTACGATTACATCCAGCGCAATAAAATGGGGACTTACAATGCGGGGGCCAACATGGTCGCGCGCGTGACCGGATTGATCACGCTCAACGGCGTGGGACTTTTCGTATGGGGTTATGCCGTTCTTTTTCAACCTCCCGCCGGGGAAATGACCCGCGTCGTGCTAAAGGGCGATCAGAATCAAAAACAGGAAGTTCAGGAGGTCCTGCGCGCGGCAACCTGGTCATATCCGGGAGATGGTACGATTGCACCGTCGTCCTCTGTCAGTGCCCAGGCGTGGCAGGCGAATGGGACCGTTAGTGACACGGGACGCGCCTGGGAAATTCGTCTTCACGATAAAACGAGCGAAACGCTGGCAACGCAAAAGGAAGCCCTCGACAAGGAAAGTTCGCCGTTGATCGCGGACGAAAAAATGTTCCGGGACCAGGCTTCAGCTCTCAGGCTCAAGGGAAAGACTGACGATGCGACCGCAGAAGAACAAAAAGCCGATGCCAAAAAAGCGCGCATCCAGGAAATCACTTCGCAGTTGGACATCATCAAAGCCCAACTCACTTCGCGGTCGGACAAATTTCATGATGAAGTGGTCAAGGTGCTCGGGTCGCGGCTCATCGCGGAGGGAGATCAGGTACTCGGCGCAACGGTGCGGCAGGCTGTGCTTGTCGAACTAGCCACCACCGGGCGCCCCGACCCTCATGTCCTCGAAAGGACACTCAACAACATCCGGCATGAACGCAGCGACCTGATCGATCTGCGTCCGCTGAAGCGCGACGAGGGTTACGGTGTCACCGTCAGTGCAATTCTGCCTCCCGGCGCCGATGAAGCCGCGTTTGAGCGCGCGTTGGAAGCCGATGTCCTGCGAATTGCCCGGAAAACTTCCCCCGATCTTTTTCCACCTGACACGGCTCCTCTCGGCCACAGCATTGCGCCTGCCATCACGATGGACCTGATGGTATTGGAAGTGCCGATCAGTACCTACGTTTCCCCAATCACACGGGTGGTCAACCTGGTGCTCTCGGTCTTTGGTCAGGTACCCGATCCGGCCCATCGACTCGAGGCTATTGCGCGCAATCTGCGCATCCCGACGGAAACCAATCATGTGCGAGTTGAGCCCGGCCCGGACCCGAAAACGATTTCCGTCACTGCCGTCTTGTCCGAAGCCGCCACCCAAGCGCCCGCATCAACCGATCCCGTAGCGCAGAAATTCAAAACTTTATTGGGTAATATCGCCAATGGCGCCACGCTTCCGCAAACGCGCGCCTTTTATGACCGGGTCGAGAAAGCTGCGGCCATGCAGCGGATCACAGTGGCGCATCCTTTGCTGATTTCCGCTTTCGCCCCAATGAAATATGATTACATGAGCGGTTATCTTTGGATGTTCGTGATGAGCTTCATCGGCATTTGCATCACGATTGCCTTCAAACATTACGAGGCCAAGGGATTGATTCACAAACGGGGCATCGAGGAGGCAAAGGCATCATGAGCACCACGAATTCTCACAGCGCATCGCCCGGAACGTATACGCCAGGCTATTCGAAACTCAAGGCGCTGATGGTGGTCTGGGGGCTTCTCCTCTTTGGTCTCGGTCTCTGGCAACTGGCGGGCCCGATGGGATTGCTCCTCTTTGGAACGCGCGCTGAAGCCGAGGCGGTCTCTGTAATCAAAACCAAGACCGGCCTCCCCGACATCACGCTCAAGGACGATTTGCAAATTCAGGCCAATCTGGAACCACGTGATCGCAGTTACGTCTTTTGGAATGAGTTTATCATTCATACCAAGGACAATAAGGACGTCACCGTTCGAGCGCCGGTCGGCAGCCAGGGCGGACCCCTATACCCGTTGCTCGATAGCGACGGCCTGCCCACGACCGATCTGGTTTGTTACGATCCCGGCCATCCGGACAAAGTCGTTTTTCTCTGGATCATCAGCACTTGGTTCATTCCAGGCATGCTGACTTTCGTCGGACTGGTCGGAATACTGATCGGATCGACGTTGTTCTACTGGTCATCAAGACCCATTGAGTTGCCGCATATCCCCGTACTCACGGAGGGCGCGACGGCTTCGCCTCCCAATCCAAAGTAACTGCGTGCCACGCGATGCGTAAATTTCTTACGCGGCAGTGAAGCCGCCATCGACAAGGAGATCAAAGCCGGTGACGAAGGCAGCGCCGGGAGAGCTGAGATAAAGCACCGCGGAGGCGATTTCCTCCGGCTGGCCGATCCGTCCCACGGGATGGAGAGCAGCCATCTGTTTATGATGCTCGTTGTTCGACGGGGCAGACCCGGCGAAGCGCTCGTACATTTCGGTTTCGATGACGGCGGGCGAGACCGTGTTGATGCGGATACCCTGCTTGGCGTGCTCGAGCGCAGTAGCCTTGGTCAAACCAATGACCGCGTGCTTGGTGCCACAGTAAAGGCTCATGCCAGGCATCCCGACGCTGCCCAGGGCGGAGGAGGTGTTGACGATGGAGCCACCGCCCGTCTTGAGCATGGCCGGTATCTCGTACTTCATCGAAAGAAAGACGCCTTTGACGTTGATGTCGAAAAGCTTCGTGTAGTGATCGCCCGTGGCATTGACCAGCGGGCCGGGAGATCCTTCGATCCCGGCATTGTTAAAGGCGACATCGAGCCGACCGAATTGATCGACAGCAGCCTGGACGAGCGCCTTGACTTGGGCTTCATCAGAAACATCGCCTTGCACGAAGAGGCCTTTGCCTCCCGCCTTTTCGACGAGCGCAATCGTTTCCTCTCCTTCGATTTTACGTCGCCCCGAGACGACAACCTTGGCTCCTTCGTGGGCGAAGGCAATCGCTGTGGCGCGACCGATGCCGCTGGTTCCACCGGTGATGAGAACAACTTTGTTTTCGAATGTTTTGGACATGGCTATTGAGGGTTGAGTTGTTGGTTGGAGTTAATGGATCAGTATTTGAGAAACGCCAGCAGATCCTCGTTGAGTTGATCCTTGGCGGTGTCGGTGAGGCCGTGAGCTCCGCCCGGGTAAATCTTCAAGATGGAGCCTTTGACAAGTTTTGACGACTCCAGCGCGGCCGCACCGATGGGCACAATCTGGTCATCATCGCCGTGAATGATAAGCGTCGGGACATCGAACTTCTTCAGGTCTGCTGTAAAGTCCGTTTCCGAAAACGCCTTGATACAGTCGTAGGTGCCCTTGTGCCCGCCCATCATGCCCTGCATCCAAAAGGAATCGATCATGCCCTGGGATACTTTGGCGCCCGGTCGGTTGAACCCGAAGAACGGGCCACCGGCGAGATCCTTATAGAGCTGCGACCGGTCGGCACGTGAACCCGCCCGGAGGCCATCAAACACATCGATGGGCAAGCCGCCGGGATTCGCGGGTGTCTTGACCATGAGAGGAGGCACCGCACTGACCAGCACTGCCTTGGCAACACGCGATGTCCCGTGACGACCAATGTAGCGAGCAACCTCGCCTCCACCGGTGGAGTGTCCGATCATGGTGGCGCCTTTTAAATCCAGCGTCTCGAAGAGCTGCGCCAGATCATCGGCATAGGTATCCATTTCGTTGCCATGCCAGGGCTGGCTGGATCGGCCATGGCCCCGGCGGTCGTGAGCGATGCAGCGATAGCCGTGAGAAGCCAGAAAGAGCATCTGGGATTCCCAGGCATCCCCCGTCAGCGGCCAACCGTGGCTGAAAGTGACTGGTTGGCCCGAACCCCAGTCTTTGTAATAAATCGATGTGCCGTCTTTGGTCGTGATCATTCCCATGGTTTTATCCGGTTTGAGGTTGTGCGATTTTACTCAAAGACAACTTTGCACGAATCAAAACAATGTCTACGTCAGAAACCAAGGATATGTCGCTCAAGAAAATCAAAGCCAACCCGCTTCCGGCCTCCGCAAGATTGGGGTGTAACCCACCTGTCACGGTGATAATTGTGGAACTGGCTCTATTCTTCATAGAGCCAGCCAATCCGAGATTTTAATTCCCAATCACCGCTTAACTTGCGGCCTGCACCAGCTCAGCGATTCGGGTATCCAGTTTCACTGAATCAGCGGCGAAAAGACGAATTCCCTCCGAAAGTTTTTCCGTTGCCATCGCGTCCTCGTTCATCAACCAGCGGAAACTCTTCTCGTCCGTCGGCACTCGTGCAATTTCCATCTTGGCAGCCGCTTCGGCGGAAAGCTTCTGCACCACGGTTTCTTCCGACTTTTGCAGTTCGGCGAGGAACTTCGGGCTGATGGTCAGCAGATCGCATCCAGCCAATTCGAGGATTTCCCCGGTATTGCGGAAGCTCGCGCCCATGACCTCCGTCTTGTGGCCGTACTTCTTGAAATAATTGTAAATGGCTGTCGTACCCCGCACGCCGGGATCTTCCGCGCCCTTGAAATCGCGGTTCTCCGCTTTCTTGTACCAGTCGTAAATACGCCCCACAAAAGGCGAGATCAACTGCACCCCGGCTTCAGCACATGCCACTGCCTGCGTCAGAGAGAACAGCAACGTCAGGTTACAATGGATGCCTTCCTTCTGAAGGATCTCCGCGGCGCGAACGCCTTCCCACGTCGAGGCAATCTTGATCAAGACGCGCTCTTTCGGCGTGCCGTGTTCCGCGTAGAGCGCGATCAACTGGCGGCCTTTTTTCACCAATGCCTCGGTATCGAAGGAGAGGCGGGCATCCGTTTCCGTGCTCACCCGGCCCGGCACAATCTTCAAAATTTCGGTTCCAAAAAGAATGAGGAGCCGGTCGGTGATCTTGTCGATCAAAGCCGCGCCCTTCAGATCCGATTTCAGGTTCTCCTTAACCGCCTGGTCCAACAGATTGCCATATCTTTCGATTTTAGTCGCGGCGAGAATAAGACTCGGATTCGTCGTGGCGTCCTGCGGTGCGAATTCCTTGAGCGTGGCGAAATCACCGCTGTCGGCGACAACTTTGGTGAACTTTTTGAGTTGGTCGAGTTGGTTCATATTCAGGAGAAGTATAGCCTAGTTTTCCCGATTACCCCAGAAAGTTTTATCGTTACCTTGGATTCATTGCTGCGCCAATTCGTCACAAAGAAATAGTTGTTTCTTTTTCAGTAGGCTACTAGGGGACGAGTTGTCCTTTTGCGTCAAAGCGGCTGGTCGTGCTGATCTTGCCAGCCGCGTCGTAAGTGTAGGCGATGCGACTTATGCCCCCTATTTCGATCGGCTGACCGTTGGCGTCATAACAATTCCCCTCGATGAGGCGATCGTACTCATCATACTTGAGCGTCTCCTTGGCAAAACCGTTGTTGCCGAGCTTAGGCAGTCCATCGAAGCCGAAGTAGGCCACCTCAATCACGTTTCCACGCCTGTCATACTTTAAGGTTTCCCGGACAAAACCGTCGTTACCGAGCGCGGGTTTGTCATCAGCATCCAAATAATCGACCTCAATTTTATTGCCCCGGTCATCGTACTTGAAGGCCGCCTTGGCGACACCATTTCGATCGAGCACGGACCGGCCATCGACTCCAGAGTACGACTGCTCGATGGGGTTGTCCCGTTCGTCATACTTGAAGCTCTCCTTGGCAAGGCCGTTTTTGTCGAGCACCGGCTGGCCATCGACACCGAAGCAAGCCGTCTCGACGACATTGCCCCGCTCGTCATACTTGGCCGTCAATATGAAAGCGCCGTCCTGGTTCAACGCGGGCAGACCATCGATGCCAAAACCCAACTGCTCGATCACGTTGCCTTGCCCATCATACTTGAAGGTTTGTTTGGCAACGCCATTTTTATCGAGCACCGGTCGACCATCGACGTCGAAATAATCGTTTTCGATTTTATTGCCCCGGTCATTATATTTAAAGACCACTTTGGCATAGCCGTTGATGGCGAGGACCGGTTTGCTGTCGGCACCGAAGTAAGTCGTCTCGATAACGTTGTCGTTTTCGTCATACTTTAACGTCTCCCCGGCATAGCCGTCTTTGTTGAGCACTGGCTGGCCATCGATGCCAAAGCAGGCCGTCTCGATGAGGTTGCCGCGCGCGTCGTACCTGGTGGCCAATTTGGAAGCGCCGTCGTTATTAGACACCGGCTGACCATCGATGCCAAAGTAAGCCGTCTCGATCACGTTGCCACGTTCGTCATACTTTAACGTTTCTCCGGCATAGCCGTTTTTGTTGAGCATCGGTTGGCCACCAATACCAAAGCAGGACTGCTCGA
>JABDHJ010000039.1 GCA_013285645.1 Verrucomicrobiota bacterium | reverse complement strand
CTTTGCCTCTCGCCGGGGGAGGAACATATGAAACGGGCCACGACCGATTCATGGGTGGTGCGATATCTTCTCATCGGATTCATGCTGGCCTTCATCCTGATCTTTCTGGTTTTTCCGGTTTGCGTCATCTTGATCGAGGCGCTGCGCCGCGGCCTCGCCTTTTATTTCTCCGCTTTGAGCGCAAAGCACAGTATCAGCGCCATTCGAATGACACTGACAGTCGCCGCCATCGTCGTGCCCCTTAACACGATCTTCGGCGTCTGTGCCGCCTGGGCCATCACCCATTTCAAGTTTCCCGGAAAGTCTCTCCTGATTTCCCTGATCGAAATTCCACTCTGGGTCTCTCCCGTCGTGGGCGGCTTGGTCTTCGCACTTATCTTCGGCAGGCAGGGGTGGTTGGGAACATGGCTGGAAACCCATCAAATCCAGATTCTGTTCGCCCTGCCAGGCATAGTTCTGGCCACCGCCTTCGTCACATTTCCCTTTGTCGCGCGCGGCTTGATTCCCCTCATGCAAGCCCAAGGCAGCGCCGAGGAAGAAGCTGCTCTCACATTGGGAGCCAACGGCTGGCAACTCTTCTGGCGCGTTACTTTTCCGAAGATCAAGTGGGGCGTGCTCTACGGGATGATCCTCTGTAACGCCCGTGCCATGGGCGAATTTGGCGCCGTCTCCGTCGTGGCAGGAAGTGTTGACGACAAGATGACGATGCCTCTCCAGATCGAGAATTACTATCAAGCCTTGGGACCGGGCGGATTGCCCCGCGCCTTCGCCTTGGCTTCAATCCTTTTGCTTTTGTCGGTCATCACCCTGGCCATTAAGATCGGCTTGGAGTGGCGCAGTCTCGCTCCTCACACCGTTCGTCCCATTAAACCTGTAAGTCCCCACTAATCGCATGAGTGTCGCCGTCAGCCATATTTCCAAACGTTTCGAGACCCGCGGCCAACGGGCCGTTCCCGCTCTGCGCGATGTCTCTCTCGAGGTCCAGACCGGTGAACTGCTCGCCTTGCTCGGCCCCAGCGGCAGCGGCAAAACCACACTGCTGCGCATTATCGCCGGGTTGGAAATCGCCGATGAAGGTCAGGTCTTCTTCGGTCAGGAGGACGTGACCGAGAAAAGCGCCTACGCTCGCAAGGCCGGTTTTGTCTTCCAGGCCTACGCGCTTTTCCAGCACATGACTGTCTTTGAGAACATCGCCTTCGGTTTGCGCGTGTTGCCCTGGAAAAAACGCCCCAATGCCGAGGCCATCGCCAAACGGGTCGGCGAGTTGCTCACCTTAATCCAGCTTGAGGACCACGAGAAACGGTTGCCGTCTCAATTGTCCGGCGGCCAGCGTCAACGCGTCGCCCTGGCTCGGGCCCTTGCCGTCGAACCCCGCGTCTTGCTCTTGGATGAACCGTTCGGTGCGCTCGATGCCAAGGTGCGCCGGGACCTCCGCAAGTGGCTTCGACATTTCCACGAGCAGACGCATCTCACGTCCCTCTTCGTCACTCACGACCAGGATGAAGCCTTCGAACTGGCCGACCGCGTCGTGATCTTCAACGAGGGCCGCATTCAGCAGATCGGTCTTCCCTCGGAGTTGCGCCAGAATCCCGCCAACGATTTCGTCCGTGCGTTTTTGGAAGTGTAGCCGCCGCCGTGGAGACCTCTGCGAAACTCTCACATTTAACATTAGTCATCCTGAGCTTGTCGAAGGATCAGTTCGGGCTGCCTTTTCTCAGAGTACAGAACTGATCTTGCCACATGTGTGTGCGACAAGCTCAGGATGACGGATCGCTTGAAGAAGGACTTTCGCAGAGATCTCCCGTGAGGCGATGGTAAAAAGACCACGCTCTCACAAACGCGTCTACAAATAAGCGGCCAGGGCCCGACCGAGATCGGTTCCGAAGGCCCGCGCGCTTTCGCGGGTGACTTCGCCTCCGTTCGCATTGGCGTAGGGAACCTCGACGCTTGCCGCGAGACGGAGCTCGGGCAACTCGGTCACCCAATCGCAAAAGGAAAATCCCTGCTGAAAATTGAACCCAGTATTCCAGCCGTGTCCGAAAGGAAGATTGTCCGATGCATGGTAGCGAAGGGGACCGGTCTGGACGCGCTCCAGAATTTCGCCGAACCGCTGTTGTTGCTGCCAGATGCGAGGTTGCTTGGATCCGACGAGATAGAGCTTTTCATTGAGACCGTCAGCGATCCAGGGACAGTGGAGATCGAGCGCCGCGTGCAGGTGTCCTTGCGACCAGGTGGGAAGCAAGGCACGAAGGGCGGCGGTTTCCCGGTAGAGATTGTGCTGGTCGTAGTCGCGATTGTGGTCGCGGGGGTGGCGGTGCTTTCCCTGGTCACCGTTCTCGACGCCGTCCTTATCCATGAAAGGAACGAAGAGGAACTCGGTTCGCTGCCGGAGGCGAAGGGCCTCGGGATCATCCGAGAGGACGTAGGCGATGAGGCCCTCCATGGTATAGCTGCCCATGGTTTCGCAGCTATGGTGGCGGGCGGTGATGACGACCCGATGCTCCGGCGTCCCGCCGGGGCAGCCGAGCCATAGGGTCTCGACGGGGCGGCCTTGGCGGGAGAAACCTAAATTCCCATTTTCTACCAGTGATCGGTTGGTGCCGAGGCTGTTTAGAAAGGCGCACCAGTCTGCGCCGGTGTAGGGGATGGTCAAAGAAAACAGGGTGATTTTTTCGTCCGGACCAAAGGTATAAACGAAGGAATTTCCCTCTAGAACGCCTTGTCCGAGCCATGCCCAGGTCAGGCCGTTGTTGGTGCTGACCGCCGGACCGCGCGCGGTGAAAACGCGACTGCCGGTGAAGTTAAAACGAACTCTTTTGCCTTCCGCGTTGCTTACGGAAAAATACCAGTAGAACCAGTCGCCAGCCGTATCGCGCAAGTCCTGCTGCAAATGGACAACATCCTCCTCCACTCTTTCCACCACGATGTTTCCACCTGGAAAATTGGATGTGATGTTCATGCCTCTAAACGTCTAATTATCCAAAAAACGTCCTTGCATGCAATACATCCCTTGCGATTTGAGCTTTCAATGCGTCCGGGTTGATCGAGGTTTGCGGGGAGGTTTCGAACAAAGGGCAGGGGACGGCAATCGTTAAGGCTCTCTGCCTCCGAGAATAGGGGGCCTGATATACGATTGAGGGGATGAAACAGTGCCTGCTCCCGTGATTCACTCAGGAAAATAAGAATGTACAAACCCTCTTTCCCCAATAAGGTGCCGTGATTGCTTTTAATTCGCTGATTCAATAAATCAAAATAATCCTGAATTAGTTTGATCTGCTCATGTCGCTTCTACTCGGACTCGCATCCTCATTTAGCGCAAGCTGCTCTTTCTACCCTGAACAACTTTTCAAATCCAACATTGAGCGCACTGCGGCGGACTCGGGACGATGTATACATTTAGATGAGTAAGTTTTTATCTGCTGAAGCAAGGAAGATTACTCGCCTCGACCTACTTCGAGTCATCGTGCTCGCCATCGTTTGTACACTGATTTGGTGTACGGTCTATAACCGTTGGACCTTAACGAGCTGGCAGACGCCCATCACCTATCATTCCGGTGATATTGATCTCCCTTTCATCCTGGCCGAGATGAAGATGGCGGAGGACGGCCATCTCTCCCTCTTTCACTATTCGATTGTCCCGGAATTGGGAGCGCCCCTTTACGCGAACTGGAATGATTATCCGATAACGGAGAAGTTGCTTTTCGGCGTCACGGGTTGGCTGGCCCGGATCGTGGGGCTTTTTGCGGCAGCCAATCTGGCAGTCTTGGCCGCCCAAGTGCTGGCGGCGGTTTTCTTTTACGTGGCCTGCCGGTTACTTCACGCCTCGTGGGTCTGGGCGTTTGCCGGAGGAATTGTTTTCGGGATGTCCCGCTTTGCGTTTGCCCATGAGTTACATCATATCACCGTCATCTACTACTGGTGCGCGCCGCTGTGCTTTGTCGTGGTGGAATGGATTGCCTCCGGCGAAGGGATTCAGTTTCGTGATCGGAAATTTTTGTTCGCACTTCTCGTGGCCATCTTCACGGGCCTCCAAAATGTCTATTATACCAGCTTGTTTGCCCAGTTCGTGATTCTTGCGGGCCTGTTGCAGGGCTGGCGTTACGGATGGCGGCGGGGCTGGAGCAAAGCTTTACCCGCGGCGGCCATCCTGGCCACGACCCTGGCGACGGGGCTTTTGATGACTTTAAATACGATCATCTATCAGTGGGTCTACGGTTATAATAAATTCGCCATTGACCGGTCCTATATGTGGCTGGAGGTCTACGGACTGAAGTTTGTCGATCTCGTAATCCCGCCGCCTGATCATCGCTTGCCGTTTTTTGCTCACTGGGGCTTGAGTCATCTGGGCGAAGCTTTTTTGTCCTGGGGTGAGATGCCCCCGACCGGCTACATCGGGTTGCTGGGTTTGGCGGCCTTGACCTGGCTGGCGATAGTTTCATTTCGCCGGATCATGAACAATTCGGCGCCGCCGGTTGAGCTCTGGCTGGTTCTTTGGATCTTTCTCTATGGGGCAGTGGGGGGCATCAACGGGATCATCGGCTCGTTTGGTATCTATTTATTTCGGGCTACCACGCGGTATAGTATTTTCATCTTATGTATCGTGCTGATGTTCGCGGTAAGGCGGCTGTCGCGGGTGAACTTCCAACATGACTATTTGGCCTATGCGGCGGCTCTCCTTCTGGTCGGGATTTCTCTTTGGGACACGGTGCCGCCACTTGTCACACGGGAGAGCATCGTGGCCACGGCCCGGGATGTCGCATGGGACCGCGATTTTACCGAAAAAATTGAGCAGCGCCTGCCGCCAAACGCCATGGTCTTTCAGATTCCCGTCGTCGACTTTCCAGAAGGAGGGGCCATTCCCGGCGGCGGTCCTTACGATCATTTTCGACCCTACTTTTTCTCGCACCACCTTCACTTCTCTTTCGGAACGGATAAGGGACGTCCTCCCGATTTATGGCCACATGCCTTGATGACGCTTCCGACGGACAAAATTATCGACCAACTCGAGAGTTATGGCTTCGCCGCGCTTTATATTAATCGGAACGGACTTCCCGACCAGGGCGCAGAATTTATCAAGGTGCTCAAACAACGGGGCTGCGACGAAAAAATAGAAAATGGCCGGGGCGACGTTTTTTGTGTCCTGCTAAAACCGTCGCCCAAGCCGGTGCTGGTCTACGATCCAAGCGCGCTCTGGCCGTCGACCTACAGCCGTGCGGTACAGACAGAAATTGCGCTGCATGCGTGGACCAATAAACAGGCCGACGCTTACGTCGCGATGCAGGCGGCTCATCCCGAGATGGTGACCGACGGATTAATTCTCTGGTTCAAAGCGGATGCAGGCGTAACCCAGGACGCCAACGGCAACGTCAGCCAATGGACTGATCAGGCGGGCAATTTCAATGTTAGTCAAAGTGGTTTGGCGATGCCTGTCTTTGTTGCCCATGCGGTCCATAACGAACCGGCTCTCCATTTTAACGGGAGTCAGTGGCTGGGTAGTACCGACATGATCGGCACCAATGCAGGCCTGACGATGATCGTCGTGGGAGACACACCCGCCCCTGCCACCAACCAGATTGGGCTTTGGCTTGGCGGGAATGTATATCATGCCTGCCGAGGGCTTGGCTATTTTTCAGGCCAGCAGGCCTTCTCCGGCTTTGGCAACGATGCCACGGGTGGCGCGGCACCTGATGCGAATGTATTTGCCACCCAAATCGTCACGCTGAATCCGGCGTTGAACGATTTGAATTTCTATCTTAAGGGTACAGCGAACGGCCATTCCCGCATGAAAGGTTTGCAAGATGTTCAAAGCGGAATAACTGTCGGGAGAATTCCGGCATGGGATGGTTACAACTGGCTGGGGGATATTGCCGAAGTTTTAGTCTATGATCATCAACTGAGTTCTACCGAACTGCATCAGATCAATTCCTATCTGGCGAATAAGTACGTCTTGATGCAGAAGTGAGCAATGGGGTCTACTCTCGACACTTGACGCTTTTCACGCTGCATCGTTACGGCTCAGGATGACGGAATGGGGGGAAGGGGATGCCGAGGGAGATGCAATGGAATTGCGCGGACAAGGGCGTTTCCAGATACGCACGCGTGATGGAATTTGGGAACGAGGAAAAGAAAAGGCAGGCGGAACTGATCCTTCGACAAGCTCAGGATGACTAATGCTAAATATGAGAGTTTCGCGGAGGTCTCAAGTAATCTGAGCCAGCCAGAGTTGAACCGTCGCACGGAGTGCGACGGCTACCTCGGAGGGAAGGCATCCGCCGCTAGGGACAGCGGCGGTTACCATTGAGATCAGGCGGTGACTGGCGACTTGGAGGGTGTCACCTTGGCGGCAGGCGCGGAGGGAGCGGAAGGCGAGGCTTCATGGCGTCCCAGCCACCAGGCGAGGCCGGGTGAGATGAAGTGGGACGAGTAGATGCCCGACATGATACCGATGAACATGGCCAGCGAGAAATCGTGGATGACCGGGCCGCCAAAGACGATGAGTGCACCGGTCGCGAGCAAGCAGGTGCTGCCGGTCAGGATCGTGCGGGCCAGGGTCAGGTTCAAGCTGCGGTTGATCACTTCGTAGAAGCTGCCCTTTTCGCGGAGACGTGCACCTTCGCGGATACGGTCGAAGACGACGATCTTATCGTTGATCGAGTAACCGGCGATGGTGAGCAACGCGCCGACCAACGGAAGCGTCAGCTCGCGACCGAGAAGCGCCATGATGCTCAACGCGATGAGCACGTCGTGCAACTGACCGACGGCAGCCGCGATGGCGTAGGACCATTCGAAACGGATGGCCGCGTAAACGAGAATGCCGAGGAGACCGGCGAGCAGCGCCGTGAGCGCCTTCTTCTTCATTTCACTGCCGACCTGCGCGCCGATCTTATCGACTGAGCCGGAGTCAAATCCGGCCTGCGGGAAATTCTGCTCGATGAGCTGCGCCGCGTGTTCGCCCTGCTGTTCTTCGGTTTGGAGGAGAATGGCATTAGAGCCGGAGACGGGCTGGAGCGTCACGTCCTTGAGTCCATTTTGGATAAGGACTTCGCGTATCTTTTCAATTTCAACCGGCTGCTGATAAGTCAGGGTCACGGCGTCGCCGCCCTTGAAATCAACACCAAGCAATGAACTGCCCCGGATATTAACCGCCAAAGCGCCCGCAGCCAGCAGGATGAGCGAAAGACCAAGCCCGGCCTTGCGCATCGAGAGGAAATCGTACTTGGGCGACTTGATGAACTGCATCATCGAGAGGTTCGGCGTATCGGTCGCGGACAGAATCCAATCGAAGGCGTTGCGGCTGACGACCAGCGCGGCGAACAGATTCGCCACGATGCCGAGCACCAAGGTAACGGCGAAACCGCGCAGCGGCCCCGTGCCGAGATAAGCCAGGACCACGGCCGGAATCAGCGTCGTGACGTTGGAGTCAAAAATCGCGCTGAAGGCTTTTTCGAAACCGATGTCGATGGCCGAGCGGGCCGGTTTGCCGAGCGCCAGTTCATCGCGGATGCGCTCATAGATGAGCACGTTGGCATCGACCGCCATACCGATGGTCAGGACGATACCCGCGATGCCGGGGAGCGTCAGCGTGAAGTGGAATTGCGCGAGCAGTCCAAAGAGGAGAACCAGATTTACCGTCAGCGCGAGGACGGCGATCATGCCCGAGACGCGATAATAGATAACCATGAACGAGACGACGAGGAGCAGCGCGATGTAGCCGGCCTGCAACCCGCTATGGATCGAATCGGCGCCGAGCGAAGCATCGACGGAACGCTCCGATCGAATGACCACCGGATTTTCCAGGGGATTTTGCAGGACGCTGGCGAGCTCGTCGCATTCGCGCGCGCTCATGCTTCCACCCGAGATGACGGCCGAGCCGCCCATGATCGGTTCGTTCAAATTCGGGGCGCTCTTCACCTCGTTGTCGAGGACAATTGCGAGTTGACGGTGTACGTACTGGGTGGTGATCTCGCCAAATTGCTGACGACCGACTGAGTCAAACTCCAGGTTAACGACCGATTCGCCCGTCGGCAGGATCGAGCGGGACGCACGGTTGACGTGTCCCGTCATTTGCACCTTCTTTTCGACCACCTGATTGGTGACAATGTCCTTGCCCGCCGGGTCTTTCTCGACCATGCGTAAAATCTCGTAGTCCTGGGCGTATCTGTAAGGCAGCACCGGCTTGCCGTCCTTCATCACGGCGCTATCGAGAATTTCCTGCGCATTGAGCGGAACGAGCTGGAATTGAAGCTTCGCCGCCTGCGTGATCTGTTTGCGCACCTCGGGAATTTCCGCCGTCAGCAATCCGGGGATCTGGATTTTCAGACGGTCCGCGCCTTCGGGCTGAATGGTGATTTCCTTCGTGCCGAGATCGTCGAGACGTTTGCGAATAACGGCGGAGGCCTGATCGAGAGCCTGGGGATTCGGGTTGCCCTGCACTTCAATCAGGAACTCGATGCCGCCGCGCAAATCGAGACCGAGCGTGATCGGCGTCTTGCCGTGGACCGGCCACAGCGCGAGACCGCAGGTGAGTAAGCTGGCCAGAATCGCGCCCAAGCCGGCGACACGACGAGTCGCGGAGTTGTCAGACGCGAGATACCAAAGGAAAAAGGCGATGAATCCGAGCGAGGAAAGAAAGATGGAGAAATACATGGAGATAACTTGGTCTTAGGAAGCTTTTGCGGCGGGGGTCTTGTCGGATTCGGAGGAATCGGTGCGGGTGATTTTATCGATATGCGACTTTTCTATTTCGAGTTTCACGTTATCGGCCACGCGAAGGATCACGGTCGATTCCTTCACGTTGGTGATGACGCCGTGGATGCCGCTGCTCGTGACGATCTTGTCGCCGGTCTTGGCCGTCTTGACTTTTTCCTCCTGGGTCTTCTTGGCCTGAATCTGCGGGCGGAAGAAGATGAAATAACACATCACGATGAAGATGACGTACACCACGGGCCAGTACCAGTTGGGCCGTTGCGCGGCGGCATCGACCGGATTTATCGGGGTACCCGCAGCAGCGTTGGCGGCATTGGTGACTTGTGCAAAGAAGACGGAGAGTGACGACATTAAACTTTTTCTTTCGTGGTTTGATAAGTGCGGATGAATTTCTCTCGAAACGCGCCGAACGAATCCGAATCAAGCGCGTTCCGGATGTCGCGCATCAGTTCGAGGTAAAAATGCAGATTATGCAGGCTGACCAAGACCAGTGCGAGGATTTCACCCGCTTTGAATAGATGCCGAATATAGGCACGGGTAAAGTTTTGACAAGCATAACAGCCACACCCCGGTTCCAGGGGGGCGCCATCCAGCCGGTACTGGGCGCCGCGAAGATTGAGCGTTCCGGTGCGGGTATAGACCGTGGCGTGACGTGCGACACGGGTCGGAAGGACGCAATCGAAGATGTCCACGCCGCGCGCGACGAGTTCTACGAGTTGGTGCGGTTGGCCGAGGCCCATGGCATAACGGACTTTGCCGGTAGGCAGATGCGGCACGGTCGAATCGATCGCCTTGTACATCTCTTCCTCCGGCTCGCCGACGCTGACGCCGCCGATGGCGTAGCCGTCGAAATCCATGTTAACCAATGCGCAGGCACATTCTTCGCGCAGATGCGGATAACCGCTGCCCTGCACAATTCCGAAGAGCGCTTGCTCCAGCGTGGGGCGCTCCTCATGCGTGGCGATGAGATGCCGGTGATGATCGAGCGACGTCCGCGCCCAGGTGATGGTCCGCTTCACGGCGGCGGCGACGGTGGCTTCCTCGCAAGGCCACGGTGGGCATTCGTCGAAGGCCATGATGATGTCGGAGCCGAGGCCGTGCTGGATCGCAATCGATTCCTTGGGGCCGAGAAAGAATTTACTGCCATCGAGGTGGGAACGGAATTCGACGCCGAGGTCCGTGATGCTCCTGAGTTTGGCGAGGCTGAAGACTTGGAATCCGCCGCTATCGGTGAGGATCGGCTTGTGCCAGTTCATGAACTTGTGCAGTCCACCGAACTGCTTGAAGACATCCATGCCGGGCCGCAGGAAAAGATGATAGGTGTTGGCGAGGATGATCTCGGTGCCCATCGCGTCGAGATCGCGCGGTGCCACGGCCTTGACCGAGGCCTGCGTGCCGACCGGCATGTATTGCGGGGTCTCGATCGTGCCGTGGCTGGTCGTCAGGCGTCCGCGTCGCGCCCGGCTGCCCGGATCAGTTTTGAGCAGCTGGAACATTCGCGGGCGGCGGATTGACGACGGGTCCCGTAGCGGGATTATTTAGATCAGTCGGATTGACTGGCAATGCGCGAGGCGCGGTCACCTCGTTGGTGGACGGCGTCAGCGTATCCGACGTTGCTGGCATGACAACTGGTGACGCGGGCGTAGCGGGAACGGGGCCGGTTGCTGTGTCTGCATTCATGGGCGGCGGTGGCGCGGTATCTGGTGCAGGTGTCGCCGGGGAAACGACAAGCGATTGGGGCTGGACGAGCGGCGCGTCTGCGCTTCCCGTTGAAGCTGAATCCGGCTTGGCATAAGCAAGACCGAAAACGATTGCCGCGGCAACAAGGCAGTAATAGCCAAAAAATTTCCACCGTCCTGCTTCGAGCAACCGGGACAAAAGCTTCAACGCGAGGTATCCGGCCACAAAACTGCAAACCATCCCCAGCAGTCCGGGTGTTAAAAGCTTAACGAGTGCCGGACCGTGCGTCATCTCCGGATGAGCTTTGATCAAGCGCCACAGTTCCTTCCCCACCACAAGAGGAGTCAACACGACTGCCAGCGCAAAGCTGAATTCCTCGATTTGTCGTCTCCGGATCCCCAGCAATAATCCGGTCGAGATCGTTCCTCCAGACCGGGAAAAACCCCGAAAAGGCAGGCATAGGCCCTGAACCGCGCCAATCACAAAAGCGCTCATAACATCGATATCACGTCTGTCGGACCTCTTTTCCTCAAACGATCCTGAGAAGATGATCAGCAAACCAGCCGCAAACAACGCCCCCGCAATCAGCGGAAGTTGCGAAAAAAGATCCTCAATCTCAGCGTGCGGATGACCGTGCAGGCAAACCTTGACGATGATCCACTGAAGAATGAGTCCAACGATAGCCGTGACCACCGTGGCCGCCGCAATATTCTTGACCGCACTTTCCAGGTTCCTGGCATCGCTGCAATAGTGATCGAGCCAGGAATTCCAGAAATAGACGATGACGGCAAACATTGTTCCCGTATGCAACATCACGAGAAGAAACGTCATTTCCGGGCTGGAGGGGTCGAGTCCCATCAGCTTCTCCGCTACAATAACGTGGGCTGAGCTGGAAACAGGAAGAAGCTCCGCCGCCCCCTGCACCAGTCCAAGGATCAATATTTGAAAAAAGTTCATCGATTCATTCTCGAAATTGCTATTGGGTTCGTTTGAGCAAAGTCCACCGTGTCGAATTAGCAGGTTCGCCGCGAATGGAAATCAGAATCGGACTTACTTTCTCGTAACGGTTGCCACCCAAGATAGCTGCCGCACGCCGGGTGACTGTTCCCGAGTTCCCCGTCAGAAGATCGCGGATCACTCCTCCTCTCGTTCTCAAGTTGCACCTATTCCCTTTTTCTACTGGATTCTCTCGGAGAGTCTTACGTCTCTAGATTACGATGTCCTCCAATCGTGGCGGTGGATCATCTGCGTTCTGAATATGTGTTTGAGACCACAAGATCGAAGTCTCATAGACACTATTGCAGACTTTCTCTCCGTTCTGATCAAACCAGTGAGTAGCTTCGGGCAAGAGTTCAAACGATACCGGACATCGTGCGAATGAATTATGGAAAACCTCCAATTCTGCGCACCAAGGTTCAAATCCATGGGGCCATAAGCCCCGATATTCTTTACTGGCCACGTCGAAACAGAATGGGATGCCTTTTAGAGCGCCAGGCGTACGGTCGAAGAATTGCCCAAGGCGGGTGTAGCGTAACCCTTCAGGTGCACCGCGTCCACTAACCGCGACCCGGTTCAACTTCGCCATTGAACATGCATTTGAGAAGATGATCGCCGAAATCTCGGAGTGTCGATCATCAGCGAAAAGTCCGGCTGGAAAGGTGGATGAATCAAGCAGATATGTTGCCTTCATCGGCACCGCCTGTAGCTGCCCCTCAACCTCCTCTTGGCGTGCTCCTTCACCATAGAGGTAACCGATCAGGCTTTCACGGCTCCATAACATCGATGCCGACGCTTGAAAATCCGCGATGGCGAGCATGAAGGGCTTCCCCGTGACGTGCGCAAGTTGGTCGTATTGACGTTGAAGCTTGCTTCCGATTGTCTTGGCAAACCGTAATGCTGCTTTGCCAAAAAAAATATCATCAGGGTCCGTCGGTCCGACGCTACGCGGCGCATTGACATGGTTGTACCGCAATGTTGGATTGGCCGTCACGGCCTCAACCCAAGCCTCTTCCCCAAGCTTGTTCTGAATCCTGAAATCAGGCGACTCAAACGGTTGCGTCACTATCAATCCCTGTTCACGGAAAGATGCGAGCAGTTGTGCTTCCCAAAGACGTGTATGGAAGTTGGATGTTTGGCAATCACTTGCCCAGTTTCGATCTGGTTTCGGAAGCGCCAGATAGAGTTGGTTAAGGATCCATGCTGCAGGAATATGCGATGGTCGCGTCAGTAGCTTGAAAATGTCGCTGGGTGTTCGGCCCTTCAAATCATAAAGCGCAGGTCGCATCAAAGTGGACAGCGGCATCGGCTCCGGTGGTTGCCCTTCCTTGAGTGCAACCGCCAACTGCTCAAAGGCCTCTGACTTGGATGAGAGACCGTGTGATTGCGCTATCACTGTCCATACTTGGTCCACTCGTCGGCGCATGACAAGGAAGCCAAAATCATTAATGTTGATGTCCTTAGTAATTGCTCCACATCCAAGACCATCGTCGCTCCGCCAAACACTCACCGGCGGCCGGTTACCGAAGCCATGGCCTCGTGGAAGTGACAGTGCGTAGACAGAGAACTCCCATTGAGGCAATTCGCGCATGCACCTCGATTTAAATGCATTTCTCCACTGTCGAATATATTTAATTCAAGAAAAGCGCCGCGAGGACTCAAGGGAGGCCTTATGGGAAAAGATATAGAAAAGGAGACAATCATTGGAACAGGTACAATTAATAACTCAAAATGAAGCTCGGAAATGCACCTGTCCCTTTTCACTCTGCACAGTCTTTTAGCTGTGGCTTGGCCATACGCAAAAATGCAGGCCACCCAAAAAAAAACGATTCCACCGGAACTCTCAGCGCCTATTCTCCCTGAATGAATTCCCTCACCTTTGGGCTTATCAGCCTGGGATCCATCTTTACCGGTACTCTCGTCGGTTTGTATCTTCGTCGCATTTTACCGGAGAGCCACTTGTGTCAGGAGTCCCGTGACTCGATGAAGATGGCTTGGGGCATCGTCGCCACGATGTCCGCCCTCGTCCTCGGCCTTCTCCTCTCCACGGCCAAAAGCTCCTTCGACACGATCAGTAACGAAATCACCCAGGCCGGCGCAAAGATCATCGTGCTCGATCAAGTCTTCGAACGTTACGGTCCCGAAACCAAGGCCGCCCGCACGGAACTCCGCCTGGCCGTCAATGTGCGCGTCCAAAAAATCTGGTCCAAGTCCCACGATGAATCTTCCGGCTCGGCCAGTCTCGCGGTCGGCCGGGGGCTCAATGGCGTCTTCGATGAAATGGATAAGCTCACCCCCGAGACCGATTCCAAAAAAGCCCTTCTCTCCCAAGCCGAGGGACTCACCAACGAACTGATCATGGCCCGCTGGCTCGCCCTCGAACAATCTCGCACGGTGTTGCCCAATATCTTTTTCATCGTGCTTGTTCTCTGGCTCACCTTGCTTTTTATCGGCATTGGTCTCCTCGCCCCGGCCCATAAAACCATGCTTATCACCCTCCTGCTTTGCAACCTCTGCCTCTCCGCCGCCATCTTCCTGATCGAGGAAATGAATCATCCCTTGGACGGCATGGTCCAAGTCTCCAGCGCCCCCATGGTTGAGGCTCTCGACTACCTGAATACCCATAAGCCGTAGGCTGCCGCCTTTAATCCTGACTCATAATCTTATCCCAAAAATGTCCTAATTAATACCATCCGCATCTGTCCTCGTTTCTCCAGAAGAACGATTTGTTTTTGCCAATGATCTCCGAAACGAAATACTTGCCTTGCCGCAAAAATTATGTTCAAAACCACTTGCAAAATGCATTCTTGTTGAGACAACTAAATCGAAGACTTAAGCAAAAAGCCGTATGCCTGAAATTGAGCCTGAATCTATCTTGGAGCCTCATGCGTGGCAGCAATTGCTGGCCCGGTACCAAGCCAGGGGAGATTTTCTTTCCGTCAAAACGATTACGGTAATCCTGGGCGGAATCGAAGAACTAGCCAAATTAAGGTCCCTTCCGGATTCGACCATTCGAGTCACTTCAATGCAGCGCAGTGGTTTTCAGAATCTTTCGTTGGCCTTCAGCAATGCACGTCTGCTCAAGCAGGTGGGAGTCTACTACCTTCAGGAATTCGGTCTACCGGAAGTTGCCGTAGCTCATCTTGACCTTGCCTTGCAATTGTCCCCAGGGCAAAGCGACAAGCAAATTGAGTCACTTCGACAAGCAGCTGTCCTGCGAATTGCTCGTTCGACAGGAGACAGGCAGCTTCACACCACAGTTGACCAACCCCTGCGGCTAAAGCCGATCGTAAGTTCGGTTGTTCGAAAAACCGGCCGCTTGTCGCTCTCACTCGTCAAGCAACAGCTTACAGACACGTTGACGCGACTTGCTGACACGGCAAAAGAATCGCCCCCGCAGGATACGGATGAAAATCCTTGCTCGGCCACTTTACTACTCAGAGCCGGCCAACTACTTCGCGAAGGCAGATGGCGCGAAGCCCTGGTCCCTCTTGAATCAGCCCGTATCGCGAATGCCCCGGCACTTGATCTGCAAAAGTTCTATACCCAAGCAGGAGCCATGGCCCTGTCTGAAAACGAACTTGAACAGGCTCTTGATGCCTGTGTGAAAGCCAAAGCTCTCTCTGCCGTCAGGAAACCTAGAGATCGCTCTCCAGTCAAGGGTGACGCTTGGGTCAATGTCGGTATTATTTATCAAAAATTGGGACGGCTCGATGACGCCTTGGCGTGCTTTGTTCAGGCAGAAAAACTTGAACCAACCAACCCGGAAATCCTATGCAACTTCAGTCTGGTCCAGTTCGAGCGTTGTGCGTTCGCGGAAGCAGAAGAAATAGCACGAAAAGTTTTGGCTCTCTTCCCTGATAATTTTCGCGCTTGGGATGTCCTGGCAACTGTCCTTGCGGCAGTTGATCGCCTTTCAGAGGCGGAGGAAGCCTGTAATCGAGCTATCCAGCTCAACCCTGAATTGGGTTCCGCCTGGTTTAAGCAGGGAGTCATTGCCTTCCAGCAAGATAATCTTGGCAAGGCGCGAGCAGCATTCATTCAGAGTCAGGGTACATCCAACTTCCTGCCCTCCGCCCTTTGCTATTTAGCCATGATTGAAGCGCGCAGGGGAGAATTTGACTCTGCGCAACTAAAACTTGCCGATGCCCGCAAGTTGTCCCCACCCAACGACCTTCTGCTAACTACGCTACGCGAAGTGGCCTTTAATTTGTCCCAACGAGATGATCTTTCCCAGGCCCTGAAGTTTTATCAAGAGGCGACTTCTCTTCATTCGAGCGATTTCCCCTCTTGGTTGGGATTGGGTGCTGCATATCATCGACTTGGTCATTTGGGGGAGGCGCGCCATGCCTATCTTGAAGCCTCAAAACTTGAAGATAACCATCCGGGGCCGTGGCACAACCTCGGGCTTTTAGCAGCAGAAGAATCAAACTTTGGCGAGGCCTGTGAGTATTTTGAAAAGGAAGCCAACCTTACTCCCAGCAATCCCAAGGCTTGGTACGATCTTGGAGTAAGCCTGCAAAGCCTGGGCAAACAGGAAGCCAGCCAAACAGCTTTCGCGAAGGTGGATGATCTATTGACTGATCCGATTGGCGTTTCGGGAGATTTGTTGACGGGAATGAGAATTGTGCGCCGGACTCAACTCAAGAAGAAGACATTCAATATAAAATAGTCTTCAGAAGTAGCCATCGTCCGATGGAGGGTCGCCGCCAGACATGTCTGCCGGCCTGCCCATTCTCCGCGGCAGCCGTCACACTCCGTGCGACGGTCAACTCTGGCTGACTCAGATTACTTGAGACATCCGCGAAACTCTCACATTTAGCATTAGTCATCCCAAGCTTGTCGCAAGATCGACTCAAGAGCATGATCAGCCCCCCGTGATTTCCAAAACCACTTCAACGCTAAGCGCCCTCGGCAAGCGCTGGATGGAAGCGTCGCCGGGCGCTGAAGCGCTTGAGTTAGCGCGGACGCTGGACCTCCATCCCCAAGTCGCCTCCCTCCTCTGGCAACGCGGTTATCGCAACGCAGACCAAATCCGTGCCTTCCTCGATCCACGCCTGCAATCCCTCGGCGATCCTTTTCTCCTCACCGACCTTCGCCTAGCCGCCGAACGAATTCTTCGCGCCGTCACCTCACGCGAAAAGATAGCCATCTTCGGCGATTACGATGTCGATGGCATCACCTCCAGCGCACTGCTCTGGCGCGTTTTGCGAAAGCTCGGCGCCGATGTCGAAACCTTTCTGCCGCTGCGCATGGAGGAAGGCTACGGGCTAAGCCAGGACGGCGTCGAACGCTGCGTGGAAGAGCATAAACCCGCGCTGCTCATTGCGGTCGATTGCGGCACGACGGCGGTAAAGCAAGTCGCGTGGTTGCGCGAACGCGGCATCGATGTCGTCATCATCGATCACCACGCGCTGCCGCCGGAGCTGCCCGCCGCTCATGCCCTCGTCAATCCCCAGCGCGACGGCGAGGGGAAGCTCGATTACCTCTGCAGCGTCGGACTGGTCTTCAAGGTCTGCCACGGACTGCTCAAGCTTGCGGGGGAGGGGAATCGCCCGGTTGATCTCAAGGATTATCTCGACCTCGTCGCGGTCGGCACGGTTGCGGATATCGTGCCGTTGATCGAAGAAAATCGCGTCCTCGTCCGGCGCGGGTTGCGTCAACTTGAGCAATCGCTTTGGCCCGGTCTGCGCGCGCTAATTGAGGTCAGCCAAGTCTCCTATCCAGTCACGGCGCAGGATGTCGGTTTCCGGCTTGGCCCGCGCCTCAACGCCAGCGGACGCCTCGGCGATGCCATGCTTTCCCTGCGTCTTCTCCAGACCGACGACTCCAACGAGGCAACCCACATCGCCTCCGAACTCAATCGCAACAATCGCGAACGGCAGACCGTCGAGATGGAAACCTTTCTGCAAGCCGAAGCGCAATTGGAGGAGACCTACGATCCCGCGAGGGACTGGGGCATCGTTCTTTCGGGCAAGAATTGGCACTGGGGCGTCATCGGCATCGTCGCCTCGCGCCTGCAAAAGAGGTACCATCGCCCGACGTTTATCATCGGCCTAAACGACGACGGACTGGGGAAGGGGAGCGGCCGCAGCATCGATGGTATTTCACTCGTCAAGGCGCTGCAGGATTGCAGGCAGCATCTCACGCTCTTCGGAGGACACGACATGGCGGCAGGTCTCAATATCCGCGCCGAAAATGTCGATGCGTTTCGCGAAGCCTTTAATCAGCACGTCCGAACTCAAGCCGGACCGGAGGACGAAGTCTTTCAATCGACGCTGGCCTTGTCCGGCGCGATTTCACTACCCGAAGTGAGCGATCAGTTGTTCCGCAAGGTGGAGGAGCTTGCGCCATTTGGCCGGAACAATCCCGAACCTGTTTTCCTTTTCGAAGCCATCGCTTACACCAAGCCTCCACGTCTCTTCGGCAAGAATCATGTGAAGCTATCCCTTCGCGGCGAGAAAGGTGAAATCGAAGCAGTCGGCTTCGGCCTCGGTCTCCACAATTGGTCAATGCCACCCAATCGTCTCGCCGGAACCCTCGATTGGGATGACTACCGCAATCGCGTGCAACTCCGCATCATCGATTGGCAGAACGCATAAGCGCCTCCTCAAAAATCCGTCATCCTGAGCTTGTCGAAGGATCAGACTCATGTTCACCGCAGTAAAGCGTATCCGACCACTAGAAGTTTAATCCCATGGGTTGAATTCTCCGAAGCTTGCTTCGGCTTGATCGAAGGAATCGGTTCCGTGGTAGCCGCCGCTGTCCCTAGCGGCGGTGCCTTTTTCTCGACGAACCACCGCTAGGGACAACGGCGGCTACCTTAACATGCCTCGGAGCTTGCTCCGGGGTTCTTTTTTTGTACCTATTCCCCTTTTTCGAGGAGTCGATTGGCAATTGTGATGCGCCCCTACCATGTGGCAGGAAAGAGGGAAAGGATTATTTCTAGATCGTGAATATATAATCACTTTTATTCTTCAAGCATTGACATCACCTTGACCCGTAAATCTATTATCCAAACATGCGTTACGCACCAACCCTTTTAGGTCTTCTCGTCTCAGGTCTGCTCGCCACCTCCATTTGCCGCGCCGACTCCCCCTACTCGATCATCCTCGATCCCGGTGAAATCGTTACCGGAGTGCGTGGCTTGGATGATTCTGGTTCAAACGTTGTATTAACGGGCAGTTATCTGGATGGTAACGGCGCCACCCAGGGGCTGCTGTACGAAGGCGCTCTTTCGGGCGGCGGCACTACTTATTACAATCTGACCCCGAATTTCACCGGGGAAACAAGTTCGGTTTTCTACGGCCCCGACACACCCTTCTACAATCCGGACAGCATTGCCCCTGGGAACGTCCAGATTGTCGGCAGTTACCAGACCTCCTCAACGGGAAGCCAGGACCACGGGCTTCTCTATCAAGGCACTCCCACCGGTACCGGAACCTGGACCAATATCGATGTACCGGAGTCTTATACCGGCGCCCCTGTGGGGGAGACCATTGCTCATAGCACAATGGGAGACCTTGTCGTGGGCGATTATGATCTTCAGGGAAATCCCAATTCTGCCAATGCGTTCATTTACAGTATCTCCAGCCAAAAGTTCACCTTGCTCAATATCGGGGGTAGTATGTCGAATGACACCACCGCCTATGGCATCTGGCAAAATGGCGCCAGTAACAGTACTTCCTATACAATTGCCGGGGGCTCTCAGGCCGAACTGTCCATCAATAAGGCCTTTTTGGTCGATTATGACTCGTTGACGGGGCAGTTTACCAATCTCAAATATTACACCGATCCCTCGGGAGGCTTTACCCACTTTGAAGGTATCACCGCTGTCGCTGGCGGCTTCAACGTGATCGGCACCACCACGACCGGGGCAGAGATGGCCTTTATCCCCGTTAATGGAGATGGAACGTTCGGCGATGCGACTTGGACTCCTGTCGCCTATCCCGACAGCGGCACGAGCACAGGCAATTCCGTCTATGGAGACACCGGGATGGGCATTTTCACCCAGACGGGCACGATGACCCAGAGCTACATCGTCGTCGTCCCCGAGCCTTCCACAAACGTCCTGATCATCCTGTCCCTCGTCGGCCTTGGCTTTATCCACTTCCGCCGCCGTTCCAGTACTGCTCAGTAATGCCCGGACTACTTGAGACCTCTGCAAAATTCCCACATTTAGCATTAGTCATCCTGAGCCTGTCGAAGGACCTCTAACTATTTTTCCCTCCCTCCGTGGTAGCCGCCGCACCGCGTAGCCGCGCTCGTGAGAGCGTGGTCACCTCCGTGGTAGCCGCCGCTGTCCCTAGCGGCGGATGCCTTCCCTCCGAGGTAGCCATCGATCTCCGAGCGACGGTCCTCTCCTTTGTAAATATTGCGTGAACTCATCGTCGTCTCCCTAATCTAGCTTTAAAGAAAGCACTCAAGCGATTACCCTTAGCTCACTTCACCCGTCTCCCCAATCAATCCCAACCCCTCAAAACCATGCAACTCAATCCCTACCTCTCCTTCAACGGCAATTGTGACGAAGCTTTCAAGTTCTATGAGAAAGCGCTCGGCGGCAAAATTCTTTTCAAGATGACCTATGGAGACTCGCCCATGGCGAAAGAAACGCCCAAGGAGCTTCTCAATCAAGTCATGCACGTCCGCATGGATGTCGGCGGCAAAATCCTCATGGGCTCCGACGCTCCCTGTGATCGGTTTGAAAAACCCCAAGGCTTCCACGTCACCCTCGGCGTCGAAACCGCCGACGAAGCCGAAAAACTTTTCAAGGCCCTCTCCGAAAAAGCGACCATCACCATGCCCATCGAAGAAACCTTCTGGGCCACCCGCTTCGGCATGTTGGTCGACCAGTTCGGCACTCCCTGGATGATCAATTGCGAAAAGCCCATGGCCTAACGTTGGGCGTGGTAGCCGCCGATGTCCCTATCGGCGATGCCTTCCCTCCGAGGTAACCGTCGCACTCCGTGCGACAGTGCAGTTTTGATGGCCCGGACTACTTTGTTGTCCGGGCGCGTGTAGCGCGCAAGAGGTCGTTGCTGACTGTATCACTCCCGTTTTCCCGGTATCTTAAGATGTCAAATCAAAGATTAATTCCAAATTTTTGGCATTGGAGTGGTAACCAGATGAGTGTGATAGGCCCCAATGACCGTTCGGAGCGCGATGGTCCAAATAGACATATTTGTGCCATCCTCTCCTCGTTATCCACTCGTTCTTGCGACCTTTAAAAAATGCTGACAGACGACTATTCGATCCGTCCACATGCTCAAGGTGTAGTGTTAATCGAGGTACAAAATCCCTCGGCCACCCTCTATCCCAACCTGATCGATGTAATTGCAACCACAGCCAAATGTCTTCTATCTGACTTTGGATAAGGGCTATTTTCTTCGATGGTTGATCTGATAAAGCTGAAAAGTACTCGACCTCACCGGACACGATCTTGGGAAAACCTCGGTCGGGGACAAGAAAGCGAGGATTTAGTAGCTTTTGTCGGATCGAGTGAGCCCGATTTTCACCTTCTAGATAGCTACGGATAATTGGTTCGTTCTTTGAAAGTGTTTCTCTTAGATAGGTTCCGATAGCCCAAGGAATTTTAAATATATCCGTCACATTGTGACTGGATAAAAAGTATTCTTCCAGTGCGCTTATCTCCGCCAACATGCACACATCGAAGTAAGGCCCCTTTAAATGCTTTTTAGCCGCAGAAAGCACAAAACTATCTACCAAAGCAAGCGCCTCCTCGAGTTTATCGATAGTGGTTTTTTCTGAGCATTCAATGGTCCATAACTTGCCGTACAACTCCCCAGCCCGGATGTGATTAGCCATGAGCATACCACAAGTTAACCTTTTCGTTGGAGATTCGCAATTCGTTCGCGTGCCATCGTTATTATGTTATATGAAAGGTTTGGCAGGCATTTTTGCCGATGTAAACTGAAGTCGAAAACTTACATTTTTAGGGTTACCGCCGTCGCCTTTTTTTGTGCCATAAAAGGAC
>JABDHJ010000038.1 GCA_013285645.1 Verrucomicrobiota bacterium | reverse complement strand
TCCAGTTCAAAGCGCAATTCCGCATAGATCGCAGCGGTAAGAGCGTCTCCGTTCAGAATGGTGACGCCTTTAAGAGCCTCGAGAATTTTGTCTATTTCGTGTGGACGCGAGGCCTTATGACCTCCCAGAAGCAATTCGCCAAGGACAACATGGGAAATGCCTACATGAACAAATGGACCAACAGCTTTCTCTGCGTCCTTGCGTCCTTTCATCAAGTCGATGAGGGTGCAGGTGTCGAGAGAACAATCAATCATCTATTTGCTCACAGCTTTCATTAATGTGGCGTTCAAGATGGTCGGCATTTTCCTTGCTCAGCAGACCCTTTAAGCGTCGAGCGAGCATTTTTCCCGATATGGGGGAATCTTTCTGGTCTATTTGGGCAGAAGCAAGATGAAGTGCCTCGATTCCTTTGTCAGGATTTTCAAAGTACTTTTGGACTTTCTTAATCTCGATTGTACCCAAAGTCATGGAATCAGGGTAAGCCTCGAAAAATGGAACGTCAATCCGCGGAACGTCCGTCTACGGCGAAACCTGCTTCGGCGCGAACTTGATTTCCTGGTCGGAGGCGGAGGCCATCTTGATGGAATCCTGGGCGTCGAAGAAGGTGATGTAGAGCATGTAGCCCATGAGGAAAACCGCGCAGGCGGTCTGAAGCGGCTCAAGGATAGACATGCTGAGGGGCCGTTTCCGAATCCATTCGATGATGGAAAGAGTGATGTGTCCGCCATCAAGGATCGGGAAGGGGAACAGGTTCAGCATCGCCAAATTGACGTTGATGACGACGGCGAACCAGAGCGCGAGACGCCAGCCGTTCTCGCTGCTGAGTACCATGAAGAGGACATTCATGATGCCGATCGGGCCGCTGAGTTGCGAGGCGCCAACCGTGGTGTGCGGAGTGAAGAGCGCTTCCAGCGTGCCGATGACGGCCTGGGCGCTTTCGCCGACTTGCTCGATCGGATTCGGATGGACGAGGGTCACGGCAGGTTCCCATGAATCGATGCCGATGTCGGTTTGTGGGCCGTCCTTGGGCAGTTCCTGGGGTGCGATAGGTTTTTCGGGGATGAGCGTGACTTCCCGGGTCACGCCTTTGCGGAGAACCGTAAACTGAATCGGGGTGGTGGGATGATCCTTGATCTCGTCAAAGATGGCTCCATCGCCATAAAGCTTCTGGCCGTTTAAGGCCACGATTTGGTCTTTCGGTCCAATTCCGGCCATCGCGGCGGGACCATTGGGAACAACCTTCTTCACGATGAGCGTTTCCATCGCTGGAGAAATGCCGATGCGTCGCGGAGAACTGCGCTGCCAGAAAGCGTGGGGCTCCACCAAGGGCGTCACATCGACCGTGAGATTTTGATCGCCGCGCTGGACCTCGACCGGAATAGTCGGATCCGTGCTGGTCATGATACGCCACATGACCGAATTACCCACTCCGCCAAAGCGGCTGATCGGATGGTGATCGATGGAAAGAATTTTGTCGCCAGCCAGCAAACCGGCCTTGGCAGCGGGCCAATCGGGCTTCACGTAACCGATAACCGTCGTGGCCTCGGTTTCGCCGACGGGACGACCGACACCCCAGACAATGCAGGCAAAGACCAAAGCCAGACCGAAGCTGAAAAGCGGTCCGGCAAACGCGACGATGATTTTCTGACCGGGCGCGGCGGGAGGAAGTTCCTCGCGCGGAGTTTCCGTCTTGCCCTCGACGGCTTCCATCGGGGCCATTTGCGGCAACGCGACGTAACCGCCCGCCGGGATGGAGCCGATGATATATTCCACGTCGTCGATTTTCTTGGACCAGAGCGGCTTGCCGAACCAGATGGCAAATTTCTCAATCTTCAGGCCACACCATTTGGCGGCGAGAAAATGGCCAAGCTCATGAACGATGATGAGGATATTAAAAAGGAGAACGACCTCAGCGAAAGTCAGGAGCGCAAAGCCTGCGGAGACAAAGCCGTGAAAGTACCCAAAGGGGACCATAAACAGGATTAGGAAACCGATAAATCCCAGCAGTCGGGGATTGGCAAAGACGGAGCGTTTTTTCATGAATCAATGGAGGTACTAACGGGACAGAATAACCCTGCTACTATAGCTCAAGTTGTCAACGGGCTGTAGTTAAAAGATCGTAATGGGGTGACAGACTTAAGGACATTCGATCTTGCGACTGGCGACTTCTTCCTGCGCTGCGGCGCGGGCCCAAGCGTCGGCCTTGAGGATATCGTCGAGACTGGGGTGCTCGACGTTTTTGTGGCGCTGCATGACGGCTTCGACGACGTGCCAGATGGCGGGGAAAAGAATCGCTCCTTCGAGAAAAGCAGGGACGGCGATTTCGTTGGCGGCGTTGAGGACGGCGGGGAGCGTGCCGCCCGCATTGCCAGCCTCGCGGGCAAGGCGGAGGGCGGGGAATTTTTCAGGGTCGGCGGCCTCGAAGGCGAGCGACCCAAGTTCGGCGAGATTGAGCGGCTTAAGGCGATTCGGCAGGCGATCCGGATAGGTGACGGCGTACTGGATCGGAAAACACATGTCGGAGTGGCTGAGTTGCGCAAGCTGGGAGCCATCGACGAATTCGACGAGGGAATGGACGATGCTTTGCGGGTGCACCACGACATCGACCTGGCTCATCGGCACGCCGAAGAGCCAGCGCGCCTCGATCATTTCGAGGCCCTTGTTGAAGAGCGTGGCGGAATCGATCGTGATCTTGCGCCCCATCGTCCAGGTAGGATGCTTGAGCGCCTGGGCCGGGGTGACCTTGTTCAATTCGGCAGCGGGCGTCTTGCGGAATGGGCCACCCGATGCGGTGAGAATGAGTCGGCTAATGTGGCGGGTGGGTTCGCCGACGAGGCACTGGAAGATCGCGTTGTGTTCGCTATCGACCGGCAGGATAGGGACGTTGTACTTGGCGGCCTCGCGGGTGACTTCTTCGCCGGCCATGACGAGAATCTCCTTGCTGGCCACGGCGATGGCCTTGCCTGCGCGGATCGCCGCCAGTGCGGGGGCGAGCCCCGCCGTCCCCACGATGGAGATCAGCACGAGATCGGCTTCGGGCATCGTGGCGAGTTCGATCAGACCTTCAGGTCCGCCATGGCAGACGGTACCGGACGGAAGCTGTCCGCGAATGGTATCGAGTTCCGCTGTGTCGTAGAGGGCGACGGCGCGGGGCTTGAATTCAGTGGCCTGGGCCAGAAGCGACTTGGCGGAGCGTCCCGCCGCGAGACCGACGATCTCCATGCGATCGGGAATATCGCGCGCGACTTTGAGGGCGCTCTCGCCAATCGAACCGGTCGAACCAAGGATGACAACGCGTTTTTTGTGACTCATGGAAATAAATTACGGTGTGTGTGAATCGGCGGGAACGGGCGCCGGGCTAGGGCTTTTCTATCTGAAAGGTGATTTGAGGCTGGGGATTCTCGCCGGGGTTATAGCCGGGTGTTGAGAGAAAAACCGCATCCCGGGTCGCCGATTCGCCCGGGGCCAGATCGGGAAAGGTGACCGATTGGCTGGTTTGAGAGAGTGGATTACTATCGTCGATGGGTTGTACGGCGCCCCCTCTGTCGATATTGCCCATGGTAGATCCACGATAAGGATAGACCAAAACCTGGACATTCACCGCCTTCATGGTGCCCTTATTTCTAAGAATGACATGATAGGTAAAGTTGCCCGGGGAAGGCGTGTTCATATCGACAGAAGTGCCAACCTGTTGGACGTCGTCGTTATCCTTTTTGGGGGCAACGGGCGAGGTCGTTTGGTGGCTGGGATAAAAATAAAAATGCTGCTGCCGGGGCCCGGCAGCCACTTGCGCTTTATCGAGACCGTTATTGTAGCTGTGAAACTGCAGGAGGAGCACGATGCCGATGAAAAGCCAAAAAACGGTATAGAGCCATCGCATCGGGGTCATGGTTTGTTTTTAGCCGTCTGCTCCATGGCGGGCAAGAGCGTTCCCAAGAAACGACCCTGCTGCCGGGGTTAGATATCAATCACTTTATCGGAGCGGGGCGCGGAGTTGACCCGTCGAACGGACACGCGCTTTTCCTGTCCGCTCAAGAAACCGGTGATCAAGCTGAGCAATAATGAGCCGAAGAATGCTGAGATAAAATTGTGCACATGGAAGCCGTGCACAAAATGGGGCAGCGTGTAGAGGATGATGGCGTTGATGACGAGAAGGAAGAGGCCGAGCGTCAGCAGCACCAGCGGCAGGCTGATAAAAATCAAGATGGGCTTGATGAAGGCGTTGACCAAAAACAGGACGAACGCGGCCCAGAATAGATCGCTATCCGAGTCCACCGAGATGCCCAGGGGTTTGATTAACGTGATCAGGTAGAGTCCCAAGGCCAGGATCAGCCAGTGCCGGAGAAATCGAAGTAACATATGCAAAAGTAATCCGGGATATGCCGGCGAACCAGCGATTTTTATTGGGGACTGGAAACAATGTCCCGTTGCATTTCAAACTGGTCGCCTATTTCCGTGGCGGTTTGGGAAATGATGCCAGCGGGAAGCTCGAGGACACTGTGGGCGGAAAAGACCATCTTTGAAATCTGCCACGGTTTCATTTCGCGCATGAGATGCACGACACGCAGTTTCTTGTCCAGAAAGACCGCATCGAAGATGAATTTCATGCCGATGCTGTGGATCGAATTGCAGGGTACGATCCACAAGCCATCGCCGGGTTCGAGTTGCCGGTCGCGGAGCAGTCCCACCAGGCGGGTGTAGAAACCGTCGGCGATGCGGGCACATTCCGTCAAGTTGACCCCGCGCGTCGTGTTTATCGCGATCAAGCGGGAGGTCATGGAATAAGGGGAGCGGCCATCCGCAAGGCGTTACTGGCCGAAGATGCGGTCGGCTTCCTCGAGTGTTTCCTTGCTGCCGATGTCGAACCAGCGGCCCGGCACAGTCCAGGTACGGACGGGCACACGAGGATAAAGCCACTGGATGAGGCGTCCCGGTTGATCCGGGTTGTTGCCTTCCTTGATGTAGGTCTTGATCATTTCCACCACGTCCGCAGGGAAGTAATAGAGGGCGATGCCGGTCAGCGTGCTGGTCGGATTTTTGGGTTTCTCCTCGAAGAAGGTGATGATGCCGTCCTTGTCGAGGTTGATGCTGTTGTACTTTTTGATTTGTTCGAGATCACCGACGTCATAGACGGCGAGGACGGGACTCTTACCTGCGCGGGCGAATTCGACGAACGGCGCGAGCGAGGAATCGAAAAGATTGTCTCCGGCCACGACGACGAGATCACCGGTGACGTTTTGCTGGGTGATAACGAGATGGATGTCGCCGATCGCGCCGAGCTTGTCAGCGTCGCTGGTCGAGCCGTCGTTGATGATCTTGAAATCGAACGCGGTCTTTTCCTTGCGATATTTCTCCGACCATTCGGTGAAGTGGGAAACGAATTTCTGGTTGGTGACGATGAACATCTCGCCGAGTCCCTTGACCGTGGCGAGGTGATCGATGATGTGCTCGAGCATGGGCTTGCCCGCAACGGGCAGAAGCGGCTTGGGTTTGTCGAGCGTGAGCGGATAAAGCCGGGTGGCGTACCCGGCGGCGAGAATGAGCACTTGCATAGGGGCGTGATTTTAGAGGGCTGGAGGGATGACGGGCAAGATCAGATTAAAAACTTACGTTGCCAGAACTTTTTTGAAATAGGTCGCCGATTCCGCATACCCAATCGCCTGATAAAAATCGGAGGCCCGACGTGTGGCCAAGGCAACTAACCGGCATTCCCTGGAAGCGGCCCACACTTCGAATTCTTTCATGAGCGATTTTCCAACACCCTTTTTTCGAAAGTCAGGTTTCACCATGATTTCTTCCACCCAGGCAACATCGCCGTTGGCATAGAAAGTGGCATGGGCCATTCCCAAGACATAGCCAATGACAGCTTCCGGATCCCGGGCCACGATCAGGCAAGTGTCATTCGAGGCAAGGGCTCGCAGATAAGTTCGGGAAAAGGCCGCCCGCTCCACTTGAAAAGAAGTGGCCAAGTCCCGGGCCAGCATGAATACGGCTTCTTCGTCTTCCGGCAGGGCTCGACGAAGGGTGATCATGGGAGATAAAAATGCAAGCAATGGAGTTTTGGAACAAGGGAAATACCCATCCCGTAAAAATGGGGTAGTGTCCTAAATGGAACTTGGCCCCAAAACCATTATTTCATTCAAGTCCCTATTAATGGTAAGGGATCTCTGTGAACTTAACCACAACGCCCAGCCATATCTTAGAGCGAGGTGTCCCATTCAATGTGCGTGTGCTTACACCCAACGATGCCGAGGACTACCATGCCTTGAGACAGAGTGCCTTGCATGAACAGCCTCCGGCTTTCGGTTCACTTCCAGACGACGAACCGGGCCTCGTCGAGACTGCTGCAAGACTGGCCGAGAACGAGGATCGGTGCTTCTTTGGGGCATTCCAAGATGGGCAACTTATAGGCATCGTTCGACTTTCTCGTTATTCTGCCGCCAACGAGAAGCACCGCGCTTATCTCGCGGGTCTTTACGTGTCACCTCCATTTCGCTGTAAGGGCTATGGTAAATTACTCGTACAACAGGCACTAAACCGTGCAGTCCACACGTCGGGCTTGAAGCGAATCAACCTAACTGTCGCGACTCAACAGGAAGCCGCGATCCATCTTTACCAATCGCTAGGCTTCCGCATCTACGGCACGGAGGAGGAAACATTCTCGAACGGCGGAAATTTTTACGATGAACACTTAATGACTTTGGAGCTTGTAAGCGCGGCAGTGAGCTAGTTACAAAATTTCCGGATAGAGACGCCGCGCCATCTGCTCGAGTTCAGCCTGGTTGGCCTCGGCCGATTCGTTGAGCACGCACCGGGCGACAAGTTGGCGGGCTTCCTCGTAGTTGAGGGACTGGATGGCGCGCTTGATCCGGGGAATCGAGGCGGCGCCGGCGCTGAGTTCATCCACGCCCAGACCAATCAGGGCCGGTACGAGAATGACATCCGCGGCCATTTCGCCGCAGACGCCGACCCAGATATTGTTGCGATGGGCAGCTTCGACCACCGTTTGCATGAGGCGCAAAACTGCAGGATGCGCGGGCTGGTACATGGCGGAAACGTTTTCGTTCCCGCGGTCGATGGCGAGCGTGTACTGAATCAGATCGTTGCTGCCAATGCTGAAGAAATCGACGTGGCGCGCGAGGATATCGGCGGTCAAGGCGGCGGAGGGAACCTCGATCATGACGCCGACTTCGATTTTTTCGGCCTGCGGAATATTCTGCTGGCGCAATTCCTCCCGCACCTCGTCAATGAGGCGACGCGCGGCTTTCAATTCGGAGAGATCGCAGACCATCGGGAACATGACGCGGACATTGCCTTCCGCGCTGGCCCGGCAGATGGCGCGCAGCTGCGTGCGGAAAATATCGGGCCGACCAAGCGAGTAGCGGATGCCTCGAAAACCGAGGAACGGATTGACCTCCTGCTCGATGCCGAGATGGGGCCGCTTCTTGTCGCCGCCGACATCGAGCGTGCGGATAATGATATGGTGCGGCTGGCAGGCCCGCGCCATCTCGCGATACATCTCGACCTGCTGGTCCTCGGTGGGTGATTCGTTCTGGTTGAGAAAAAGATATTCGGTGCGAAGCAGGCCGACGCCCTCGGCGCCGTGTTCCTTGATCAGCGGCAGGTCCTCCATGATCTCGACGTTGGCCGAAACAATGATACGGCGCTGATCGAGTGTGACCGGCAGCGTCTCGCGCAGGGCATCGAGTTTGACCTCGACGGCTTCATGGATTTTTTCACGCTGACCATATTCGTGCTTGGTCTGGTCGGTCGGGTTGACGATGAGCAGGCCTTCGTAGCCGTCGAGAAGGACTTCGACGCCGGGCTCGAACTTGCCGATGAGTTCGCGCAGACCAACCACGGCGGGCAGGTTGAGCGACCGGGCCATAATCGCGGAATGGGAGGTGCGGCTGCCCGCTTCGGTGGCAAGACCGAGAACCAGCTTGCGGTCCATTCCAGCAGTGTCCGAAGGCGAGAGATCATGGGCGAGAACGACAGAGGCGACGTCGAGATTGCGCAACTCAGCGTCTACTTTACCCTGAAGATTGCGCAGGACGCGGCGGGAAACGTCGAGGAAATCACCGGCGCGTTCGCGGAAATAATCGTCGTCGAGTTCGCGCATCTTGCGCGTGTAGGAGCGAACAACCTGCTCGTAGGCGAAATCGACATTGACCAAGCGGCTCACGAGCTGCTCCTTGACCGATTCGATCAGGGACGTGTCCTCAAGTAAGAGAATATGAGCATCGAAAATACTGGCATCTTCTTCGCCAATGGAGCTGGCCAGTTCGTTGCGGATGACCTGAATTTGCTGGCGCGTCTTGAGCAGCGCGGCCTCGAAGCGGGCGATTTCACCCGCAACGTCCTCCGGTCGAATGCGCCGTTTGCGGATAATATGCTCATCCGCATAGAGGAGAACGAGCGGGCCGATGGCGATGCCCGGAGATACAGGAATTCCCTTGTATCTTTCTTCTACTGTTGGCGTTGGGGCATCCGATTGCTCATCTGGCATCGGCGCCAAAATGCTCACTCTTCGTCGAATTTGCGAGCTATTAATTCCTCAAGGGCCTTGATCATGTCGGCGGAGTCGGAGCCGGTGACGGTAACCTTGAGGCGGGAACCACATCCGGCGGCCAGCAACATGAGACCCATGATGCTCTTGCCGTTGATTTCCTCACCATCCTTTTCGACGACGATATCGGAGCCAAACCGATTGGCGACGCGCACGAACATGGCGGCGGGGCGCGCATGCAGACCGAGTTTATTCCCGATCACAAGATCCCGTACCACGGAAACGCCTGATTCTTTATTTTTTGCCGCTGATGCCATGTCTTCTTTGTTTATTGATGGTGAGAGAGTTACTAATCCCGGTTGGCTATAGCTTTCAACAATCTTTCATTAAATTCAACTGCCGAATTCTGCCCCATGCTTTTTAGTTTCTGATCCAGCGCAGCCACTTCCACGAGATTTGCCAGATTTCTTCCCTGACGAACAGGTATGGTGACATGCGGAATCTTGATTTGCAAGATTTCGTAGTAATCTGTTTCGAGCCCGATCCGGTCGATTTCCGGCACCTCGTGCCAGTCCTGGAGGGTCACCACCATGTCGAGCCGCTTTTCAAAACGAATGCTGCGGACGCCGTAAATGCTGGCGATGTTGATAATACCAAGGCCGCGGACTTCCATGTGAAAGCGGGAGAGATCGGAAGAGGTGCCGATGAGTTCGCGTCCCTCGAGGGAACGGATGCGGGTGACGTCGTCGGCGACGAGGCTGTGGCCGCGCTCGACGAGAGACAGGACGCACTCGCTCTTGCCAATGCCGCTGGCGCCGCGGACCAGGACGCCGATGCCGAGGATATCGACCATGCTGCCATGCTCGGAGGCGACCGGGGCGAAATCGAGCTCGAGGCAGATGGTCGCCATGTTCATGAGTCGCATGGTGGTGAGGGGCGACTTGAAGACGGCGATATTTTCCTCCTCGGCGACCTCAAGCACGACCTTGGGCGGGTTGATGTTCCGCGCGAAAATCACGCAGGGGATGCGGTGCTTAAAGAGTTCCCGCAGGCGCTGTCGGCTGACGGAATCGGGCAACGACTTGAGGTAATGGGTCTCGCCGCTGCCGATGATCTGGACGCGCTGGAAGGCGAAGGACTTGTAGAATCCGGAGAGAGCGAGGCCGGGCCGGTTGACGGCTCCTTCCGAGATGCGCCGCTGCAATCCCCCGGCACCGGCCAGCAGCTTCAGTTGCAACTGGGCGGCGTGGTTGGTGTAGAGCTGACCAACGGTTACATTCGGAACGCTGTTTTTCTTCTTCACGGAACTCAAAGTAAAAAGGGTGAGACGGGGACGAGCTTAACGTGCGCCTTTGCCGCTGCTTTCGCAATTGAATTATGACAGACGATTGATGTGTTGTTCATTGTCCTTTACCACGCCTCTTGCCAGAGCGTCGCGGGTTTGCCACTGTGGTGACCGCCCGCAGACGCATGAAAACCCTTTCCAATACGTCTATCGCCGCCGTCTTCGCGGTGGGGCTGACGTTGCTGATCGCGCTGATGCTAATGGTCCCTTATTTCGGGGATTTGGAAACGCAGACGACGGACAAGATGCTTTTGCTGCGTTATCAACTGCATAAAAAATACTCCCCCCTGCGCCCCGATCCCCATTTGGTTTTGGCCGCCATCGATCAGCGGTCGCTCGATGACATGGGCCGCTGGCCTTTGCCGCGTGCTGATCACGGGATTTTCCTGACACTGCTGGCATCGGAAAGTCCCCGGGCGGTCGGCTGGGATATTATGTTTACAGAGCAGGAAAGAGCCGCCACGTCTGCTCAGGCTCCGGCCTCGACATCCGATGCCCCACCGGCCACCGCAAATCCGGCTCCGGCCTCGACATCCGATACTCCTCCCGCCACCGCGAATCCCGCTCCCGCCCCTTCTCCTTCCCCCACGCCGGAGACCCCGGCTGCACCCGTCAGCCCGCTTCCGCCCAGCACGAATGCCGCGCCTGCTCCCACGTCCACGGCGCCTTCCACCGGCTCAAGCGCAAGTATTTCAGCTCCCGGCCTCGTCGCTTTCGGCGCGGATGACGTCGCTGCGCCGCCACCCGCAACGCCTGCTCCCCCTTCGTCGAACAACCCGCCGACTGCCCCCTCTCCCAACATCAATCCATCTGAACCAGCTCCAGCTTCCACTTCGCCCGCTCAGCCCACAACTTCTGTTCCGCCTGCGACGACGACGGCTCCCCCCCCGGTATCGCCTAGCTCCCCCGATTCATCCGCATCCGGAGCGCCAGTCCAGCCGCCGGCAAATGCCTCTTCCGATTCTTCGCTCGTCCCGGATGACCAGCAACTGGTCGAGGGAGCCGCCCTGTTTCCCAATATGATCACAGGGGCCGAGCAAAGTCCTGACGAACAGCCTCCGCTGGATCCGGCGGCAATTCTCCCGACGAAGGCGTTGCCGAATATCACAGGAGATGTTTCCAAGGTTTTTTCATCACCCTACGCGCTTCTTCCCTTTCCCGCCCTGCGCAAGGTGTCTTATTTTGCCTTTGTTAACCAGGAGGAGGGAAACAACGGCGGAGTCCATAACACGGACCCGCTCGTGGCTTGCGTGGCGGGAAAGTTTTATGCCTCGTTCGATCTCCAGGTTCTCATGCAATACTGGGGCGTGGACCCGGATAAGGTCGTGGTCAATCTCGGCCATGACGTCACCATTTCGCGCCCGGATGGTACGCAGGTCAGCATTCCCATTGATGAGCAGGGGCGAATCCTGATCAATTACCGAAGTCGCCTGGAGGATTTCCAAGAGGAAAGCTACAACCAGATGATCAAGGGCCTGTTGGCAAAGACCAACGGTCAACAATCCGAGGAAAGGAACCATCTTCCTCCCATCAAGGACAATATCGTCATCATCGGCGCAACCGCATCCGGCATCGATCAGGGCCCGATGCCGCTCGACCTGGGCTCGGCAGAGCCGCTCGTCCTGACCCACTTGAATGCGCTAAGCAACATCTTGCAGGGAGACTACCTGAAAACTGTCCGTTGGTGGATCTGGATGCCTGTCTACGCGTTGTTCCTATTCGGTACGGGAAGTCTCATGCTGCGTGTGGGCATTGCGCCGATGATCCCCATGGGACTTGTCGCCCTTCTAATCGTGGCCGGGGCGGGATTCGCCATGCTGTATTTCGGAAATCTCATCCTGCCGGTGGCGATGCCGGAAATAGGCATCCTGCTTCTCGCGGGAGCAGTGCCGACGAAACGCTTCTTTGGCGAGGAGCGCGAAAAGCTCCGGGTGAAAAGAGCAATGCGCGCCCATCTTTCCGACAAGGTGATGAACAAAATCCTGGCGGATCCCGATGGGGCGAAACTCGGCGGCACCAAGGAGGTCATCACGATCATGTTTTGTGACATTCGTGGATTCACCGCTTATTGCGATAACCGCGATTCGCAAGAAGTCTTGACCGTCGTCAACGAGTACTTTGAGGCGATGACCGAGGTGGTCTTCAAATATGACGGCACCGTAGATAAGTATATCGGCGATTGCATCATGGCTTTCTGGAATGCACCCGACCCCCAACCAGACCATGCACAGCGGGCGGTTTGTTGCGCAATGGAGATGCGTTATGCGCTGGCCAATTTCAAGGTAAAGCGGGCGGGGCTGGACACGGAATTATTCGAATGCGGGATCGGCATTCACACGGGCGAGGCGCTGGTCGGCAATATGGGCTCAAGACATAAGGTCAGCTATACCGCGATGGGATCGACCGTGAATTTGGGCGCACGGCTTGAATCGCTGACTAAGAAATTGAACGAGCGCATCCTGATTTCGCACGAGACGTTCGTTCAACTGACCGGCGACTTTCCGATCACCGACCGGGGCGAAGCGATGGTGCCCGGCTTTGCCAATCCCATTCATGTCTACGGCATAGGCGCCGAGCAGGACCTCTCCTCCGCGTTGAAGATCGGCGTAAAGCTGGCCCAAAAGCAGGACTACACCGCCGAGGAAGTGACGAAACCAATTTGGGCACCCGCTCCTCTGCCCGAAGATGCCGATCCGAATCCGTAAGTGCTGCAGGAAACTGTCTCGCACGGAGCAGAAAATAATTTGGAACAAAAACGCCGTCATACAAGAGACCTCTGCAAAAGGGCCTCTTTTTAGCCTTTGTCATCCTGAGCCGTAACGATGCAGTTGACTCGGATAAGCCGAAGGCTTTAAAGCACCGTAGCCGGTGGTTGAGCGCAGCGACACCACCGGTAAATGGTTGTCCCTGGTGACGATCCCGGAGGGATCGCAGGGGAAACCAATCCAACCGGACCGATTTAGGGGGCTCACAGTGCTGCTATCCCTTACGGAGACCTCTGCGAACTCTCACATTTAGCATTAGTCATCCTTGTCGAAGGATCAGTTCGGTCTGCCTTTTCTTCTTCGATCTACAGAACGGATCTTTCCACATGTGGGCTCGACAAGCTCAAGATGGCAGATTGCTTGGAGAAGGACTTTCGCAGAGGTCTCAAATAGTCCGGGCCACCTGAACTGCATCGTCGCCCGGAGGCAGACCCTCCAAGTGCTAACGGCGTGCGACGAGAGCACCGACGAGGAAGCCAAGGGCCGCGGCCATGGCGACGGATTGCCAGGGGTTGTTCTCGATGAATTCCTGGGTGTTGTAGCGGGCGGCGGCGGTGACGTCGCGGAGAGTGTTGGCTTGCTCGTTGAGTTGTTCGCCGACTTTGCGGGCGACTTGCGAGGCTTGGGTTTTCAGGTCGTCGACTTCGGTGGTGAGGGCGTTGCTGGTACTCATGCCGGTAGTATATAGCGACTAAGAGCCGGTTGCAAAGGGCGCAACGCAGCGATGACGGGGATGTAACTTGGGCCGGGGATATTAGCGCAAAATGAAATTGCGCAGACGATTGCGCTCCCAAATTTGGGAGCGAGGAGAAACGAATTCCAATTAGGAACCGTTATCGCCGATGGCTTCCACGGGACAGCCTTCCATCGCTTCCTTGCAAAGCTTCTCCTCTTCGGGAGTCGTCGGTTGCTTGAAGACGTAGGAATAGCCGCCATCATCGTTGCGGCCAAAGTTGCTCGGGGCGGTCTCGCGACAGAGATCACAGTCGATACACTGGTTATCAACGTAAAATTTGCCAGGGAGGTTTTCGGGATAGCGGTTTGCGACGTCAGCCATAATCTTTTGGAACGGCAAGCCTATATAATATGGGATAAGGTGCAATAGTTTTCTGCATTTTTACCGGATACAGGAGTAACGATACGACGTCAGGCACCTTTGCCTCTTGCCCGTGGCGTCGTCTCACGGCAAGGTGACTTGTCCTGCCGTTTGTCGGCATATTTCCACAAAATTTCATGACTTGGGCCACACGCATCACCATCCTCCGCCTGATTCTGATCCCCGTGTTCGTCACGCTGATCATCACTTACGATGAATCCACGAGCCAGGGCCACTCGGAAGAAATCTGGCGCTACGCCGCCATCGCCGTCTTTCTGGTCGCCTCGATTTCGGATGCGCTGGACGGTTATCTGGCCCGCAACTGGAACCAGCGCAGCGCACTTGGTGCCCTCCTCGATCCCATCGCCGACAAGCTGCTATTGCTCGCGTCGCTCGTCACTCTCGGCCTGATTCCCCTCGATCACCTGCGCCCATTCCCAATCTGGTTTCCCGCCATCATCATCAGTCGCGATGCGCTTCTCTTGGGAGGCTATTGCATCCTACGCCATTTCCAGGTGCCGGTGGAAATCCATCCCCACTGGACGGGTAAGGCCAGCACGCTCTTCACGCTTCTGGCCATACTCGCCGTCCTCTTCAAACTCGGAATCTGGACGATCTTTGCCCTCTGCACGCTAGGGGCCGGCTTCGCCCTCTTCTGCACGATCGTTTATGTACGAGAAGGGCTACAACTGCTCAGCCGCAGCGGCCACACCGCCGCGCAGAAGAAGTAGTTGTAGCGGCGGTCTATGACCGTCGATGCATAAGCACGCAATTTGAAATGCCTCGGCGGACATAGACCACCGCTACATCTGCAGGTGATTTAAAGTGCGAGGATCGCAAAGCGCAGGTACACTGGTCGGCTATGGATCACACAGTCGCGATCGTCGGTCGCCCCAATGTTGGCAAATCGGCCCTGTTTAACTGCTTGGCCGGACGCGATATTTCCCTCGTCTTTGACCGCCCCGGTACCACCCGCGACCGCATGGTCACCAGCGCGCGCTGGGATAAGCACCGCTTCACCCTGATCGACACGGGCGGAATCGGCATCGATGACCGCGAGGGTTTCGGCGACGCCATCGCTCACGAAGTCGAACTCGCCTTGGCTGCCGCCACCGAAATTATTTTTGTCGTTGATGCGCGCGAGGGCCTCACTCCGCTCGATCAGGACGTCGCACGGCTCCTGCGCAAAAGCCATCGTCCCGTTTTTGTCGCGGCCAACAAGGTCGATGGCGAAAAGCAGGCCAATCTCGACGGCGAATTTCAGCGCCTCGGATTCCAGGGCGTCTATCCCGTCTCAGCTGCGCATCGGCGTGGTCTGGAGCAACTGCGCTCGGCAATCGTCAAGAATTGGAAAGAGCCGGAGGAAGAAGCGGAGCAAACAGAACGTCCCAAGCGTCCCACTCGTCTCGCCATCGTAGGACGCCCCAATGTCGGCAAATCGTCCCTGATCAACACACTGATGGCCGAGCCGCGCGCCATCGTCAGCCCTGTGGCCGGGACCACCCGCGATGCCGTCGATATCGCCTACACGTGGCGCGGCGAGCCTTTCCTCTTCATCGATACCGCAGGCATGCGCCAGGAGCGCAGAGTGCAGGACCAACTCGAACGCGCCATGACCGGTCGCACCGCCCACGCCATCAACCGCGCCGATGTCTGCATCCTCATCGTCGATGCCATGACGGGCGTGACCATGCAGGACAAAAAAATCGCCGGGTTGATCCAGGAAGCTCACGCACCCTGCATGATCGTCGTCAACAAGTGGGACCTCGCCCGCGAACAGGGCGATGCAGGCAAGACCAAGGAGCGCGAATACTACGAGCAGGTGCAGCAGGACATGTTTTTCCTCTCTTACGCACCGGTGCTTTTTCTCAGCGCCAAAACCGGCGAACGGGTCGAGGGCTTGCTCAAGACCTGCGCAACAATCGCCAAGAACCGCACCTTCCGTTTCCAGACCGGGCCGCTCAACCGCGTCATCAGCCGCGCAATGGAAAAATACGCGCCACCACTGGTGAATGGACGCCGGTTCAAGGTCCTCTACGCCGCGCAACAGGCCGCCAAAGAGGGCTCGCGAGAAATCCCCACCCTCCTGCTCTTCGTCAACGCCCCGGCACTGCTCACCCCCGCCTACGAACGGTATCTCGATTTACAATTGCGCGAAGCCTTCGATCTTCGCGGTTGCCCGCTCCGTTTCATCATGCGCGGGCGCACTACTCAGTCGCGTGAGCAGACTCGCTCCCAGATCAAGACCGTTCAGCCCAAGCGCCGCGCGCCGAAAAAGGGCGCCGCACCGAAACGCGATTTCTCCAAGCGCCCACAAAAGTAGATTATTTAATGTACCGGTGGTCTATGACCGTCGCCATAATACCAGTGTCGCATGGGGATGCTTACTTTTAAGTGAGCAACTTGCTTTGTTGAAATCATCATTTTTTAACAGGAAGACATGAAAACAGGAAATACATGAAGAAGGCAGGTCAACAAGGGAAAGATTAGGTTCGATTTCTCCTCTGCTTCAGTTTCATGTCTTCATGCTTTCATGTTTTCCTGTTAAAAAATGATGATTTCAACGGAGCATGAGTAACTAATATTTTTAAGCTTGTCTCGGATAGTCCAGTTTTTGGAAAATATCGAGTTTTACATCGGACAAGAGGAAGTGGTTCGACTTGTCGTATGGGCTGGGAAAGGCCTCGTCTGTAGACACTAATTGATACGAATCCTGACGTGCGAAAGTAAGCTCCAAGGCATCAGGAATTTCAATATCGCGACAAATGACAAGAGGCGAAATGCAGTTGCCATGAACATGCACGGGCAAATGATATCGGGTCAAATGGATCAACGCCTGCCTGGCTTTTTGTCTCCATGCGTTGTCGGCTACGGCGCTAAAATTATGGAACTCGATTGTGATTTGACGGAAAGATTTCAGTATTTCAGGATCAACGTCGGCGATAACTTCCCATTCGTCGCTCTCGATATCTATTTTGAGTATTAACTCTTTCTCAGAGGAATAATGGCTGTTGAGAATGGAAGCGATACTTTCCATCCGGGCAGAGGGGCGACTCTCTTTGCCGATGCGAATTTTATGAAAGTGGAAAAGGGGATGACGATGAGGTGAGCTATCGAGGGTGTGATCAAACTGCAAAATAGGTAGGCCTATCCTGGCCATCTCCATGTCCCACGAATCGTCATGACCAATTCCGAAGGAGCAGGCTCCCTTTACCGGATCAAAATCATTTAGCATGACATATCCGCCATCGCGAGAACTGCCAATTCGCTTCTTATCCACACCCACCGCCCGATACGGTTTCATTAAGGACAATAGTTCGATCAAATGCGGATAAAACTCTGGAGAAACGTAAATACGATCTGTATTCGTTATTTTACGCTGCAACTTGTTAAGTTTTTCCAGGAAAGTCATGGGAAAATGGATTTGGCACGAATGTCCGGTCGGCAGTCCTCAAAATGACAAACGGTTATAGTCGTAGAGATGTTCTCCTCGCAAATCGATAGAAATTTAAGAGGAGAGACGACGAAGGGCACCCATCCATGACCGCGCATCCTGGATTCTGCGTTGGGCTTATCTATGAAAACGCAGTTACTTCTTCACCGGCGCGGCATTCGTGCTCGGTGCAGTTGCAGACGGCGCATTCGTTTCCAACAGAACGCCAGGCAGAGGCTCAATCGAACTGGCATTGAGCAGACCGAAATCGCCATCGGTGATCTCGAACGCCGTCGATTCGCCCTCAATCCGCGCCGCGTGACCGCCATCGGGGAGAAGCGGACCAATATGGAGGGTAACCGTCGCCTTGTCCGTCTGGACCGCAATGGTCAGCACCGGCTTGCTCAACCCGTAGGCGGGTAAAACCGGCCCGAGCCAGTTCTTCGCCAGCAATTGGCAAAACAGACTGGCCTGCGTATTCGCCTTGTCCGTATTCACCATCCGGTCCTTCACATTTGTGGCTGTCCATGTGCCACCACTGCTGCGGGTCAGGGTCACCGGCGGATTGGAGCCAGCGGTAATCGTCATGCTTTTCACATTCTGCTGGTCGAGCGTAATTGCCCGGGCATCGCGCATCTCGAGATTATTCGCAGGCAGGAAATCGAGTGCTGTATCTGGAATCGTATAGATGAAGGGCTCTGCAGAATTGCGCACGTAAATCAGTTTGTTCTCAGTCTTGCCAATAAACAAAGTGAGGCTCGGTCCCGGCTTGAATTCCGGCGATTCAACCGTGATTTTACCAACGGGTTTATCAAGACCAAAGGGCTTCAAATCCGTGGCTGAATCCTTCAACATCGGGGTCGTTTCGAGTTGGCTGAGTTTCGCCAGCATGTCCGTGACGCGACCCACATCGGCGCGGCCCACGTTGTCGCCCACCGTGCTCCAGAGATCATGCGTCTTTTCAATTTGTCCCTTGTGGGTGGAGACAGAGAAGGTCAGGCCGGTGGCTTTGCCCGGATCGAAAGCGAGGACGTGACGATCTCGCACATTCGGCACGGACTTCAGGAGATCGTCCACGCTTGCGCGAGTGAGTGTGAAAACGGAATTCGACTTGAGCCGTTGCGCGTAAACCTGGTCGGGCTTGTTCGGTACGGGGCCGCCAATCTGAAGCACCAAATCCTCATCCGGCGTAATCGTAACGGAGAGCGTCGCGCTCGGCGAGGTCAACCCATACTGGCTCAGGTTGCTGGCGTCATCGGTGACGAAATCAACGATACGCTCGGACAAAATCTTGTTGAGCAACACCTGCACATCCGTGTCGGAGGCCCGCGCCACCAGCGGCATTTGCAGCGTCCAATGTCCGTCCTTGAGATCGACCTCGCATTGCTGTCCGGGAGTGGTCGTGGTGTCGGCAATCTTGGTGGCGACCTTGGTCACCTTCTCGATCTCAAAATCAAAAACGCTGTGACTGCGAAAATCCGAGAGGTCCTTCTGCAGCGCCTGCTTCACCGAAAAGGGAATGACCCGGACCGACTCGTTCTTTCGTTCGGAAGCACGGGCATAGACGCTGTCGCTGATCGCCGTTTTGCGTCCGACCAGCAGGATGGACTGCCCGGTTTTGGTGTGGATGACCACCCGTTCTGCAGGAGTCGGCATCAAGCCCCACTCCTTCAGGTTGGCCAGGTCTTTGTCCGAGCCGTCCACCTTGATGATACGTTGCGGCTGCGCGAAGGCGATCTGGGAAATCACGCCATCGACCGTGGGACCGTCCGCGAGGGTGACCACAGGCTTCTCGATTTCCCAGTGGTTATTGTCCTTTTTGAAGATGAAAAGCCCGTGGACATTATTGATTTCCAGGCTGGTGACATCATCGGGATTCAGCTTGAACAACTGATTCTCGGATTCTTCCTCAGCCTTGGTTCCTGGAAGTTTTTTGTCGATGAACGTGAGGTAGCAAAGCAGGCCCAGGAAAACGGCCAAATAGAGATAGGTGGAACTATTACGCAACATAACCGGACGTTCCTTATTTCCGACGGGAGTACCACGTGAAGACGCCCAGCAACAACGCTGCTCCCGGCACAATGAGAAGGGCGCACCAAATCACAGTGCGAAACTGCATGGGTGAAAGGGAAACGCCGTATTCCTGCGGCTTTTTCGGGGCGATATCGAGCACAGCATTCTTTTTCACCAACCAATCTACACAATTGGTGAAGAAATTGAATGCGACCGTCGGATCGGTTGCCTCATTATCCACAAACTTCGAGGAACCGACGGCGACGACGCGGGTGCCCGGCAGGGTCGCGCTCGTCTTCGGATCGGTAATCTCGCCGCCGTCATACTCCGCCGCGACGGTCACAGGGCCCGGAATGTCCAGCGTCTTGTTGAAAGTAAGCTGCTTCGGGTCGACGGGCACTTTCGCGTCCTTGTTGATCCAGCCCCACGAGGTCTCATCGGTCTGAAGAAGGAATTGCGTTTTCGAAGGCGGTTGCCCCTGCGGGCTGGGCGGAATACTGATCGAACGGGCATCGTAGATCATCAACTGGAGATTCGCTGCGGCGAATTTCGCCGTGATCGGATGCATGGAGAATCCGCCCTGATAAATCCCAGCCAACGGCACCGTCATCTGTGTCCCCGCAGTCGTCATGCCACGGTAAAGGACCAGGTCGTCCTCGAATTTCAATCCGTATTTCGAAAGCACGGAATCCAGGCCGGAGACCGTATACGGATCAAGCAGGACGAGAAGCTTGCCATTGGCTGCGAGATACCTGTCCAACGCCTCGACTTCGATCGGGGCAAACTGAATCGCCGGTCCCGCGATCACCACGGCGTCCGCATCGGCCGGCACATCGCCCACTTTTCCCAGGTTCAAATTGGCGGCATCGACATTGTCATTCTTGAGACTTTGCGTCACAAATCCGTATCCAGCCGCTGTCGTGGTGTCCTGAATGGAATGCTCGCCGTGGCCCTCGGTGAAATAAACCTTGGAAACCTTCCCCTCGACCAGGTTGGTGATCGCGGCGGTTATCAGCTGTTCACCCTTGAAAGAGCCGACCTGACCCGTCATCGGATTGATATCGTACAAATCATCTTCCTTCACATAGCGGGGCGTGCGGTCTTTGTAGTCGAGAATGATCAGGTGATCGTTACCGTCGAAGTGGAGCTTCTTTTGCAATTCAGCAGCGCGGGTGACATCGAAAGCCGGATCGATTTTTTCCACCACGATGTTCTTGCCGCCGACCCGCTGGTATTCCTTCAGCAGCGTGGCGATCTGGTCCGCCTGGGCCGGATTTCTTTGATCGAGAAACGTGTAGATGGTCATCGGCGAGTCGAGATTCTTCAGGGTGTCCACCGTCTTCGGCGAAAGCGCGTAAAACTGGGAAAGCGACAGGTCCTTGTGCACGTAATCTTTGAATGCCCAATAATTGACGAGCAGCAAAATGCCGAGGACCAGGACGACATTGACGATGCTCTGCAACCCGGCGGAACGGCGGGAAGAACGGGCGGAAGGAGTTTCGGTTTTCATGGCAAAATTAACCCCGGAGACGGCGGCTCTCGAGAATGCTCTTGGTTAACATTAATACGAACACGGTCATACTCACGTAGAAGACCACGGGGCGGGAATCAAAAATGCCCAGCCCCGCGTTTTGGATGTGCTCCGGCGTCGAAACATAGGAGACCCACGACAGCAGGGTGGCATCGACGTGCTGTATCCAGCGCAGCATCGAGACGCCAAACGTGATGAACAGAAAAGCGAAACAAAGGACTGCGGCGATGATCTGGTTCTTGGTCAGCACCGAGGTGAAAACGCCCAGCGAGACATAAAAACCGCCGACGAGCGCGATGGTCAGCGCGGTCATTGCGATCTGGCTCCAGTAAATCGGTGGAGGCGGGGCCGAGAAGAGTTGCATCGCCGTCAGGTCCAGCGCCACCGGCAGCCAGAGCACGAGGAAAAAAGTGAGCGCGCCGAAAAACTTGGCCAGCACCACGTCCCATTCGCGAACGGGCGCGGTCAGCAGCATCTCGATCGTGCCGAGTTTGAATTCCTCCGAGAAAACCCGCATCGTGATCAATGGCACCTGCACCAGGATCAGCAGCCAAAAGAGCGGCCAGTTGAAGAAAATCTGCAGGATGCTCTGCTCCTTGTAGCCCTGGTCGGTGACGAGTTTGAGGATCAGGGAGAATTGGATGCCCTGCACCAGGGCGCTGCCAAACAGCACGACGTAAGCGACGGCGGAGTGGAAGTAATTCGTGAATTCGCGTTTATAAAGGGTCCAGAATGCCATGATATTTTTCGGTTGGAGGGGGAGATTAGTCCTGCGTCAACTCGACGAAGGCTTCTTCCAGCGTCGCCTTGACGCGGGCCAGCTCACGCAGCGACCAGTTGTTCGCGCGCACCACGCCGTAGACATCCTCGCGAACATCAATGCCGGGCTTCGCAAAAATCTTGGCTTGCGTCCATTCACCGTCTGTCGGGAGTGAAATTTCCACGTCCTCGATATTCGGCAACGCCTCGATCTTGGCGATAATGTCCGTGGCGGCCGCCTTGACTTCCAGCAGGATCGAACCACCGCCGCGCACCAGACGCGTCAGATTGACCGGCGTATCGGATGCCTCAATGCGGCCATGATGGATGACGAGCACTCGACTGCAAGTGAGTTCCACTTCGGAAAGAATATGAGTCGAGAGCAAAATGGTGTGGTGCTTGCCAAGGTCCTTGATCAGGTCTCGGACGGACCGAATTTGATTCGGGTCAAGACCGATGGTCGGCTCATCGAGAATCAGCAATTCCGGCTCGTGGACCATCGCGTCAGCCAAGCC
>JABDHJ010000037.1 GCA_013285645.1 Verrucomicrobiota bacterium | reverse complement strand
TCCTGCGCCGCCAGGATAACCGCCCGTTCCAGTGTGTTCTGCAATTCGCGCACATTCCCCGGCCAGCGATAGGCCTGCATCCGCTCCAACGCGCGCGCGCTGACGCTCGGAATCGTCTTGCCGTGCTTGCGCGCGAAATGTGTGACATAAAATTCGACCAGTTCCTGCAAATCGACGCCACGCAAACGCAACGGCGGCAAATTGATCGGCACCACGTTCAACCGATAAAACAAATCCTCGCGAAACCGGCCCTGCCGCACTTCTTCCTGCAAATCCCGGTTCGTGCTCGCAATCAATCGCACATCGACCCGGATCGTTTTGTTGCCGCCGACCCGTTCGAATTCGCGCTCCTGCAAGACGCGCAATAATTTCACCTGCAAGCTCAGCGGAATTTCCGCGATTTCGTCCAGCAGCAACGTACCACCGTTGGCCGTTTCAAAGCGCCCCTCACGCCGCTGCACCGCGCCGGTAAAGGCTCCCTTTTCGTGCCCGAAGAATTCACTCTCCAGTAATGTCTCCGGCACCGCCGCGCAATTCACCTTAATGAAGGGCATTTGCGCCCGTGGACTGTGCTGCACGATCGAGTGCGCCACCACTTCCTTGCCCGTGCCGCTTTCGCCCTGGATCAAAACCGTCGCGTGCGTCTGCGCGACTTTCTTTATCATTTCGAGAATATCCTGCATCAGGCCGCTGCGACCCCAGACCACGCTGGTGCCCGCCCCGTTCACCTGCTCTTGCTGCTGGCGATGGTAGGAATTCTCGCTTTGCAATTGCCGCACCGATTCCAACCGTTGCAAGACCAGGTCGAGGTGCGCGGGCAAAATCGGCTTGAGCATGTAATCAAACAGCCCGATACGGATCGCCTCCACTGCGGTTTCCATCGTCGCGTAACCGGTCATCAGGATGCCGTATGATCGCGGGGACAACTGCTTGAATTCCCGCAAAAAGTCGAGACCGCTGCCATCCTCAAGTCTCAGGTCGGCGATGACTAAATCGAAGGAATCATTGCGCAATGCTTCGCGACCCTGCTGATTCGAACGCATGCCTAGGGCGGTATATCCCTGCGAGACGAGATAATCGACCAGCATCCGACGCAATTGGTCGTCGTCGTCGATAATGAGTATTCGATCTATTCTCATAAGTAGAGTCTGTCTTTACCTATCGTGGGTCGGTAAAAAATGCACGGCACTAACTCTTTTGTATGGGCATTTTCTGCCGTTAGGCAAGTAATTACCATTTTATCTTCAAGTTAGCGACTGGATTTAGGTCTCTTCATTGTTAACCGCTTCGATACGATAACCATCGGGATCGAAGACAAACGCCGCGTAATAATGCTCCCCATATTCCGGGTGCAGTCCCGATCCACCATTGTTTTTTCCGCCAGTCCTGAGGGCTGCTTGATAAAAGTCGTCCACTGCCTTGCGCGAAGGTGCGGCAAAAGCGACATGGAAACTTTCGCCGGGAATAGCTATTCCGCTGGAAACAAGCTTGATGGCAAACTTATCGCCTCCACCGGGGAAACCGTAACCAATGGCTTTCTCATGGGTCCACACGCGTACATAACCAAGAGCGGAAAGTGTCGTGTCGTAAAAGGCACTGGATCGCGGAAGGTCGCCGACAGCGAAGGAGAGATGATGAAGCATGTGCATATCTGGGTTTAACAGAAACCTCACGATCGCGCCAAACTGTCACCGTAAATCGCGCGAATGATCTTCCACTCAAATTGCGGAGAAAGCTTGAAGGTTCCTGCGGGCGCGTCTTCATTGGACTGAACGTGACTACCTTACGCGCCCACCATCATCCCGACTGCTATCCCTCCGATCCCGTACAGGCGCTCGCTTTTTTCCGCAGTGCTTTCAAATCTTTCGCGGCGAATGAGTTGCCGCCCGCGCCTGATAAGAGTTCCCTGGTCGGCATTGTCACACCGCACATCGATTTTCGCGTCAGTCTGCCCTCCTATGCCGCCGCTTTTTTGCCGCTCCTCGGTGAACCGCTCGCCGATACGTATCTGATCCTTGGCGTCGGCCATCGTTCCCAACTGGAATGGAACCTCGACCGTCGCGATTATCTCACGCCCCTGGGCCGCGCGGAATGTGCCACGGATCTGGTCGATGAACTTGCCAAAGGCGCCGATCCCGCGCTTCATTTTTCTCCACAAGCGCATGGTGGCGAACATTCCATCGAGTTTCCCCTGCTCTGGCTTCAGGCGCTACATCAACTTCGCGCTGCGCACGATGGAAAGGCAAAGCCCGTCCGCTTTGTCCCGCTTCTTTGCGGCGGACTCCACGCCTATGTCGAAGGTTTCGTTGAATGGAACGAGCTGGACGAATTCCATCGACTCAGCCGCGCGCTGGCCGATCTCTTTCAGAAAATTCCGCCGGGCGAAAAGCTGCGCATCATCGTCAGCATCGACGGCTGCCATCTCGGCCCGCGTTTCGATCATCCTTTTCAAGTCTCTTCCGCCTTGCTCAAGGCAACCGCCGGTTGGGAAGAAAAACTCTGGGCCTGCGCCGCCCAGGGAAATGCACGGGAGTTTCTCGATTGGTTTCGAGAAGAAGGAAACGACCGCTACTTCGACGGCGTCGGCGCACTCGCGTTGCTTCTCTCTGCGAGCGAACTGAATAAAAACAAGGTCACCATCCAGCGAACCCATTACGAACAGTGGTTCACCGAACGCGATGCCAGCGCCGTCACTTTCTCCAGCGGTCGCGTTCTGACCACTAGTTAGTGCTCCTTATTACCAGACGCTGACGAGGTTTCTCGTTACGTCTTGTTTATGCCGATTATTTCTTTAGTTTCGCCGAATGTATCTGATGTTCGCGGATGAGAGTGGCGATACGGGTCTTACTCTATCCCCAACACGATACTTTCTTCTCTGTGCACTGGTTGTGCATGAGCTGGAGTGGAAAGCCTGCCTTTTGAAATTAGTTGAATTCAGGCGTGAACTACGGCGGGATTACGGCCTAAAGCTCAGGCATGAAATACATGCCCGAGAATTTATCAGCAAGCCCGGGGAATTAGCCATAATTCCGAAGTACAAAAGACTGGAAATTCTGCGCAAATTTGTCGATAAAATAGCTCAAATTAAAGCGTTCCGTTTGATTTCGGTGGTCGTAGACAAGCAAACAAAAAGACCTGATTACGATGTTTTTGCGAACGCTTGGCAGGCCTTGATCCAAAGATTCGAAAATACTATCACTTACAAAAATTTCCCTGCATCGGGAAATACCCGCGATTGCGGATTGCTCTCTTGCGATAAAACAGATGAACCCAAGCTAACTTCTCTGATCAGGAAAATGAGGCACTATAATCCGATACCAAATAATAGCTTTCATGGTCCGGGATACCGAAATGTTACCCTCAATCACCTCATTGAAGACCCGGTCTTTAGAGACTCAGCCGACTCCTTTTTGATCCAATGTGCTGATCTCTGTGCTTATCTTTTGCAACAGAATTTGAGTCCTTCCAAATATATGAAGGAAAAGAGCGGACATAATTATTTTAATCGTCTTAAACCTATCCTCTGTCTCAAGGCTTCTACTCGGGATCCACTCGGAATAGTTCGTTTATAAAAATAAGGGGACATCCTTTCAGATGTCCCCAGGTATATCCTACCGGCAGAACGAGTCTGCTTTCAGATACAATTATATGTTCGCACATTTCAGAGGCAAGTCAACGCAAAAAACTATACTTATGGTATTTTAATGACATAAGTATTAAGCGTGAGCAAAGGTAAAAACCTCATAAAAACAAAGCCCGTTACAGTGGCGGTAAATACCCGTGTTTATGAAGTCCTTGAAGACCTCACGAGAAATGGCTTTTGGGGAAAGAATGTCGCAGAAACCGCAGAGGAACTGATTCGTCGCGGTATCACTACTCTAGAGGGCGGTAACAGTCTTATCGCATCGTCGTTGAAGCAATCAGCAAAGAGAAAAAATCGGTGAGCCTTTCTAATAACCTATGATTTCCTTCGATAAAAAGACAATCTGAGACTATTTTCAAAGTGCAATCCCGCCTGCGCAGCTATACTCCCAACGTCATCTGCATATCCCCCGGCTTGCGGAAATGTTCTGTTCGCAATTCACGCATTCTGGCGTTGAAACCGAGGCGCTCGCGGAAAACGTGGAACATCTGCCGCACTTGGTCCGCATAAGGGCCCTCGCCGCGCATCCGCGTGGCGAAATCGCTCACGTTCAGTTTGCCGCCGCGCACGGAACGCACGGTTCCTAAAATACGCTCCAGTTTTTCCGGAAAATTCTCCCGCAGCCATTCCTGGAAAACATCCTTCACTCCGTAGGGTAATCGCAGCATGGTGTAACCGGCGGTAATTGCGCCAGCAGCTTTTGCAGCTTCCAATACGGCGGGCATTTCGCGGTCATTCAATCCCGGAATGATTGGCGCGACCATGACTCCTACGGGCACTCCCGCCTTCGCCAACATCTCCACGGCGCGCAAGCGATGCGAAGGCCGGCTCGCCCGCGGCTCCATCTTCGTGGCGAGGTCCGCATTCAGTGTGGTGATCGAAATGAAAACCTGCACCGCATCAAAGGCGGCGAGTTCCTTCAACACATCGATGTCCCGCGTGATCAGAAAATTCTTTGTAATCAGCGTCACCGGATTGCGAAATTCCGCCAGCACCTCCAGGCATGATCGCGTGATCCGGAATTTTCGCTCCGCCGGTTGATAGCAATCGGTCACACCGCTCATGCCCAACACTTGGGGCTCGTACTTCGGACGCGAAAGCTCTTGGCGCAGCAGTTCCGCCGCACGCGGCTTCACCATGATCTTCGTCTCAAACTCCAAGCCCGCCGAAAATCCCAGATACTCGTGATAAGGCCGCGCATAGCAATAAGCACAACCATGTTCGCACCCGCGATACGGATTAATCCCCGCGCTGAAGCCCACATCGGGACTATCGTTCTTTACGATGATCGACTCACTCCGATCTTCAAAGAAAGTCGTCTTCGGATTCGGCAAGCCTCCGTCTTCTTCCATGCTCGGATCGTCCTGTACCACATCCGGATCAAGGTCCATCGCCAGCTTCTCAAACCGATTCGGCAAATCCCTCACCGCCCCGCGCCCCATCCGCGTTTTGGTCTCAAGCGATCTGGACATAGATTCATTATACAAAGAAATAACGGCGAGTCAAACGCCATCTTGAGTAATTATCCCTTGACGTCATGTAAAATTCTGTCAGGATAGAGCCATGAAGTACACGATCAAAGACTTTAACAAGCAATTCAAAACCGATGCTGATTGCTTGGAATACATCTACCGCAACAAGTATCCCGATGGCGCGACTTGCGCTCAATGTGGCAGAAAGGATCAATTTTACCCGCTGGAAGGCCGCAGGAGCTATTCTTGTGCTTGCGGGCATCATATATCCCCTACGGTTGGCACGATCTTTCATAAGTCCCCTACGTCGCTCAAATCGTGGTTTACGGCCATCTTTCTGATGATGACTTCCAAGAACGGTGTTTCGGCTAAGGAATTGGAAAGACATTTGGGCGTTACCTATAAATGCGCGTGGCGTATATCTCATCAAATTCGTCAACTTCTCAAAGAGGATCGTTTGACACTCCAAGGCACCGTAGAAGCGGACGAAACCTTCATTGGTGGCAAGAGGCCAGGAGATCAGGGCAAGCGCGATAAGACGCCAATCATGGGCATTGTGGAGAGAGGTGGTAATGTGGTTGCCAAAGTTGTTGAAGATGTTTCGGCTCGCACTCTTCTACCTGTCATTGTCGAAAAGGTTCTACCACAAAGCACCATTTACACCGATGAATGGAAACCCTACCGCCGCTTAATCCATCGGGATTTCAAGCATGATTCCGTCAATCATGGGAAAAAGGAATACGTCCGCGCCCTCGTTCACACCAATTCAATCGAGGGATTCTGGAGCCAACTCAAACGGTCGATCCATGGGACGTTCCATTCCGTTTCTCGGGAACATCTCCAGAAGTATGTGAATGAATTTTCTTATCGGTACAATCGCCGGAAGAGCGGGAAGGCGATGTTTTTGCACGCTCTTGATGGCGTGGGCGCACTGCACGAGCCAGCAGTCTGAAAAAGGATTCTTTATCGACTTCTTGCATGACCTTTTAAACTAATGAAAGAAAGCTCCGTTGTAAAGGAGCAGATACCAAATTGAAGCTGCATCCACCCCAGCTATAAAGCTGAAAGCGACGATCAAAATAATCAACCAAGGCTTCATGATTCATTCTTTGTGTGCTGAATTCAGCGCAAAGAAAACCGTAGCATTATCTTATTGTCAAGTGCCGAAATCGGCACATGAATCATCCACGCAATATCATTGGGCCGAATGTGCGGAGGCTTAGGAATCATCTGGGCCTTTCTCAGGAAAGGCTGGCCTTGAAATGCCAGTTAGCGGGATGGGACATCAGTCGAGACGGCATCGCCAAAATCGAGGGACAAGTTCGGTGGATTTCGGACTTTGAACTTGTTTATCTCTGCGCAGTCTTCCAAGTTAAGGCTGAGATTTTATTAGCTAAGTGAGCACCCATCTTGCGTCATGAAAATCAATCTTCGAGACAAAGTGGCAAAGGAAATAGCGAAAGCAAAACTAGATACGACATGGTGGATTCCGCTTCGCGAATTATGCCGAACCTATACTGTGCCAGAACTCGAAATTGCCTTAGAGTTTGTTTCAGTTCCTTTAGACAAATATGCGGTAGAAATTGTCTCTCAGGCTTTGGAAAAAGAAAGGCATAAAGAACTTACAGGTAGCAACCAGATCATAAAATGGGCTTTGATAGTTGCGGTAATGACCCTCATTGTCGCTTATTTGGCTTGGATGCTTCCTCGTTCACCTGTTGCTGATGCTCGTAAGTTTCCCACTGTTCAGCAATCTGCAATCGTTGCTCAGCCTGCCTCGCCCATGTTGCAGAATCCACTTCCCAATTCTGCTCCTGATACATCAAAACAATCAGGCGCAACCCCAAAGCAATAACAGCAATCCCCACCATCAAAAGGGCTATGCCCAATTGATTGACTCTTTTTTCCAAAGAATTGATTCTGTCCATTTACTTAATTTGAAGGGAGAGACTTATATTCTTCTAACAGGGATTGGGCTAAAACAGTAGCCTCTCCCCTTGTTAAGAGCCTATCTCGGTGAGAAGAAAGCCAGCAAGTTTGAACTCCCTTTGAAGTATGGCAGATGGACATGATAAGATTGTCCTCTTTGGATTTGGATGGTTTAAGTTTTCGCATAAGGGAGGGGCTATGGATACGGATCATAAAAAGACAAACATGGATCGCAAAACTGAAGTGACCATTGAAGATATTATACGAAGGTTAAGCCATGACCACATTAAGCCTTATTACGACTGGTTGCGCCAGTTGCTCGGGCTTTCTTCCGGCGCGTTAACTTTATTGGTTGCGCTACAACGCACCTATATTCCGATACATCCTTTGGGTCTGCCATTATTACAGTTGTGTTGGGGCCTGTTAGCTTTGACAGTTCTCTCGACGTTAACGGCTCTTTACGGAGAATCAGCAACACTTTTGGGCGCGGCGAATAAGCTGGGGCGAATATACTACCAAGAGGGAGATGAGAAGGCCCATCTTCTTCTAAAAGAAGACAATTTTGTAAGGCCTGCCACCATCTATGTAAGAGCGAGAATCGTGGCTGTTTTTTGTTTTGCTTTTGCGATAAGCTTTCTCGCGCTTTTTGCGGCACTAAACGTTTGTCAGTCTCAATAGTCAGGACTTCCGTATCAGGATCGTAATAGCGCCAAAAGGGGTACATTGATTGAGTTCCGCAAGCATCCCAACTCTACCTGACTTCAAGGGATACTTACTCCATCTTGTAACCGAATGCCACAGCGGACGTCTCTTAAGGTAGGACATGAAATCAATGCCTGCCTTATTCGTCCTTCTGACCGGCGGGTTCTTGATGTTTTCCGCGCCCTCACTTCGAGCCGATGATGGGAAGGTTCCCAATGCTCCGGCAGAACAAAAAGCACCTGACGCTCCGCCCCCTGCTCCGCCTCAAGAGCGAGCTGCGCCAACGCCTCCCGCACAAGAGCACGCTCCCAGCCCTCCACGAAGCAAGGATGAGCCAGCCAGAACCAGGCCTGAAGAAAATGCACATCCTCCCCATGATGTGCCCGATCCGCGATCGGAAGGCCGCCAGGCACAGAACCAAAACCAATCTCAACCGCAACAGCCGGATCCCTCCCCCACGCCGGATCAGACACCAGCCCCGACACCGACTAATTCATGCGCTAGTACCCGGTCCAAACCGGCCCCGAGTCCCACCGGACCCGTCCATCATTCCATAGGAGAACTCTTGGACGGCGATCCTTTGAAAAGATAGCACAGGACTGCACTTCTTGACTCTCGTCTGTAGAGGGGTACGCTGAGAAAGTCCGGTCGTAGGAAGTTATGAAATCTTCTCTTACTTTCGCTCTTTGCGTGGCGGGACTTTGCTTGATACTTTCGGCCTCTTCGCTTCGGGCGGATGACTGGAAAACCACGGACGGTAAAGTTTATCAGAACGTCTCCGTGGTCAAGGCCGAGCCGGATGCAGTAACGATCCTTCATCAAAACGGGGGAGCCTTGGTTCCGCTGGCGACATTGCCGCCCGATCTCCAGAAAAAGTTCAATTATGATCCCATCAAGGCCAAGGCCGCCGCAGATGCACGAACTCAGGCCAACGCCGAAAATGGCAAGGCACTCCAGGCAGAAATGAATCAGGCCGAGCGCCAAAGGCATGCCGCGCTCGTGGCCGAGGATCCGAGATCGCCTGCGCTTGTTTCAGATCCCTCTGCTTCCCTTCCCGCAAATATCAGTTCTTTCGATGACTCCTTGACTGGAGGCCCCACTGGGCCCACTCACCACTCCATGTCCGATCTCGTTGACCTGAATCTGCGTTTGAGGGATGACCACCCGGACCCGGAACACCATTCCATGAGTAGCCTTCTCACCTCCGCCCGCAGCTTGGGCCCTGATTACTCCGACCCGACGCATCATACGATGGGCCAGCTTTTCGGCACGGATCCTCTGAAGTAACCACCGTCGTAAGACGGTGGGCAGACGACTACGCTCTTACGAGCGCGGGTACGGGAACCGACCTAACCGAGTCCCCTCTCCTCCAGATCGCCCTCGTCCCAACCCAGATGGTGGCCGAGTTCGTGGAGGTAGGTCAGCCGCACTTCGGTCGCAAAATCTTCGTTCTCTTCGGCGCAATAATCGTCGATCGTGGCCAGGTAGAGAATGATCGGGCCGTTGGCTTCGGAAACTTCTCCTGGAACGAAATGGCCGTAGGTGCCCAGGATTTCAGGATCTTCTGCACACTCTTCTTCGAAGAGAACCGGGACCTTCTTTGCCTCAACCTGAATTTCGGGCGGCAACTCGGCGATGGTTTCTTCGATGACCCGTTGAGCTTCAGTCTTGAGTGATTCCCAAGGATTCATTTCGACAAGGCCGCCGTCTTGCCTCGTTTGGTGTGAACCTGAAGCAGGGCGACATCGGTCGGGTTGATGCCGGAGATGCGACTGGCTTGGCCGAAGGTCCGGGGTTGGATTCGCTTCAGCTTGACCCGCGCCTCGGCTTTGAGGCCGGGCACGATATCGAAATCGATCCAATCGGGAATGGTGCGATCTTCGTCCGCGCGGTTCCGTTCGATGTGGGCCTGTTCACGACGCAAGTAGCCTTCGTACTTGATTTCGGTTTCGAGCTGGGACGCGACCTCGGCATTGATGGCTTGAAAAGGTCTGGGTAGATCGGCCCAAGTGATTTCAGGCCGCTTGAGCAGATGCGCCCAAGGCTGATTATCCTGCTTGAGGGTTTGCAGGAGGTTCCGTGTCTCGGCGAGGGCAGTCTGCTTGGCGTGGAGCTTCGCGGTTCGTTCGGGCGATGCCAAGCCGACTTCGGCCCCAACTTCTGTCAGGCGCAGATCGGCATTGTCGTGGCGCAGGAGTAATCGGTGCTCGGCCCGTGAGGTGAACATCCGATAAGGCTCCTCGGTCCCTTTGGTCACGAGATCATCGATCAACACACCGATGTAGGCTTGGTCGCGACGCAGGATCAACGGCGCGTGGCCCTGCACTTGGCGGGCGGCATTGATCCCGGCAATGAGCCCCTGCCCGGCCGCTTCCTCATAGCCGGAAGTCCCGTTGAGCTGTCCGGCAAAGAAAAGGCCGGCGACCCGCTTGGTTTCGAGCGAAGGCTTAAGCTGAGTTGGCGGACTAAAGTCGTATTCGACGGCGTAACCGGCGCGCATGATTTCCGCTTTTTCCAAGCCGGGGACGGACCGAATAAAGGCGAGCTGCACTTCAAAGGGCAGGGAGGTCGAGCAACCATTGATGTAGTACTCGTCGGTATGGCGGCCCTCGGGTTCCAGAAAAAGCTGGTGCCGCTCCTTGTCAGCGAAACGGACTACCTTGTCTTCAAGGGAAGGGCAGTAGCGCGGGCCAACCCCTTCGATTCGCCCGCAATAAAGCGGAGATTTGTCGAGATTTGACCGAACGATCTCGTGCGTCTCGGCGGTCGTATAGGTAATGGCGCAGGCCAATTGTTCCACGTGGAACATTCCATCGCGCCATTCGTTGAGGGTAAAGATGTCATCCCGCTTTCTGGTTAGGCCATCGACCATGTAGCTGAACGGTTTGGGCGGTTGGTCGCCTTCCTGCAAATCCATCCGACTGAAATCGATGCTCTTCTTAAGCAGGCGAGGGGGCGTGCCGGTCTTGAGTCGTTTCAATTCAAAGCCCAGCCTCAATAGAGAGGCCGATAGTCCGCTGGCCGTATCGCCCATCCGACCGCCAGGTGTATTCCGCAAGCCCACGTGCATCAGCCCCTGCAGGAAGGTACCAGTCGTCACGATCACGGTTCGGCTTCGGTAGGTCACTCCAAGTTGCGTACTCACCCCTGTAACCTGTTCTCCATCAACAAGAATCTCCGCGATATGCCCCTGCTTGATGTCGAGGTGCTCTTGCCGCTCACAAGTGGCTTTTAACCGGAATTGGTAGGCTTTCTTGTCACATTGGGCTCGAGGTCCACGGACACTGGCGCCTTTGGAGGCGTTCAGCATCCTGAACTGGATGCCGGTGGCATCCGTGTTGATTCCCATTTCGCCGCCGAGCGCATCGATCTCCCGGACGATCTGGCCTTTGGCCAGGCCGCCGATGGCCGGATTGCACGACATCTGGCCGATGGTGTCGAGATTCATCGTTAGCAGCAATGTCTCGCATCCCATCCGTGCCGAAGCGAGCGCCGCCTCGACCCCGGCATGGCCGGCACCGATCACGACCACGTCATAGATTTTGGGATACTCGAACATGCGTCCGCAGCTTATCTCAAGACGTCACGGGCGACAAGCGATCAGGAAAGCCTTCCCTTTGTCACCGCAAGTTCACTTCGAGATTGTAACCTTCTGTGCTACTTTTTTCCTTGATCGCCCGATTCCTCACCCGCATGCTTCTCGCCTTACTTTTTCTCTTTGCTGGCTCGGTCCATCTAACCGCCCCCGCGCTGCTTCTCCCTCTTATGCCTCCCTGCATCCCCTTTCCTTTCTTTTGTATTATCGCCAGCGGCGTCTTCGAGCTGCTCGGCGGCATCGGGCTGCTGATGTCGGATCGCCGCATCCTTACTCTGACGGGCTGGAGCTTGACCCTGCTGCTGCTCGCCGTCTTTCCCGCCAATATTTATATGGCCACGAATCATATTCAAATTCACGGTATTCCCTCCGAACCATGGATGGCTTGGGCGCGTCTGCCGCTTCAGGCTTTTCTGATTCTCGGGGTGCTCTGGGTCACTGGCATTTGGCCGAAGGCTGCACAGCCCCGCTCGTAATATTTTTAGAACGCAACATTTTGAACATCAACTATATAGGTAATTATGAGTAAAGTCTATTTCGCTCATCGCCCACCTTCCGTGGGAGTTCATCTCCTTAGCGATCCCCTTCCGGCGCGTACAGTCAGTCCGGCTGCCATGCAGACGCGAGCCCAAGATCTCACCGAGACCCGGCGGCAAAACCGGCAAAGCAAAACTAAGAAGTCGGGCTTGCGAACGTAGGCGCCGTCCAGATAAGTCTCCTCGAAAGCAGGCGCGGGTGTGGTAGGGTGATCGCGTCCATGAAGCATTACCTCGGCATCTGCCTGATCCTGATTACGATGGCGGGGATCGCTTGGTTCGCGCTGCGCAGTTGCACGGCCTCGGTCGATCACACCATCGATACGGTGCGCGATGCCTTCGTTTCGGTGCTCCGCGTCACGCCGCAAGTCACGGTCAATCAGCGCGTGGTTCTCACGCAGACGGCACCGATTGCCGAGCTGGCGGTGGTCACTAAGGAAGAGCTTGTCACCATTGGCCTAACCGAGCATTTTGAAGTTCTATCCGTGCAGGTTCCCCTCACGGAAAAAACACTGACGGCCGAAGCAGTGTACCGGATCAAGGCGGGGTTCGATTTGCGCGCCCCCTTTTCCGTCGAGATCGATCCGGCTACGCATGACGTCCACGCCACGATGCCCCATGCGGTTATTTTGTCGGTCGAGCAAATGGGTAACCTCACTTACCACGGGGATGATGCCTGGCTCAACCGCATCACGGATGCGGAGCGCGCAGAAATCGTCAACAACTTGAATGCAGCCGCGCACGCCGAGGCGGAGAAATCGAATCTGAAAGAAGATGCCGAAAAGCAGGTCGAGCAGCGGCTCAACGAACTCATCCATCACAACGGGAAGCCGATGCAACTGGAATGGATCGAGTCCAAGCGCTCTTCTTAGTCTTGCAAAAAGCCAGCATGATTGGGTAAATTATACCTAGTTGATGACAAGAATGTCCCTTGAGCGGCTCTAATCCACGCAGAAAGGTCATTTATTTGTACAACTTTACGATAATTTTTGGGTATATCAGAGGGTAAGTGCATTTTGAATGCTTCCTATGGAGGAAAACGGTACGCGCTTTGCATCTGATTGCCCCTAACCCCCAATAGGATTAACTTTTATGTCGAAACCTTCCCGTTGCTATCATCCCTCACTGGAAACTTCTGCTGTCACAGGCGAACCGGCCCGCACGCGGCCTTCCCTGTATCATACGAAGGATGCTTTCATCGAACGGATCTCGCCCGTTGCAACTGCGGTGATCTTCTTTGGGACTTTCTCGCTGGCTCCGCAGGACACCTCCCTTTCGCATCAGGCCCTTTTCAAGCTCTCTTTTCTCCATCGCCATTTCCTGCAGCATGGTGGTTTGAAAATCGTGGTCAATCGGCAGACCGCAGTTCTCTCGGGCACGTTGACCAGCCGCTTGGTCTTCACGATGGCCGAAATTCTGGCCGGACAGATTGAAGGCATCCGCCAAGTGAAGGATGAAACCGAGAAGACCGCGGCTCCTAGCGATAAAGAGGCGGCCTTGGAAGCGATTCAGTTTCTGTTCGCGACCGATCAGACTTTGCGCACGGGGATTCAGGCCAGTCTATGTGACGGTCGCTTGACGCTTGAGGGCGAGATTACGTCCCCCACGCAGAAGCTCTGGGCCGAACAACTCGCCGGCGCCACCGGGCATGAAATCGATTCCAACCTGACACCCGCCACCTTTATCCCGGCCCCGATGCTGAAAGTTTCCGAGCCGCCCCAACTGGATGACGAGTCCCTGCAGGCGTTAGTCCTGTTCCGTCTGCGCTTGGTCTGCGAGACCGAAAGCCTGCCGGTAAAGGTCAAGGCCAGCCGCGGAGTCGTTACGCTCCAGGGAAAAGTTCGCACCGAGGCCCTGCGCCAACGCGCGGAAAATATTGCGCGCTCGACGCTGGGTATCCGTGAATTGCGGAGCTCGCTTACGATTGCGGCGTAGTGCCGCTGTCACCCCTCCGGGGTAAATGGCTGCGAGGTAAGAGACAAGCCTTCGGCTTGCGGTGACGAAAAGACAACCTAAGTGACCCGCGCGATACAACTGAACTGATCCTTCGACAAGCTCAGGATGACGGCATCTTAAAAGAAAATCTTATTTCTTTTTCTTCTGCCAGTAGGTCAAGCCATCTTCGAAGCAGGTCCCGGATAAATCTTCGAGTTTACCGCGGAAAAACATTTCGGCGTCTTTGACTCCCCGGTTGTAGGCAAACGGGGCGATCTCCTTGAGAATGTAGTCCAAGAGAAATTTCGCCCGCAGCTCACTCAATTCCTCTTCAAATTCCTCGCCGAAATATTTATGGAGCGAGGCGAGGACTTCTTTCGTTTCCTGTTTGTTGAGTTCGATGGGCATAAGCGTTGTGCGGTTTTTTCGTTAAAGCAAAGCCAGCGCTGCGGCAAGAACCTGCTCGACAGGTAGCGCGCTTAAAGTCGGATTTCCTTTCAAGATGTGCACGCCTGATCGCGGCGGCGCCCACACGGCGGAATCGGTCGGGCCGAAAAGTGCGATGACGGGAAGATCCCGACGTGAAGCCGCAGCCAAGTGCGTGATCCCGGAATCATGACCGAGAAATAAATCCGCTCCGCGTAAAAGCGCGGCCAGAATTGGTAGCGGCAACCAGCGCGCGCGGAGCTGGGGCAAATCTTTCCAGGCCTCGATCAAGAAACGTGCCTGCTCGCCATCCGCTTCGCCCTCGATGAGAAGCAACGCGAGATCGGGTTTTGCGCGGACGAGTTGGCGACCCAGTTCGGCCCACGATTCGACCGGCCAATTCTTGGTTTCGCCGCCGCTGCCGGGATGAATCGCCACCAGCCGCGTTCTAGGTGGAAGCCCCGCGAGAAAAGCACGGGCGGCATCAACGTCCTCCGGAAGAGGAAAAATATCACTGGCCACATCTTCCGGAAGCTTTAACCCGAGCGGTTCCACGATCCCGGCAAAGTGGTGCGCCGCAGGTCGGCCAAACGATTCCGGCACGCGGGGCGGGTGAGTCAGGATCTCAACGGGATTGCACCGTTTCAAATTGGCCAGAAAAAGACCGTCCGGATCATAAAAATAAGAGAGGACCAAATCGAAGTCCCCGATGTAATCCATCCAGCCCGGATCGAGCACGGCGCGGGGCGTGAAGAACGCGCTCAACGGGCCGTGATTAACCGAGCGAATGCCGTTGAGATAATGGCGATGGAGCGCGATTTCCGCCAGGTGCGGTTGGCCCAGCACTTCAATATGGGCATCGGGCCAGCGCTCGCGCAGAAGACGCAGGGTGGGAAGAGTGACGATGAAATCACCGAGGGCTCCCCCCCGGATAACCAGAATATTCATGAATCAAAAGAGGACTTAGCGTTGCACCGTTGTTTCGTAATTCTGGACATTGGGTGGTATATCCTTATGCTGCGAACATGCGGGTATATGAGCTCGTTCTTCGTAGTGGTGCCAAGGCGGAAGTTACTGCAGAAGTTTTGCATGACGATCCCGGTATTGATAATAAAATTTATTTTTACCGCGACCATGGCCGGAAGCAACTCGTAGCGTATTTTCTTCGCGACGAAATCGCGGGAATCGTGGTCGGACCCGATAACGCCAGCGCCGCCGTGCGCTATAAGTAAGTTCCGAAAAAGACAGCCGAACTGATCCTTCGACAAGCTCAGGATGACGGATTGTTTTTCAAATAAAGCGCAGAGCCACCAGCCCAATCTCGCTTGCAATTGCGCTTTTACCGGCGATGCTCGTCACGGATAGTTTTACGCACCCGATTGTATGAGCATTCTTTTCGCCGTCCTTATCGTTTTCGGAATCCTCCTGCTAATCGTGCTGGTCATTGGCGGCATGGGGGTCGGTATTTACAATCGGCTCGTCACGCTGCGTAACGAGTTCAAAAATCAATTTGCGCAGATCGATGTCCAGTTGAAACGTCGGCACGATCTCATTCCCAATCTGGTCGAGACCGCGAAAGGCTACATGGCGCACGAGCGCGGCACGCTGGATGAAGTGGTGGCCGCGCGCAACGGCGCGGTGGCAGCACGGCAACAGGCCGCATCGGATACAACCGATCCCAATGCGGTGGCGAAGGTCGTCGCGGCGGAAGGCGTTCTCACCCAGTCGCTGGGTCGGCTCTTTGCCGTGGCGGAAGCATACCCGGATTTGAAGGCCAACCAGACGATGCTTCAGCTCCAAAACGAACTGACCGAAACGGAAAATCGCATTTCGCTTTCGCGAGAGGCCTACAACGAATCGGTGCGTAATTACAATACCCAGCGCGAGATTTTTCCCAATTCGCTCCTTGCCGGAATCTTCAACTTTGGCCCCGCCAGTCTCTATGAAATCACCGATCCCGGTGATCGTGAAGTGCCGAAAGTTTCCTTTACTTAAGTCGTTTCATAATCTTGAGTTTTGGCCGGTTCGGCGTACCATGCAGTCATGGAGTCGATCTTCCGCAAGCAACCGGCGGCGAGGGCGCCTTCGGTCTATGACCGGATCGGGCCGGAAATCAGGCATCTCTTCAAGGGTGGCGACCCTGTCCGGGATGCCCAATCCAAAAGCAAAACGGGGGCTTGGGCCGCTACCGTCGCCATCGGCATTTTGCTCGTACTGTTTTTCATGGATCCGTTTCTTTACTCCGCGCATAAGTCCGCCGCCATCCGGGCCTATATCTATCTTCACAATTATAATTCGGCTTCGGCCACGAACGCCTTGGTCGCCACCGGAATGTTCTCCAAGGACGAAATCCTGGCGATGAATGATCGCCATGGCGCCTTTCAAAGTTATTTTTCGTCCCCGCTTGAAGCAGAGCTTGGGGCGGCGAATGCCGTCGCTTTTATGAACGGATTGCATGCGCTGCATTATGGCGAATACCCGGAGCTCGATCCGATCGGCAAGATTCGGTACCTGCTTTTCATCCGGATGGGGCTTTATCCGCCCACGGTGTGGAGTGGGCTCAATCCTTCCATCGAGTAGCTACGCACGACCTTAAGGAGGCCTTGAAGGATGGCTTAACGAAGATTATTACGTCTCGGTAATATTTCCATCGACAAGCTTAACTTCTTGAAGGAATGTCTTATCAAGCAGATTTACCTACGTGGTACCTGCATGGAATGACTTACCGACCATGAAGCGCTACCTTCGCCAATTGAAAAGTAAACGAGGGCAGACTCTCGTCGAGTACGCGCTGATCCTGGCTTTTATTTCTGTCGTGGCGGTTGCCGTCTTGATTGACTTGGGAAAGGATCTCACGAACTTCTATATCCATATCGATTCGACCCTTGCCTCAGGGCAGGCCTATCACTAAGCGATTGTCGGTCCCTCTTCCTCCGCTAGTTTTTCCGGGATGACGACTGTCGCTGTCCTTCTTGCGCCACATGCGTCGGTAACGCCACCGCTCACTTGGAACAGTGGACTTGCGCTTAGTTTGGTGGCCTTCATTGCGGGGGCAATCAATTCGGTGGCGGGCGGGGGAAGTTTTCTGACATTCCCCGCGTTGATGTTTTGCGGGGTCACTCCCGTTTGCGCCAATGCAACCAATACCCTGGGGTTGTGGTGCGGTTCCTTTGCCAGTGTGGGTGCCTATCGCAATCACCTCGGCGGCCAGAGGCGAGCGCTCCTGTCGCTGCTAATCACGAGTCTCATCGGCGGATTGATCGGGGCGCTGCTGCTGCTCAAGACGCCTGACGCCACTTTCAAGCTGCTGCTGCCGTGGTTACTGCTAGTGGCGACGCTCATCTTTATTTTCGGTAAACACCTGACCGCGCTATTGCGGCGGATGGTCCATCTCGACATCAATCAACCGCAACATGCGGGACCCTTCATTGTCGGTTGCGCGCTTCAGCTAACCATCGCGGTGTATGGCGGATTTTTCGGGGGCGGAATGGGCATCCTGATGCTGGCGCTGCTCACGCTTCTTGGTTACGAAAAGATCCATACGATGAATGCGCTGAAGACCGTCCTGGCAACGACGATCAATGGGATCGCGGTCGTGGCGTTTGTCTATGCGAGCGTCATTGCGTGGCCGCAAGCGGCGGTGATGATTGTCGGCTCGATTTTTGGCGGCTATGGCGGGGCGATGCTGGCGCAGCGCGTCTCGAGTGAGATCATTCGCTATGTAGTGATGGTCATCGGCATCAGCATGACGATTTACTTTTTTGTGCGTTAAGGCTGGTCGCTATATTCAGCTTGTTCCCAATTAACGATTGTCTTGGTTTTCGGGTCAATCTTGATGAGGTGGATAAATCCACCGCTACGAATCTGACCCGATACGAGCGTAATGTTGCAGAATGGAAGCAATATCTCCCGTCGACGTTTAAGAATTTCTGCCCACTCCGGGCCACGAGGACTGAGCTGAATTTGTTCGTCAAGAAACGCTATATAAGATTCATCAAAACACGTTTCTCCAACGCCGCTAGCCTCGTCTACATGCAACCGAACATCCGCAGGCAACTCTTTGCTGCTACGAACAACCTCAAGAAAAAGCTCTAATGGTTGCATATGCACGTCTCCGGTCTAAAAATCTGGCCTCTTTATAAAAACTCCGCAATCACAGCGCAGACTTGCTCGATTTGCTCGGCGGGGATTTCGGGATAGATAGGGAGACTGATGACTTCGCTGGCGAGGCGGTGAGCCCAGGGGAAATCGTCGGGCTTGTAACCGAGATCGGCGAAGCAGGCTTGCTCATGGAGGGGCAGGGGATAATAGATTTCTGCTCCGATGCCGCGAGCGGTCAGGTGCGCTCGAAGGGCGTCGCGGCGACCCGTGCCGATGACTCGTAGCGTGTACTGATTCCAGATGTGGCCGTTGTTTGGACAGGCGACGGGTAGAATCAGACGCGCGTCTTCCTTTGCATTCGCATCCTGAGTGCATCCGCAATTGCTGGTTTGTGCGATTTTCACGCCGAGTAATTTTGAAAGGCGTTCGGTGTAAAGTGCGGCGTTACGGCGGCGACCTTCGGTGTAACCATTGAAGTGGGGCAGCTTGACCGCAAGCAAGGCGGCTTGAAGCGCATCGAGCCGGAAATTACCGCCGATGACTTGATGGTAGTATTTAGGATCCATGCCATGGAGGCGCAGGATTTTGGCCTTGGCGAAAAGAGTCTCGTCGTTGGTGAGCAAGGCACCGGCATCGCCCAGGGCACCGAGATTTTTGCTGGGGAAAAAACTGATGGTGCCGAAATCGCCAATCGTGCCGACCTGCTTTCCTTGATACGTCGCTCCCATCGCTTGCGCCGCATCCTCAATGACGCGAAGGCCGTGCTTTGAGGCGAGATCGCGGACACCGTCCATATCCGCCGATTGCCCGAACAGATGCACGGGCAGGATCGCCTTCGTGCGGGGGGTGATTCGCCGGGTGGCATCGCGCAGATCGAGATTGAAACAGACCGGGCAGGAATCGACGAAGACCGGTTTGGCGCCAACACGCGAGACGCAACCAGCCGTGGCGAAAAAGGTGAAGCTCGGGCAGAGCACCTCGTCGCCGGGACCGATGTCGAGCGCCATGAGGGCGAGGAGAATGGCGTCGGTGCCGGAGCTGACGCCGAGGGCGTATTTCGCACCGGTGAATTCCGCCAGGGCGCGCTCGAACTTCTCGACTTCGGGGCCGAGGATGAAGTGGCCCGAGCGGAGGACGCGCAGAAAGGCCTCGCGCAATTCGGGCTCCAAGGCGCCGTTCTGCGCCTTGAGATCGAGCAGGTTCACGTTCATGTGCCGATCATGCGCTGAAGCGGGCGCGGATAAAAGTCTTGAATCAATTAAGCGACTCTCGTTCAAAACTCGGTGAAGAAACAATATCCAGAAAATGAAGAGTAGGTCAACGGAGGCATGACCCTTCGTCATGCTCAAAGTTTTGAGTTTTCAGAGGTAGCCCCTCAACTTTTCTTTTTCTTCGCAAACGTAGGGATGATAGTGCCGATGGCTACTCCTAGACAGACGCCGATACCAACTCCTATTCCGATACCTACTCCGATGTTATGCATTGCGAAGCCCAAGCCTACCCCGATGCCAGTCCCCATGCTAATGCCGCCAGCGATGCTTATGGCCAATGTTCGATCCAACGTCCTGCCGTTGCGTTGCTTTTGTGCCATACGTCACAACCTAGCAGTACAATCACTTCTACCAAGCTCCAAACGTGATCGGCAAAGCCAATTTCAAATGCTAAAGAAATACGCAAGCTTCCGTGAATCCAGCAGTAGTTGGTACAAGGGCGTGTATCACTCTGAAAGCGCATCCTCCCGCTGTTTCCCCCCTGTTGCCTCCTAAAATGGGGTTGCCCTAAAATCGCGTGTTGGGCAACCCTCTAAGGAGACGCATGATCCTTCGACAAGCTCAGGATGCCAGAGGGATTTTAATCCCCCATCACGTCGCGCACCAGCTCGGGCAGGCTCTCGAACGACCAAGTGCCGAGCCAAGCCAGAAGAAAGACCAGGATGAAATAGCCAAAGCCGACGATCATGCGCTGCCTCGTTGTGCAGACGGTATCGAGTTGGGGCGCACGGGCGCGGATCAATAAAATCAAACGGGGCACCCCGAAGGCAACGACGCAGAGCAGGACGAGATTGAATCCACGCGTGAGTTCCAGTACCGAGACGATCAGGCCAAAGAGCCAGGCCTGCGGAGCGATGGCCGGAGCGATCCATCCTCCCTCAAGATCAAGGATCGGGATCAACGTGAAAAGGTTGTAGAAGAAACCGACGCAGGCCATTCCCAGAAAAAACGGGGCGATGATCTGCGGTTTGTCGGGATTATTCGTCAAAGCAAAGATCACCGTCAGCAGAAGGGAAACCACTGTCCCCGTCAGGGGCCCGGCAAAACCGACCCGCGCGTCGATCCATGGTCGCCGAGGCAGGGGTTCGAGAGTCGCTGTGGCATTCGCGCCAAAACCGAAGAGTCGGAAATGCAGCGGAAGCCCCAGTTTCCATGCCGTCACCAGTGTTCCGACCTCGTGAACGACCACCTGCAGGATAATGCCTACCAACGAAGCCCAACCGTAAACCCCGAGATAATTCGGCCCGAGGACTTCCGCGCCGACCGACAGCATTTTGGGATGAAACAACGCCATGAAAACCAACAACGCAACCAGGATGGCCATCCCCATGGCGAGTTGTTCCGCCCACAGACGGGCGGCGGAGACAGGAGGAGTTGCGACGGATTTTTCGGGTTCGAGTGCCATAGAGAATAAGGTCACTCTACCCTAACCCGCCGCGCAGCAGGAGTCCAAATCAGAAATTTGCCATTCTGGCGACAGGCTCCCGTCGCGATTTGGACGGCTGTGAAGATCGACTCTTGTGCCCGTCCCAAGAGACGACATAGTAACCTTAAGCATGACTCCTGAAGATCGCGAACTCCTCCAAGGATTGCGCCGCCAACAACTGGAACTCCAGCAGGCGCTCGCACGTTTGGATGCGCAATTGGGCAGTTTGGAGGCCCGCGCAGGAGCCACCCTGGTAGAATCGGCGCCTGCCGAGTCGGAGCTTCATCTGCTTCCGCCTATTCCATCGGATGAGGAACCGCCACCGTTTCTTCCGCCTATTCCTGCGGACGCCGCATCCGTTGTCCATCATTTGCCTCCTTTGCCGAAGCCGCCCGTCCGCGAGCCTAAGCCCTCGGTCGAATATCAATTTGGTCGCTGGCTCATTCGCATCGGTCCCGTCTTTGGTGTCATTGCCTTGGCGCTGTTCTTCAGTTACGCCCATTCGCGCATTCACAAATTGCTCGGACCGGGAGGTCTCATTGGATTGAGCACGGTGATCAGCTTCGGTTGCGTCATGTTGGGGGGCCGCCTCGAACGGAAAGATCCTTCTTCGATTTTCTTTGGACGAGCGATCTCCGCGATGGCCCTGGCGTGGCTCTATGTCACGGCCTACGCGGCCTGCTACAGCCACACCTATCGTATTATCCAGAGCCCGCTCGTCGCAGGTTGTTTGCTTCTGATCTGGGCGTTTTATGTCCTCGTACTGGCCGAGCGCAAGCACTCACAAACCCTGTCGTTGTTCGCGATCACGCTGGCCTATTTCAGCACGGCCATCAGTCCGATCGGCAGGTTCACCATGGCCGCCGATCTTCTCCTCGCGGGCACGGCTGTGCTTCTCATGGTCCGCAATGGCTGGGCGATTCTCTCTTATTTCAGTCTCGCGGGCACCTATCTCGCTTTGCTGCGGCGGCTCGTCATCGACGAGGATGGCGAGTTTGTCTTCGACGCGGGCCGCACGCTTCATTTCTGGCCTTATGCCACGTATCTCACCTGCACGTGGGTTATCTTCACTGCGGCAGTTTGGTTTTGCAGCGCGCCGACATTTCGCGGTGAAAAGCGGCTCGTCTTTCTCAGTCTCAATAATGGCGCCTGGGCCGGGCTACTTTTGTTTACCTCTTATATCTCGGGTTACGGCCACGGCCCGACGGGTTGGATCCTCTTGTCCACGGGCTTTATCTTATTGATCACGTCTCGCTTCGTGGGTTGGACTGATATTGAACCGGAGAAAGTCATGGCTGCCTATGCCGCGCAGGGGCTGGCCCTGTTTACCGCCGGAGTCATCGTGGTTTTCACCGGGATCACGCGCGGGGCCATGCTCACGCTGGAAACTCTTTTGCTGGGATGCGCGGGGACGTTTGCCGCCGATCGCGTTCTCCTCATCACCACCTATGTCTCGGGGCTTTTCGCCACCCTGTTCCTCATTTGGGAGATTGCGGTCAACGCCCATCATCCGTGGTTGCTCGGCTTCACGGGAGCGGCGGTCATGCTGTTGAATGCATGGATGTCCCGGAGCGATATCCGGCACAGTCCCAAGGCCCGCAGCACTGTCGTTCTCGCTTCAGGTTATTATTGCACATTGGCGGTCGGCTTGATCTTCACCACGCTCTGCATGGAACGCAGTGAAAACAGCCTGCCCCCGGCTCTCGCGCTGGCGGCACTTGGCCTCACGTTTCTGATCTATTATTTCTCGTTCTACGAATTGCCTGCGGTGGCCCAAGTGCTGCTCCTTGCTGCGCAGGCGCTGGTTCTTTTTCCTGTCGATACCGGGGAGGAGCTGCCTTGGTGGACTACGACGTGGGTCGCAGTTGTCACCCTGATCATGATCACTTGGTGGGCGCGCCAACGCATTACCCGCACAGGTACTTGGACGACGATACTAACCGTTATTTACGCGCTCGCACTGGCCGGTCTGGCCTACGAAACCGTGCGACCCTGGGCTGATTTGGATGGATGGATGAGGTACGCGAGCCTTCTCTCGGTTGCCTTCGTCATTTGGGGAGCATTGACCCAAGTCTGGCAAATGGCGGCCGTCGGACAGCTCTTCTTGGCCATCGCGCTCTATCACTTTTTCATTCCGCCCGGCGATGCACCCTTTCCGTGGACATGGTGGGCTGCCGCAATACCCCTCGTCGTGGTTTTCTCGACTGCCCGCGCGATGCATACCTGGCTTAATCTCTTCCCGGAAATTCCCGATTATCGCCGGATACCCCTTCGCAGCATGGCCTATGGATATCAGCTCCTCGCGCTGGCCATGCTTATCCGGTGGGTCAGCGCCGTGGTACCGCCTCTGGACCAGATCGCATATTTTCTCTTCTTGGGCACGCTGGTCTTATCTTGGAATGTCCGCATCCGGAATCTCTTCGGTATCCGTTGCAGCTATATTCTCAGCCTGACCGGACTGTTACTTTTCCTCGAAAATCTGAATGCCAACGCACCTGCCCTAGCGACCTCTTTCAATGGGCTCGCCTTCCTCAGCTTCTTAATTCAGCCGACGCTGCTGCGTCGCGGTCGCAAGTCCGCTGTCACACCGTTTGAAAGCTGGGTGCTCATTCTATTCTCCGTGGGAGCTGGCCTGTTTTTCGTCACCACATGGGTGGAAACACGGTTCAGTCTCGGTTATCTCACCATGAATTGGGCCCTCTACGGGCTTTTCCTTTTTCTTCTCGGTCCCGCGGTCAGGGAACCACGCCTGCGCTCTTGCGGGTTGGCTGTCCTGCTGGCAGCGATTGTCCGCGCAGGCTTTCATGATTTCTGGCAACTCACCAACGGCTATCAAATCCTCACTGCCATAGCGCTCACGTTTATCACCTTAAGTGTAGGCTATCTCATTATCCGCTCTGCGGAGGGCTCCAAGAGGTAACTTTTATTCCACTCGAAAAACCTGTGAATAACATTTGGAATTCGCTTAACAACTCGAATAACTTCGACTTTACGCAAGTTTGTCTTGGCTTCTCGTTGAGCTATTCACAACATCCCTCAAGTCGATTTAGTTCCTATTCAAACACTTTCGTCAAAAGTTCAAGTTACTCACATCTATAAGACGGAGAATAAACCATTGTTTTTTTCCTTAGAACCTTCTTAATACCTTCTGGTTATGAAATGCGTTATCTCACGTGAAGCTTTGCTCTCCGGTCTCCAAATTGTACAGAACGTTGTCAGCACCCGCACCACGCTTCCCATCTTGGGTAATGCGCTCGTGCAAGCTGTCGATGGTAAATTAATTATTTCCACGACTGACTTGGATACGGGCATTCGTGCATCAGTGGATGCCGAGATTATCAAAGGTGGCGCTACGACACTTCCCGCGCGTCGTCTCTTCAGCATCATTCGTGAATTGCCTGCGGCGGAACTGACGCTGGAAGTCGATTCAAAGCAAGTGGCCACGATTACCTCGGGTGCTTCTTTCTTCCGAATCATGGGATTGCCCGAGGAAGATTTTCCTCCATTCCCCAAAGGAGATGGAGCCAAGACTTTCAAGATTTCCCAAGGTGTCTTTCGCGATATGCTCAAGCGCACTGCATATGCGATCTCAACCGATGAAAGCCGTTATGTGCTCAATGGTGTTTTGTTGAGCTTCAAGGAAAACAAGCTTTCGCTGGTTGCCACGGATGGACGTCGTTTGGCTCTCGTGGAACAGGACCTTGAATTTCCGAAGGGTAGCGAAGTCGAAGCGATTCTTCCGACCAAGGCGGTCCAGGAATTACAACGCATTTTGCGCGATGAAGAACCGCTCTCCATCAGCTTTGCTGAGAATCAGGTTTCTTTCGATCTCGGCAACACGTTCCTTTATTCGAAACTCATCGAGGGCAATTATCCCAACTACAAGCAGGTTGTCCCGGCTGAAGCGAAAGATCGCATCGTTCTTGAGAGGGAAATTTTCCTGAACGCCGTTCGCCGCGTAGCGCTGCTTTCGAGTGAAAAATCGAATTCCGTTAAGCTGATTTTCAGCAAGAACAACCTCGATATCACGGCCAATACACCTGAAGTCGGTGAAGCCAAGGAATCGCTGGCTATTACGTACAAGGGCAAGGATTTCAACATCGCGTTTAATCCTGAGTTTCTCATGGACCCCTTGAAAAATATCGATGCCGACGAAATCTTTTTCGATTTCATCGATGAACTCAGCCCCGGCGTGATCAAGTACGCCCGCCCCTTCCTGTACGTTATCATGCCGATGCGGACAGCGTAGGCAGCGTCGCCGTGCCTCCTCCCCGCGTCAACGTCCTCGGCGTCGGCGTTCATGCCATCAATCTGGATTCCGCGGTTAAGAATTTGGGGCAGGCGGTTGCTACTCAAACCAAGGGCTACGTTTGTGTCACTGGAGTTCACGGTATTTCCGAGGCGCAGGCCGATCCTGAATTTAGGGACATTCTCAATGGAGCCCTCCTTAATACTCCCGATGGAATGCCCATGGTCTGGATGGGTCGATGGTTTGGTTTCAAGGAAATGTCGCGTGTTTATGGCCCGGACCTCCTGATCGAAGTCTGCCGTGTTTCTGAAACAACGGGTTGGCGTCATTTTTTCTTTGGTGGTGCTCCCGGTACGGCCGAGGTTCTGGCGACCGCACTGCAAACACGGTTTCCGAAGCTTCAAGTTGTAGGTACAAACACACCGCCGTTCCGTCCGCTGACTCCGGGCGAATTTCAAGAACTTCAGACCCAGGTAGCCGCCGCGCAGCCTGATTTCTTTTGGGTCGGTCTGAGCACACCCAAACAAGAGCGCTTCATGGCCGCGGCACTTGGGTCACTTGAAGTCCCGGTCATGCTCGGAATCGGTGCGGCTTTCGATCTCGTCAGCGGCAAGGTACGGCAATCGCCGCGCTGGATACAGCGCAGCGGATTCGAATGGCTCTTCCGTCTTATCCAGGAGCCACGACGACTCTGGAAACGGTATCTCAAAAACAATCCTCTATTTGTCTGGCGCATTTTCCTCCAACTCACCGGTCTGCGGCGTTATCCCTTGAAATAAAAGTCTCGTGAGATCAGCAAGACTTTCCGGGATCGTTTTGATAGGGTCTGCCCATGCGCTCTTTCGGCTTCGGGCTTTTTGCTCTTCTCGCCTTGGCTCTTGGGTTGGTTTCCTGCAAGCAGGAGGCGCCTTCCTCCACGGCTCCGGTTGCTGTTTCACCCGCACCGACGGATCAACCGATCCAACTTCCCGGAATTCCGGCTCCGCCGCTCGATTCCGACGATTGGACATCGCAGGCCTATCACTCCCAGGTTTTAACTCCGGTCGATAACAGTGCGGGCACGAAGGCAGACCTGACGATCGCATGGACACCGGCGGCGCTTCTCCTACGAATTCACACCGACGATGCGACCCCCATGGAAACGGCGCCCGATCCTTGGAACAACGATTCGATTGA
>JABDHJ010000036.1 GCA_013285645.1 Verrucomicrobiota bacterium | reverse complement strand
ATGATGTTCGCCGATGCCGAAGACGTCGAGACCGACCTGGTCTGCAAGTTCGACTTCCTCGAGCAAATTTTTGAGGCGTTCGGTGGGATTGAGCAAGGCGCCGGTAACGGGATCCGCGAGAGTGGCAACAAAACTATCAATACCTATATGCATTTGGCTCCTTTGGAGTTGCTGGGACGTTTCGCGGTTATGTTTGGAGTATCAAGTGTACATCAAATGGATGACTGCGCCGGAAAATGCGCACAGTTCAATTTTCCAGATGGATATCCTACGTCAGGAGACTTCGACGGGAACGCGGTTGCGTTTATGTCGGGATAAGTCGTCGAGCCTGCGGGCTTCGGCGATTTCGTCGTCGGTGTACTTATAGACGATTTTGATCAGGTCCATTTTTTCGAGGAGGAGCAGGATTTGATAGGTGATGTCGCTGCGCTCTTCTTCCGGAAGAATGGCCTGGGAAGCGGCGATGTCTTTTTTGTGATGGTTGTTGTGCCAGCCTTCGCCGAGTGTGAACAAGTTGAGCCAGCCGCAGTTCTTGCTTTGTTCACCAGTATCGAAACGGGCCGCGCCCATCATGTGAGCCAGTGAGTTGATGAAGAATGTGAAGTGGTAGGTGAGGAAGGTGCTCGCAAAAAATCCGCCAAAGAGCATCGCCCAGCCGCCGACGCCCGTGGCGACGCCAAGAAAAAAGCAGGAGACTCCGAGCAGGACGGGAGCGATGAGATAGCCTCGTGCTTTCTCGAAGAACATGAGTTCGGGGAATTTTTTTAGGTCGGGAACCTTGTCGTAATCGGCTTTTTTGTATTTCTTGAGAAGGACCCATTTGACGTGGGAGTGATAGAAGCCTTTCCAGAAACTACCTGTCTCTTTCTGGACGTAATCGAAGGAGTGCAGGTCGTCCGCCGTATCCGAAAACTTATGGTGATGACGATGATGTGATGCCCACCAAATCACGCCTTTCTGGGCGTCGGCCGTGGCGAGAAAGGCCTCGATGAATTGAGCGGTCCGCAGGTATTTTTCTTCGCGGGCCGGAGTATTCACGAGCCATTTCAGCCACGCGGGCACCTTGTTCTTAAAGGAGCGGTGGGAGAAATAACGGTGGCGAAATCCGGTGACGAAGAACATGCGCCAGTAACAATTGAAGAGGCAGACCGTTAGCATGGCGATGCCGCACAAGAGCCGATGCCGGTCGCCAAATCCGCGCAAGAGTTCGGAGAACGTCCACACGAGGCCGATGATTCCGAGGAAATTGACCACGAAAAAGCGGCTCTCGTAGAGTATATCCTTGATGTTGATCTTTTCCCCAACGCCCAATTCGTCTTCTTCTGAACCTATCATGCCACCATTATAGCCACATTTTTGACTTAATCGAGAATCTCTTATGTGCGCAGGCATCGACCGCAATGATTGCGAAACTGGACAGGCAGGCTAAAATGACGTGAATGAATGTCCTCATCATCGATGATGATCTTGGTATCCGTGGAACCCTGGGCATGGCGCTGGAGACGATGGGGCACAAGGTCGAGACGGCCACTAATCGGGCGTCGGCGGAAAAGAAACTGCGGAATGAGAGTTTTGAGGTCGCGTTTCTGGACGTCCGGTTGGGAGCGGAGAACGGGCTGGATATTCTTCCTGATCTACTGAGGCTTTCGCCCCGGTTGGCCGTCATTGTCATCACGGCTTATTCCTCGATTGAGACGGCGGTGCTGGCGATTCAACGCGGCGCTTTCGATTATCTCGCCAAGCCGTTCAAGCCGGCGCAGATCGTCCAGATGTTGGAGCGCGTGGCGAAGACGCGGCAGCTGGAGACTCGAATCTCCGACTTGGAGGGCCAGCTTTCGCGGCCTGGTGCGGATACCGAGTTGGTGACCACTTCAGATCCTCAAATGCAACGGTTGATGGAGGTGGCAAAAAAAAGCGCGTCGAGCGATGCGACCATCCTGATGTTGGGCGAAAGCGGTACGGGCAAAAGTGTCCTGGCGCGGCAAATTCATCGCTGGAGTTCCCGCGCCAAGGAACCTTTTGTAACGGTGAGTTGCCCGAGTCTTTCGCGGGATTTGTTGGAGAGTGAGCTTTTCGGGCACATGAAGGGAGCGTTTACGGGAGCTGTGGCGACGACATGGGGCAAGGTGGCCGCGGCTGATCGTGGAACACTTTTTCTCGACGAAATCGGAGAGCTCCCGCTCGAAATTCAACCGAAACTGCTGAGACTTTTACAGGAGCGGGAATATGAGCGCGTGGGCGAATCGAAAATTCGGATGGCCAACGTTCGCGTTATTGCCGCGACGAATCGTAATCTGAAAGAAGCCGTGGCGCATGGGACGTTTCGTGAAGATCTTCTTTATCGGCTGGATGTGATTTCGTTCCATCTTCCTCCTTTGCGGGAACGCCCGGGCGATATTTTATCGATTGCCGAAAACCAACTTCAGCTCATGGCCCGTCAATCAGGGCGATCCGTGAAGAATTTTTCCGAAGCGGCGAGTCACATGATGACGCGCTACGCGTGGCCGGGTAATATCCGCGAACTGCGGAATGTGATTGAGCGTGCCACGATTTTGAGTACGGGTGAGCAGATCGATGCGGCTGATCTACCCTCTTCGCTAAGTGAAGGCATCGAGGAGAGCCCGGCTCTTGGGGGTGAGCATTCAATTGAGGAGATCGAGGCCGAGCATATCCGGAAGGTTTTGGCGCGGAGCAAAAATCTTCAACAGGCGGCGGCGATCTTGAAGCTCGATCCGACGACGCTGCTGCGCAAACGCAAGAGTCTTAATCTCTAAAAGCGCGGACAAGAATCGGGTAAAGTCCCCGACTGCTTTTCGCCCATCGGCTAATATCCCCGAGGACAAAGGTCTCGCCAAGGCCTTGCTTCCGGCGACGTCAATTGTATTACATTCGTTATAAGTTACTTGCGATTGGCATGCATTTCTCGGCACAGCGCCAGCTAAGGAATAGGGGTTATGATGACATTGAATCGCCGCCTGCTCCTGGGTATCGCCCCGGTGCTGGTCATTTTTTTGGCGGTGGGCATCTACGCCATTTTTCTGTTCTCGAAATTGGGCGGCGCGATCGACGTCATTTTGCGAGAGAACTACCGAAGTGTCGTTGCCTCCCAAAATATGAAAGAGGCTGCCGAACGAATGGATTCCGGGTTGCTCTTTATGTTGGGCGGAGAAGAGGCGAGAGGGATCCAGATGTTCCGGCAAAACGTGCCGATTTTTGAGAGGAATTCGGATATCGAGTCGCACACCATCACCTTGCCGGGCGAGGGAGACCTCGAAAGCAAGATTCAACAATTGCATGCGAAGTACCTGGAGGTAGCCACGCAATTCATGGCGCTTTTGCCGTCAGACCCGGCCCGGCGTGCCCTCTATTTCGATCAACTACTTCCCGCATTTACCGAAGTCAAGGAGACCGCCAACCGCATCCTGGAAATCAACCAGCAGAACATGGTTGATGAGAACAACGCGGCGCGGCAGCAGAGTCACGATGCGTCCCGGTATATGATCATGACGCTCTTCGTCGGATTTATTGTCGCGGCCGGTGTCACCTATGCGCTGGCCCGTTCGATAGTTCAGCCGGTCCAAGACCTGACCGAATCGGCGCAACAATTGGGCGACGGCAACCTTGATCAGCATGTGACGGTGCAATCCCAGGATGAAGTGGGAAAGTTGGCGGAGGCTTTCAACAAGATGGCGGCCAAGCTTCGCGCCTACCGGCAGAGCACGACCGAACAGATTCTTCAGGCGCAACAAACTACGGAGAGTGCCTTGCGCGCATTTCCTGATCCGATCCTGGTTTTTTCCCTAGAGAAAGAAATCAAGCTTCAGAATGTGGCGGCGGAACGTTTTCTCAAGCAAGTCGGCGGGGACATCGCTGCCATCGGGACGCTCTCGTCTTCGATTGAGCAAAGTTTAAAAGGCGCGGCGGATTTTCAGCCGACCAGTTTCGACAAGGCCATTTTGGTGAACCTCGAGGGAGCGGAGAAATTCTTTCTTCCCCGAGTGTTGGCCATGCGCAACGAGACGGGGAGTCCCGTTGGCGTGGTGGTGGTTTTGCAGGATGTCACACGCTTCCGTGTGGCGGACGACGTGAAAACCGATTTGATAGCCACGGTCAGTCACGAGCTCAAGACTCCGCTCACCAGCATGCAGATGGCGGTCTATCTGTTGTTGGAGGAAAAAGTTGGGCCGCTCAATCCCAAGCAAACCGAATTGCTTCTTGCTGCCCGGAATAATTCGGATCGGTTGTTTGAGATGATCGAGGATCTGCTGGATCTGGCACGTTTTGAAGGCGGCGCAGCCTTGCTCGACAAGAAGCGGACAGGGGCCCAGCAACTTGTCGACGAGGTGGTTGACCGGGAGAAGGAGCTTGTTGTTTCCCGGGGGCTGGAATTGAAAGTGGAAACGGAACCGCACCTTCCGAATATCGAAATCAGTCGTCCGCGCATCAATCAGGTCTTCGCCAATTTCATTTCGAACGCGGTGAAATACTCGCCTGCGGGCAGTGTGATTACGCTTCTGGCCAAGAGGGAAGACGCAAAAAATGTTCGATTCTCCGTCAAGGACGAGGGTCCCGGCATCCCCAAGGAATTACGCCGCCGTATCTTCGATAAATTCTTCCGGATTGCCGAAAGCGGCGACGAGGGGGCTGGTCTCGGTCTTGGTATTGCCCGGGAAATAGTTCTCGCTCATGGCGGGAATATCGGAGTCGAAAGCGAGGAAGGAAAGGGTAGTGAATTCTTTTTCACCATTCCCGCCCTGGTCTGATTTTAACAACAAAAAGGAAACATTATGAAAGAAAGAACCATCGTCACCGGCGTAGTTAGTCTGTTATTCGCCGTTGCCATCTTATTCACCGGAAACACGGACGTCATTTTCGTCGGAGCCAGCGTGCTCTTTTTCATTATTTGTATCGCCTATGCGGAATGGTGCGAACGGCTCTAAGGAAACATTTATGGACATGCTCATCGTCGGACTTATTTCACTCGGACTACTGGTTTACCTCTTCATCGCCATGATCTGGCCGGAGAAGTTCTAAATTTAATTTATATATGAACGCTACATTGGGATGGATTCAGTTGGCTCTTTATTTGGGCCTGCTTTTAGTAATCACGAAGCCGCTGGGTTTGTACCTGCTTCAAGTGCTCGACGCCCGGGGACGCACCTGGCTCGACCCCATCGTGGGGCCGTTCGAGCGACTCACCTATCGACTTGGCGGAGTCGATCGCAACAAGGAACAGCATTGGAAGCAGTATACGATTTCGATGCTGATTTTCAGCCTCGTCACGATGCTGGTGACCTACGCGATGCTGCGCCTGCAAGCGTTGCTCCCGTTGCAACACCTGCTCAACCCGCAGGGCTTTTCCGCAGTGGGCGATCACCTCGCCTTCGATACGGCGGCGAGCTTTACGACGAATACCAATTGGCAGAGTTATGGTGGTGAATCGACCATGTCGTATCTCTCGCAGATGGTGGCGCTCGCGAGTCAGAATTTCTTTTCTGCGGCAGTCGGCATCGCGATCGCGGCGGCGCTAGTCCGTGGTATTGCGCGTCATTGCGCCGACACCGTGGGTAATTTCTGGGTCGACCTGGTGCGCATCACCTATTATCTGCTTCTGCCGATTTGTTTGGTTTTTGCCATCTTCCTGATCTCCCAGGGGATGATTCAGAATTTTAAAGCTTATGATGCGGCCGCCTTGACGGAGAAGGAGACGATTCAGGTGCCGAAGAACGATGCCAATGGAAATCCGATGAAGGATGCCCAGGGCAATGCGATCACGGTGCCTCAGGTGGTGGACACGCAATCGATTCCGGAAGGCCCGATGGCCTCCCAAATGGCCATCAAGATGTTGGGAACAAATGGTGGTGGCTACACGAACGCGAATGCGGCCCATCCGTTTGAGAACCCGACACCTTTTTCAAATTTCATCCAGATGCTCTCGATCTTCGCGATTCCAAGCGCGATGACCTTTTATCTAGGGCGGATGGTGAAAAGTCCCGGCCACGGATGGTCCGTGTGGGCGGCGATGGCTCTCCTGTTTCTTGCCGGATTTTTCATCTGCTGGCATTACGAGGCGGCGGGCAATCCGATCCTGACGCAATTGGGAGTCAATCCCGCCGACGGTAATATGGAGGGGAAGGAAGTCCGCTTTGGCATCACCAATTCCGCGCTCTTCGCCACGATTACAACGGACGCATCCTGCGGCGCGGTCAATTCGATGCATGATTCGTTCACGCCCTTGGGCGGCCTGGTTCCCTTGTTCAATATCGAGCTGGGTGAGGTCGTCTTTGGCGGCGTCGGAGCGGGTCTCTATGGGATGCTGGTTTTCGTCATCGTCGCGGTTTTTATCGCGGGCTTGATGGTGGGCCGCACGCCTGAGTATCTCGGTAAGAAAATCCAGTCCTTCGAAGTTAAGATGTCGATGTTGGTGCTTCTGGTTCTCGCGATGGACATCCTGGGCTTCACGGCCTGGGCCTGCGTGAGCGATTGGGGCAAGGCCGGACTCAACAACCAAGGGCCGCACGGCTTTAGCGAAATGCTCTACGCCTACAGCTCGGTCACGGGCAATAATGGTAGCGCCTTTGCCGGCCTGACCGCGAGCACCTATTGGTATGATACGACGCTCGCCATCGGCATGTTGATTGGGCGCTTTCTGATGATCGTTCCGATCATGGCCATCGCGGGTTCGTTGGCGGCGAAGAAACTTATTCCGGCCGGACCCGGATCGTTCCCTGTTTCGGGAGCGACGTTTACGTTCCTTCTCATTGGTACCGTCCTGCTCGTTGGCGCTCTGAACTTTCTGCCCGCGCTGGCCCTCGGCCCAATTGTGGAGCACTTCCTCATGTTGGCTGGAAACAAATTATTCTAACGCTCAACTTTTAAAATTAATTCTCTATGAGTACTAAAACCCGTTCCCTGTTTGATCCTGCAATTGTGGTCCCCGCCTTGGGCGATTCGTTCAGAAAACTGAATCCCCTGGTGATGATCAAAAATCCGGTCATGTTCGTGACCATGGTTGGAGCGGCGGTGACGACCGCCGAAATTTTTGCCTCCAAAGAACCGAAGGCCTTCACCATCCAGATCTCGATCTGGCTTTGGTTCACGGTCCTTTTCGCCAACTTCGCGGAGGCGATGGCGGAAGGGCGCGGCAAGGCCCAGGCGAATGCGCTGCGGCAATCGCGCACGAAAACGGTGGCGAAGCTCCTTCGCACAAACGGTTCGGCGGAGGAAGTCGAGGCCTCGATCCTGCGCAAGGGCGATGTCATCGTGGTTACTGCCGGAGAAATCATTGCCAGTGATGGCGAGATTATCGAAGGTGCGGCCACGGTGGATGAATCGGCCATCACTGGTGAATCGGCCCCGGTCATTCGCGAGGCGGGTGGCGACCGGAGTTCGGTCACGGGTGGAACGCGGGTCCTTTCCGACGAAATCAAGATCCGCGTCTCGGCCGATCCGGGGCATAGCTTTCTTGATCGCATGATCGGTCTGGTGGAAGGCGCCAAGCGGCAGAAGACGCCGAACGAGATCGCGCTAACGATCTTGCTCGCGGCTTTGACCGTTATCTTCCTGGTCGTTTGCGTGACCTTGATGCCGTTCGGAATTTATTCGCAGGTGACCTTCTCGATTACCGTTTTGGTGTCGCTTCTGGTCTGTCTCATTCCGACCACGATTGGTGGATTGCTCAGCGCAATCGGAATCGCGGGCATCGATCGGTTGGTGCAGAAGAACGTCCTAGCGATGAGCGGTCGTGCCGTGGAGGCCGCCGGTGATGTCGACGTTCTCTTGTTGGATAAAACGGGTACGATCACTTTGGGAAATCGCCAGGCCGTGGAATTCTTTCCCGCGCCCGGAATTGTGATGAAGGACATGCTCGACGCGGCGCAACTGGCTTCGCTCGCGGATGAAACGCCGGAGGGTCGCAGCATCGTTGTCCTGGCCAAGCAACAGGGTGTGCGTGTGCAGAGTCTGCACGATTTACCGCACGCCACCTTTGTGGCTTTCACGGCGCAGACCCGCATGAGCGGTGTCGATCTCGGTTCCGTCCAGTATCGCAAGGGAGCGGCCGAATCGGTGAACAACTATGTGGGAGGAAATTTTGCACGGGAAGTGGCGGACAAAATCGATGAGATTTCGAAGCTCGGTGGCACCCCTCTGGTCGTCGCGACGCGGGACACTTCCAAGTCTGCAAATGCTTCGACGGTTTATGGAGTGATCTATCTTAAAGACATCGTGAAGGGCGGCCTGGCTGATCGGTTTGCCCGATTCCGTGCCATGGGGATTCGCACCGTGATGATCACGGGAGATAATCAGCAAACGGCGAGGGCGATTGCCAAGGAAGCGGGCGTTGATGATTTTCTGGCTCAGGCCACACCGGAGGACAAGCTCGCGTTGATTCGCAAGGAGCAACAGGACGGTCGTTTGGTCGCGATGACCGGCGACGGGACCAATGATGCTCCGGCCCTGGCGCAAGCTGACGTGGGCGTCGCCATGAACACCGGCACGCAGGCCGCCAAGGAAGCGGGTAACATGGTCGATCTCGATTCCAATCCGACCAAGCTGATCGAAATCGTTGAGATCGGCAAACAGCTCCTGATGACTCGCGGCGCGTTGACGACTTTTAGTATCGCGAACGATGTGGCCAAATACTTCGCCATTATTCCTGCGATGCTGATGGTCGCATTTCCGGTGGTAGCGCCGCTCAACATCATGCATCTGGCCAGCCCGAATAGCGCCATTCTCAGTGCGGTGATCTTCAATGCGTTGATCATCGTCCTGCTCATTCCGCTCGCGTTGAAAGGTGTTCAATTCAAGCCGATGCCGGCCATGGCGCTGCTTCAGCGAAATCTGATGATCTACGGGGTCGGCGGCGTCATCGCCCCGTTCTTCGGCATCAAGGTCATTGATGTGATCATTACGTCGCTTCACTTCATCTAAACCCAATTCTTATGAATATACTGAAAGAAATTAAAACGTCGGTTGTCGTCACGCTTGTCCTATTGATAATCTGCTGCGGGATTTATCCACTCGTTGTCTTTGGCGCGGGGCAGTTGCTCTTCCCTAAGCAGGCCAATGGCAGTCTCGTCCTGGACGGCGATGGCAAGCCCATTGCCTCCACGCTTTTGGGACAGACTTTCAGCGCGGATAAGTATTTCAATCCGCGTCCCTCGGCGGCTGGGCAAGGCTACGATTCGACCAGTTCGGGTGGCAGCAATTATGGTGCGACCTCGCAAGCGCTGCATGATGCGGTCAAGCAACGCGTGGCTGATTATCGGAAGGCGAATAATCTTCCGGATACGCAACTCGTCCCTGGGGATGCCGTGACCGCCTCGGGTAGCGGACTTGATCCCCACATCAGCATCAACAATGCGTTGATTCAACTTCCCCGCGTCGCCAAGGCCCGGGGCATGAGTGAAGACGATCTGAAAAAGCTCGTCGATCAGTGCACGGACGGACGCGACTTCGGCATCTTGGGTGAGCCCGGCGTCAACATCGTCAAACTCAATTTGGCCTTGGACGGTAAGTTCAAGTAAGGAGGAGAGACAGGCAAGTCGCTTGGCGCAACGCCCTTTGCCAGAAAAGGGCGTTGCGTTTCAAGCAATCCGGGCATCCAGCCCGGGCAGCGGTAATACTTATTTTCATGCATGACATCCCCCTGACTTTCGCCGTGCCGACTTATCGATTGCGGGATGTTCCCCAAACGGTCGAGGCTTACGACGAAAATTTTTCGACGAACGGTCACATCGTCAAGTTGATGGTTTTTGACGACTCCAGCCCCGCAACCCAGAAGAAATATTATTCGTTACTGGAACAGACCCAGACGCAGAACGAACTCTATTACGTCGGTCCGCGCGAAAAGGAGGCGTTCATCCAACTCGTCAACAAGCGCGTCAATAACACGAGACTGGAACCTCTCGTGCGCAATCTTTTTCGGCCTAGTTACGGTGGGAACCGGAATTTCACGTTGATTTATACGCTCGGGGAATTGCTCGTCAGTTCCGACGACGACATGCGTCCGTATGCCCTTATTGAAGATAGTCCGGAATCGCTTTCCGAAACCGAGATTAGTCGTGGAAAATTAGTCAAACCGGACGCGCCTGGTTATTCCGACAAAGCTTTTGATATCCTGTCGAGTTTCTATGACGTTCTTGGCCGACCGGTGAAAAGTTTGCCGCGGAATTTTTTGCAGGGTGAATATGTCGTCGATACCGCCATGGATCTCGAGACAAACGCCACCCTTGGCGTCACCCGGGAAAACTCTCTTTTTCTCAAGGCTGGACGGATTCCGCCAAATGCCATCGTGAAGATCGCACAGACTTTTCGCACGGGCACAAACGACATCGATGCGGTCGATTTCGTGGATCTTTACTTACAGAATGAAGACCAAGTTGGGATCAACGAGCTGAACGACTATTATGCCTTGGTGAACTTTCGCCCTGTGGTTACCAATAAGAATTGGCGCATGGACTGCGGAGTTGGGGGATACGATAACGAGTTTGGGTTGCCGCCTTTCTTTCCCACACGATTACGATTTGAAGATTACATCTATCGTCTGTGGATTCAGCGGCAGGGAATTGTCGCCGCTCACGTTGACTCGGTTCAGTTTCATTCGAAAAGCAACTACATGCGGAATCCGCCGGCTGCGGAGATTTTCAACGAAGAGATATCCAATCTCTTGAAACGGAAAATCAAGGATAGCCTGCGCAAAACCAGCGATCTTGGGATTGAGTTTGGCTACGAAGGAGAAGTTACCATCGAAGATGCGACGCAGATTCTGGATCGTATCCGGGCCCTTTATCAACGGGCCAAAACAGCCGCAAAATCGGCGCGGGACACAGAGCGTAAAATGGGGATCGAGTTTTTTGCGGACAGTCTCCAAAAAGCGTTTTACGGATTCGATTCCGATTTTTTCCAGCAAAACGTGACCCGTATGGTTGATGACGTCATTAGTCAGTTCAAGGGGTCTCTTGACCTGTGGCCGACGTTGATCGAAATCTGTTATTACGCGAAAAGTAAAAAGGCATTTCCTCAAGTGCGGGTCTTGAATAAGACTTCCAAACGTCCCGCCCGCAGGGTTTCTCCAAAACCTCGAACGCCTCAGCTCTCTTCAACGGTCGGTGCTCAAAAGAACGATTGAGCCTGTCTCAAAAAGTAACGGGTGCTATAAAGATCATATGGAGAAGGAGCCCCCAGTTGATAATCGGCAAAGCCCGGAAGACTTCCTGCACCTGATCCAGAGGCAGGCCCGGGGAAAGCTGAAGGTCTATCTCGGGTCATCCGCTGGCGTGGGCAAAACCTACTCGATGTTGATCGAGGGTAACCGGTTGAGGAATCGGGGCGTCGATGTCGTCATTGGTTATGTGGAGCCTCATGACCGTCCCGAGACCACGGCCCAAATTGATAAGCTGGAAATCATTCCGCCGCGCGTTACGCCGTATCATGGAATCGAGATTCGGGAGATGGATCTCGCTGCGATCCTCAAGCGCAAACCCACCATCGTTCTCGTCGATGAATTTGCACACACCAATTCGCCCGGCAGTAAAAATCAAAAGCGCTATGAGGATGTGCAAGAGTTGCTCGAAGCCGGCATCAGTGTCATCACCACGCTCAACGTTCAGCATTTGGAATCGCTTTATAATGTGATCGAGGTGGCGACCGGCACCAAAGTCAAGGAACGCATTCCCGACTCGGTTGTCGCCGAGGCCGATCAGATCATCAACATCGATCTTCCTGCCGAGGATTTGATCGATCGTCTCAAGGCGGGAAAAATTTACGCTCCCGACCGGGTGGAGCGGGCCATGGCGAATTTCTTCACGGAATCGAATCTTACCCGATTGCGGGAGATAACCTTCAGTGAAGTCGCCAACTTTCTGGATCGTCGCCAACGCATGCTCCGACCGGACACTAACAAGCCCAGTTCCATGGCCAAAGTGATGGTGGCCATCAGCAGTCGGGGGCCGCATCCTGAAACGCTTTTGCGCAAAACAGCCCGGTTGGCCAATCAGCTCAATGCCCAGTGGTATGTCGTCTATGTCCGGACGAACCAGGAAGCGCCGGACAAAATTCTCGCAGAGACGCATCGCCGGCTCACCGATACGTTGGAGATCGCCCAAAAGATGGGGGGCACCGTCCTGATTTTAAAGAGCAACGACATCGTCGCCGCCCTGACCTCCTTTGCTCGCGATTACGGCATTACGCAGGCCGTCATGGGGAAGTCTCATCCCCGTAAAGGCTGGAAAAGATTTTCGCCGTCGCTGGTGGATCGGCTCAGCGCCAATCTCGTTGGTGTTGATATTATTTTGTCGTAAATCAAAGCAGTTGCGAAGGTCTCAATGCAGAGACCGCAAATAGCTCACTAAGGCCGCGATCTGTTTATCGTCATACTTTTTGGCGAAGGTGGGCATTTCTCCCTTGATCCCGTTTTTGATCGTATGGGCGATGCGGGCGTTGCTGATGGAAAGGTTGTGGAGATTGGGGCCTTCGTCTCCGGTTGCATCATCCCCATGACATTCTGAGCAACTCGTGCCAAAAAACTCCCGCCCCTGGACGGCAAGTTCGGGCGTGGTCACAATTTCTGGCGAAGCCGTTATCGCCGCGTTGGAACTTGGCATCGCTCTGATTGAAATGGCCGCCAATCCTGCTGCGCCAAGCGACAACGAAGCAACCAAGAGGGCCGAGATGAGGGCTTTTCCTTCCAGCGAAAGATTCATGGTCGTGGCCTAGGAATTCAAAATCATTTCACCGCCCCAGTATCCCGCACCCGCCATTAGGCCTGCGGTGAGAAAGAGCACGGTGAGATAGGCGATGAAACTGCGCGGGGAGGCTTTGTCATCCATCATCACGCGCCAGACACCGAGCCCGACCAACCCGGCAAACGCGGGCCAGACGAAGAGGTGATGAAAGAGCAGGGCGTCGTGTCCCAGCACTTCTCCCTTCGTCATGAAGAGCCCGGAAAGCACGGCGGGAAACGTGCCGAGTGCTCCGAGGATGATCGTAAAATAACCGGCGGACTGAAGCTTGGTCTTGAGCGGCGACGGCTTGGGCCAGACATAGCCCAAGCCGTCGAAGAGGGCCGCCGCCATCGCCAGCGCCACCGGAAAGTGGACACTGGCACCGTGCAGTTTCGGCCAGAGGGCGGGATCGATCGTCATGTTGGCGTGATTTGAATTTTCCTTTAAGCCAGTGTCGAATCGATCAAGGCGAGATGATGATCGACCTCGGTGTAAGTGACGCTGCTCAGTCCCAGCATGCTACGCAATTGATCGGCGGGCACGACCATCGGCCCTCCCTTGGGCGCGGTGCCCGCGACGGGTTGAGGGAATGCGGTGGAGCGGGCCGTGTGGAACGTGATGTTCCCCTCGACCTTTTGCACGACCTGGTGAATGTGGCCGTTGAGAACGGTCACGGAACCAAATCCCTTGAGCATGTCGAGCGCCTGTGCACCATCGGTGGTGCCCCAGCCCCATTGCGCGTAAACTTCCCAGAGCGGTACGTGGGCGAAGACGACGATCGGCGTACTGTTTGAAAGCGAGGCGAGGTCTTTTTTCAGCCAGTCGAGTTGGTCCTGGCCGAGAATGCCGAGGCTTTGTTCAGTCTTGCCGAAGACGTTGACCAGGCCGATGAAATGAACGCCCTTTTGATCGAAGCTGTACCAACCGTTGCCCTGCGTTCCTTTGCCGAATCGTTGCAGATATTGCGCGCCGTTGTCGCTGAGGATGTCGTGTTCGCCGGGCACATAAAAAACCTGCGAGGACTTGGCGGTCTTGAGCATCTGCTCGACCGTGTCGAACTCATCGGCTTGGGCGAGATGGCTCAGGTCGCCGGTGTGCAGCATGAATTCGGGTGCCTGGGGCAGTGCATTGATACGGGTGATCGCTTCCTGAAAGGTGCCGATGACATTGGTGTTGGCGGGCTTGTTGAAACCGATGTGGGAATCGCTGATCTGGACGAAGTTGAGTGTCGCTCCCGCAATCGCTCCCGGATTAGCTAGGACATCGCCCAAGGCACGCGAGGTGAGAATGCCTCCATATAGAGAGCAGACCACCGCCGTGCCAGCCCAGCCCATGCAGCTAAGAAAGCCGCGGCGATCGATGCCATCGCGGCTGGTGTCGTGTAGAATGATGTCGTTTTTAGTCATATGAATTCGTCCTGTTTTTGGGGTTGGATATCTGGGAGGATGAAAGCCCGTCATGGGTCTTCCTAATGCCATACCTGCCGGGGGCCTGATTTATTCCATGAAGAAAAAAAGAATTTTCCGGGAATAAAACTCGTTGAGAAACGGTATATATATAGTGGAGCAATATCGTGATGCGGGAGAAAATCTGAGTCAGCCGAACTTTGAGCAGGTCTTCCTGCCGCATCTCGATGCCGCCTATAACCTCGCCCGCTGGCTCCTGCGTAATGACCAGGACGCCGAGGACGCCGTGCAGGAGGCGTACATGCGCGCTCACAAGGCCTTCGCCCGCTTTCGCGGTGGGGATGGCAAGGCTTGGTTTATGACGATTTTACGAAACGTTTGTTACACGATGATCAAAAAATTGAGGAGTCAGGAAACGCCCGAGCCTTTTGATGAAGAAATCCACCAGACGGTGGGTGAATCGGAAATGCAGGAGGCGTTTCGACAAAAAGCGAATGCGGAAAGTTTGCATGTTGCGTTGGAAAAATTGCCGGAGGAATTTCGCGAAATCATTGTGCTGCACGACTTGGAAGGTCTTGCTTACAAGGAAATCGCCACCGTTGTGGGAATCCCCATTGGTACGGTCATGTCGCGACTGGCCCGGGCGAGGGGACGATTGCGCGCCGAGATTGTTGCTGCAAAGGCCAAGGAGTCTCTCTCATGAATCACGACGAAGCTGCCAAATTGCTCGGTCCTTACCGGGACGGCGAACTCGACCTGGCCACTTGTTTGAAGCTGGAGGAGCACCTTGCGGGTTGCCCGTCCTGCCAGCAAAAATTGGTCGCAGAACAGGAGTTGGTTGAACTTATCAGCGCGGAGACTCCTCGTTTCAAGGCTTCGCCATTTCTGAAGACCCGCATTCAGGCTGCACTGCGGGAAGAAAAATCCTCTCCGATGGAAACTTCATGGTGGAAGCATTTTTCGCCGACGTGGGCGTTTTCCGGCTTGGCGATCGCCGTTGCCGTGATCGTCATCTTGGCGGCCGGCCTTTTCTCAACGCAAAGAATCCCGGAACTCGACCAGGAAGCGGTGGCGAATCATGTCCGCTCGTTACAAGTCAATCACCTCATGGATGTCGCCTCGACTGACCAGCACACGGTCAAACCGTGGTTTGCGGGCAAGCTCGATTACTCGCCGCAAGTGGTCGATCTCGGCCCGTCCGGGTATCCGCTCATTGGTGGAAGGCTCGACGTTTTGGGCCAGCGCAATGTCGCCGCCATCATTTATCAGCGCCGCAAGCATTATATCAACCTGTTCATCTGGCCTTCGGGGCCGAGCGCGCTGCATGACCATCTCTACAATCAAAATGGCTATCACGTCGTGGGCTGGGCCAAATCGGGAATGAATTATCTCGCCGTTTCGGAGCTGGGCGAAAAGGAATTGAAGGAATTTGTGGGAATGATCCAGGACCAAACCCTCGATTCACGACCCGGGGAATAACGTAAATAACGGCAGGCCACTCAGGCTTGATCCAGGATCGCCCGCAGAACCGTGAGCAAGGTACCAGCGGAGTAGGGTTTCGTCAGGAAATGTTTGACGCCCTCTCCGGAAAATTTGGCCAGGCCGCCATTGGCCATCAGGCCGCTTGCCGCGATAATCTTGACCCCCGGATTGATTCGCATCAGGGCGCGAATCGTGGCGGCTCCATCGAGAATAGGCATCGACATATCCGTGAGGACGACGGCGATTTCGTGACGATGCTGGGCATAGAGGGCCACGGCTTCCGCTCCATCCGTCGCGGTCAAAACGCGATAGCCGAACGCCTGCAGCGTCTGGCTGGTGATGGCGAGAATCGAAGCCTCGTCATCGACCACCAGCACCTTCTCGCCGTTTCCTCGCGGCAGGCTGGCCTGTTCCGACTGTTGCTTCCGCGCTCCAGACGACATTTCCATGGCAGGAAGGTACACTTTGAATGTCGTGCCTTTTCCCGGCTCGCTATAGACATTGATGGTGCCAGTATGACTCTTCACGATGGCCATGACCGTCGACAGGCCCAGGCCGGTTCCTTTATGAAGTTCCTTGGTCGTAAAGAAGGGCTCAAAGATTTTATCGACAACATCCGGCGGCATACCGGTTCCCGAATCGGTTACGCTGATCTTCACATGACGCCCGACTTTGGCCTGGATATTCATCGCGGTGTAGTGCTCGTCCAGTATGGCGTTTTCGACATTGATGCTTAAAATGCCGCCGCCCGGCATGGCATCCCGGGCGTTGACGCAGAGGTTGAGGAGAATTTGATGCACCTGCGTGGGATCGCCCAAAATGGCCCACGTGTCGTTGGGAATGGTGAAGTGCAGCCGAATATTTTTTGGAAAGGTATCCTTGATGATGTTTTCCAAGTCCTTCAATAAGTGGTTGGGTTGGACTTCGATCCGTTCGCCTTCCAGTCCGCGCGCGAACGAAAGCACCTGCCGCACGATATCGGTGCCGCGCTTGGCGCTCACCTCGATCGTCTCGAGGATGCTCCTGGCCTGGGGATCGGTCGCCGAGATCTTAAGCAGGTCGATGGACATCACGATCGGCGCCAGAATATTGTTCAGATCGTGCGCGACGCCGCCCGCCAGGGTGCCGATGCTTTCCATTCGCTGGGCTCGGAGAAATTGGTGTTCGAGTTTCTTGCGTTCGGTGAGATCCAGCACGAAAGCAAAGCCTTCGTCCGGGTTGTCCTTAAAGCCCGCCGAGCCAAGAAGAATCGGCACGCGCGAGCCATCCTTACGGATGAATTCTTTCTCGTAAAGTGCGCTGGTCCCTTTTGCCGCGATTTCGTCAAGCGCACGACGGTCGAGATGGCTGTACTCCGACGGTGTCATCGCCATCCAGTCGATGCGCCCGGCCTCCAGGTCCTCGCGGGTATAGCCCACGATTTGAAGAAAGGAATCGTTGGCCCCGGTGATTCCGCCATTTATGTTCCAAAAGACTACTCCCTGTGCGTTGGAATTCACCAACTGATGAAAGCGCACTTCATTCTTCTTCCGTTCGGTGATGTCGCGGATCATCGCCAGCAGATTCCCGTCTGGCATCAACGTCGCGATCATGTCCACTTCAAAGGTCGAGCCGTCCTTGCGTCGAAAATGCCACTCTTGGTGGTGATCGGACTTGGCTTCGATCAGGTTGAGCGCCTCGCCCATGTGAGGCATCTCCGATATGGCGACGATGTCCGAGACATGCCGCCCGATCAGTTCGTCGCGGGTGTACCCGAGCATTCGACAAATGCTCGTGTTGGCGTCGATGTAAGTATTTTTGGAATTGGAGATGAGAATGCCGTCCGGCGCATAATCGAAGAGGGTGCGGTAGCGCTCCTCACCCGTCCTGCGGGCCTCCTCCGTCTGTTTCCGCTCGGTTATGTCGCGTTGGACGGCGGCAAAATGGGCGCATTTGCCCGAAGCATCAAAAATGGGAACGATATCGATATCCACCCAGAATTCCGTTCCGTCCCTCGCATAATTAACAACTTGCCGCCGGATCGGTTTCCTCTCTTCCAAGGCTTGGTGGATTTCCGCCAGGATATGCGGATCGGTCTTTTTCCCCTGAAGAAAATGCGGGGTTTTTCCGAGCGTTTCCGCCGACGAATAACCCGTGATGCGCGTAAACGCTTCGTTCACGAAAATAATCCTCCGCCCCTCTTCGACAATGGGTTCGGCCTCCGTGATCATGACAATGTCGTTGAGGTTGGAGATGCAAGTATTGAGCAGGGCCAGGTGTTGCTCTGACTTTTTCCGCTCCGTGATGTCGCGGATATTGCATTGGATCAGGTGATTGTTGTCCACGAGGAAGGCGTTGCTGATGAACTCGACCTCGACCCGCAGTCCGTCTCTTGTCTCCAGGGGCAGACCTTCGTAGCGGATGCGGTCATTGTGTTGCAATTCGGCGAAGGCGATTTTGGAAGCAGCCTCGCCTTTGAAAGGGCCGATCTCCCACAGTTTTTTTCCAAGGAATTCCTCCTGCGAGTAACCGAGCAAATCCTTCATGAACGGGTTGGCATCCACCACTTGCCCGCTCTCGGCATCGAGAATGAGGATGCCGTCTTGGGCCGTTTCGAATAATCTGCGGTAACGAAGCTCGGAGGCGCGTACCACCTCTTCGCCGTGCGCTTCTGCCTGTTCGGTTCTCGTGTTCGCTTGATCGGTTCGGGTATTGGCCTCGTCTGTCCTGATGTTGGCCTGTTCGGTCCGTGCCTCGGCTTTTTTCCGTTCGGTTGTGTCACGGATATTGCATTGAATCAGTCGGTGGTTGTCCACGAGGAAGGCATTGCTGATGAATTCCACCTCGACGCGTCGGCCCTCCTTGGTTTCCAAGGGTAGACCTTCGTAGCGGATACGGTCCTTGTGTTGCAATTCGGCGAAGGCGATTTTGGAAGCGGCCTCGCCTTTGAAAGGGCCGATTTCCCACAGTTTTTTCCCCAGAAATTCCTCCTGCGAGTAACCGAGCAAATCTTTCATGAATGGGTTGGCGTCCACCACTTGCCCACTTTCAGCATCGAGAATAAGAATGCCGTCCTGCGCCGTTTCAAAGAGTCTTCGGTAACGGACTTCGGAGGCCCGTATCGCATGTTCCTCGCGGGCCTCTGCCTGCTCCGTGCCTGCTTTTTCGCGCGATTGTTGCAGACGCCGCATGAGGAGCGTCAATCCTACGATGAGGGCGATGTCCGCCAGCACCAGTCCGCTCATGAGATCCTTTTGGGCGGTTACCCGGGAGGTGAACGCGTTTTCGCGCGCGATGAACAGACGATCCTCTTCTGCTTCCATGGCATCCACCTGCGAACGTATTTCGTCCATAAGCAACTTGCCCTGGCCGTTCTTCATAAGTTGAATGGCGTCGAAGTTTTTATTCTGTTGGGCCAGTGACACCGATTGAGCCGTTACCGACAGTTTATCCGCAATGAGGCTTTGAAGATTCGCGGCTGCCGCCACCTGCTGTGAATTGTCCGCAACGAGAAGAGCGAGACTCTGATTTTGGCCGGGAATTTCCTGGAGAGCTTTCTCATAGCCCGTCAGGTAGCTAATATCCCCGGTCAATAAATAACCTCGTTCGCAGGTTTCGACGTCCTCGATCAGATTATGGAGATGGTCAACCTGATCCTTTACCTCGACGGAATGCAAGACCCAATGGGCATCGAGGTCGCGGGCATGCTGGCCTTCCTGGGCCAGAAAGACCAAAATGAGCGTGAGCGCCAGGGGGACCCATAACGCGAATATCGTTACCCAAAGATTGCCGTTTCTTGGATTTTCCTTAACGGCTTGCCTTGAATATTTGGCTGGAGAGGGCTGCTTTTCCGTGGGTGAGTCGTGGGGGCTCATAGAAACAAGAATGCAGAGGGGTCCGGTGATGAATATGGGGTGAATACCCCATATTCATCACCGCCCATGGATTTCCTTCTTCGCATCGAGGACAAGGCCAAATGGTTTTTCTATTTTGTTCATTTTATATTGAACAAACTAGGCCATATGCTAAAGCTGCCCGGTGACTGTGGCTTTAACCGAAAAATCTGAAGAAGGCGCCAGGACAAACGGCTCCGCCTCGCAACTCAACCCTGCGGAGGTGGAAATCATCCAGATATTCGTCCAATTCTCGCGCGCCCTGGGGCAGCCCCGCTCGTTGGCCGAGATTTACGGGTTGCTCTTCATTTCTCACGAGCCGTTGCCGATGGATACGCTGATCGAGCGTCTCAATTTGAGCAAGGGCTCCGCCAGCCAAGGCCTGAAATATCTCCAGGATCTCGGCGCGGTGCAGGTAGTTTACGTGGCGGGCGAGCGGCGCGGTCACTACAAGGCGGTTGCCGAATTGCGCAATCTGGCCGGACGATTTCTTCGTCAGCAAATTTTAACGCCTTTTGAAGGCGGTGAAAGCCGTCTGGACAGCATCACGGCACACGCCCAAAAGCTTTCAAGCGAACAACGGAAACACATCAACGCGCGGGTCAAGATGCTTCGCAGTTGGGGGCGAAATGTCCGGCGCGTGTTGCCGTTCGTCTTGAAAATATTGGGCAACGGCACCTAGCCCCACTTTGGGGAGACTCAACTTGTCTCGGCAAAAAGACATCACGATCAGGTCGAGGATTTCCCGCAAAAATTGCAGGAAGGCCAAGTGCGGCAGCTTGCCCGGATCCTTCTCTTCTCCATGAGCATCCAACCCGATATGCCTCCCGCTGAGGCAGGCGCCGAATTCGACCTGATCCTTGAAGCGGGCCGGGCCGAGAAAAACTATTGGCACGACCTGTGGAGATATCGCGAGCTCTTCATTATCCTCGCCTTGCGCGACATCTCCGTCCGTTACAAACAAACGGTGATCGGCATCGCCTGGGCCTTGATCCAGCCTTTCCTTACCATGGTCATTATGACCATCATCTTCAATAAAGTGGCCGGACTTCATTCAGTCGGAAGCGCTCCCTATGCGATCATGGTCTTCGCCGCGATGCTTCCATGGATGTTCTTCAGTTCTGCGCTCTCCTCCACCAGCCAGAGCATGGTCGGTAATGCGAACCTGATCTCTAAAGTTTATTTTCCCCGCCTGATCATTCCCGCCAGCGCCGTGGTCACCTCCTTCGCCGATTTTCTTATCTCGTTCCTTATCCTCATTGGCTTGATGATTTGGTATCAGGTCGTCCCCTCGTGGCATATCCTGACCTTGCCGCTTTTTATCGGGATCGCCTTTCTGGCGGCTCTTGGGCCTGGACTTCTTATTACCGCCCTCAACGTCAAATACCGGGATTTCCGCTACATCATTCCCTTTATCATCCAATTCGGAACTTACGCCAGCCCGGTTGGATTCAGCAGCTCCGTGATTCGCGAGAAATTTGGCGAAAAAATCTTTATCCTCTATTCGCTTAACCCGATGGTCGGCGTCATTGATGGGTTCCGCTGGGCCATCCTGGGGGATAACTCTCCCATTTATCTTCCCGGCTTCGTTCTCTCCCTCGTGATCGTGGGGCTGTTTCTGGTCATCGGCATCTCGTACTTCCGGAAAACGGAAAAGAGTTTTGTGGATATCATTTAGGTTTCACCAGCCCATATGAGTAATCAATCCGTCATCTCCGTCGAAAATCTCGGCAAGGTTTATCGCATCAACCATCAGGCGGAACGTCAACGTTACGTCGCTCTTCGCGACGTGATTGCCGAGAAATTTCAGGGATTATTTCGTTCCCGCCGCCCACAGCTTGATAAATTTTCATCTGCGGAAGATTTTTGGGCGCTCAAGGATGTCAGCTTTGATGTCAAACAGGGTGAAGTCACCGGCATCATCGGGCGCAACGGCGCCGGCAAAAGTACGCTGCTCAAAATTCTCAGTCGCATTACTGAGCCGACGGAAGGCCGGGTGCGGATCAAAGGGCGGGTGGCCAGCCTGCTGGAAGTAGGCACCGGCTTCCACCCCGAATTGACTGGCCGGGAAAACACCTACCTCAACGGCGCCATCCTCGGCATGAGCCGGGCGGAAATCAGAAAAAAGTTCGACGAAATCGTCGCCTTTGCGGGGATAGAACAATTTCTTGATACCCCGGTGAAGCGTTACAGCAGCGGCATGTATGTGCGCCTGGCATTCGCGGTGGCCGCGCACCTGGAACCGGAAATTCTTATCGTCGATGAAGTGCTGGCCGTGGGCGATGTGGAATTTCAAAAGAAGTGCATGGGCAAAATGCAAGATGTGTCAACCAAGGAGGGGCGGACGGTTCTATTCGTCAGTCATAATATGTCTGCCATATCGCGCCTCTGTTCATCGGCCATCATATTGAACAAGGGGAATAAGGCATATGATGGAACAACCAATCAAGGGATACAAAAATATCTGGCTCAATTCTCGGAAATAAGCCAACCCGCAACCTGGATTGACATTGCCTCCTGCCCGCGCCAGGGAGGACGGACTAATGTCTATTTTCATTCAGCAGCCTACTTGGGGCCGTCTGGCGAGTCACATTCCTTGCCGGTATCTGGAAAAGAATTGCTATTCAAGCTGCGTATATCGTCAGATATTAAAAGATCAGTTTCTAGCCTAAGCGTAATGATCTATAGTCCCTCGTTTCAAAAGCTACTAAACGCAGATAGTCTTCTACTGGCACAGGCTGTTCTTTTGGAAAAGGGGCTAAACGAAGTGCATGTAAAGATTCATCAACTTCACTTGAAACCGGGACGCTATCCAATTGGCCTATGGCTTGCCAATCCCACGGAAATATTTGAATTGATTGAATCTGCATTTGAAATCGAAGTTATCAATGAAGATAATCGCCAAACTCCTGAAATCCCCAATGACGGTGTCATGGCATGTGATTTCAATATTTATCAGCCAATTTTAACATAAACGCAGCCAAAAACTAGCTAGACATAAAAAAATAAAATAACGACAAGCTATAAAAGTGTCCTATGCCATGACTGACCTTTCCATTATTATCTGCACGCATAATCCTCGTTTTGACTATTTAAAACGCGTGCTCGATGCTTTGAAGGCTCAAAGCTTGCCAAAGGAGAGGTGGGAATTACTGCTTATTGACAATGCGTCCAAAGAGCCGCTGTCCTCAGCTTGGGACTTATCCTGGCATCCTTATGCTCGCCACATCCTTGAGGTAAAACTTGGCCTGACTCCGGCCCGACTACGAGGAATCGAGGAATCCCAAAGCGAAATCATTTTATTTGTCGATGACGATAATGTATTGCAAGCGGACTATCTTGAAGTGCTGCTTAAGCTGGTTGCAGAACATTCACAATTAGGTTGTTTAGGGGCTGGGATCCTGGAGCCGGAATTTGAACAAGAGCCAACAGCCGAGTTAAGGCCTTATACGGAAGGCTTGGCGTGCCTGGCGCTTTGCTCACTGCCCTCCGCCCGATGGTCCAATTTTGTGGACGATGGCTACTTACCCATGGGGGCCGGACTGGCCGTCCGGCGCGAGGTGGCTGTGCGATACCTTGCCGTAGTTCAAAGTTGTCCCATCCGAGTTCAATTGGATCGAAGAGGATCGGTATTAAACTCGGGTGGAGACCTTGAGTTCTCCTGGATAGCCTGCGAGCTTGGCTTGGGGAAGGGTATGTTTCCCAGTCTGAAAATCACCCATCTGATTGACCAGAGGCGGGTGGGCAAGCAATACCTGCTCTCTATTGCCCAAGGACATGCCTTTTCGGATGCGCTTTTGGCTTGCCTTCACGGTAAGCCTATCCTCTCATCGACTCCACCCTCAACATTTGGTGACATTCTGAGCAACTTTTTTAGCGCGAAGCTATCGTCAACGATTTATCATGCAAGATCATGGCGGCGCGCTCGCCGCAAGTCGGCAATCGAAAGGGATTTCGACGAGGCATGTCGCTCTGGAGTAGAGCAAGCCCGGAATTTTTTAAACGAAACTGAGGCGCAGCGCGTAGACGCAGGATTATCATGATGGCAAGCAATGACATTCTCTATAATCATCCCCACCTTCAATCGATCGGATGCGTTGAATCGGACGATGAAGTCCATCTCGGAACTCGATTTTTCTCCAGACGACTTTGAGGTACTAGTCGTCGACAATGGTTCAACAGACCGAACGCGGGAAGTCTTTGAAGCGATACGTGCTGTGGCGACAAAACATAATTGGCGATATTTTTATGAACCTATACCCGGGTTATTGTCGGGGCGGCATAAGGGAGCCTTGGAAAGTCAGGGAGACATTTGCGCATTCATTGATGACGATGTGCGAATGAGTGCCGGTTGGTTGAATGCACTGAAAGAGGGCTTCAAGGAACCGGCGGTCGTTCTCGTGGGAGGTCCATCGCATCCCATTTTTGAATCGTCCCCACCCGAGTGGCTTCAGGACTTTTACCACGAAAACGACGATGCGCGCTTTTGTGGCTGGCTGAGTCTTCTTGATGGGGGCGAACGTCCAAAGGAAATTACCCCCACTTTCGTGTGGGGCTTAAACTATGCGATTCGAAGGAAGACCTTGTTTGATCTGGGTGGCTTCCATCCCGATAGCTTTCCGAAGTCGCTTCAACGCTTCCAAGGTGATGGCGAGACAGGACTGAGTTTGAAAATTCTCAAGACTGGCGGCAAGACCCTGTACCACCCTCAGGCGGCGGTGCAACATGAAGTTCCCTCTTCACGATTGACACAGGATTACTTCCAGCAGCGCGCTTATTTCCAAGGCGTATGCGATTCCTACACCAAAATCCGGGCGGAACGAGGCATTTCCCGCCAGGCATGGTCGTGGAAAACGCCACTGCGCCCGGTAAAGCAATTCATGGTCAATTTTTTTCGTCCCAAGAATACAGCATTGCTAGTTCTAAAAGACCTCGTCGCGAAGGCCTATAAGAAGGGCTATGATTTTCATCGCCGGGAAGTTCGTCGCGATCCAAGGCTTCTCGAATGGATATTGCGCAAAGATTATTGGGATTACACCCTGCCGGACAGCTTCCAGAATTATTTGAAATAGCGGAAGCCGAATCTCGGTCAAAAGGCGGTCGGACGAAAATTAAATTAGCTAAAAGTGGATGAATAGTCACAAATCTCGCGCGGGAAAGAATACGCTATCTTCAGCAGAGCCGGTGCGGGTTTTATGTGCAGCCAATGCGGTTTTTGCGGCGCCACTTTGTGTGATGCTGGTTTCGCTTTTGGTCAATCACGCCAAGGGACGAGAAATCGAAATCTATGTGCTGGCCACTCATCTTCCAGAGGAGGATCGTCGGAAGATAGAAATCTCCCTCCGTGAAAATCGTCCCGACTTTGATCTTGCCTCATTGCACTGGCTTTCTCCGAGCTTGGAGATTTTCCAGGGGCTGCCCATCACCCATCATGCGGACATCGAGGTCTACTCACGCCTGCTTGCCCCGCGTGTTTTGCCGGAGCATTACGACAAAATTATCTATCTGGATTGCGACATGGTTATTCTTACGGACCTGTCTCCGCTTTACGATTCGATGCGCGACGACAGCGCGATCCACGCCGTTCGCGACCAGATAGCGCATGTTTCCGATTTCGAAGGGGTGTTTAATTATGCCGAGTTGGGAATTCCTCCCAAGACTCACTATTTCAACAGTGGTGTCGTGCTGATCAACCTGAAGTGTTGGAGGGAGCAGAATATCACCGAACGCATTATCACTTACTTAAAACGTTATCAGGGTTCCGTATGGTGGTGGGATCAGGGCGGGATGAATGCCATTTTATATGACTCATGGGCCGAAATTGATCCGGTCTGGAATCAAATGCGATTTGTCCTCTTCCCAAAGATTTGGGAACAAAGTGGGCAGTCAATGGCTGATCGGAAGCGAACACTATATCATCCAAAGATCGTGCATTACACCACCCATGAAAAACCGTGGATTGTTTGCCCTTTCCCGGGTTACTCCTATTTTTTTAAATATTTGGAGAAGACCGGTTATCGAGGCTTATTCAAGGGGCCCCGTCTGGAACATATCATCGGATTCAGGCTCAATTATATTCTCTGGCGCGCGAAGATCTTTCTTTTTTGGAAAAGGAGCCCCCAAGACTTCCTTCGCGTGTTCAAACGGCTAGTGTCCCGCAAGACAAGTTCTTTAACTAAACATTGACCGCGCATACCATGCAAAATATTGAAACCATCCAAAAGCAGGGTTGTCTATTCGCCCTGATTATCTCGCATCGTTATGATAAGCCGGGCATTAGCTTTTTTACTTCCAACGATTTATCCCAACAGCTGGCCTATATGCGGCATCCGGCGGGCAAGTTGATCGACGCTCATATACATAAACCAGTGGCTCGCGAAGTGCACTACACACAGGAGACCCTGCTGATCAAACGTGGAAAATTACGCGTCGATTTTTATGATGAAAACCAAGTTTATTGTGAAAGCCGGATTTTGGAAGCTGGAGATGTTATCCTGTTGGTGCAAGGAGGCCATGGCTTTGAAGTTCTTGAGGAACTCGAAATGTTTGAGGTTAAGCAGGGGCCTTACGCGGGCGATCAGGACAAGCTGCGTTTCCTGACCAAGCTGCCGGACAAACTAAATTTTGGCGTGGAGACTTCAGAATGAGTGAGGAAGTTTTTGGGCGTTACAGCGCGTATTACGATTTGCTGTACGCGGACAAGGATTACGTTGCTGAGGCGGAATACGTCCTTCGCTTATTGCGCCACGCCGCGCCTGCGGTTTGCTCTGTGCTTGAGTTCGGTTCGGGCAGTGGTCGGCATGGTCGTCTTCTCGCTGGGCACGGTCTCGATATTTTTGGAATTGAAAGAAGCGAAACGATGGTCGCTGCGGCGAAGCTTCAGGCTCCGGGTTCCTCGCAGGCAGGCAAGAAGGGAATGTTTGATTGCCAGCAGGGCGATATTCGTTCGGTTAATTTGGAACGAACTTTCGACGCGGTCATCTCCCTTTTTCATGTCGTTTGTTATCAGACCAGCAATGCCGATTTGCAGGCTACGTTCGTCAATGCGGCCCGGCATTTGCAAAACGGCGGGGTGTTTCTATTCGATGTCTGGCATGGCCCGGCCGTCCTTTCCGAGCGCCCGTCGGTGCGAGTGAAGCGAGTGGAAGATGCGACCACCCGGCTCACCCGAATCGCGGAACCGGAACTGGATACGAATTTAGGAACCGTCACCGTGCGTTTCACGATACTGGCTGAAGCAAAAGAAAACGGACAACTCACCACCTTTCATGAAGAACATCCCATACGTTATTTATTTCCGATGGAAATAGACGCCTTGGCCGCGCAAAACGGTTTTGAAATCGAGAGGATGGAGGAATATCTCTCGGGAAATGAACCGTCAA
>JABDHJ010000035.1 GCA_013285645.1 Verrucomicrobiota bacterium | reverse complement strand
GAACGGAACCACCATTCGGAATATTATTTCCATTGGCATCCGTTGCATCGGTGCGAAGACCGCTACCGCAAAACATTTCGACATAAGGCTTCGTCTCCGTTTGCGAAATGTCATACGACAGGCCCATCGAGCCGGTGAAGCTCTGGCTGTGATCGAGATAGATGTAATGCGACGCGATGTAGTTGTAGTCAGCCGCACTAAAGAGAACGGACTGCGCGGAATTGACCTGCGTTCCGATGCCCTGCTCGACGGCAAGATTCGCATACGCCAGAAAACCGCCCTTGGTGTAATTCTGACTCAATTCAACTCCGCAAATTTGCCCCTTGCTGTAGTTGAAGGCACTCAGGATCGGCGCGGCTCCGAACTGACCGTCATCGAGTGTATTGGTGGATGTCTTGAAATAACCATCGAGGCCCACTTGGTACGCGGGCGTGAAGTTATGCGTGATGCCCAGGTCAAAATAATTGGCGCGTTCGGGCTGAACCGCGTCATTCGGCAGCCCGGGCGTGGCCGCGTTCGACGTGTTCACAAACTGGCTGACGCTGCCTTGAGGAATATTCTCTAACGGTGGTGGTGTGAAATAGCGCGCATAACCGCCGTGTAACGTCGTGTCCTTGTCGATCGTATAGGTCGCATTAACGCGAGGGCTGAATTGGTTCTGCGAAACCTGACTGCTCTGATAGATATCGAAGCGAGCACCATAATTCAGAGTGAGTGCCTTCGTAACTTTCCACTCATCCTGCAGATAGATGCCGTAGCTGTAAGCCGTCTGGTAATCCCGGTCGAAAACGCTGAAGGGCACACCATTTTGTGCCCCGGTTGTAGGATCTTCCGGGATGACTGTGGTCGTTGCGGTTTGCGTTGCGGCTTGGGCATTGAGAAAAAAACCTCCGCGCAAAGTATGGCTCTCATTAAGCTCATAACTACTATCGAACTGCACGCCGTTCGACATGACGCTACGACCCAGTTGCCCCGCGACGCCATTGAAAAAAAGATCGCCCAATTGATCGGGCGAAAAAGTGACACCGCTATAACTATTGAAAACGGAGAACTGAAAGCTGAAATCGTCCATGATCTTTTGATAAGCCAGGACCTCGAAGCTATTCTGCTCCCGCTGCGATTCGTTGAGCTTGGATGAATCGAACGAAGTCACCCCCGGAATGACAAAGGGATTGCCCGCGCCATCCGTCCCGGCGGGCTGGCCGGGCGTATTCGGAATCTGATATTGGTTGTAAGCTTCACCCGCGATCAGGCTGACGCGGCTGGTATCATCGATGACATAGGAAAGATAGGCAAAGCCCCGGTATTGATCCGTATGATCATGGATGGCATCCACGCTCGATGTTGGGTTTTCGATTCCAAGATTGCTCTGTAAGTAGCTGCCCGAAAAATAATAGTTCAATTTGCCCTGCGAACCGCCGTACTGAAAACTGGGGTTGAGCGTCCCATTGCTGCCTCCGTACATTTCGACATCTCCTCCCGGGTTGAGCACTCCACTTTTGGTATGGATATCCAAAACACCCGAAGTGCGAAATCCGTATTGTGCAGGCAATGCGCCGGTGATCAGGCTGACATTCTCGGCAAAACGCGTGTCGAACTGGCTACCGAAGCTGGTGATACTCTCGGGAATTAGCACGTCGTTGATCCGGTACTGCACATTGGCATGCTCATCCCGGACGTGAAAACTGCCCGATGCCGCGGAATCCTCGCTGACTCCCGGAAAACGGAGCGCCAGCTTGCTCAGTGGAATATTATCGCCCGCTGTCAGGTCCTGAATCTCCTGTTGATCGACGGTGTACTCCGTAGCGCCGAGGCTGGGCACAATTTCCTGACGGTCCCGGTCCAATTGCCCAACGACTGTGATCTCCGGTAACGGAATAGGCTGGCTGGTGGAGGAGCCCGGAGCCGCAATCGCTGGAGTTGGGTTTGAGTTCGCCGTTTGAGCGGACAGAGCAGTGATAGGGAATAAGCCCGCGAGAGCGATAAGAAGGATGGTCGCGCAGCGAGGGTAGAGGTTATTTGAGTAAACGCAATTAAGTTGCATGTGAGAATGGCTAGCCATAGCGCAAGCACCTTGCAAGAACTACTTGCAAATAACTTGTGTCTTTTGTAAAAAGAAGGCTGCTGGATCAACCTTCTAATTTAATCCTCATGAAAAAATTCCCCCTATTTGCCTGCCTTGCGGGCCTCTGGTTAACAGCCATTGTCGCGTCTGCCGACGAGCTCAAAATTGTTGCCGCCGAAAACTTTTACGGCGGTATTGCTCAACAGATCGCTGGAAAAAATGCGGTCGTGAGTAGCATTTTGACGGACCCAAATCAGGATCCCCACGAATTTACCAGCAACGCCGAGACGGCAAAATCGGTGGCGGATGCCGACATCGTCATCTACAGCGGGATCAGTTACGACCCGTGGATGGACCGGCTTCTTGCCACTGGTGGAAAGCCGAATCGTGTGGTCATCAAGGTCTCCGATCTGATTGGCGCCAAGGAGGGCGACAATCCCCACATCTGGTACGATCCCCGGACCATGCCCGCCTTGGCGGCAAAGCTGGCGGAAGCGCTTTCCAAGGCTAGCCCCGACCAGGCCATTTCCTTTCAGAAGCGGGTCGACGATTTCAACGCATCAATGAAGCCGGAACTCGAACTGATCGCGCAAATCAAGAAGGACGCAACCGGGATCGAGGTGACCGCCACGGAACCCGTGTTTGGCTACATGGCCGATGCGCTCGGTTTTAAAATGCTTAATTACGATTTTCAACTGAAGATCATGAACGACGCGGAGCCGACCGCAGATGAGACCTCGGAATTTGAAAAGAGCCTCAAGTCGAAGACCGTGAAGATTCTTTTTTATAACAGCCAGGTGAGTGATCCAACTACAGACCGCATGCAAAAAATTGCGCAGGCAGCAAAAATACCTATCGTGGGAGTGACTGAAACCCAGCCGCTCGATCAAAAGAGTTATGTCGGGTGGATGCTGACCGAATTGCTGCACGTCAAAGCGGCCTTGAAGTTGAATCAACTTAAACAAGACAATCATCAGTGACTCCCGCCCTGCAAATTACCGACCTCCGCGTTTCCCTAAGTGGTAATACGATTTTATCCGGAATCAACGCAGAGATTAACGCGGGAGAGTTCGTCGGGATTTTCGGGCCCAACGGGGCGGGCAAGACGACGCTGGTGCGTTGTATCATTGGAACATTAGCGCCCACTCGCGGATCGATCAAAGTCCTTGGCCTGTTGCCTTCCCAGGCCGCCCGCCGGGTCGGTTATATGCCGCAAGGACATGGGACATTTGATTCAACGGCGCTGAGCGCGCGGTCCATGGTCGAAGCCGCTTGCGAGGGAGATGGCTGGGGCATCCCGTGGACCTCCAAGAAATCACGGCAGGAAGTTGATCGTGTCCTGGAAGTGACCGATGCGGCGCGTTACGCCCAGCGTCCCTTCTCTGTACTGTCCGGCGGGGAGCGTCAACGTGTGATGCTGGCCCAAGCCCTTCTGGGCGATCCCCGGATTCTCGTCCTGGACGAGCCACTGGCCAGCCTCGATCCCAAGAATCAAGGGTTACTCATCGAGTGTGTTGCGCGGGTAAAAGAACGCACGAACACGACCGTCCTTTTCGTCGCGCATGACATGAATCCGCTCCTCAATGTCATGGATAGAGTCATGTATTTGGCAGGAGGCGGGGCCGCGCTGGGCAAACTCGACGAGGTGGTCACCTCAGAATGCCTGACGAAACTTTACGGCTCCGACATCGAAGTGGTGCGGACGCAAAACCGCGTCTTCGTCGTTTCATCGGAGGGCGGCGTCACCGAAACCGAATGCGCCCATCACGACCATGATTAACACGCTCGCGACTTATCTCAGCTACGAGTTTGTCCAAAACGCGCTTATCGCGGGCACCCTCTCGGCCATTCTCGGCGCGATTGTCGGCTACTTCGTTATCATCCGAAGCGCCGGCTTTGCCGCTCACGCACTGGCCCATATCGGATTTGCCGGGGCGGCTGGCGCGGCCCTTGTGGGGTTGAGTCCTCTTGAAGGCATGCTTTTGCTCACGGTTGGCGCAGGCGTAGGTATGGGCGCCGCCGGAGACAAAGTGAATCGTAGCGACATGGCCATTGGTATGGTTCTCTCCATGTCGCTGGGTTTGGGCACCTTGTTTCTTAAGCTTTACTCAGGTTACGCAGGGCAGGCGAAAGCGATTCTCTTCGGCGAAATCTTCGGCGTGTCTCACGAACAAATCATCAAGATGGCGGTGCTGTCGGTTATGAGCCTCGGTGCTCTCGCCATTTTTTCGCGCCGCCTTCTCTTCGCCAGTATCCAGCCTCGCCTCGCGGAAGGGCGAGGCCTGTCGCTCTCCGCGCTTTCCATGGCCTTCATGGCGGTGCTCGCCATTTCGGTGACGCTGGCCAGTCAGGTCGTGGGCATCCTTCTCGTCTTCACTCTGGTCATCGCCCCGGCGGGAATTGCCCTGCGTCTCTGCCGATCCTTTTGGTCAGGCATTATTGTTTCCGTGATCTTGGGAGTAATCGCGGTCTGGATTGGAATTCTGCTGGATTGCGTCACCGGCTATCCCGCCACGTTCTGGATCACGGCGCTCTTTTTCGTGATCTACGTTTTCGTCGAAAGCTATTGTCGCTTCTTCACGAAGTAGGATTGCTGAGAATGGCGTGGGCGAAACAAGCCGCGCCAAAGCCATTGTCGATGTTCACCACCGCAACATTGGGTGCGCACGAATTCAGCATTCCCAGCAGAGCCGCGATCCCGCCAAATGAAGCGCCGTAACCCACGCTCGTCGGCACCGCGATGACCGGGGCGCGAACCAATCCAGCAACAACCGTGGGCAGTGCCCCCTCCATTCCCGCGCAGACAATAATGGCGCGGGCTGTCGCCAACTTTTCTCGTTGCGCGAGTAATCGATGAAGTCCCGCCACGCCAACATCGACAATCTTCACTACCGAATGACCAAGCAACTCAGCCGTGACAACCGCCTCCTCCGCCACCGGCAGGTCGCTCGTTCCCGCGCAGAGAATGGCGAGCGGGCCAATTGCGGAGGGAGTCTGCTGTTGTCGCAAAGCAATCGTGCGAGCGAGCGGATTGTAGACCGCGCCTGGCACGCGAGCGCAAACCGCTTCCGCTGCTGTGGGAGTCGCACGGGTAGCCAGGACATTTCCTCCCTGCCGCGCCATGCGTGAAAAAATCTCGACGACTTGTGCGTCTGTTTTTCCGGCGGCGTAAATCACCTCCGGCAGTCCCGTGCGCAATGCGCGTTGATGATCGATGTTGGCGAATTCAATGTCCTCGCCGGGCCAATGTGTCAGACGATGCATCCCTTGTTCGGGAGTGATTTTGCCTTCCTTGATAGCCGAGAGCAACTCGAGCAACGCAACGGAATTCATACGACGGCTTGGCGATAAGCCTGTAATGCAGTCTCTTGAACGCGCTTGAGAGGAACGCCATTCTCTTCCGCGATCTTCCGGCAATCTTCAAATTCCGGAGCGGCATGAAACTCGCGGCCTTCGCGCGAAGCGACCTTCACACGAATCGTTCCCCACTCCGTTTTCACTGAAACGTGTTTGCGATCGAGAATGCTGCGCCGTTCTTCCCGGATGCGCAGGCCCAGCGTGCTCGTCTCGCGAAAAACCAGTTCCTCAAGTCGCGCCACATTCTTGCGCTCCGCTAAAATCGTCAAAAGATTTCCGGGTCGATTTTTCTTCATTAAGACTGGCGAGCACATCACGTCGAGCGCACCTAAAGCAAGCGCCTGCTCCATGACATAGGCAATCACCTGCGGACTCAGGTCGTCGAGCGCTGTTTCAATCACCGTCACAACTTCGCCTGCACTGTTCGCAGAGTCTTCTGTCTCACCTACACTTAAACGAAGCACATTCGCGAAGCCGGAAGGATTACGCGTGCCTGCTCCGTAGCCAATCGCACTTACTCGCATCGCCGGGGCGGTGCCGAATTGACAATCCAGCGCCCGCACCAACGCCGCGCCCGTCGGCGTCACCAATTCCATCGCGATGCCTGAAGAATAAGTGGGCGCGCCGCGCAACAAATCGGCGGTGGCCGGAGCAGGAACGGGAAAACGGCCATGCGCGCATTCAATCGTGCCGCCGCCCACATTCAGTGGAGAGCAATACCAGGCATCGATTTCCAGTGCATGCGCTGCGGCGACGGTGAGCACTACATCGACGATCGCATCAACCGCACCCACTTCATGAAAATGAATCGATTCAATCGGCACGCCATGAATTTTCGCCTCGGCTGCGCCAAGCAATTCAAACGTGCGCGAAGCCCGGGCTTTCACCGGTTCCTGTAGAGAAGTCTTCTTGATCAGGGTCAAAATATCGCTTAAAGCCCGCGCCTCGTGCGCATGATGATGCGAATGTCCCTCGTGATCATGATGACCTGATCCGTGGTGATGCCCGTGCTCTCCATGAGAATGATCATGATTGTGAGTGTGGGCCGTCTCCGCCAATCGACCCTCCACGAGAACATTCACCTTGATCGAGGAAATCCCGCTGCGATCCACCGTCTGAATATCCAGCGAGGCACCGAGTGCCAAGGCATCAACCGTCTGTCGCAGCAGATCCACGGAAACGCCCGCCTGGATAAAAGCGCCGAGCAGCATGTCGCCACTCACCCCGGCAAAAGGTTCAAGATAGGCGATTCGCATGCGACAGGGTAGAGGCGGAAAGAGTTTCGTTCAACGATCCCGAACGATAACCCTCACAATCGAGGGTGACATATTGAAAGCCAAGCATCTTAAATTTCTTGGAAAGCTCTTCCATCATTCCCGGCGTCAGCGCTCCGGCCATTTCACGCCGGTCAATCTCGATCCGCGCAATTTCCCCGTGATCGCGCACCCGGAATTGGCGGAATCCCAATCCATAAAGATAATCCTCGCTTTGCTCGATCCGGTTGAGCCCTTCGCGCGAAACCGCCTGCCCATAAGCCAGCCGCGAGGAAAGACAAGCTGAAGCCGGTTTGTCCCAGGCCTCCAGTCCCGCCGCACGGGCCAGCGTCCGAATATCGTCCTTCGTCAAATCAGCTTCGACCAAGGGTGCGATGACTCCGTGTTGCCGCGCCGCATTCTGGCCGGGCCGAAAATCACCGCGATCATCAAGATTCATGCCGTAGGCGAGATGCGCGAAACCGAGTCGTTCCCGCGCCGCGCTCATCACCGTAAAAAGCTCGTTCTTGCAATGGAAGCAGCGCTGTATGTCGTTTCGCACATAATCGGCATTTTCCATCTCGGCCGTTCGAAGAATTTGCAGGGGAATACCATGCCTCTCCGCAAAGGTGACCGCCTCCGCAAGGTGCCGGCGAGCGAGTGACGGCGAGTCGGCCAGCACCGCCAGCATCGCATCGCCCAGAACTTGTTGCGCACTCCAGGCCAGGTAAGCCGAATCGACGCCGCCCGAATAGGCGACCAGCACGCTGCCCAGTTCGCGCAGGCGTCTTTCGAGGCGACTTTGCTTGTGTGATAACTCCATGGCCATGCGTGGATCGCTCCACGAAAAATCTATCATGTTGGCGACACATGGACAGGCTATTTGAAGTAGGCTATGAATGCATATAGACCTTCCATGAACTCGCAGACGATCGACATCTCCTACGGCAAGGGGCACCTGCCCGTGCACTTGCCGCGCGAGGCCCGCTCTACCATCATCCGCAAAACGGCTCTCCCAAAAATCGCCGATCCTCGTGCGGCCATTCGCCATGTACTCGATCAGCCCCTCGGTGTGCCTTCCTTACGGACACTGGCCCAGGGCCGGCGCAGCGCCTGCATCCTTGTTTGCGACATCACACGCCCCGTTCCCAATCATCTTTTTCTCCGTCCGATGATCGAGGACATGATCGCATCCGGCATCCCCGTGCAAAACATCTGCGTCCTGGTGGCCACCGGTCTCCATCGCCCCAACGAAGGCTCGGAACTGGCTGAACTCATCGGCGATCCCTGGGTTCTTTCCACCGTCCGCGTGGAAAATCATTTCGCGCGCAACGAAGCTGACCAGATCGATCTCGGATCGACGAGAACGCGCGGCACCCCCGTCAAAATCAATCGACTCTTCATGGAAGCCGATCTCAAGATCGCCACCGGGCTCGTGGAACCCCATTTCGTGGCCGGTTATTCAGGAGGCCGAAAAGTCGTCGCGCCCGGAGTCGCCGGTGCCGAGACCATCCGCACCTTCCACAGCGCCCGCTTCATTGAGGACCCTTTTGCCCGCTCGTGCAATCTCGGCGGCAATCCACTGCACGAGGAACAGCTCGAAATCATCCGGATGATCGGCGAAATTTACGGTCTCAACACCATCATCGACGAGCAGCGCGATCTCGTCCACGTCACCTTTGGCGAAATCATTGAAAGCCATCTCGCTGCCGTCGAGTTCATCCGTGGCGCGACCGAGATCGACGTGCCCCGGCGCTTCCAAACCATCGTCACTTCCGCCGCCGGTTACCCTCTCGATAAGACCTACTACCAGACGGTCAAGGGCATGGTCACCCCCCTCGATATCCTCGCGCCGGGTGGCACTCTTATTATCGCCTCGGAATGCTCGGAAGGCCTCGGTTCACCAGAATTTCACGAAGCGCAGGCCCGTCTCCTCGATCTTGGTCCCGACGCTTTTTTGCAGACGCTTTTGAGCAAACAACTCGCTGACATCGACGAATGGCAGACCGAAATGCAGCTCAAGCCGATGAGGATCGGTCACGTCCAACTTTATACCTCAGGCTTGTCCGCCGAGGAGCGGCGCGTTACCGGCGTCGAGATCATCGACTCAATCGATGAAGCCGTGGCCCGGAGTATCGCCCGCAGCGGTGACGCCGAGGTCGCGGTAATTCCTGAAGGCCCCTACGTCGTTCCCTTCTTCGCCGATGCCGCCCGGTAGAGAAATCCGATTCTTTTAATTACTCATGAATTCTTCTCCAAAAACCATCCGCGCCTCATTTCTCGCCAGAGTCGACTGTCCTTTGGTCGACAAAATTTTCGACGAATCCCGCCGAGAACGCATTGCCCGCCACGCCCAACTTAATCCGTTGGTGCTCACGCCGGACAACATCGAGAAGTACAGGAACGAAGCAGCGCAGACCGAAGTTCTTTTCACCTGCTGGGGTTCTCCGCACGAGCTCCTGACTCCCGACCGTTTTCCCGCCCTGCGATTGGTCCTCTTCTCGGGCGGATCGGTAAAAGCCTTTGCCCGTCCGCTTCTGAAACGCGGGGTGCATGTGGTCGGCGCACGAGCCGCGAACGCCATTGCCGTCACCCACTTTTGCCTCGCGCAGATCATCCTGGCCTGCAAGGGCTACTTCCGAAACACGCAGATGTGTCGCGACGCGGAGACAATGCATTCTCCGAAATGCTTCACCGGCCCGGGACTATATGGCGAAAAGATCGCGCTTCTAGGCATGGGCGCCGTCGCGCGTGAACTTGCGTTGTTGCTGAAGTCATTCGATCTGGAAGTGCTCGCGGTTGATCCCTATCTCACTCCGGCGGAAGCAGGCGAACTCGGCGTGAAACTGGTGACAAACGAGGAAGCTTTTGCGAAGGCATATATCGTGAGCAATCATCTTCCCAACCTTCCCGAACTCAAAGGCGTGCTCGATCGGAAACTCTTTTTCTCCATGCGTCCGAATGCGACTTTCATCAACACGGGACGTGGAGCGCAGGTCAACGAAACCGACCTGATTGAAATGGCGCGCACGCGGCCCGATTTCACTGCCCTGCTCGATGTCACGGAGCCGGAACCACCTGTTGTGGGCAGTCCACTTTACGAGTTGCCCAATGTCCAACTGAGTTCCCACATCGCGGGCGCCCTCAACGATGAGGTTCACCGCCAGGGCGATTTTGTGATCGAGGAATTCGAACGTTACGCTGCCGGGCAGCCACTCCAGCACGCGGATACCCTCGAGACGCTCGATCGCCTGGCGTAGTTTTTGGAGGGTCGCCGACAAGCGAGCTTGCTGGCCGACCCATTTCTTGAAGAACCCCGCAGCTAGGGAGCTTCAATCCAGCGCCGCAGCGTCGCGGCATCCTGGAGAAATTGTTCGGGGCTATGGTCGCGAACAAACTCGAGTAGGCACGGCATCGACTTTCCGGCGCTGCGAATGATATCGAGATACCCGGGCCACCGATCCTCTCCCTCCGCCAGCGGACGCCACTCGGACCCGGTCGGCCCTGCCCAATGAAAAACATGGATGTGTCGCACACGGGAAAGAACGTCCTTCAAGCGCGCGATGCACGCGTCCGTCGCTTCGCCATTGGAGGGTTGCCAAAGAAAATCGAGATTCGGATGCGAAATCTCCTCCATGAGTTGCCGCACCGATTCGCGCGTATCCGTCAGCGTTCCGCCATGATACTCAAGACTGACAGCCACGCCTCGTGACTGGGCCAAGTCCGCAATACGCTGAGCATCGGCGATGATCGCGATTCGTTCCGACGCCGTCGTTTCGACTGATCCCTTTTCCCCTGCCCAGACGCGAATCGTCGGTGCGTCGAGAGCCGCCGCGCTATCAAGCACGCTACCAAACGACAATCCCTTGTCTTCGCTCGCGCCCACCCGGTAATAAGAACCATACGCGGCGACAGCTAGACCCGCATCGAGCGTCTGCCGACGCACTTCATTGGCCTTGGCGACATCCCCATGCGGCACATGAATGTCTCCGCCCCACTCAATGCCCTTCAGCCCCGCCCGCACAACGAGATCAATAACCTCCTGCGTCGACAGCTTGCGAAACGTGATGGAAACAAGACCGGGAATTAATTCGGACATGATAGGCCGCGTCTACAGCTTCAACTTATCCACGCTCTCCGCGACATGGCTGGCGCTGGCCTTGAGCTGCTTCAACTCATCGGCAGTGAGGTCGAGTTCGATGATCTTTTCGATCCCCTTGCTGCCCAACTGCACCGGCACACCCACAAATTGATCCTTGAGTCCATACTGTCCGGTGCACCACGCGGCGACGGGCAGGATGCGCTTCTCATCGCGGACGATGCTTTGCACCATCTGCACGGCGGCGGCGGACGGCGCGTAATAGGCGCTTCCCTTCTGCAGAAGCTTGACGATTTCCGCGCCGCCGTTGCGCGTGCGCGCGATCATCGCGTCGATTTTTTCCTTCGGCAGGAGCGCTTCGATTCCAATCCCGGAAACCGTGCTGTAACGGGCCAGCGGCACCATGTCGTCGCCGTGACCGCCCAGCACCATGGCCTCGACATCCTTATAGGAAACGCCGAGTTCCTGCGCGATGAAACAGCGGAACCGCGCCGAATCGAGCACGCCTGCCATGCCCATGACGCGATGCTTCGGAAAGCCCGTCTTCGCGCCCACAAGATAAGTCATCACGTCGAGCGGATTGCTCACGACGATGACAATGGCCTCGGAAGCATATTTCTTCACGTTGTCGGCCACTTCGCCGACAATCGCGGCGTTCTTGATCAGGAGATCGTCGCGACTCATGCCCGGCTGCCGCGCGAGGCCGCTGGTAATGACGACGATATCGGAACCCGCATAATCGGCGGGATCATTCGTCCCGGTCACATGGCTATCGAAATTCTCCAGGCAAGCCGACTGCAACATATCGAGCGCCTTGCCCTGCGGCATGCCTTCCACGATGTCGTGGAGGACCACATCGCCGAGTTCCTTTTCCGCCAGACGCTGGGCCGTGGTGGCACCGACAAAACCTGCTCCAACAACCGTGATTTTCATAGGGAATGCTCCTGAGAGAGATGATAGGATGGGATGACGAACTGACTGCCTAAAGGTAAAGAATGGGAATCGCCACGTCAATGGACGGGCTTGACTGAATTTCAGCCCTCTATTTCTTCATCTTTTACGAATAAAAGAGCCCAAAAGTTGCGATTGAGATTTGCCGTAAGACTGGCATAGTGGGCAGCTCTTCTATGAAACTTACACCCAGCATCTCGGCCCTCGTGGCCATTCTCGGAATCGCATTGGCCAGCATTCCAGTCTCCCTTCAGGCCCAAACCACCACCACTCCCGCCGCGACCACCACGGCGCCTGCCCCCACGGCAACCTCTACGAAGGCCAAGAAGCCCAAGCCGACGAGCTACGAGGGAAACCTGACCGCGATTGATACCACCGCGAACACCGTGACAGTGGCAAGCTCCGCCAAGGTACTGACGCTGGCCATCGCTCCCACCACCACCTTCCTCAAGGACGGGAAAAAGGCCACCTTGGCCGACTTCGCAATCGGCGACAAGGTCACCGGTTCCTACACGAAGGATGCGACGACCGGCGCGTTGACGGCCCATTCGCTCCACAAGGGCACCTCGGCGAAGAAGGCCGCGAAGACCGCTGCCGCCCCTGCTGCTACCGCGACACCCGCCGCCGCGCCGGCACCTGCCGCTCCTGCTGCTCAATAATTAACCTCTCTCCTCAACAAAAAAAGCCGTCGATCGCGAGATCGACGGCTTTTTTATTTCCGCTTTCAGAAGGGCGTTATTTGTCCACCGTTCGCTCGCCGGTGAAGAATTCCTGCAAATCCCCGCCGATGCCGAGAAACGTCTTCTTCACATCGTTGCCAAATCCCTCGGCACTGGAATCGGATGAACCTGAGGTCGAACTTTTGTCGGCCGAAGGCGGCACGAACGCGGCCACGGAATCATCCAGGGCGCTCACCATCACAAAGCCCTCTTTTTTGCCGTCCTGGACGAGGCCTACTCTCCAGCGAAAGGGTTTATTAACGCTCACCTGCTTGAGCAGGACAGTGACGGAATCGTAAGCGATATTGTGCTTCGCCGCATATCCTTGGGCCGCGCTCAAGGCCGGCCCTTCGCTGGTGATCCGGGAAGGATCGAAGGTCAGGTCGGCGGAATAGGTCGTCCCGCCGTTCGCCGCATAGGTTTTGGTGATCTGGTTGTTTTGGACCAGCACGGCGCGTCCGTGGGAGGAAACGGAAGGATCGTAGAAAATGATATACCACTTCTGGATCGCGGTCGGCGTGCCGATACCGTAAACCGAGACCACCTTGGTCTGCACCTCCGGGCTCAGCGCTTGTCGTGCGATCTGAAAAGCCTGGTTCACGCTGCCGGAATCCAGCGCCCATGCCGTTCCTGAAATCAGCGCCAAACCCGCAACCACCAACCCGGTCAGTCGCGATGAAATCGAGCGTTTTGTCTTCATGAATGAAGTTTCCCGCAGAATCGGGCATGTGCAAGCGGTTATAAAAGGGGACGACCGCCGCTCCAGGAGACAGGGAGATCAAACTGTGCCACTATCAGATTGGGGCATTGATCTTGCACGATGAAGAGTGCTTGTTACTGTATCCTTATGTCCCGCAACATCTGCATGATTATCGCCGCGACGCTGGCCTTGGCCGGGTGCGACATGACCGATAAACAAGACGCCCAATACGACGATTCCCGAAATCCCTTTTACAAAAAGGCCCAGCAGGATGTCGATAACAACCCCGAGGCGGCAGTCAACGATTATGAGGCCGCTCTCGGCGTCAATCCGAAGCTCACCGAGGCCCATTACCAGTTGGGGCACATCTACGCCGACAAATTGAATGATCCCATCGGTGCCATTTTTCATTTTGAGCAATACCTGAAACTGGCCCCTACCGGCAGCCACGCCGACGAGGCCAAGGCGCTCATCGACAAGGAAAGCCAGGCCTTCGCTGCCAGTCTTCCCAACTCGGCGCCTCAAAGCGCGGATGAATACGCCAAGCTTCAAGCCGACAACGCAACGCTGAGAAAGCAAGTGGAGGACGCCACGAAGACCATCGTCAAACTTCAGGGCCAACTCGGCAAACATCACCACGATGTCGTCGCTGCCGCCACCGCGCCCGCCGCCGATACCAACGCCCCGACCGCGACGCCTCCTCCCGCTCCTGCTGTGTCCTTGGCCGGAAATAGCACGGATGCGAATGCGCCCACTCCTGCTGTCGCCGCAACTCCCGCCACCGCCGATGCATCCGCTACTCCCACACCCGATACCAACGCCACAGCCGCCACGCCTCCCCGCGCGTTGCCCCTGGATGCAACGAACGTCATCCTGGCGACCGTCCCTGGCGCAACGAATGCACCCGCCGCATCGGGCCCCAGCCGCAGTTACAAAATTGTGGCCGGAGACAGCCTGTGGAAAATTTCCCACAAGATGTATCCCGGCGACACCAAGAACGGCATCGACAAGATCAAGGACGCCAATAAGGATATCCTGATCGAAGGCAAGCCCCTGAAAATCGGCCAGGTCCTTGTCATTCCCCAATAACCTTCCCTGCACATGGCCCGCAAATCTCCCCCGCAAGAACCTCCTGAAGAACAATTTTCGGATGCTCAGGATGAACTCCTGCCATCGGAAGCGGCCAACGATCCCACCTCGACCGTCAACGAAATCAATCTCAAGGTCCAGCACCATCAGGAATTGCTCCTCGATCTCAGGCGGCAGCAGGAGGAAATCGAACGGCAAAAAAGGGAACTGGAAGAACTCAGCCGCAAGCAGCGCGAGTTTGACGAAGGTCGCCGCGAGATCGTCGAGAAATTGACGCGAGGCCTGGTCCTGCTCGAGCGCGAGGAATTTGAAGTCAAACGCGAATTGGAGCAGATCAAGATCGTCCGCGATACCTTTGCCGATCATCTCACCCAGACCGAGGGCCTCAATCCCGCCGATTGGTCCGGCGCCGATCTCCCCTCCGAATTGACAAAAGCACTGGCCCGTGTCGATCAGGCCAAAACCATTTACAGTCAATCACGCGCCCGTCTGGCCGCCTTGCGCCAGGCCGAAGGAAACGAGGAGGCCGAGACTTCATCCGACCTCACCCCGTCAGAAATGGCTTCTGAAGAAAAATCGTTCGGCTCCATGGTCCGTGAAGGCTTCGCCTACACATTGCCCCTGGCATTGATCGGTATTTTTCTACTCATCGCCTATTTAGCCCTTCGACATTGATTTCCTCGCGCCTCTCTGACGCGTATCCATCTTCGCTTCATGCCCTGGCGCTCCAACGATCCTGACCCGCTGGAAGATATGCGGCGAAAGCTGGCCGAGCAGGAACGACTTCTCGCTGAAAAATTGGCGCGATTGAACGAAGGATTGGATCCTTCCGGCGGCCCCTCTCCCTCCGAAGTCAAACCGGTGGAACCGCCCGTATGGAGGCTGGAAGAAGATCGTTCGTCCGACCCAATGCCCGTCCGCAAACGCAATCTCGCGCGGCAGCGTCAGCGCGACATGTTGCTCTTCTTTATCGCTGTCGGCGTCCTTCTCCTCGTCATGGGCATTCTCATCTGGGTCGCCTACGTCCGCAATACCGCCCCGGGCCCCGGCCCCTAGTGTCGCTATCACCCCGCTTGAGACCTCTGCGACACTCGCGATTTTAAAAACGCCGTCATCCTGAGCGAAGGCGAGGCCATAAATTTCCTTTTCTCAAAAGACTCTCCCGAGCCGCAGTCGAAGGACCTATGTTGCCTCTGGAAAAGACCTTCGCTTTTACCCAAGGCACCCGGTTTCAAATGGTACGTTCGCCCTCATCGCCTCTGCCCAAGACGCCTCTGCCCAAGACCCGCCTTTTATTCCGCGATTGCGGAGCGAACGACTTTCGCAGAGGTCTCCGCTTGGTTTATGAGTCCCTGATGCTGGCCCCTTTCAAAGAATTTTTTAGCGGCGGCTTCGTATAATATCCCCATCTGCGATTCGACTTCTTGCAGAACGGCATCGACCTTCTCTTGTATCTCGATCGGTCTTTCCGGATTGGTTATTAGCTGCATTTTCTCATGCATAATCAGGTGATGCCCATACTCATCGGAAGTGTCCTGGATCACATCCAGGATTTTCTCCATCAAGTTGTCCAATCCGGTTTCACTTTTGTCTGCGCTCATCTCGTTGGCGGAACGCTGGACGATAAAGTAGATGCTTTTCAAATCTTGATAGAGCTCCGGAGTTTTCAATAACTCCTGGTATCTGTCAGGATTTTTGAAGATCGCCTTTACGTCGTTCTTTATCTTTCCGGTATCGTCAAAAAGCTCATCACTGAAATGGAGCTTGGTATTGACCCTCAAAGTGCGGCAGGTAATGCCTTGCTTAACGCAGCTTCTCTCGATTTTTGTGGCAGGATCCTTCGTGTCCATCGCATCGGTGTTGCTATGTAAAGCCACGCTGCTTGATTTGCTTCCAAAATTATCCCGAAAGTATTGGAAGCTGTAGTTATCATCCTTTTCACCGATGGCAACGTGGTAGGCCACGGCGATACCCTCTTTTTTGAGGATGTTCCTGGCAACGTCATTAAGCGCGTTATCCAGTCTTTGCTCGGAAGACAGGCCGTCCTTTGGTGCGACGTGATAAAATAAGTGCGAGAGGAAAGCCATGTCGAAGCTGTTCGGCGTGACATCATTCTCAACGGATACATTCGCCACGGATTGGCCGTTAAAGGCATCCCCCTGGCTCGAGCGAAAATCCAGTTCAATTCCTCTCGCGTTAAATTCTTTTTGGGCTACTTGAAAATTTCTATAAGCATCACTTTTTAAATAAGTCGTATGCTCGCGGGTTGCCAAATCCTGACCGCCAACATATTGGGCATTTTCGTCTACGGCTCTTACCGTGACTTTTGCGCATTTGAAACCGGTGGACAAATAATACAGCAGGGATGTATCGCAAGGCCCCGAGCCCATGTCGAAAATCCTGCTTTCGGCCTGATGAAAAACCAAACCCTGCTTCACCAACGCACTGTTGCAGAAACCTTGCACCATTCCGGTCAGGACTTTTTCCTCCGTCCTGGCTTTAAAACTATCGTAGTAACCTTCGTCGTATAAATAGACTGCCAGGTTAAAAAGACTTATGTGGGAAGCAGTCATGGTATCGACAAGGCTGCCATGACCAGGGAGACCAAGGCAATCCTTTCACTTAATCGCAGATGGCCAGACACTCCACTGCTCCTGTTTCAATCCATTTCTATTGAAGCATTTGATAGTAATAGAACCCGGTGATGCCGGACAGGATTTCAGACTCCCACTTCTTCACTTTTGGCGGGCTTTTTCCCAATCGCTTTTGAAACCATTTTTTGTCCATGGCATTCCGCAATGTCTCCGGAACGGATTGGCATAACGTTTCATAACGTTGCTGTCCCTCCTTCAGCCATTGTACGGAATCCTCTTCGTATTGGGCACGGACATGGCGGAATTCCTTTTCCGTTAAGATAATGTCTTTTTGATTGAAGCCCAGCCCCGTACAGGTCCTGAACAAAAGGGTGTTGAGCGCTTCATCCGCGCAAGTGGGCCCCTCAATGGGATCATTCATCCAGTAGAGATGTCGTTTGACCAGGGACTTGATCAGCCAGCGAATCAACGTATCGACCGCCTGTAGACGGTGACGTTCGTCCCGGTAGCGGACAAAGGAGGCGTAACCCGTCCACTGCTGATGCATGTCGCGGGCTTGGACGAAATCACGCAGATGATCCCGAAGAATGCGCGGGTCCTGATCGCTTTCGAACAGGTAGCCATACGCGGCGTCCTGTTCCTTGATCGATCGAACCATGGAAATCGATTCCTTCACCAAGGCTTTCCAGCTTTCAGTCACTAGGCGCTCGGCCCATCGATCGGGAAGAGATTCACCTTTGGTACCATTGACCAACGCGAGGGAGAGGAGGCCTACCGAAAAATCGAAGGCGCTTGTCAGGGTCGTTTTGGACTGAAAGCCGAAGGTCTTGGCCGCCTCGCTGACGAGTTCAACCAATTCCTTTTTCCGGGTGACAAGAAGTTCCGGCGATAGTTTGTTCTCCGCAAAGGCATAAGCCAGCGCGATCGTCAGCGGAAAGCGACTATCGGTTGCGACAAGAAACTTAGCTTGTTTAGCCATGGCCAATCAGATACCCCGAAAGACGTCTTCAGTTTCTTCAACCCCGGAACTGGCTTCAGCATGCTTGCTTGCCTGATCCGACAAACGCTGCAACGTGCGCCTGAGGAACTTGACCCCTTCGGTCTTGCGGTCGGCATCCTCGTCCTGCTCTTCATCTTCATCTGCTTGATGATCGGAAAGCTCGTAAACATGCTTGCGCAGCGATTTGAAAATCTTTGGGTCCATTTCCTGGATTACCGCATACAACTCCTGCCACGTGCCCTTCTGGGCCATGCCGGAATCGAATTCCCGGAGGAAATCCAAATAGCCCGTTTCATACAGGGGCAAAGCGACGATAATGTCCTCGCCCAAGGTGTTATCGAGCATCGCCTTGATGAAGAGGTGATCCTCCCGGTGTAACAGGGTTGGGAGAATAAAAGTCGCTACATCCTCTTTCAGGCGCAGGAGCAGTTCCCGTCCGTCATTTTTGTTGATCTTTCCCCATTTCGCGCCAAAGCGGGTCAATGCCTCCATGAACTGTTCCGTGGTCAAAAACTGGGTGACCTCGGAAGGCTTGGAGTAATCGCCTTCTTCAAGAAATGAGGCCACTTCGCCTGGCGTCAAGTCGGCTACAAGCAAGGCGAGAGTGTCATCCCCATGATCGTTGGCAATCTTGGCGAGTTGACGTTCTGCACTTTGGGGGCTGCCTGCCTTCAGGGCTTCGCGGACGGTAAGGATATTCATAACAAGGTTCGGATTACTGGGCCTCAGACATTTTTTTGGCCTTCGGTTTTAAGGCAATGACGCGAACATGTTTTCTGGCCTGCGCGCAAAGACTGAGAATGGTACAGGCTGCCTTTTCATTGGTCGCGAGAAGATGCGCCCAGGCCGGTCTCGCGCTATCAGCCACATTGACCACGACATTTTCGCGCAACTTCGCGAGCGAATCCATGTCGGGCCGGACCACGAAGCTGTTCAAATGGGCTCCCTCCTTGAATTCCAATTTACCCAAAAGACCTATGGCAACACACGCCGGTTGTTGCTCAAGGAAATCGGAATTCATGCCCGGGATGCTGGCCAGGACATCGTCCCGGTAGCCGGAGAAAGCGAGCATCGACTCCCGCTCCGTTTTGGTGCCATTGAAATAGCCTTCAATGTATTCGTTTAAAGTTTCGACTGTGTCCATAGATAGATTAAGAGGTGAATTGCCGAAAATATTCCTCGACCAGGGCGGAGCTTTCCCCTTTTAGATCGACGATCCGGGCATTGTTATTGGTTGTTTCATACGCCTGCCGTTTGACGGGGTCGCCCAGAACTTCATAAGCCTCGGCGACAGCCCGGAACTTAACGGGATCACCTTGCCGGTCGGGATGGTGTTCCCGGACCAGATTGCGGTAGGCCGTTTTGATTTCCGCTTCTGTGGCTGTCTTCAAAACTCCGAGATCGGCGTAGTAGTCTTGTTTCATTGGCGGGCGTAGAGCATGAGGCATAGGCCGGTTAAGGGATAGATAATTCCCGGTCAAATCAACCTGCATGCCCGGGAGAAAGAGAAGGCGCGCCTTTTGATCTCAAGCTCGCCGGGTGGGCGAAGACTACAAGAGTTGACCAAGGCTTTCACAATCCAGAAGTAAGTGACAATCTTTTGCTTGCCTCCTGCGCTCTGCGCGCGCGCCCAGACAACGAGTAATTCGGGCCACCGAAAGAACGGGCATTGTCTCGTTTATAGCGTTTTCCAAAATAGCGTAGCCGCAACTTCCCCTTCTTTCGGCCCTCCGAGGTCAACACCGGCTACAGTATTTTTGAAAACGCTCTAAGGGCCTGTTCACACTAATATTCAACGCGTCACCTCTTAAGCTTGGCGGCCTCATGGCAACCCTGAAAGGGTTGCAATCATTTAGCCCAGGGTTGGCGCAGCAGCGCCTACACTGGGTTAATCAAAAATGGGAACAACCCTGAAGGGGTTGAAGTTTGCTTCTGCTGCGCCCGACTCAACTCTTTCAGAGTAGAGTCCGCCCGGCCTCTACCCAGGGTAGGCGCGGACGCGCCAACCCTGGGCTGAGTGATCACAACCCCGTTGGGGTTGCAGAATTTTTGAGCGTAGTGTTAACAGACCCTAGCGCACCGGTGATCCCAATGGTGCCGAAGCCGCTTCCGGCATTTCGACTTCCTCTTCGCGGCGAAACCATGCCACGGCCTCGCGAATACTTTCCTGGACGGAGCGTTGTGGTTTCCAGTCCAACTCCTCCTGCGTTCTCGCGTTGCAAAAGAACCTCGCCTGCTCGGCCTGATAGGCGGTTTCCATGCAGACGCGCGCGCCCGTGCTGCGCGGATTGAGAAAATCAACAACCTCGCCGCCGCATCCGGCCAGGTGAATGGCCCAGTTGGGAAGGCACCAGCGGGGCGCGGGCAGACCGGTTTCCTGCGCGAGAAGATCGAGAAATTCCTTGAGCCACAAATTTTCGTGACTGAGAAGATAGCGCCTGCCCTTCTGGCCATTTTTGGCCACGGCCTGCAGACCCTGGCTCAAGTCGCGCACATCGATAAAGTTAAGCGCGGTGCGGCAATAGAAAGGAAACTTTTGATTCAGAAAATCGTGAACGATCTGCCCGGTCGGCGTGGGAGCCTCGTCGCCGCTGCCGATGGGGCAGGTCGTGCTGGCGATGACAACCGGCAAACCCCGCCGGGCCCAGGCAAGCGCGCGTTGTTCGGCATGCCATTTGGTAAATTTATAGGAAGAAAAGCCGGGCGCCTTCAGCGGATAATCATTCTCGTCCAGAAGACCCGAATAGGTGGCCTCTCCCGGATTCTTTTGCAACAAGCCGCCTGAACTGAGATGGATCACTTTCGCGGTTCCTGCCGCAGCCGCACTGCGGAAAAGATTCTCCGCGCCCTCCACGTTGATGCGCCAAAGCTCGCGACGATGCCGAAGTCCAAACCGGTAGATTCCTCCGATATGATAAATGAGTTCAGTCCCACGACAGGCGCGATCCACCGAGGCCGCATCTCCCAAGTCCCCCACGCTCACTTCCACGTTCCTGCCAAAAAGTTGCCGTGCCTTGCTCCCGCTGCGGGCTAAAATGCGAACGCTATGCCCGCTCGCGATCAGGTCGCAAGTCAATTGCCGTCCAATGAATCCTGTAGCACCCGTGATAAGAACTTGCGCGGACATACTATACCCCCTTATTGGATCAGTCAGACCCTTCTAGGATTGACGATCCATTATGCTGGTTTGGCAGTCTTTATGCCAGCTGCAACAGAAGTTATTATTCATTCATTTAGAGGAGCTTGCATAAGCCTTCCTTATTTCATTATCTGCGAAATGCCTAGGCCATTCAATTTCGCCTAGCAAATTGCATGACCTTCACCCATGTGCCGGTTCCTTCATTTCTGTTTACAGCCTTTGCGCCAAATCTATCGTGAGGGCTCCGAAGTTGAGGCGGTGAACTCAATCTCCCGGGTTGCTCTTGATGAAGGCTGAAACAATCATTCGCGGACTGACCATTTGCTCCCTCTCCGGCTTGCTGCTCGGGGTGGGACTGAGGCTCACGGTGCATGAGGTTATTACCTCCTTGAGAAAATGTCGGCTGGCGCTCATCGTGGCCGTGAATTTTATCGTGGTACCTGCACTGGTCGTCGTGGCGACGAGGATTTTCGGTTTCAACGTGGAACTTTCCATGGGGATGATCCTGTTGTCGGCGGCTCCTTTCGCTCCGGTGGTCCCGGTGTTTGCCCGCATGGCACGCGCGGACCTTGCACTGGCAGCCGGGCTATCGACGCTGTTTCCGCTTCTGTGCGTGTTCTTCACGCCTCTCGTCTGCACAGCGGCGCTGCAGGGAATGCCGGAAGCTCAAGCGCTGCATTTCAATACAGTGGAAATTCTCCTGACCCTGCTCGCCACCATCGTTCTCCCGCTTGGCATCGGCATGGCCTTGAAGCATCTCGCGCCCAAGTTGAGTCAGCGAGGCCTGCGTCCAGTCGAGGTCGTTGCCGAGTTCACAGGCGCGCTCTCGCTGGCTTTCGTGACCCTCACCGAATGGCGCCCTATCCTCGCCACCGGATGGATACCTTTGCTCGTCATGGCAGTCTTGTGTGAGATCTCGATGCTGTTGGGTTATGCGATGGGCGGTCCGGGTCGTAACGCGCAACGGGTCGTCGGGCTGGGCACGGCCAATCGGAACATCGCCCTGGCCTTGTTGGTGGCGCTGGAGAGTTTTCCTGAAACCGCCGTGGTGCCCGCCGTCGTGGCGAACGGATTGCTCCTGATCCTCATCGGCCTGCTCCACGTCGCCTTCTGGCGTTTTGGACCAAACCAGCTTCAGCGCGCCAGCGAGTAATGATCCAGCAACGGCCCGAGCTCTTCCTCGATCCATTCTTTCGACAGCCCAAATTCCTCCAGCGTGTACTGGTGCTTGCTCTCGTACCGGGCTTCCCGTTGCGTTGCGGCAGTTAATTTGGTGCGGAAGGAGTCGCTCATCGTCCAGTCAAAGTGCCGGTAGAGCTTCTCCAGCGTTTCCTTCGGATCACTCGTCAGGTCACGATAATCGATGCAGTAGTACTGGCTCGGATTCACCTTCGAACGGAACTCGTAAAGATGCTGGAACCACTTCACCGCAAGCCGGGCATAGGATTTCGATTCCGGGCCATCCTTGGCGATGTCGGGTGAGTGCGCGCACCAGACCGGATAAAACACGCTCACATGCGACGCCACCGATTGATACGGATGCCGAATGATGGTGATAAACTTGGCGTCGGGAAACTCTTCCAGCAGCGATTCGACCGCGCCGGAGGATTGCGTGGCTTTGGAGAGCAGGGTCTTGTTCGGGCCGTTGGCGTAGAGCTGCCGTTGCAGACAGCTGCGATAATAGCCCATCAATTTGCGACGATCTTCCGGCGCAAGCGCATCGGGAAACCCGGCTTCCCAAAGCTCATCGACATGGGGAAACAGGAGGTAAATCGCTTCCGTGACAAAGCTGTAGACGAAAAATCCATCGTCCTCTTCCGGTTGGTCCAGACGGAGTTTGTGCATGTCGTCCCAGCCGCCGAAGAATTTCTTCTCGGCCAAGCTTACGATTTTCGCCAAAGGCTGGCCGATGCGCTGGTCTATCGCGGCGATGACATCAAAGAGGCGCTGGTAGCAGACTGCGGGAAAAATCGTCTGGTAGAGTTTCGCATGGACCAGGCGCTCGTCATCAAGAGCCATGAGTTTCTGGGTTAGCGTAGTCCCGCTGCGCGGCGGGGCGATGATGAATACCGGTTCGACCACCTCTTGTTTGCGAAAACCGGGATAGAAGACGTAATCGAGCATCCGCCCGAATGCCACGAGGAACCACATTACCCAGTAGAGTGCCGTGAAAAAGAATACGAAAGCCCAGCGCCTCAGCTTGAACGGCGTTTTGAACAGCGACAGGTATTGTGCTCTAAAAAACAGTTTGAGGTTGATGTACATTTTACAGAAGACAAAGAAGGGGAACCTAAGATCAGGCCGGGAGATTGTTGCAAGGTTTCATCAAGCTTCCACGGTTATCTTGAGCATACCAGCGAATACGCCCATGCGCCATGCCACCCTTTAGGGCTGGATGCATTTTGGCGTAAAAGCACTTGATCGAGGTCTGGCGCTGCGTCTTCCTAAAGACAAGACCTACCGTCCCTAAAATGAGGATAATCAGACAGCTCATAAAGTAACCTTGAATCTAGCCTGTCAAGTTACCAGTTGGCAAGCCTCTCCAAGCCTTAGCCCAACACCCTTAGATACATAAGCATACTTTACTGGTGCGATTTTCTTCTCCATCTACAACTTCCGGGTGACAGGACGCCCATTTATCGCTTGTGTTCCCTTCGTGAATTTAAGTTGGATACATCATGGCACGGCTTGGATGCATACGATCCAGGCTGCGGGCTGGACTGGCTGGCTTTTATTTGTCGGATTTTACGCGGTGGTCAGTTTATCTTTTGTCCCGGGCTCCATTTTGTCGTTTAGCGCCGGGGCCCTTTATGGATTTTGGATTGGCCTCGCGCTGGCGCTTTTGGGCAACGGCTTGAGTGCGTCTCTTAGTTTGCTGATCACTCGTTATCTGCTGCGCGAATGGGCAGCCCGCTATTTCGCCCGTCATCCCGTCATGGAGAATTTAGGAGACGCAGTCCAGGAAGACGGCTGGAAAATTGTTCTCCTGACCCATATGTCGCCCATCATGCCGTTCAGCCTGATCAACTATGCGTTCGGCCTGACCAAGATCCCGCTACTTGAGTTCCTGCTGGCCACGTCTCTGGGTGCCGTACCCACAACCTGTCTTTACGTTTATCTGGGAGCACTGGCTGGCAATCTGGCCGTGGCAAGCCCCGACTTGAACCAGCATCGCCCGCTCATCTGGGTTCTGCGATGCGTGGGCTTGGTGGCAACCATCATCGTTACCATTTACATCGCCCGGCGCGCGAATCAGGCTCTGAAGAAACGCATTCCCAAGCGAAACTAGCCCTTCAAGCCCATCATAAATCGGAAGATGCGGTCGCTAAAGATGGGAAGGCCTTCGTGGCCGAAATCGCGGTAAATCACCGCTTCCTTCTTGGACGTGATCTTGTTGTAGGCCGCAAATTGGGTCGAGGGCGGACATATATTGTCCATCAGCGTAATGCCCATCAGGACCTCCGACTTGATTCTTTCCGAAAGATGCTGGATATCGATATAGCCCAGCTTCGTAAAGATTTCCTCGAACCGCTCGTGCAGCGGATCGAACCGCCGGAAGTATTGCTTGATGTCGTTGTAGGCATCCTTGGCGAGGTCCATTTCCCAGACACGCTGGTAATCGGACAGGAAAGGAAACACCGAGGCCGTCCGCGCGATGCGTGGTTCCAACGCCGCGCAAACCAGCGCCAGCGCCCCACCCTGCGAACCGCCCATGGAACCGACCCGCGTGGGATCGACTTCCGGCTGCGCCATGACGATGCGCGCGAGTTGCGCCGTATCGAGGAAGATCTGGCGGAAGAGTAATTTCTCCGCTGGACCATCCAACCCGCGGATGAGATGACCTTCCCTCGTGTTGCCGACGACCTGCGAATTGTCCTCGCTCAATCCGCCCTGTCCCCGGCAATCGAGCGCGGCGACGGTGAAGCCTTCGTTCACGTAGTTGAGTTTATCGGACCAATCGCCGCTGCTGGCGCTGTAACCGTGAAATTGCACCACGGCCGGGCCGGGCTTTGTTGTGCCCTTGGGCCGCAGATATTTCGCGTAAACCCGCGCACCACCCACGCCGGTGAAATAGAGATCGAAAAGCTCCGCGTTGCTGTTGCCCAGCACATCGACCGGGATCATCTCCACATTCGGTTTGATCGCATCAAGTTCCTTGAGGCCGTTGTCCCAGTAGGCATTGAAATCGTGAGGGCGCGGGTTGATGCCGCGATATTCGCGGAGTTCATGGAGAGGTTTATCAAGAGCGGGCATAGAGTCCCGCATTAAGACAAAGATTCGAGCGGAGTTCCAGTCTTCAATGGATATCCGAGGTAGCCGTCTTACCTCAGTGGTAGCCGCCGCACTCCGGGCGACGGTCGGGGGTCGCAGGCCCGCGCTCGGATATCGCGGGCTACCCCTGCATTTACACGCGAGCAAATCCTCGACAATCCGGCCCGGGCGGAGTTTTATCCTCAGGAAACGTATGGTCATCATCCTCTCCAAAGATTTCGAATTCGAATCCGCCCAATCGCTGCCTCAATTTCCCGAGGGCCACAAATGCCGCAACATCCATGGCCACAGCTTCAAGATCACCATCTCCGTGCGCGGCCCGGTCGATGAAGCCACCGGCATCTTCTACGATCACGCCGCCATCTCCGATGTCATGCGACCCATCATCGAGCAACTCGACCACGCCTACCTCAACGACATCTCCGGCCTGGAAAATCCGACGATCGAACTCATGGCGCGCTGGTTCTGGGAAAAGCTCACGCCCCAATTGACCGGCCTCTACGAAATCGTCCTCCACGAAACGCCGCGCGCCCGCTGCGTCTATCGCGGGGAATAGGCTAAATCCAAGCTTCGCGCTGAACCGAGTAAGTCACGTCCTTCAGGTAGGGCGTCGATTGAAAGGCCCGGTAACGAATACGCCCGTCAAATTGGAGTAGATCGGCCACCCGATCCCGAAAAGAGGGGTGCTCGATCTTGCCCAATACCTCTTCAGGCCTGCACCACAGCACATCCTTCACTTCGTCGCTGCACAACGGCGTCCCGGAATGGAGTCGCGCCCGAAACCAAAAGAGCAGCCGCTCCGGCTGCAAATGGTTCGTATAGACTCCGGCCAATTTTTCATCGCGAATTTCGACTCCAATTTCTTCGTGCACCTCGCGATGCAGGGCGGTGAGCAGGTCCTCGCTCTGCTCAACTCTCCCGCCGGGTATTTCCCAGCCACGATCATGACTCAGAATAAGCAGGTAATTGCCCTCATCGTTTTGCAGCAAAACTTTGACTCCGACTTGAAAATGGGCAGCCATGGTCTGAAAATGAGTCCCCCTAAAAAGCGATCAGGCGATTACCCTCAGAAAGAGTAACCGCCTGATCTAGGAGGAGAATGAATGAAACTTACATAGGGTGAGACCCACGCTGTGTAGCAAACGTTCAAAACATTCGAATTTATTTTGCGATTTCTTTTACCTCGGCCAGCAAGCGGATCATTCCGGTGAAATCGTCGTCACCCAATCCGCCATTCATCCCCTTGGTGTAAAACGACTTAAGCGCTTTTGTGACGGGCAGGTCGGAGGTTCCGGCGGTTTCCAAGGCCAAGCGCAAATCCTTGTCCATGTGCTTGAGGGAGAACTGGGGCGCATAATCTTTTGCGCGGAATTTGGACTCCTTGAGATCAGAGAAGCCGGAACGCCCGACGTTGATGTGGAGCGCATCGAAGAATGTCTCGTCGGAGATTCCCTCTGTGCGGGCCAACGTGAGGCTTTCGCTCAGCGCGGCTGCCATGACGGCGATGTTTAGATTCATGGCCAGCTTCAAGGACGAAGCGGTGCCCAGTGCGCCGATGTAAAGGATGTGGGCACTGAGTCGCGTGAGCACGGGCCGCGCCTTCTCCACCGTTTCGGTTGTGCCACCGAGATAGAACACGGTTTTGCGCGCTTCCGCTGCCGGTTTACTGCCGGTGAAAGGTGCCTCGAGAAAGGTCGCGCCGGTCGCTTCCACCTGTTGTGCGAATTGC
>JABDHJ010000034.1 GCA_013285645.1 Verrucomicrobiota bacterium | reverse complement strand
TGCTTCATGTCGAGTCGCAGTTGTGACTGAAGGGGAAGTTTTTGACGGAATTAACGGAATTACGGAATTAAGAAACAGTTGGGAAAGGATTGTAGATTATGGGCGACGTTCTTGATTTTCTATTCGGAGCCTGTTTGCTCAGCAGCGCTATTTTTGGAATAGTCGGAATGCCTTTACATAATGCTGCGAAACGAAGGTTTCTTGGCGAATTAAAGCCGAAAGATACTGCGCTCGGTTTTATGGGGCTACGCTTTTACTCCCTTTTACTGCGAAAGCATTGCATGACTCTCGATAAGCACGGGACAATATCTCTCCTCTCAGTATATCGCTTTTGTGTCTTGGGGTTTATTGTCAGCTACTCGTTGGCTGTCCTACTCTTGCTCTCATTCTATGCGTTAATAATCATTTTCTAATTTGGTTGTTTGCTAATTCCGTAATTCCGTTAATTCCGTCAAAATCTTCCCCATGCAAAATACGCTGATCGACGGACGTTATCTATTGCAGGAGGTGATCGGCTCCGGCGGTGAGGCGCGCGTCTTTCGCGCCCAGGATAAGATCACGAGGAATGCCGTGGCCGTGCGACTGGCACGAAAGCCGGTCACTTATACGGTGCCGGATGCGGTACCAAGTCATTCAAACTGGGTGCACTTCCACCATGGGGGAGTTGATCCGCAACACGGCGCGTATCAGATTTTTGAATTGCTTGAGGGCTCGACGCTCGATGCGGCGATCAAGTCCGGCCCGCTGAATCCCGAGGCGTGGCGTCTTTTCGTTGAGCAATCGCTTGATGCGGTAAAAGCGTTGCACGACGCCGGATGGATTCATGGCGATCTGAATGCCGGGAATTTTTTTCTAGCGAATACAGGTTGGAAATTGCTCGAGCTTCCCTTTCTTCGTTTCGATCCGCCTCCGAACCGAACGGCTCTTTTCGGCAGCATCCACACGCTTGCACCTGAACAGATCGATGGTGCGGCTGCGGATATCCGCTCGGATTTGTACTCGCTCGGCTGTCTCTATTACTATGCGGCCTGCGGGGAGTTTCCCCATACGGGCGCCACGACTCAGGAGATTGCCGTCCAACGTCTTTGCTTTGCACCTGTGCCTTTGATTGAAAAAACGCCTCATCTAACCACCGCGTTGAACGCATGGGTCATGCAGTTTTTGGCCCGCAACCCGCAGGATCGCTTTCCAAGCGCCGCAGCGGCACGTCAGTTGCTCGGAGTTGCATAAACGGTTCGCCGTGTTTTACTGCCCTGACATGACGCCGCCTGAATTTCGCCGTGATCCCCTGCACAACACCTGGGTCGTTTTCGCCCCGGAGCGGCAGCGCCGTCCCCAAGACTTCGCGCCAGCCACGCTGCAAGCGAGTACGCTCGATCCCTTTGCCGAGGGCAGCGAGCGCCTCACCCCGCCGGAGGTCTACGCCATACGGAAGGAAAAATCGAAGCCGAACGAGCCGGGCTGGCGTGTGCGCGTTGTGCCGAATCGCTATCCCGCCATGCGGATCGAAGGGAAACTCGAGGCCAGTCCGGTCGGGCTCTATGACCGAGTGACCGGCATCGGCGCGCATGAAGTCATCATCGAGACGCCCGACGGCGATGTCGCGATGGAGGAATTGCCTGTCGCCGCCATTGGCGAAATTCTTTCCTGTTATCGTGAGCGCATTCTCGATCTGGACAAGGACCCGCGCTTCCAGCACATCTACATCTTCAAGAATGTCGGACCGAGCGCGGGAGCTTCCCTCGCGCATGCCCACTCGCAGCTTGTCGCGCTACCGCTCATCCCGCCGTTCGTCGAAGGCAAGCTGGTTCGCGCCCGCGAGCATTATTTGCTCAAGCAGCGCAGCCTCTTCAGTGACATCCTGCATACCGAACATGCCGACGGTTCCCGGCTGGTCACGGAAAACGATTCCTTCGTTCTCTTCTGCCCCTTCGCCAGTCGCTTTCCGTTTGAACTGGCCATCTTTCCGAAGCGTCATCATCCCGATTTCGTTTCCTGCACCCCGGTCGAACTGCATGACCTTGCCGAGATTCTCCGCTTCGCGTTGGAGCGACTCAGTGCGGTCCTGGAAAAGCCGGGGTACAATCTGCTGCTGCACACCGCGCCGTTGTGGCGGCCTGCGACCGAACGCTTCGCCAGCGCGCGTCACGATTACTCGTGGCATCTCGAAATCGTCCCGCGTTTCAATTCGCTCGCGGGATTTGAAATCGGTTTGGGCGCGTGTATCAATACCGTTTATCCAGAGGAAGCCGCGCGATTCCTGCGCGGGGAGGCGCGGTCATGAACGTCGTCATTCTCTGGCACATGCATCAGCCCTACTACGTCAATCCATTGACGAAAAAGGCGATGATGCCCTGGGTGCGCCTGCACGCGGCCAAGGGTTACCTCGACATGATCGACCTGGTCACCGCGCAGCCCGATCTGCGGGTCAATTTCAACTTCAGCCCGGTGCTCGTGCGCCAGGTTCTGGAACTGGTGAACAATGAAGTGCAGGATGACTGGGAAAACCTCAGTCGCAAGCCCGCGGCCAATCTCGACGAACAGGAACGCCGCCATCTCCTTGAGAATTTTTTCAAGATCAACTGGGACACGCTCATCCGACCGATGCCCCGTTACGAGGAACTGCTGGCCAAGCGCGGCGCCAGCTACACCCTCGCCAAGCTTGACGCGATTTCGCGTACCTTCAGTGAAGCCGATCTGCGAGATCTTCAGACCCTCTATAATCTCCAGTGGTGCGGATTTTCGGCTGTACGCCGGTTTCCTGTCCTGGCGGAACTCAAGGCCAAGGGGCGCGACTTCACCGAGAAGGAAAAAACCACGGTGCTCGATATTCACCGGCAAATTCTTGGCCTTGTTCTCGGGGAATACCGCGCCGCCGCCGAGCGTGGCCAGATCGAACTGACCACGACTCCCTACTTCCATCCGATCATGCCTCTGGTTTACGACACGCACATCGCGCGGCGTTGCCAGCCCCACTCTCCCCTGCCCTCCTCCTTCTCCGCGCCCGAGGACGTCCGCGCCCAGCTTCGACTCGCGCAGGAGCAACACGAGCGGGTCTTTGGTCGTCGCGCTCGAGGTCTCTGGCCTTCGGAAGGATCCATCGCGCCGGAAATTGTACCGTTAATGGTCGAAGCGGGCATCGAATATTTCTGCTCGGATGAAGGCAATCTTTTCAAGAGCCTCAAGCATGATCCCGCGTGGAGTCATCACCATGTCGAGCACCTCGAACTTTTTCAGGGCTGGCGCGTCCGTGCCGGTGACTCCTCCATCCAGGCCCTCTTCCGCGAGCGTCCGCTGTCCGACTTCATCGGCTTCGATGCCGCGCGGAATGAAACCCCCAAGGCGGTCGAGCACCTGATCGAGCATTTGAAGAACATTGCCAAGATCGCTCCGGAAGGGCGTGGCGTTGTTCCCCTCATCCTCGACGGCGAAAATGCATGGGAAGCCTTTCCCGACAGCGGCGAGGCCTTTCTCACTTCCTTCTATCGCGCCCTCATCGAGACACCGGAACTGGTGCCCTGCCGGATCGGCGATTACTTTGACGCGCATCCCGCCGAGGTAGAAGTGTCCCATCTCCATTCCGGTTCGTGGATACGCAGCGACTTCGACATCTGGATCGGCGACCCCGAAGAGAACAAGGGCTGGGAGTGGCTCAAGGAAACGCGCTCCTTTCTTGTTCAACATTTGGCCAACACCGAGGTCAGCGCGGAGGTCGCCGAGAAAGCCTGGTGGGAAATCTATGCCGCCGAAGGCAGCGACTGGTTCTGGTGGTACGGCCCCGACTTCACCATCGATACCGACTTCCTCTTCGACGAACTCTTCCGTCTCCACCTCCAGAATGTCTATCGCATCCTCGGCATCGAACCGCCCGCGCACCTCGACGTTCCCATCTGCCTGCCCAGTTCACAACTCGGCTACACGAAACCGCTGCGATTGCTCGCACCCGATATTTCCGGCGAGACCGAGCATTATTTCGACTGGCTCGGCGCGGGTGAACTTGATCTGACTCGACAGCAAACGGCCATGTTCCAAGGTGACCGCATCGGACAGAAACTTTACTTTGGATTTGGTCGGCACGATTTCTTTCTTCGCCTCGACCTGAGCCGCCAACCGGAGGCGATCACGCTTCGCTTCCTGCTTCCACACCCGGCACGCGTCACGTTGCAAAAGCCGGGACCGGACGAAGTCGCGGTCGTTTTTGAATCAAGCACGGACGGCGTGGTCTTCACGCCCGTACATGCCACCGGTCTCAAAACCCATTGGAGCCGGTCGCTCATTATTTCGATTCCCCGCCGACTTCTTCACGTCGAGGCGGGACACGAGTTCGCTTTCTTCGCGCAACTTCTCGAGGGCGGCCTGCAGCGCGAGCGCTATCCCGAACGCGGCGCCATCGAGTGGAGCGCGCCCGGCAAGGATTTTGAATCTGAGCAATGGTTCGTGTAGAACGGGCCTCTTGTCTCAAACGGCTCTCTCCAATCTGAAGCTTGTTTGATCCGTAATTTACTTTGCCAAATTCAGAAGGTTGCTCGATAACATCGCGATCCCCCTACGGCCTATGCGGAACCTACGACAAACCATCGCTTTCAGCTACGCGGCGATCCGCACGCGTCACAAGTTGGGGCGAGTTCGCCTGCTTTTGCTTTATTGGAGCTACTGTTTGAAAGGGCTGATGGGCGGCGCCAAACAAGTTCGCCTGGGGCCTCTTCGCATCAACACGCCAAACTTCAAACACTTCATCGGTATCTTTGAAGAAATTTTCCTGAATCGTTGCTACTTCTTTTCCTGCGACAACCCGAGCCCGCGAATCATCGATGCCGGAGCCAACATCGGCCTCGCTTCCTGCTATTTTAAAACGCTTTATCCCCAGGCACGGATCGATCTATTTGAAGCGGATAAAAGCACCGCGGACATTTTACGTTCCACGATCGAGATCAATTCCTGGCAGGATTGTCGTGTCTTTCCCTATGCCGTGGCCGAACAAGATGGGGAAATCACTTTTTACAGCCGCACAGACGAACAGGCATCCAGTTATAATTCCACCGTGGAGGCACGGGTGAACAAATCCCAATTCGTCGAACAGAAAGTAAAGGCGATCCGTCTTTCCTCGCACATCGACGGACCGATCGATCTTTTAAAACTCGACGTGGAGGGAGCGGAGATGGGCGTGCTGCGCGATCTCGCCGACACAAAGAAACTGCAACAAATAGAACAGATGTTCATCGAGTACCATCATCACATCGATAAGAATGTGGATGAATTTGGACAATTTCTCGGTCTATTGGAAGGCAATGGCTTTGGTTACGTGGTCACGAGCTGGCTCAACCTGCCTACTTGGCGCGGGCGTTTTCAAGACTTGGTGATTTATGCCTACCGTAAATAGGATGGAAGCTTCCACGAAGATTATGAAACCCATTATCCTGGGAATAGCCAAGGGCGGAGACCCCGGCGACCTCAAGACGTTCGTTCTCTCCCTGAGAAAGACCGGCTACGATGGCGACGTCTGTCTGTTCGTCGATGATCTCGCCCCTGAGACACTTCACTTTCTTCACGAGCATCGGGTTCAACTTCAGGCCTTTCCCCAGCGCTATTTCGTGCAGACCCGCCGCTTCTTCCTGCGGTTCGTCGTCGATTTGCTGCCGAAGAAGCTACGAGATCGCGGCCAGATCAGCTTCTCCCAATATTATCTCAAGCTCAATGATGCCCGCTGGGCCTGCTACTTTGATTTCCTGCGCGCCACTCGCGGCCTCTATTCCCACGTCATGTTTACGGACGTCAAAGACGTCTTCTTCCAACGTCAGCCTTTCGACTTCGAGTGGAAAAGTCCCTTCTGTTCCTTTTATGAGGACCCTGCTTTTGTGATCAGGGATGAGCCTCACACCTCGGGTTGGATCCGGGAAGGTTACGGCCCGCAGGAAACTGAATCGCTGCTCGCCAAGCGCGTTATTTGCTCCGGAGTCACCTTTGCGGAAATCGATGCCGCGATGGAGTATCTTTACATTATTTGCCAGCACATGATCCGGATCAATGCCCGGGGCCTGGTCGACCAGGGCGTTTATAATTACATCCTGCATCGACAGCTGCTGAAATCCGCGTTCATTTACGACTACCCAGAGACGCCGGTGTTGCATACCGGCTTGATGGCCACGGAAAAGCTACAATTCGACGAGCAGGGACTCGTCGTCAACGGCTCTGGCCGGGTCGTGAATGTGATCCACCAATATTTCAAGCATAGAAAAGCCCTAGCGCGCTGTCTCGAGTTGGTGACAGCTCCCGCCTGATCCTACGAATGATCACGAGGAAAATAGCGGTTGCTGAGATGTGCTTTTTGTGAGATGAAAGGACGCATGATGAAGAAACTTTTGGGAGTGATGGCTTTGGCCGGTGCTATCCTGGCCGTCGGTTGCGGACACAATATTGAAAGCAGCGACAATCAACCGGCTCCTCTGCCTGAAACGAACGGTCTCATAAATCCCGCCGCGCCTACGGCCGACCAGACCGCCTCGACCAATAACGCACCCGCGCCAACGCCCCCCCCCCGCGCCGGACACCGCCGCCAATACTGCTCCGCCTCCGGCACCGGCTGCCAAGCCCTCGACCAGCTATCCGATGGGTATTGTCATTCCCGGCAAGAAGGGTTTCGTGAAGAGTCCTTATGCGGAATATGCCGAACCGGTTGATGTCCGCGGATATCCTCCCGGAACCGCCGTTCGCTGTCCGTACACCAACAAGATTTTCATCGTTCCGCAGACCTGATCGAATCCTTTCGGGCGGGACATACATGGATTGGTGGCCCGGACAACTCGTTGTCCGGGTGGCCGAAGGCCACAGGAGGTAACCCCAGACTCTCACGGTCTACAATAAAGTGGTCTTCTTTCCGCGACCTCATGCGCGCTTCGCGCGCCCGGACAACGAGTAGTCCGGGCCACCAGAATTTAGGAATGCCTCAGGGCAATGATGGCGCGTGTAACTTTTCCAGCGCGGCTTTGGCTGGCTCGAAGCCGGGCTTGAGCCGCAGGGTTTCCTGAAATTGTACGATTGCCTCTGATCTCCGCCCCGGTGTTTGCGCTAGGGCGAGACCGAGGTTGTAGTGGGCCTCGACGAAGTCCGGTTGATCTTTCAACACGGCCTCGTATTCCGGGATCGCATCGGGTAGGCCTTCTCGCGTTTGCGAGAGGACGTTGGCGAGATTATTGCGGGCCTCAGGAAAATGGGGCCGGATTTGCAGCGCCTCTTCGAATGCAGCAATCGCGTCCGCGCGGTGGTTGGGCATTTCTTCCAGCGCCATACCCAAGTTATTATCAGCCCAGTCGAAACGGGGATTGATGGCTAGCGCGGCTTGGTATTCATCGACCGCCATGTCGAACTTCTTTTGGCGTCGGAGATCGTTACCGAGATTGTAATGGGCCAGCCATGCCTGCGGATTGCGCTCGATCGTATAGGTCCAGAGTGATTCCGCGTCAGTCCAGGCGGCGGCATAGTCCTGACTTTGCACCGCCAGAAAAAGTCCCGCCAGGCTGAGCGCGACGATACCGATGCGACGCCCCATGACCGGTATTTGCGCGCTTACACTTTCCAGGGTTGCCACAACGAGGCCGATCAGCCCGATCATCGGAAGATAAAGGAAATGGTCCATCACCCAGCTATAATTCATGTAGGAGATCGTTATGATCCCGCTGAATGGCAGGAGATTGATGAGAAAAAAACCGAGTCCCAGCAGAACGTGACGGCCCCATGTCCGCCGCTTCGACCAAAGAAGAATGAACACGGCGGCGGCGGCCAGCCACGGAAGAAATTGGAGGAATGACGGCGGATCGACCGCCCAGCGCGGATAGAACTGTAACGGTTCAACGGGCCAGAAAAAGAGGCCGCAATAGAAGGAAAGCGTCATGCCCATCAGGGCCATTCGTGACAACAAGCCAATGTCCGGCATGGGGGCGGGATGGAACGGATGGAGGTTCGCGTACTGAATGCCTGCCAGCCAAGTCATCGCGGATAAGATAAGAGAGATCACCAAGAAAGGCGCGGCCCGTTGCAGATCGCGCCGGTCGACGCGCCCCCGTTTCCACCAGGCGTAGAGCAGGATGACCAGAGGGAAGGGCGCCATGGTGATTTTGCAAAGCATCGCCACCAGAAAAAATCCGAGGGCCAGGAGATAATCGCGCGGACGCCCGTTTTTCTCGAAATCGACATAGGCGCACATCGCGAGTAAAAACGGCGGCAGCGACAGCGTGTTCTTGAGTTCCGAGATATTGGCAACCGAGGAAACGTTCATCGGATGGAGGACGAAGAGAAGGCCGCCGACCCAGGCCAGCCGCAATCCAAACTTGGCCAGCAACCGCCAGACCAGCAACGCGCCTGCGATGTCCAGCACCAGGTTCGTCAGGTGATAACCAAGCGTCTGGTCGCCCCAGAGTTGCCACTGGATCCACTGCACCGTCTGCTCAATCGGGTAATACTCGATAAAGGTGCCGGGAGCAAACCAGGCTTTCCACAACCGGGCGGGATCGTGGAGGAGCGGATTGCCCGTCAGGTAGAGTGCGTCGTCCCAAAGCCATGCGCCATAGAACGCGGGGTAATAAATGAGCAATCCCGCCAGGACGATGAACGCCACCTTTGCCCGCTCGATCCATTGTCGCTGGTCATTCGCAATTTCTTCCACGTCCGGATTATGCCGTCATCGAAACCAAACCCAAGCCTCCAAAAACATTGGCTTGGTTGTTGCGACGCGGTACGGTCAGGAGCATCTTTCGCCATGAAACAGTACCACGATCTCCTTCGGCTCGTCCTTGAGGAAGGTCGTCCCAAAACGGATCGCACCGGCACGGGCACGCGCTCCGTCTTTGGCGCTCAGGCCCGTTTTCCACTCCGGGAAAGTTTTCCGCTGCTGACGACGAAGAAGATGGCTTGGAAAGCCATCATCGCCGAATTGCTCTGGTTCATTTCGGGCGACACCAATGTCGCCACCCTCGCCCGACAGAATGTCAAGATTTGGCATGGCAACGGGTATGATCATTATTGCAAGATCTTGGCTCCTGCCCGCGGTGAGAAGATTTTAAGCATGGATGAATGGAGCGAACGTATTGTCACCGATCCTTCGTTCGCTGTCTGGGCAGCGACTCTTGGTGATGTCTATGGCGCTCAATGGCGTCACTGGAAAACTGCCGATGGGCGGGAAATCGACCAGTTAGCCAAGCTGGTTACGCTGCTGAAAAAGAACCCCGATAGTCGTCGCCATATCGTGACTGCATGGAATCCGGCCGAGGTGGATGCGATGGCGTTGCCTCCCTGCCATACCCTGTTCCAGTTCTTCGTGCTCGACGGCGAACTCAGTTGCCAGCTTTACCAGCGCAGTGCCGATCTCTTTCTCGGTGTGCCGTTCAATATCGCCTCCTATGCGTTGCTGATTTGCATGGTTGCGCAAGTTTGCGACCTGAAGCCGGGCGATTTCGTCCACACTTTCGGCGATCTTCATCTCTACGATAATCATCTCGATCAGGCGAAGGAACAACTCGCCCGTGAAGCGCGCCCCCTACCCCGGCTCGCACTCAATCCCAAGATTCGCGAATTGAATGACTTTACTTTGGAGGATATTTCTCTCCTCGATTACAACCCGCATCCGCCAATCAAGGCAGCGATGGCGGTCTGATTTTTGGCGGAATTCAGAAGGTAGCCGTCGCGGGCCCTCGCGACGGTCGGACTCCGACAAAAATTAGCCACAAAAGAACACAAAGAGAGCAAAGAAGGACCCAAGCCAGTTTCCCTTCCGTATCTTTGTGATCTCTGCGTTCTCTGTGGCCAATTTCCCAATCTTGTTAATCGCGTTAATCCTGTCCAAAATTCCCCATGCCGATTTTTCACGCCATTGCTGCCATGTCGGAAAATCGCGTCATCGGCAACCATGGCAAAATTCCGTGGCATCTCCCGGAGGACTTTCGGTGGTTCAAGCATAAGACGATGGGGTCAACTTTGCTGATGGGTAGAGTAACCTACCAATCTATTGGTCGTCCTCTTCCCGGTAGAAAAACGGTGGTGCTAACGCAACACACCCAGATACCCAACGTGGAAACGTGTTCTCTTTTTGCCGACTATGCGCTGAAAAAAACCGATGAGCTTTGTTGGGTTTGTGGCGGAGCCCAGATTTACCACTGGTCGCTAGATTTCTGCCGTTACCTCTATCTGACACGCGTAAAAGGTACCTTTGATGGGGATGCTTATCTTCCAGAATTTGAAGATAGTTTTATTCTTGAGCAAGAGATCCATGAAACGGCCCAATTCCGGATAGAACGGTGGATCAATCGAGGTTACGATACGATGCTGCCTAAGAGACCAAAACTCTCTACCGAATCCTGGCCATTTCCCGAGCAAACCAGCTGACCGTCGCACGGAGTGCGACGGCTACCATGGAGGGAAGACATCCGCCGCTAGGGACAGCGGCGGCTACCTTATTACAACGTCTGGAGGAAGCGGACCAACTGTTCGCGATTCGGGCTGACGGCGTGACGGACGTAGAAGCCGGAGGCGGCGACGGCCAGTTGCAGCGAGTGGGCCACTCCGAGACCGAGCAGGCGACCGATGACGAAGCCGGCGTTGAAGTGATCGCCTGCACCGGTGGTGATCTTCGGCTTGGCCGTAAACGGACCGGTGACGAAGGCTTCACCCTGCGCATCCGCACCGGCAGCGTACTGCACGGGATGGATGACAACGGTGTGAATCTCGAGCTTCTCGCGAATGGCGGCGGCAAGTGACGCGGCGCCCTTCGGATTCGAAGGAGTCTTCTTCAAGCGAAGGACCTTGGCGACATGTTGGCTCTCGCTCTCGTTCAAACCGAGGATGATGTCGTTGTGCTGCTGAAATTCACCGATGATCTTGAGCGCCGCATGCAGATCCGCATCGAGTCGCTTGGCCGGATCGGCCAGATCGAAGAACATCAATTTGCGCGTGGTCGGCTTGGCCGGCATGTAGTCGCTGAGCAACCGTTTCCAGATCGCGGAAAGATGCGGCAGCATGGTCCAATTGACCATTCCGACGAAGTGGGCCTGGTTCCAAAGTTTCTGGAACGTGACGTCACCGAGGCGCTTCTTGATCGTCTCCCAGGAAACCTCATGCACCGTGCCGTGCTGACCGAACATCAGCTTGCCGTCGGAAAATTCGAAGGCGGAAGTCAGGCCGGGATCGGCGATGGAATAAACTTTCGTGCGCTTGGCGAATTCCGAGAAAACCGGATGGATCTCAGGATAGCCGAGCATGCCGACGTAATGAACCGGTGCGCCGAGCGTGCTCAACGCGAAGGCCATGATCGGTCCGTTGCCGCCGAGTTTTTTCGTCTGAGGAACGATTTCGAAATTGGCGCTCTTGCCAGCCGCCGCGGTTACCTTGCCGCCAAAGCTCTTGATGCTGGCGAAAGGAGTGTATTTGGTAGGCGATTGGCGTTGCTCAACCACGTGGGAAATCTCATCGACGAAACCGTCGAAACCCAGCAAACATTGAAACTTAAGGAGTTGCGCACGCGAACCAATAAGGCGTTCCGCCGTTTGACGAGCCAGCCGAGAATCCGTAATCATTTTATTTTTTTAGCAGAAAAAGACTGGCGTGACAAGCTCTGTCAGCTAACTTAGTGACCTTACGTCTCGTTTCGCCCTTCCTTAAGGGCCTGAAGCATCCCTCGCATGGCCCATTCCACCGCTCTTGTCGCTCAACGACTGGGAGCCTTTCTCGGTCTGCTGGGAGTCATCCTTGGAGCTTTTGCGGCGCACGCTCTCAAGCCGATTTTGGTCGCGAATGATACTTGGGATGTCTGGCAGACAGGAGTCTTTTATCAATTTGTCCATGCGTTGGCGCTGCTGGCCTTGGGACAAGGAACCCTTTTGCGACGGGGGATGCTGATCTGTTGGGGAATCGGTGTGACCTTGTTTTGCGGAAGCCTTTACATCCTGGCGCTGGCCCCTGAGATCAAACATTGGATCGGGCCCATCACTCCGCTTGGCGGCGCGGCGCTGATCGCGGGCTGGGGTTGGCTGCTTTTCGATCTGTGCGCGCGGAAGAAAAACTCCTAGAAACAGGTCGATGCGACGATTTCTTTCCGTCTGTATTCTGGCCGTGTTGCTGACCGACACGCTTTGCGCCGCCGATCTCCTTCCCATTAATTGCGCCAAGGCTGCGGCCTACTCGCGGTCCCACGGCGGCGAGGCGCTGCGCATCGAACAAGGGGGCAAGGTCGTGTTTGAAGAGTACGGCCCCGGTTATTCCGCGACGACACCGCATAAAATTTATAGCGGCACCAAAAGTTTCGTAGCCGTGGCGGCCATGATTCTCGCAGAAAAGGGCGTAATCCGATTGGATGAACCGGCCAGCGATATTCTCACCGAATGGAAAAACGACGCACGCCGATCGATCACGATTGACGAACTTCTTTCGCAGACCAGCGGCCTCGATCCGGATGGCGATTCGATCAACAACGCCCACGATGCTCTCGCCGCTGCCGTTAAGATACCGCTGATCTCGGCACCTGGAACGAAGTTCCATTATGGCGCGGCGGGCTATCAGGCTTTCGGGGAAATCCTTCATCGCAAGCTAGGTGGATTCGGCGATGCGGTAGAAAAAAGCGTGTGGCATTTGGTGCTCAATCCTTACGACATCAAGGCCGACAGCTGGAAAACCGATGATGCCAATCACGTTCTGGTTCACGCGGGCATGGTGATGTCCGCTGAGGAATGGGCGAAATTTGGTGAAGCGGTTCTCCGGCCACGGAATCCGACTGATCATTCGAAACCGGGCCTGGGCTTTGCTCAGCTTTTCGTGGGACATACGGCCAATCCCGCGTATGGCCTCGGCTTCTGGCTGAACGCGCCGCAGCACAGTCCGCGTCATCAGCCAATGTCCGATTTGCTTCCCGCGATGGATGGAGAACAACTTTATTCAGGCGGCCCTCGCGATCTGGTCTGCGCGATGGGTACCGGCAAGCAGCGGCTCTATATTATACCGTCGCTGCAACTGGTCATCGTCCGTTTCTCCGATAGTGCTCCCTTTTCCGACGGGGATTTTTTATCACGTCTTCTGACTGGGCATCCGCATCCGGATAAGCATACGCATTGAGATGAAGCAAAGCTTCGCGGACAAGGGCGTTCCCAAGTGCAACTTGGGAACGAGGAACAAGGCAGACCGAACTGATCCTTCGACAAGCTCAGGATGACGGATTTCTCAGAGAATACCTACTGCTGAAACAGCATATTATATGCGGTCGTCGCGGCGATAACGATGAGAAGAATCAGCGCCGTCACCCACCAGAGCCATTCTTTTCCCCGCTTCTTCCGGGACTGGCCAAATTCTTCGGCCGTGAATTTTTCGTAATCGAAATCATCGTCCGGCAAATCGAGTCCATCCGTGGCGTCCGATTCCTCGTTCCAACCTGATTTCTCGCACGCACCACAGTGAGGGCAGGCCTTCGCTTTGGCAGGAATGTCTTTGCCGCATACTGAACATTCAAACGTGCGCGGTGGGGGCATGCCTCAATCTATTCGATAACCATCGCCCTGTCAGGCACCGAGTTCCTTATCGGGTTGTGCTCGAATTTTCGGGACCTTTCATTTATCGTAGGATATGAGTCGTTCCACACTTCGCGTGATCTTGGGAATTCTCGTGGCTGTCATTCTGGCCGTAGCAGCCCTGGGCGCATTTTGCTGGTGGAAGATGGGGAAGCTCAAGGAAGAGCTGGTGCACGGTCTTGAAAACGCCATCGGTGCTCATGTCGAAGTAGCGTCGCTCGACTTCGATTTATGGAAGGGCGAGTTGCATGCCGCAGGCATTTCGCTGACCAATGACCGGCCCTCGGCTCCATGGGAAAAGGGCTCGATCAGCCAGGCTACGGTCCGGTTCCATCTCACCGATGTCCTGTCACCGACGCTCCCATTGAGCGTGGACGTTTCTTCTTGGACCGTGGTTCTCACTCCGTCCGCCACACCGGGCACTGCGCCGACCACGACCGCATCCACTGAGCCGGGCGCGACGTCCCCATCGGGCAAAGGTCGCATTCAAGTCACTGGGTTAACGGCCCACGATGGCTCCGTGGAAATCGATCTTGCGAATAGCCGACAGATCATGCTTCAAGGCGTGGCCTTTCAGGCGAGCGATAACGGCGCCGGCATATGGACAACCGAACTGCAAGCGACGTCAATCAAAGCGGGGTCATTGGAAGCGGGCGCGAGTTCGGTGCAGATTCGCGGGGACCAGGACAAGGCGACCTTCTCCAATCTGCGCATGGCATGCGGCGAAGGTTTCATCACCGGAGAAGGTGAAGTCTCTCTTGCCAGTACACACGATATCAAGGCCACGCTCAAAGCCGCCGAAGTACCGGTGACAATGCTGGTGGCCGTGGATTGGCAGATGAAACTATCCGGCCAGGTGACCGGAGACCTCACCTATGAAGGCGATGATCAAGCTGGAGACGCGAAGGGACAAATCGCCCTGAATCATGCCAAATTCAACATCCTGCCCTGGCTGGGCAAGGTGACCGCGTTGGTCAATCTTCCCGATATCACCGACGTAGAAGTCGACAAGGCGACGACCGATTACGAGTGGAAGGACGGCAAGCTCTCGTTGACGAATCTCGATATCCGCAAGAACGATGTCATGCGGATTGCCGGAACTGCGGACATTGATTCGGCGAGCAATGTCGATGGCAAACTCAAGTTGGGACTGCCGTCCGGTGTCACCAGTAAATGGCCCGACTTGCAGACGAAAGTCTTTTCCGTGCAACTGGAAGATTACAATTGGGCCGACGTCCATTTGACCGGCACTCCGGACCATCTTCAGGAAGACCTCAGCCCTCGTCTGCTTGCAGTCAGCATGCAACAGGGCGGCAGCCTGATCGACCAGGCCACGCAAAAGGCATCGGATCTTCTCAAGAGCTTCATGGGCAAGTAAGGACCTTTGCAAAACCTTAACAAAAGTGTCCGTGGTTTATCTTGAATTATCAGCCGTGTCTCTTAAATTTGAATAATAGTGCCAGCCGTCAAACCCAACGCTGAAGACGATGCCGAAAGTCAGCGGATTATTTCCCCTTTCGCGCAAACCACCTCCACTGTCCAACCGGCGAGAGCGCGAAGCTCCACGTCCTGGGCGCTTTGGATCGTCTCGAGTTTACTGGTGTTGTTGATTCTTGGGATCATTGGTTTCTTTACCTATAGATATCTCGACGATCCGTTCCGGACGATGGAACCGTTTTCGATGGACAAGTACATGTCCGACTATCGCCCTATGTCCGGCGTCAAATTCAAGGCTGACCTCAAGGTGTCCGCCGATTTGGGATGGAAACCGGAGAAAGGGCATCTCATGGTCTTCACGGTGGACAACGATAACCGCGCATTGGTGGTCCTCATTCCGCCGAAATTGAGCGGCATTTTTTTCACCAAGGGACAGACTTATCAGGCCTCAATCGAAGTAGGAGAAGGAGGACTCGTTTATGCCGACTCATTTGAAAAAGAGTAACTCTATCTTCATTGCGCTGGCGCTTTCGTGTCAGGCAGTCCTGGCCCAGAACGCGCCCGCCGCACCTGCAGCGGCACCGGCGACTCCCGCTGCTCCATCGGCACCCACGACCGGAAGCCCCACGGAGATCGACAGCAGTGCGTCGACAATCCTCAACAATATCATGAACGTTAAGCCCGCTGAAGGCAGTGCTGGCAAAGCCGGAGCCGACGCCGCGAGTGCCCTGGCCGACAGAATCAAGACCCTGGACGCGCTGAAAACGCCCGGGCTGGACGACCCGGAAGTTCGCGCGAGATTCCAGACCTACCTCAGCCTCAAGGAAGTTCCCGAGGCCCGGATCAAGGAATATTTCGCCCGGATGGCCCAGATTTCCCAACTTTTGAGGGAGAACGACACCTTCAACGCATGGAAAGAACTCTATGCGATGAGCGAGTACAAGGACATCGACGCGGGCATCAGCAAGGAACTCGCCAATCGCGTCGAGTCGATCTGGAACAGCGACCGCACCAAGAGCGGACTCGAGATGAGCAACAATACGTTGCGGAACAACATCGAGACCTATGATCACAACGCCGATTTGATCGCGGATGATCTGCGCCAGGACGAGCAGGATCAGCAGCAAAAGAATGGGAACAAGGGCGGCGGTAATAATAATTCGTCGGGCGTCAGCCAGCAAAATACGACGAATTCACCCCTGTCGAATCCAAATGCCGACCCCGCAGCCGCAGAAGCCGCGACAATGCCGACCATGGCCAGCAGCATGCAGGGCAAGATGGAACTGACAGCGGAATACCTGAAGCTTTTGGAAGCGAGGGCCAAGATCAAGCTCAACGAGATGCAGGAAAATAAAATGAGCGACCAGGAACGACTGGATTTCGCCGACTACATCAAGACTCTCTATAACAGCCACCGTTATTACCACGTTATCATTGCCGCCGATTTTTATCGCACGCTTTTCAACGAAGGCGATTATCCCGCCGATCTCGCCGACCAGGCCGCCGCGTCACTCGGCACCAATGCCCGCACCCTCGCTCAATCGGCCACACAGGCGAGTGCCGCGCTGGGAGCCAATGGCGGAGGTGGACCGCTCGCCGCGCTCAATCAAGTCGGTAACAGCCTGTCGGGCGATCACGCCGGCAAGCAGCAGGGAAGTCAGCCCGTCACCCTCGCGGATGAGGTGACTTCCGCGCTGGAAATCAATAATCGGGTGAGCCAGGCGATCGAAGTCTTTCGGTACAAAGCCGACAAGGGGGAAATCGCCGCCGCTTCCGAGCAATTGCAGGAAGCCTTCTTGGGCAATGAATATCATCCCGCCTTGCAGGGCCTCCCCCGCGATGAGAAAGAAAAGGTCGGCACATTTTTGGACAAGCTGGAGGTGTTGAAGAATCAGCTCGATGTCCGCGATTTTGAACAGGTCGAGGCGCAAATCGTCGACATCAAAAAGGTGGCCAACGATTTTGATTCCACCAAGCCAACAGCCATGGTCAACGACATCAAGTTGTCGAGCCGCCTGCGCCTGGGCAAGGCGCGGTTGCTGGCTCAGGGAGGTCACCTGACGGAAGCGATGCAGGAGTTTCAGACAGCGGCGGAAGAATGGCCGGGCAATCCCGACTTGCAGACATCCGCCTCGGGCTTTTTCAGCACAGAGGATTTGCAGAACCAATCGACGACCGAGTTTGATCGGCTGATTCAAGAGCAAAATTACCGGGCCATCTTCGACAAGCAACTGATGTTCGCCACCGCGATCAAGGGCGATGCGACCCGCGTGCAGCAAATGAAGGATGCGCTCACGAAGGTCCAAAAAGCCGAGATGGCCTCTGAGAAAGCCAACATGCTGGTCATGAACGGAGACGTCGATGGCGCTTGGGAAACCATCGAAATTGCCCAACAAGACTGGCCGGACGATATGAAGCTGAACAAGCTTCTCGCCAATCTTTCCGGACGCAGCGCCGATTTTGTCAGCGCGCTCAACAAGGCGAAAGAGGCCGAAGGTAAAAAGGAACTCGGTTACAGCCTCACCTGGTATGTGAACGCGCAGGCCTTTTATCCCGCGAGCATCATCGCGAACGACGGCATCGACCGCATCAGCAAGCAGATTCTTTCGCCTGCGGGGTCTTCCGCCCCCGAAGGAACGAACTAATTCGCCAGTCGCAGCCATGGAATCGACTGCCCACATGGATGCGGCTGTTTATGTCGAGAACCTTTCGGTGACGGTTGGGAAAGGCGACGACCATAAGGCGCTGCTTCGCAATATTTCCATTGCTGTACCCGAGGGCTCTTTTCTCTCCATCATCGGCGCTTCGGGCTGCGGCAAGAGCACGCTCATCCGCGCGCTGGCGGGAATTCAACCGGTCTCCGCGGGCCGGGTTCTGCTGGCGGGACATCCGGTGGAAACGTTGCGGCAGCAACTTCCCCTCGCCCTCGGTTATCTGCCGCAATTTGGCGCGTTCCATGGCGACCTGACCGTCGCAGAAATTCTGGATTTCGCTGTCGCGTTGCGTCTGCCGTCTTCCGTCCCTCAAGCGACCCGCGACCAATGGAGCGAACATATAATCGATCTCGCCCGCATTCGTCCCCTTCTTCATCAAAAGTACCGGACACTTTCCGGTGGGCAGATGCGCCGTATCGCTTTGGCCGAGGAACTCATTGGCGATCCCGCTTTTCTTTTTCTCGATGAATTGACCAGCGGTCTCGATGCCTATTCCGAACATGAACTGATGGTCTGGTTGCGCGAACTGGCACATGGCCTGAGCAAGACCGTCGTGCTCGTCACGCACGCGGTGAGCAACCTGCGTCTCTGCGATTCAGTCGTCTTTTTGCACGAGGGCCGTCTTTGTTTTCAAGGCCCCTACGACGACCTCCTGCAAGCACATGGGACGGACTCCATCGAATCGATCTACGGGAGCTATCAACAGGCATCGATGACAGGAAGTTTCACCGGTTTTGACGAAGACCGGTCGGGAGAACTGCCGCCCGCACCCGCGCCGCACTCGCTGAAAACAGCGCCCCCACCTCCGAGCCTAAGCCAACTGTTCACGCTGGTGCGCCGCCAATTCATTCTGCTGGGCCGGGACAAGGTGCAAATCTGGCTGCATGTGGCGCTGTTGATCCTCTTCCCGGCACTTGTTGCCATCTTCGGTTATAAAGGTTTGCCGAATGTGCGACATCTCAGCCTGAGCATTGAAACCAATATCGTGCAGACGCTGGCCGATAATCTCGCCTACCTCAAAGAAGCATTCACCGCCGCCTCACTCGTTTCCGGCCTGGCCATGTTCCAAGTCATTCTGCTTACGCTCATGGGGGCGAACAACGGTGCCCGTGAAATCGCCAAGGAACGGGACGTCCTCGAAAAGGAATTACGCGCCGGACTTTCTCCCTGGGCTTACGTCACCACCAAGATTTTACTGCTGGTGATCCTGAGCATCGCCCAGGCATTTTGGATGACCTGGTTTGTCAAAACGGTCTGTGGATTTTCCGGCTACTTTTCAAACCAGTTTGAAATTCTTTTCATCACCACATTCGCCATGAGCGTAACTTGCCTGGCCATTTCCTCCGCTTCAAAGTCAACGGAGCGTGCCTCCCTATTGGCAATTCTCCTCGTGGGGCTGCAATTACCACTCTCGGGAGCCGTCCTGGCATTGCCCGAAATCGTAAGTTTTTTCTGTCGCCCCTTCATCGCGGCCTATTGGGGCTGGAGCGGTTATCTGAAAACCCAGGAAAAATCTCCACTCTACGACATCGTCCGGCAATCGACCGACACGACCGTCGCCGACTTCAATCAATGCCTGCTCGTACTCAGCCTGCACGCCATAGTCTGCGGCCTGATCGCCTGGATTTTTGTCGCACGCAATTTTCCGAAGCGATGACGTCGAAATCAATTTTTGAAACACTCCCCCTATGATCATAGACCAGGAATTCGTCGATATTCTCACGCCCACAGGCCCGATGCGGGTGCATCGTTTTTTTCCGAAGGACCTGGCAGCCCGACCGACGGTGATCCTCTACTCGGAAATTTATCAGGTGACCGGCCCGATCCGGCGTCTGGCCGCACGGCTGGCCGGGGAAGGCTTCGAGGTTCTGGTCCCGGAGGTTTATCACGAATACGAGGAACCCGGGAAAGTACTGGCTTACGATGTGCCGGGAACCGATCGTGGAAATTTTCTCAAGTTCGAAAAGCCAGTCGCTGCGTTCGACAGCGACTCACGTGCGTTGATCGATTGGATCATCGCCCGGCCATATCCGTGGGCGGGCGTGGGCACCTGGGGTTTCTGCCTGGGCGGTCATCTTGCTTTTCGCGCGGCGCTCGATCCGCGGATAGCGGCATCGGCCTGTCTTTACTCGACTGATCTCCATACCGCGACACTCGGCCAGGGGAAAAAGGACGACACGCTTGCCCGCGTGAAGGAGACCCAAGCCGAACTTCTCATGATCTGGGGTCGGCAGGATCCGCATGTGCCGCTGGCCGGGAGAAAAATGATTTATGATGCGCTCACCACAGCGGAGTCGCAGTTTCAATGGCATGAGTTTAACGGTGCTCATGCGTTTTCCCGCGACGAAGGTCCCCGCTACGATGCCGCAGCCAGCCGACTGGCCTTTGCGTTGACGCTCGAACTTTTTCAGCGGCGTTTGACGGTGCCCAAGTCTGCGGCTTAAATAAATCATGTTCCAACTCGACCTGGATTTTTTGGGACGACAGCTCGAGCGTTTCCGACCGTCACGTTCCAGCCAAACGGAACAGGGACAAAATCAATCCTGGATTTGGAAGCATGACATCACGGTTCATCTGGTCCGTCCGCCGCGCGCTCGGCGTTATCTTTTACGACTCCAACCCGATGGCACGGCACGGCTGGTCATCCCCCGGCGCGGCTCGCGGGCCGAAGGCATCCGCTTTCTGGAACGGAACGAAGCATGGCTTCTCAAGCAATTAAACCGCTGGCAAAAACGGAACGAGACGCGCCAGCCATGGACCGATGGAACCCGTTTTCTTTTCCGTGGTGAGGTTACGGTATTGAACGTGGAAAATTTCGACAAAGGCATCCGGCTCCGCTTCTCGGATCAAATCATTCTCCTTCCTCACGCGCGGCCCGACTATCGCGATATCGTGCTTGGTCATCTTCGCCAGATTGCCGAACGAGAGCTTCCCGTCCGTACACGGGAACTGGCCCGGCATCACGGCATTGCGATCAACCGGGTCACGGTGCGCGCGCAAAAAACGCGCTGGGGTTCCTGTTCCGCGCGCGGCACCATTTCGCTCAATTGGCGCCTGATCCAAGCCCCGGCCAGCGTGAGTGACTATCTGATCATCCACGAACTCATGCACCGTCGTGAAATGAATCATTCCGCCCGGTATTGGAAACTCGTCGCGGACGCCTGCCCGGATTATCGCCTCGCGGAGCAATGGCTCAAAAAAATGCGCCTCGACGAAGACTACCGGGCCGGGGTCGAAGCGGGGTCAGGCTGATTTGCCGGCGACTGCGGCGGGAAGTATTCCTGCATGATTCGCGCCGCGACGGGATCGGTCGGAGCGAGTTTCTGCAGGCTCACCCGGAGTCCGTCAACGAATTCGGCCTGCCTGCGCGTCTTCTTGAGTATCGCCTCGGCAGGCTGTTCCTGATCCGCAATTTCGGCCATTCGCCGATTAAATCCGGAAATGTCCCTGACCGTCGAATAGATCAGCGTCAGCAGCATGATCGCCACGGGAATTGCCACAGGGAACCGCATGTCCTGTATCCGAATGTATCCCCCGACAGAGCCGAGTTCATTTTCCGACTGCACGGGGCTGAACTCCACCGGAGTCATTTGGATATTGGGCTCTGTCTCCACGTTCTCCAACTTCTCAACCTTTTCCGGCTTCTGTGGTTTCTTCTTGTTCATGGAGTACCCCCAGGAGCCTGAACCGGTTTATCTGGCGATTGCGGCGCATTGGTCGCAGGCGAAGGAGAACCGGCAGCAGGTACATCGCCCACTGTCTGCGGGCTCCCAATGACCACCTTGATCTTGTTGTCTTTTAGCAATTGGGCGAGCGCTGGATCGCTCTGTGAATCAAGCGCCAGTTGCCGCGCCAGCCGTTCAAGAAGCGAGTTCAGGTTATTAAAATACGCGAGCTTGGCCTGGGTGTATTTCTGTTCGTTGATCGCCTTCTCCCACTTATGATACGTCATCGTTTCAGCCATGGTGAGACTGGCATAGACCAAGGCGAGTACGGTCAAAAGGCTGAAAGATATGATCTTCATCGACGTTTATCTTTTTTACGCGCGGTATTCATTCAAGGAAGCACAAGTATAGCTGTATCTCCCCATACGGCTAGCGGGAAGTTCCTGTCTCCAACTTTGTGAGAGAAGCGTCGGGCATCGCGATGGCTTTAAGGCCCGCGAGATAGCCCGCCTTGGCGTCATCGTAATTTTTGGGGCCCACTATCGCGACCTCCAAAGTTTCCACGCCCACCCCGCGATAACCGTTCCAGACGTCCTGGATGTGAGTCCGCAACTTCCACGAAAACGACATTCCCTCCCTGGGGTATGTTTCGGAAGGATGGTCTCCCCGGTTGGCGTAGACGAGCCAAAACACGTAGACCGGCGCGTCCTTCGACAGGAATTTCTTGGCATGCACGTAAAAATCAAGACCGTTGAAGCTAACCGTAAAATCAGGATAATCGCGGTCCTTCGTCAATCCAGTGGTTGGCAGGCAATTGTCCGGGGTGTGCCAACTCAGGACGATGCGGGTAGAAGGCTTCGGCTCGTATTTAAGCCAGTAGGCGGTCCAACTCCAACCTTGTGCATCCTGCCATTGTCCAGCCTCGGACTTGTCACAGCGGAGCGCTTCAAGGGTAACATCGGAAAGGGTGACTTCCTTGAAGGAGGAATTCGATGCGGGTAGTTTTACAGCCCATTCCGGGTGATAGCTCAGGTACGATTCTCTCCACCCGAACCAGGCCTGGGTGACCACCTCCGCCAGCAGGGCCATCCCAAAAATAGCCGCGGCAAACCGCAGTGAGCGTTGAGCCTGGCGTGAACTATCGCCTTGGGGATGGTCGGCTTTGATGGCTATGGCATCCGGAGTTTTGCCCCAAGCAAAATAAAGAGCCACCAACCATGAGCCAACCGCTGTGAAGACCAGAATGGCGTATCCTGCGGTATCGTGCCATCGAGGCACCGCATCAATTCCGCTATAATAGGCCATCAGGGCCAGAAAAAGTGTCCGGAGATAATTTCCGATCAAGGCAAGGGTCATGCTCGCCAGCACGAGCATGACGCGGCGACTGATGACCAGTCCGTAAATCTCGCCGAGCAGACAACCCATCACCAGCGAGGCTTGAAGAGAAAGAATTCCACTGCAGGCCTCCTCCACGCCCAACTGGCAATTTTGGAGCTGGATGATGTTGCCGGACGGGGTGGCGGAGATGCCGAGCCCCTGGAGAGAGTCCGCCACCAGCACCGCGTTCCAACGCATCAGGTCTTGGACGAGTGGATGCTCAACCTGATAAGGCCACGGAAGACACAGAAACAAAAAACCGACCGGGAAAGCAAAGTACCGCGCCCAAGAAGTACCGCCGTAAAGCCATAGCCAGCTCAGCAGCGCCACGATATAAAGTCCGGCCAGCGTCCAGAGCCCGGGGCGCCAGTCGGGATCTGTTTCTGCTGCCAAACGAACAACCAGGAAGAGCATGCCCCACAGGATGAACCGGGGGACGGAGGGGATCGGACCCGCGACGTCCCGGGCCGGACGCAGGGGCCAGCGCTCGGCAAACAGGACCAGGGAGACCACCGGTATCCACCAGCCAAACGAATAGTTGGAATTGCTGCTCCATGTCGGCGTCAAGGGCCCGAGGGCAATGACGCCGCTTCCGAGCAGCAAAAGCCAGCTCAGCCAGGGCAGTTCAGCCAGTTTGAAGGCTGGGACCGGCCTCACCTTTTCAGATGTTGTTTCCGCAACGGGGTGTGTCTTCAAGATAGAGCAGAGCCGAAAAACAAAGGCAATTCCTTAGGGGGCGGGTGTCGGCACCAATGCCTGCAACTCGGCCTGGGCCAGAATGTACTCGCAATAATCCTTTTGTCCCGTTGCCAGACACTTCTGGAAATAATCGATTGCGGTGGTCTTGTCGCCCGCGAGCAATCGTTTCATACCGGCAAAATACCAGATTTCACAATGCTGCCCCTGGTCTTTCTTTGCATCGGTGGAGGCGGCGGCGGCGATCAGGTCGGCTTCCGTCATACGGTCCAGCAAAAATTGGGCGATTTTGGTGACGAGATCGTCAGGCGTCAAACTCCAGTTGTTTTGGAGAGCGTCACTGAGATCCTGATTCGCGGTTCCGATCGGATTCTGCGCCATGGTGATCAACCAGAGATAAAGCCGGGAATGGTCCGCGTAAGGATCCCTTGATGCCTGTTCGCAGAACTTCTGCAAATCAGAATGGGCCGCACTGAGATTACCCTTAACCAGTTCCGAAAAACCGCGGTTATAGTAGGCCTGCGCCCTTTTCGGATCGAGATCCAACGCCCGCGAACTGTCGGCGATCGCGCCATCGAAGTCATTTTGCTGCTCCTTGATCAAACCCCGGCCGTAGTAGGCATCAGCTATTTTGGGATCGAGAGCCAGGTCCTTATTAAAGTCATCAAGAGCACCCTTGAGATCGCCTTGGGCCTGCCTGGCCAAGGCTCGAGAGGTCAAGGCGGGAACCAGCGCTGGATCGAGGGCCAAGGCATGGTTATAGTCGGCGATGGCCCCATCTAAATCGTTTCTGGTACTTTTGGCGATGCCCCGGCTGTAGTAGGCGCGCGTCATTTTCGGATCGATATCGAGAGCACGATTATAATCGAGGATGGCACCGTCCAGATCAGCCTTGCCTTCCTTGGCTTGGGCACGGTTGTAGTAGGCTTCGGCTATTTTCGGATTGATAGCCAGAGCTTGGGTAAAATCAGTAATTGCCCCATCCATGTCCTTTTGCGCCAGCCGGACGTAACCCCGGTTGCTGTAAGCGCTGGCATCGTTGGGGTCGAGAGCAATGTCCTGCGTGAAATCGGCACTAGCTCCCGCGTAATCGCCTCGTTGGGCCCGAATCGTACCGCGTTTGTAGTAGGCCCCCGCCATTTTCAGGTCGAGAGAAATGGCCTGGCTGAAGTCGGCGACGGCGCCATCGATATCATTTTGGATCGATTTGGCTACGCCCCGGTTGTAGTAGGCTTCGGCCATTTTGGGGTCGAGAGAAATGGCCTGGGTGAAATCGGCGATGGCTCCGGCGAAATCATGTTTTTCGGTGCGAGCCATGCCACGGTTGCTGTAGGCAACGGTTTGTTTCGGGTCCATCGCCAGGACCTGGGTGAAAGCGACAATGGCCCCATCCCAATCCTCTTTCTGGAAATCGGACTGCCCTTGGGCGAGATAGGTTTCAATGACCGGATCAACCAAGGAAGAAGCCAGGTTTTGCGGCGCGGCAGGAGCACCTGGCACCTGCGACATTTGGAAATCCGAATTTAACTCGATCCGGTTAAGCTTCCAGCTTGATCCGTCAAATTTCAGGTCAAGCTTGGCGGCATCGAGATCGATGACGAATAGATCATATGAAACCAGCTTCTGGCTTTTCACCGGCAGATCGTTCAGTTTCTGCAAAACGGCCGATGCCCACGCGGGAGTAATCGTTGAGTCCGAACTGGCTGGAGGAAGTTGTCCAGGCTTGCTCGTGAGCAGAGAGATCGCCTGCGGTGTGACATAATAGTCGATCGAATTTTTGTTCATCGCCAATTCGGCGGCTTGACTGCCCACATACAGATTTCCCGATTTGGCCATCAGGCGTGCCACCTCGTCCTTCAACGTTTCGCGGACCGATGGAAAATCAATGGACTTTGCCAATTGATCCTGATCTCCGTCTTTCAACGCCTTCAGCAGCAAATCGGCGGACTGATGGGACGCCCGAATGTAGAAAAAGGTGAGGGCCGCGCCCCCTGCTAGCACAACTAGCCCGCCAACCACATAAATCGCCCAGGCTGGCATGCTCTTGAACTTTTTTCTGGGAACAAGCGGTTCAATCTCCGACGTTAGTGGCGCTGTCTCCTCGATTGAGGAATCGAATATCGATTTTGTGTCCGCTGGCTCCGATTGCGTGTCTGTGACTTCTGGCTTCTTTTCTACAATCTCCGGTTTCTTCTCAGCGGCTTCAGGAGTTTCCAGGACTTCCGGCAACACCGCTACATCCGGCTTCGATCGACCGAATATTCCGGCAAAGGATTTTATAAACGATGCGAGCATTGAGCCCTGGCGTATCGGCGCTTTTTCAGCAACGAAATTGTCGGGCACGGGTTCTTCATCGGGATCGGGTTCCAACCTCGTCAACCCCCGCGGAATTCCCTTCTTGGCGCCAACCTCAGTTGGCTCCTTGTTCAGGGCCTTTACCAGGGAAGGAAGCGATGTGGTCCGCTTTAGCGACTTCGTGGAGAAAACAGCATCCAGTGAAGCGGGCTGTGCCTTGGTCGCCGTTTCGGAGGCCAGGGAAGTTTCCCCGGCAACAAACCTCACCGCTTCCGGAGCAGGCAGATCACTTTCCTTTGATTTCCCGGAAGCCGAAGATGCGGGCGGAGCCGGAATTGATCTCGACCCTGTTTTCGTGTCCGCCTTTTGGGGAAGAGTCTTCACCGTCGCCATGGGCATTGTTCGCAACGCCTGTGACGACTTCGAAGCCATGATCGAACCGCTGGGCGATTTGGGTGCCTGAGGCGCTTCGATTCCAAGGATAGGTTTGTCGTCCTGATCCGCTTTTTTCGCAAGCGCTTTGGGTGCCGACAGGAGCGAAGTTCGATTGGGGTCGGCTAATTTTGAGGAAGCGGACGGAGAGCCTTCAGGATTGGAAACAATCGGCTTGGCGGACACTGGCTCGGAGAGCACGGGCTTTTCGGCGGGATCCGGCTTGGGAACAATGAGTCTTCCCATCGACATGGGTATCGTGCGGGTCGACTCCGTGGATTTTGGGAAGGTGACCGGGACGGTGGGAGGACGGACGGATTTGGTATCCGAAGCCGGGGCCGCAGAAAGCCTTCGCGTGTCCTGATCCGCTTTTTTCGCAAGAATTTTGACCGCAGTCAGCAGAGAAGTTCGGGCCATCTCCGATGATTTCCCCGATGCCGCCGCCTGGGTGACGGCGGAAGGCGTCGGAGGGGGGCCGGTTTCTGTTGGAAGCGCGGCTTTGACACCCTGAGTGGTTTGCCGGGCAAGCGACTTGACTAGCTGCGGCATCGGTACCCGAACGGTATCCTTTGACGCTGGGTTAAGGCGGGAAAGAGACGAAGTCGTAACCGAGGGAGGTTTATGGAATTCGATCGGCGGCATTGCGGAGGTGGTCCTGGCGATGGAAGGCTGGGGAGTGGCCACTGTCGGCACAGGCTTTTCCGGGGTTTTCGGCGCGGCAAAGGCAGCCGACGCCATTTGGGCCAGGACATCGCTAACCGTCTCCCACGCTTCCGTTCCCTCATATCGGGCCGGATCGGTCGGCAACAAGTGGCCTTCTGCCAGGGAATCCCTTACCTGTTTCTCCGAGTAAGGCCCAAGCTGCACGCCAGCGAGTTGGATGTGGATTTCCATCTTGATTCCAATTTCGCTAAGAGAGTTTTTCTGAAGTTTTTTTCAAAACAAGTCTGTTGATTGAACTCATCTTTGCAGAAAAGGTCGTTTCATATTTAGGCATGGGGCAACTTGATACTGTTATATTC
>JABDHJ010000033.1 GCA_013285645.1 Verrucomicrobiota bacterium | reverse complement strand
AACTGAGACACGTGCATCCTATACGGACACCTTTGGGCATGCATTTGATGCCAAAGGGCGGATCACCGTGCCCTCGGAATGGAGAGGGGATTTCTTTGAGAAGAATCTTTTTGTTCTGCCTTCGTCCGACAAGTGCCTGAAGGTTTATCCGGCGTCGTGGCTGGGTCGGTTACAGGAGCAGGTTTCGCTGTTGAAGGCGGCTGATCCGATGCGGCAGGGCGTGGAACTTTTGGCGAGTAAGGCGCAGAGCGCGACGTTCGATCAGCAGGGGCGGATCATGGTGAAGGAAAAACTTCGCCTGGGTGCCGGCTTGAAGAAGGACGCCGTGCTGGTGGGGCGCCTCGATCATTTTCAAATTTGGGACAAAGCGGCGTGGAGCGGCAAGGACACGGCGACGATGACCGTGGAGGAGGCGCTCAGCGCGATTGGCTTATGATTGTCCCGCCCAATTTTGTGAAGGCCTGCCCGGCGGATGCCGGTGCGGGTCAAGAACCGACGAGGATGTAACCGATGCCTTACTCCCCGTCACCTAAAAATGGCATCCGCGACGGCCAGTCCGTCGCGAAACCCAGAAGGCGAAACGAGGAGTATGGAAATCAAAATCAAAGGTCTTGTGCGCAGGCAATTGGTTTATGGATTCGAAATGGAAAAGGATGGCGAAGGGCAAGTCATCGGGGCCTCGGTCGTGAAGCTGGCACGCCGCAATGCGTTTGAACTCGTGGGATTGAAGCGACCGATGCTGACGCCGGCGTGGCAGTGGAAGTCGGTTTGAAAATTGTGGAAGAACCGGGAGAGAGACAGGGGGAGCACATTCCTGTGCTGCTGGCGGAAGTACTGGCGGCGGCAAGGGTGCGGCCGGGGCAGAGATGGATCGACGGGACGTTTGGGCGCGGCGGTCATGCGCGCGCGCTGTTGAAACAGGGTGCATGGGTCCTTGGGCTGGACCAGGACGGAGAGGCGGAAGGGGCGGCCCGGATGCTGGAGGCCGAATGGCCGGACAAATTTAAATGGAAGCAACGGAATTTTAAGGAATTGAAAACATGCGCGCTCGAATACGGCTGGGACAAGGTCGACGGGATTCTTTTGGATCTCGGCGTCTCGTCACCGCAGTTGGAAACACCGGAACGGGGTTTCAGTTTTCGCGCGGAAGGTCCTCTCGACATGCGCATGGACCGGAGTGCGGGAGCGACGGCAGCGGACTTGGTCAACGAACTTTCTGAAGGCGAACTGAGCAAACTTTTTTATGAACATGGCGGAGAACGAGAAGCAAGGCGGGTGGCCCGGGCCCTGGTGGCGCGGCGGACACGCGCGCCCTTCCGGACCACAACCGATCTTGCATCGTTTGTGGCCGAAACGCTTCCGCACCGACGAGCTGGGGGAATACATCCGGCAACGAAGGTCTTCCAGGCTTTACGAATCACCGTCAATCGCGAACAGGAGGCACTCCTAGCGGCGTTGCCGCAGGCAGTGGATATCATGCAGCCGGGAAGCGTATTGGCCGTGATCAGTTTTCACTCAGGCGAGGACCGTGCCGTGAAGCAATTCATGCGCGATCGTGGCGCGGAGTGGCTCGACACGCCGCGGCATCCGAATACCGTGCCGAATCCGCAGCATTATTTTCGCGAAGTGAAACGGTATCTGCCTTCCGAGGAGGAAATCGCCAGGAATCCGCGCGCGCGCAGTGCCCGTCTGCGCGTCGCCATTCGTAACGAGGAGATTCTGTCATGAGCCGCAATCGCATGAAGAACAGCCAGTCCCTGCACTGGATGGGAGTGGTGAAATGGATTTTGATCGCGTGCCTGGTTTCAGGTCTCGGGCTGGTCTACATGCTGTGCAAGAACCAGAACATGCACCTGGCGGCGGAGACGCACCGGCTGGAGCTTCAATTGACCGCGATTCAAATGCGCAACAAGGAATTGAACGGCGACCTGGAGAGCATGAAGTCGATGAAGCGGTTGGTGAGGCGGCTCGCCGACATGCATTCAAATCTCATTTACTGGAACGATCCCCGGGCCAACTGGGTGGCGCTGGAACAAAGTCCTCACGCGCGCTTGTACCCGATAGGGACGGCTCCCAGGGGCGGTGTCAATCTCGATTCAGCGGTGGTAAATGTCACGCCCCAGGCGGACCACTAATGTTATGCAGCACCGCAATCGCGCCATTTTGATTTTGGTCTGCCTGGCATGCGGGTTCACGGTCATTTCGTTCAACCTGATCCAGATTCAACTGGTGGAGCACGACCGGTACTGGAAGATGGCGGTTGAGAATCATCTGCGCACAGAGACGATTCAGCCGATCCGTGGGTCGATTTTTGATTGCGATGGAAATCTCCTGGCCGAGACGCAGGTGCGGACCGATTTATTCCTGGACGGAAAGCTCGTGGAACATCCGCAGGCGGACTTGACGGAAGTGGCCGATATTTTGCAGGTCCCGGCGAGTCAACTGACGGCGCTTTATGATCCGCACAAGCGGTCGGTGAATTTGGCCGACGATCTCGACGACGCCGTCGTCACGAAGCTGAAGGCGTTGAAATTACGCTGCCTGGTTTACACGGATCATGATCGACGATTTTATCCGAACAACGATTTGGCCTCGCATGTCCTCGGTTTTGTGGACGGAGAGGGGCATGGCCTGGCGGGGATGGAAAAGGAGATGGACAGCTCGCTGACGGGCGTGCCGGGCAGTCGGTTGGTCGAGCGCGATGCGCGGAACCAGGTGATCGCGGGTTACCAGACGCAGGATACGCCTGCGGTCGATGGCTACGATGTAACATTGACGGTCAATATGGCGATTCAGCATGTGGTGGAGGATCAACTCGATCAGATCGTGCAAACCTATCAGCCCAACGCGGCGTATATCATCGTGATGGATCCGCATACCGGGGAAATCCTGGGAATGGGTTCGCGGCCCACGTTCGACCCGAACGATAGCAAGACCTACGCGCCAGACGCGGTGCGTAATCGATGCCTGACCGATGCGGTTGAACCGGGATCGATTTTTAAGATCATCACGCTGGGCGCCGCGTTGAACGAAGGTCAGATCAATCTCAACACGCCGATCTTCTGCAATAACGGAAGCTTTTCCTATGCCGGAAGAATCCTGCACGACGATGAAGCGGCGGGTTTCGGTACCCTGCCGGCAATCGAAGTGTTGGCGCAATCGAGCAATATTGGAACGGCCCACATCGCGATCGGTTTGGGCGAAAACAAACTTTACAAGTATGCGACGGCTTTCGGCATTGGTCAGCGGACGGGCCTGATGGCGCAGCAGGGTGAATCGGCGGGGCTGCTTCGTCCGGTGAACAAGTGGAGCGCTCTGTCGATCACGCGGATTCCGATGGGCCAGGAAGTGCTCGCGACGCCGCTGCAGATGGTGACGGCGATGAGCGTGATTGCGAATGGCGGACGACTGGTTGTACCGCGACTGGCCAAGGAAGTTACGGATAAAACCGGGCGCGTGATGAAGGTTTATCAACCGCGCATCGTGCGTCAGGTGATCAGCGAGGACGCGGCGAACGACGTGGCCAAGGCGCTGGAGCAGGTGATGATCGACGGCACAGGCAAAGGCATCCACGTTCCGGGACATTCAATCGCGGGTAAGACCGGCACGGCGCAGAAATTCGTCAACGGCGAGTACTCGCACACACAGCACGTCGCGTCATTTATCGGATTCATGCCCGCGCAGGATCCGGACTTTGTCGCGCTGGTGATGGTGGATGACCCGAAGACGACAAAATATTACGGCTCCGAGGTTTCTGCTCCAGTCTTTGCCACGCTGGCCACGCAGATGGCGCAAATCCGCAACATTCCCAAGGACCTGCCCGATCCGACTCCGGTCCCGGCGACGACCTTGACTTCGAACAACCCCCAATAACCGTGAAACTTTCCGAGATACTTCAAGATGTCAGGGTGAAATCGGTCGTGGGACCGGTTGACCGGTTGATTCATGCGCTGGGCTATGATTCGCGCCGGGTTGAACCCAATGATGTTTTCTTTGCCTGGAAGGGCGCGAAGACGGACGGGCATCAATATATCGCCGAGGTCTGCGATAAGGGCGTGGCGGCGGTGGTGCTGGAGAATCCGAATTTTGCGATTGGCCGGGGATCAACTTTCATCGAGGTGGAAAGTGCGCGTCGGACGATGGCGACGATGTCGGCGGCGTTTTTCGGACGGCCTGATCGCGCGCTCAAGATGGTTGGCGTGACTGGAACGAACGGCAAGACGACGACGTCGTTCATTCTGAAACATCTTTTGACGGAGCCCAAGGTGCCGGTCGGTTTGATTGGCACGGTGAGGTATGAAATCGGTGAGCGCATTCTGCCCGCGGCGCGCACGACGCCGGAGTCGCTCGATCTGCACAGCCTGCTTTCGCAGATGAAGACGAGCGGTTGCCGCGCGGCGGTGATGGAGGTTTCTTCTCACGCGCTGGAGCAGGGACGGGTTGAGCCGATTGAATTTCAGGTGGGCGTTTTCACGAACCTGACGCAGGACCATCTCGATTATCACGTGTCGATGGAGAATTATTTTGCGGCGAAGGCGCTGCTCTTTACGAATCTTGATCGCGTTGAAAATCCCGGCGTGGCGGTGATCAATGCGGATGATGCGCACGGTGCGAGGTTGATCAAGTTGCTCGCGAACAGCCAGGTCCGGATGATCGCCTATACGGTGGAGGGCGCGACTGGCGCTGAGATTGAGGCGCGCGATTTTGTGTCCACGGCGAGTGGGACTGAGGGAACACTGCGCATCGGGACGGAGACGTATGCTTTCACGTTGCCGCTGATCGGGTCGTACAATGTCGCGAATGCACTGGCTGCGGTGGGCGGGGCGCTGGCGCTGGGAATCGCGCCGCATGTGATCGTCGAGCGGCTTCGGGATACGCCTCAGGTGCCGGGTCGACTGGAAAAATTTGTCTCGGCGGATGGCGTGACGGTGGTGGTCGATTACGCGCACACGGACGATGCGGTGCGGAAGGCGCTGATTGTCCTGCGGGGCATTACGAAGGGACGTCTCATTACGGTGCTGGGCTGTGGTGGAAATCGCGATGCAATGAAGCGACCGCTGATGGCCCGTGCGGCGGCGGAGTGCGCCGATTATTCGATTTTTACGGCGGACAATCCGCGCAACGAAAACCTGGAATTGATTCTCAATCACATGGAGGCAGGCGTAAGTGATGCGCGCTTCCAAGGGCGCTATGAACGGCTGGCGGACCGGCGTCAGGCGATCGCGCATGCGTTGGCGTTGGCGCAACCGGGCGACGTGGTTTGCGTGGCGGGCAAGGGACATGAGACGACGCAGGAAATTGCCGGTCAGTTTCATCCTTTTGACGACCGGTTGGTTGCTCAGGAATTCCTGCAGCGGAGGGCCGCGTGATGCGTCGTTGCACACTGGAAGAAGTTGCGCGTCTCAGCGGAGGCCGCGTGGTGAAGGGCGATCCATCGTTGCCGGTGGACCGACTCCATACCGATACGCGGACGTTGGCGTCCGGCGATTGTTTTGTGGCGTTGCAGGGCGACCGCTTTGACGGTCATGCTTTTGTGCGCGAGGTGAAAAATCGCGGCGCGGTAGCAGCCTTGGTTTCGAACTGCGTCATCCCGGATTTGCCCGATGATCTCGGCTTGGTGGAAGTGTCCAACACGCTTGAAGGTCTGCAAAAATTTGCTGCGGCGTATCGTAGTCTGCTGTCCGTGCGGACGATTGGTGTGACTGGCAGCAGCGGCAAGACAAGCACGAAGGAGTTGATCGCGGCGGTGTTGCATACGCGTTTCAAGACCAAGGCGACGAAGGGGAATCTCAATAATCATATCGGCGTGCCGCTGACCTTGATCGGGCTGGACGAGGACGACGAATTTGGCGTGGTGGAAATGGGGATGAATCATCCCGGTGAGATTGCGCCACTGGCGAAAATGGCCGCGCCGGAAATTGGCGTGATTAGCAGCATCGGACCTGCGCATATCGAATTTTTTGCGGACATAGCCGCCATCGCGACAGAGAAGGCGGAATTGCTTGCCGCGTTGCCCTCAGATGGGTTGGCAATTTTGAACAGCGATGATGAATGGAGCCGGAGCATTGCGGATCGATCGGCTGCGCGTGTGGTTTGGGTCGGTTCGGGACCTGGTTCAACCTGGCATGGTGACGATCTGCGGATCGCTGCCGATGGCCTGACGTTTCGTCTTTCTCATGGCAACGAGGCGGTGACGGTGAAGCTTCCGGTGATCAATCGGATCATGGTGGGCAATGCGCTTTTGGCGGCAGCAGTTGGCGATGTGGCCGGGCTGACACTCGATGAAATCGCGCGAGGTCTGGAATCGGTCCAACTGCCCGGTGCGCGGATGCAGATGGTGAACGTGAACGGCGCATGGATCATGAACGACGCGTACAACGCGAATCCGGCTTCGATGAAGGCGGCGCTGATTGCGTTGAAAGAATTTCCGGGAGCGCGGCGTCGCCTAGCGGTGCTGGGATCGATGGGTGAGTTGGGACAGCACGCCGTGGAGTTGCATCGTACCGTTGGCGAATTCGCGGCGGCCCAGGATGTGGAATATGTCATTGCGGTGGGCCCACATGCGGAAGCCTATGCGACGGGTGCGTTGGCGGGTGGGCTGAGTTCGCGCCAGATCGTGAATACTCTGGATGCGGCGGAAGCCACGGCGGCGTTGAAGTCTCTCCTGCGCGAAGGCGACGTGGTCTTGGTCAAGGGCTCGCACTTCATGGGGCTTGAAGAATTGGTGGCCGCGATCTCGGGAAAGGGCGCAAACTAATGCTCTTTTACCTCTATCATTTCTCGTCTGCTTTTGTCGGATTCAACGTTTTCCGGTATGAAACGTTTCGTGCGATGGCGGCGGCGTTGACCGCGCTCCTGCTTTCGCTGGCGATGGGGCCGAAGACCATCACGGTGCTCATGCGCCTGAAACTGGGCCAGCCGCTGCGCTTGAAATCGGAAGTGCGCGAACTAGCCGATCTGCACAGCAGCAAAAAGGGAACGCCGACGATGGGCGGGATTCTTATTTTGTTCACAGTAACAATCAGCGTGCTCCTGTGGTGCGACTTGGACAACAAGCTTGTCTGGCTGGTGCTCGGTTCGATGCTATTTCTCGGCTTGATCGGCTTTGCCGACGATTACGAAAAGGTGGCGAAGAAAAATTCAAAAGGAATTCGGGGATGGTACAAGCTGGCCGCGCAAGGATTGCTGGCGATTTTCGTTTTTGAATATCTTCATTTCACGGCTGATTATCCGGGCGCCTACAACACGGTTTATATTCCGTTTCTCAAGACGCCGCTGGTGGTCAGCATGGCCGGTATCCTGATGGTGGTGTTTTTTGCGCTGGTGATCACCGGCACATCGAACGCGGTGAACTTGACCGACGGGCTGGATGGCCTGGCGATCGGATGCTCGATCAGCGTGGCATTGACCTATGCCGTTTTTTGCTACCTCGCAGGCAATGCGCGGTTGGCGACTTATCTCTTTTTGCCGTTGGTGAGCGGTGCGGGTGAGCTTGCGGTCTTTTGCGCGGCGCTGGTCGGAAGCGGGCTTGGCTTTCTTTGGTTCAATTGCCATCCCGCACGCGTTTTCATGGGTGACACCGGATCGCTCGCATTGGGCGGTGTGCTTGGAGTGATCGCGATTTGCGTGCACCAGGAACTGGCGCTGGTCTTGGCCGGCGGCGTTTTTGTGATGGAGGCGGGCTCGGTCGTGCTGCAGGTCGCTTCTTTCAAGCTGACGGGCAAACGGATTTTTGCGATGTCGCCGCTGCATCATCACTTTGAACTCAAGGGCTGGGATGAATCCACCGTGACGGTGCGGTTCTGGATCATGAGCCTGATCGCCGCGATGGCGGCATTGGCGACCTTGAAACTGAGATAACAATGAGACTTTATGGACTTAAACGGAAAACGGGCCGTGGTGCTCGGACTGGGAATTAGCGGTATGGAAGCTGCAAATCTTCTCAAGGACAAAGGCGCGGCGGTGACCGTGCGGGACAACGCGAGCGACGCGAAAGTGACGCAGCGCGCGGAAGTCCTGCGTCAACGCGGCATTGAGGTGGAACTGGGTGCGGATGTCCAGGAGACAACGCGCTTTGACTTTGCCGTGCTCAGTCCTGGAATTAATCCCGCAGCACCCATTGTGCGGGGATTGCAGCAAGCGGGCCTACCAATGTTCGGCGAACTGGAGCTGGCTTATCGCTTTTGCGAATGCGCGATTGTGGCGATCACGGGCACCAACGGAAAAACGACCACGACGGAATTGGTCGAGGCGGTGTTGACCGCGGGCGGCAAGCGGACGAGTGCCTGTGGGAATATTGGAACGGCTTTTTCCACGGCGGTACGGGATAGCGGGAATCTTGATGTGCTGGCGCTGGAGGTCAGTTCATTCCAGTTGGAACATATCGTCGATTTTCGTCCGCGCATCAGCGTGCACCTGAACCTGACGCCGGATCACCTCGATCGTTACAAGTCGATGGAGGAATACGAAATCGCGAAGTGGCAGATTTTCCGCAACCAGACGGCGGATGATTACGCGATTGTGAATGCCAACCTGCATTTGCCGGAGATTGCAGCGAAGAAGATCACGATCTGCGCGGCGGGACTGCCTGCGGATTACCAATTCATCGACGGCTGGTTGAGCGCACATGGCGAGCAGGTGTTTCAACTGAGCCGAACGAATCTGATTGGTCAGCATAATGCCGAGAACATGCTGGCGGCGCTGGCGGTGGCTGATCTTTATGAGTTGCCCCGTGAAACCACCATTGCCGCACTTTGCGCTTACAAAGCGTTGCCGCATCGCTGCGAGAATGTGGGCGTTATCGACGGCGTTACTTATCTCAATGACTCGAAGGCGACGAATATCGACGCGTTGGAGAAAGCGCTTCTGTCCATGTCTTCACCCGCAGTCTTGATCGCGGGCGGCAAGGACAAGGGTCTTGATTTTTCCGGTATGCGTCCGTTACTACGCCAAAAAGTAAAGGCTGTCGTTTTGATCGGCCAGATGACGGAAAAGCTTTTCGAGGCCTGGAATTCTGCCGTGCCCTGCGTCAAGGCGGATTCGCTTGCTGACGCGGTCGCGCTGGCGCGGAAGCTCGCGAAATCGGGCGACACGGTGCTCTTTTCGCCGGGCTGCTCGAGCTACGACATGTTCAAAAGTTTTGAAGATCGCGGCGACCAGTTCCGGGCGCTCGTGCAGGCGCAAGCCAAGGCAAACTGATTTTAATCCCAAACAACCACCACAAACAAAACGAAAGAAAGAGAGAAACACCATGGAAAACAACGAAAGTAACATGAAGCCGCAACAGACCGGCGGCCTTAAATTGATGACGGTCTTTGTCGTCGTGCTGGCGCTGCACGTCGTCGTTATCGGCGGTATGACCACCTATTATCTGCTCAAGGGCGGAAGCGCTGATTCAGAACTGGTGACCGATAAAACACACAAGGGGCTGAAGGCGAATCCGGACGGAACCTTGGCCATCGATGGCCAGATGCCCGATTCAACCGACAAGAGCGGAACGGCCTCGACGGCTGCGACGCCTGCCCCGGACGCAAGTGCCGGCACAGCCGCGTCAACCTCGACGCCAACACCTGCGCCGGATCAAACCGCCTCGTCTGATGCGAGCAGCGCGACGCCTACACCCGTTGTAGAGACGCCTGCGCCCGTCGTTACGACACCGACACCGGTTACGACGCCGTCGTCCACGCCTGCCACGACGACTCCTGCAATCGTGACGACGTCGAGCTTGAATCCCGGCGCGGAGACGACTCCTCCCGTTCAGAACGGCCCGGTCATCACGCCTCCCGCATCGCTCGCTCCGCCGCCTGATGTGACGCAGATAACGCCCGCAATCGCTGGTACTCCTTATGTGGTCAAGTCGCACGATTCGTTCGCGAAAATTGCGCATAAGAATCACGTCTCAGTGACCGATCTGATGGCGGCCAACAGCCTCACATCGAATAAGCTGAGCATCGGCCAGAAGCTGATCATCCCGGCGAAGACGCCAGCAGCAACGGCCTCGACGACAGTCCCCGCGATGGTTCCGGCGGTGACGGATGTTGCGACGACTGCAGTCCCGACGACTCCTGTGTCGATTTCCACACCGGTCTCCGCTCCGGTGAAGGAAAAGAAAGCGAAGAGCGTTGCGACCGCCAAGACATCGACGACCTTGACCAAAGGCACGCTGGACCATCATCTCTACACAATCGTGAAGGGTGATACGCTGACCAAGATCGCGCACAAGTTCAAGACGACACCGGCTGCGCTGATGACGGCGAATAATATCACCGACCCGACCAAGCTGGGCATTGGCAAAAAACTGGTGATTCCTTCCAAGGAAACGCATACCGCCAAAGTCAACGAACCGGCGACTGAGCCCGCGAAGGCCAAGGCATCGGCGGCCCAGTTGGCCAATAACGTCCAGTAAGGAATAAATCGATGATGATCAAAACCATGAAGATCACGCTGGATGTCCTGGTGGCATTCAGCGTCTGGTGTGCGGCGGTCATGTTCGCGGTTTTTATCGCGATCGTGGCGCGGCATGTCGTGGTTGACGGCGGATTTACCGTTTATCATCTGATGCATTCCTAAATACAATGACCAGCATATCCATCCTACTGGTGCTTGTGGCTCTTCTCCTACGGAGACGGACTACCAGCCCAGTTTCCAGACCGCAGTTCTTTGCCGTTTTTGCCGCAATCCTTTTGTTGCATGCGACGGTCATTGGCGGGTTGATGGTTTTGCATCATTTAAGACATATCTAAGGAGATCCCATCGTGTTCATGCAAAGGAACGTCGCTTATGTGCTGTTGATCGCCATGCTTGGGCTTATTGCCTTGGGCCTGGTGATGCTCACCAGCACCAGCGCGGTCCTTGCGTCCACGGACATGTCGGGGGTCTACAGCAACCTGCGCAAACAGTGCGTGTGGCTCGGCATTGGTGGGGTAACGTGCGTTTTTCTCTCGCGCTACGATTACCAAAAAGTGCTGCGCTTCGCGCCCTGGGCGCTGGGACTGGCGACACTTCTGCTCGCTATCCTCCTTCTCCCGCATCTCGGGAAAACGATCAATGGGTCGCGCCGTTGGTTGTATGTGGGTGGGTGGACTTATCAGCCTTCAGAGTTTGCCAAGGTGGCGCTGATCCTTTTCCTTTCGTGGTGGATGGGGAAATATCAGCGCCGCTCGGGCGAATTTATGAAGGGCTTTCTCCTGCCGATTCTCTGCACGGTCCCGATGTTTGCGTTGATGGTGAAGCAGCAGGATTTTGGAACGACGGCGATCATGCTGGCGATCATTGCGGCCATACTTTTCTGTGGCGGGACCAATCTGTTTCATCTGGGCTTGATTGCCCTGGTGGCGGCAGCGGGACTGGCGATCACGACGACTTACAACCACGAGCGGATGGGACGCATGAAGGCGTGGTGGGCGACGGTGCATCAATCCAATGTCCACCTGACCGACGATGAGGCGAAGGAGCAGATTCAGGCTCTCCTTGGAAAAAATAGTCCGCGACAGATACACTCTGTTCTTTCGAAGGGCGATCCCGAGGAGCTGACGTTGATTGCCAAATATCAGCCGCAGGCGTTCGCCATCCTGGCAAAAGCGGATCCTCGTGGAATGACGGGCATCGTGGAGAACAATACGCAACTTCTCGATTTGATGATGGAAAATGCACCGCAAACTTTAAATAACCTGACGCAATACGATCCCAAGCTGCAGGATGTCATCACCAAGGAAAAAGCGGTGATGGCCAAGGGATACCAGCAAAAGCAGGCGCTCATTGCGTTGGGCTCCGGCGGAATATCCGGCCTTGGCCTGGGGAACAGTCGCCAGAAAATGTACTGGTTGCCGGAGGTGAATACGGATTTTGTCTTCCCGATTATCGGTGAAGAGTTGGGCATGTGGGTAACGCTGTCGGTGGTGTTCGCCTTCCTGACTTTGATTCTCTGCAGCGGCTGGATCACGATCCATGCGCCCGATCCCGTCGGTGTGCTTTTGGGCACTGGGCTGACGATGATGATCGCGTTGCAGGCGTTGATGAACCTGGCGGTGGTGACATCGCTCATGCCGTGCAAAGGCATTCCGCTTCCCTTTATCAGTTATGGCGGATCGAACCTGTTGACGTGCCTGGCGGCGATCGGGCTGCTGTTCAATTTGCATCGGCAGGGAATTTATCAGGCGCAAAGCACGCCTACACTTGCGTCGGCATCATATAGCGTGAGAATGTAGGGACCGAATTTAACGATGAAAATTGCCATTGCATGTGGGGGAACCGGGGGACACCTTTTTCCGGGACTGGCTGTCGCGGAGGAGTTGCGCCAGCGCGGTCACGACACGCTGTTGCTCGTGTCGCCGAAGCAGATTGATGCGATCGCGCTGAAGGGCGCGGGCGAGCAGCAATCGCATGCTTTGCCGGGCATTGGCTGGCCGGGAATGATGTCGCCACGGGTTTTTACTTTTGGCCTGAATCTGGTGAGCAGTTGGCGCGAGTGCGGGCAGGTTTATCGTGATTTTCAGCCGACTGCGGTGGTCGGGATGGGTGGTTTTACGAGCGCCATTCCACTTTTACTTGGACGTCGTCTGCATTTGCCGACACTCATTCATGAGTCGAACGCCTATCCCGGTCGCGTGACGCGGATGATCGCGCCGTGGGTGAACAAGACGCTGCTCGGATTTGAAAGCTGCGCGAATTATCTGCGCAAGGCGCATTGCGTGTTTACCGGCACGCCGGTGCGGCGCGGGTTGGCGCGGATGGACCGTGTGATTGCGGCGGAAAGATTCGGGCTGAATCCGAACATGCCGATCATTCTGGTCATGGGCGGAAGCCAAGGCGCGCACGGCATCAATGAGCTGGTGCTCAAGACGCTGCCGATGTGGCATAATCGCCGCGAGGATGTGCAGTTTATTCACCTGACGGGACAGGCTGATGTGAATATTGCGGAGATCAATTATCGCCGCCAAAGACTCATCGCGGTCGTGCAAGCTTTCTCGACGGAAATGGAACATTTCTATAGTCTCGCCGATGTGGTTATCAGTCGTTCAGGAGCAGCGTCGCTTACGGAATTGAGTCATTACGGACTGCCGTCGATTCTCATTCCCTATCCGGTGGCGGCGGACGATCACCAGACTTACAACGCGCGGATTTTCGAGCGGGCGGGCGCGGCGCGGATCATGGTCGAAAACAAGACCACGCCGGAGACGTTGTACGAGGCCGTCGCGGGATTGTTGAGCGATGCGACGTTGCGGCGCGGGATGGCCGAGGCAGCAGGAAAATTGGCGGGAGAAGATGCGGCGCGACGCGTGGCCGAGGAGATTGAAGCTTCATGCAACCGGAACTGAAATTACGCCTTGAACAGCTGCTGAGGAATGGTCCGCAACGGATCCATCTCATCGGCGTGTGCGGCAGCGGCATGAGCGGGCTGGCCCGCCTGCTCCTGGCGCAGGGGCATCAGCTTTCCGGATCTGATTTGGTTCCGGCATCCGAGGCTTCCGCTTACGTGCCAGAAGGTATTCGTTATTTCGAAGGCCATGCCGCGTCGAATGTCGTAGATGCCGCGCTGGTCGTATTTTCCTCGGCGATTGCGGCGGAAAATCCCGAACGCAAGGCTGCGGCTGAACGGAATATTCTCAGCGTGCGACGGGCGGAATGCCTGGTTATTCTCGCGGATGCGAAGAGCGCTTACGTAGTCGCGGGAAGTCACGGCAAGACGACGACGTCATCGATGCTGACTCATGTTTTGCGCCAGGCGGACCAAAATCCCTCGCATTATATTGGAGCTCAGGTGCCGTTGCTCGGTGCAAATGCCGCGTGGACGGAGGGGAAGCCATTCGTCGTCGAGGCCGACGAGAGCGACGGGACGCTGGCGCTTTTTGCTCCGCAGGCGAGTCTCATTTTGAATATCGAAGAGGAGCATCTCGATTTTTATCACGATATTGAAGAGATCGTGCAGGTGTTCGCAACGTTATGCGAACGAACGCGCGGCCCCATCATCTATTGCGTGGACGATAAGAATGCAATGCTGCTCTGCTCGCATTGTGAGCAGGCGGTGGGGTACGGCGTGTCGGAACTCGCGGCTTACCGCGCGCTCGACGTGCGGCTGGAAAATTTCTCGTCCCGGTTTTCGGTCCTACGCCGCGGTCAACTTCTAGGCGAAGTGGCGTTGAATATTCCCGGCGCGCAAAATGTGAGCAACGCGCTGGGCGTGATTGCGCTCGCGACGGAACTGGGAATCGGATGGAACCAGATGGTGAGCGCGCTGGCGGAATTTCGCGGGGCATCGCGTCGGTTCGAGGTGAAATATCGTTCCGCCGATTACATGGTGGTCGACGATTACGCGCATCATCCGACTGAGATCAAGGCGACTCTGGCGGCGGCGAAAAACAGTGGATGGAAGCGGGTGCTGGCGTTGTTTCAACCGCACCGCTACTCGCGGACCAAGGCATTTCTGGGCGAATTTGCCGGTGCTTTTCAAGATGCGTCGGAAGTTTTCATCACCGAGATTTACGCGGCGAGCGAAGCGGCCATGGCGGGAGTCACGGGAGAAGCGGTCGCGGAATCGATCCGCGCTTCCACTCATCCGAAGGTTCACTATGAGCCGACGCTGGGGCGTTTGCGTGCGGCGGTGAATCTGGTGCTTGAGCCGGGCGACCTCGTGATTACATTGGGCGCGGGCGATATTCATCGCGTTGCGCAGCATTTGGCCCAGGGGCTGACGTGGTACGCCGAGTTGAAAACACTTTTGAAAGCGGACAGCATTCTCAAGCGCGACGAGCCGCTGCATAAACACACGACGATGCGCGTCGGTGGTCCGGCCCAACTTTGGTTCGAGCCAGTCGATGAGGACGATCTCAAGCTGGGACTTCGTTTTGCGCATGATCGCGCCATCCCGGTGACGTTCATCGGGCGCGGGAGCAATCTGCTCGTGCGTGATGGCGGAATTCTGGGACTGTGCGTTCATCTCGGGCGTCCTTATTTCAGCCGCATTGAAGTCGAGGGCGACCTGGTTACCGTTGGCGCAGGCGCGCGACTCAAGCAGATCGTGGCGGAAGGTCGCAAGCACGGCCTGGGTGGATTTGAATTCATGGAAGGGATTCCTGGCAACATGGGCGGCGCTTTGCGCATGAACGCCGGAGCGATGCAGGGCTCGACGATGGAAGTTGTCGAAAGCATCCGCAGCGTGGACCTACTTGGGCACATCCATGAGATCAAGAAGGCCGACCTGGAAATTCATTACCGGAACGTGCCGCACTTCCAGTCGCACATTGCCGTGTCCGCAGTCTTGAAGGGGACGCCAAGTTCCAAGGAAGAGATTAACGAAAAGCTGAAAGCCTACTCGAACAAGCGCTGGACCTCGCAGCCAGCCGCGCCGAGTGCCGGTTGCACTTTCAAGAATCCCGGGACGGTGCCCGCAGGCAAGTTGATCGACGAGCTTGGGCTCAAGAATCTTTCGGTCGGGCCGGCGCGCGTGTCGGAAGTGCACGGCAATTTTATCGTGAACGATGGCGGCGCGACGGCGGACGATGTGCTGCAACTCATCGCGCTGATCCAGGGTCGCGCGCGCGAATCGCGGCAGATCGATCTGCATACCGAAGTCATCGTACTCGGAGAAGAAAATTAAAATGAGCGACAAGCCCCACAACATTGCCGTTCTTATGGGTGGACCTTCCGCTGAGCGGGAAATTTCTCTGCGCACGGGTGCCGCCTGTGTCCTTGCGCTGCGCGAAGGTGGCTATGAAGTCACCGAAGTTGTCGTGGAGGACGGGAATTTTGTCGTGCCGGATGGAACCGATCTCGCCTTTATTTCGTTGCATGGAACATTCGGTGAGGATGGTCAGGTCCAGGATATTCTTAACGCGCGCGGCATTCCGTTCACGGGTGCGAGTGCGGATGTGAGTCGAATCACCATCGACAAGGAAAAGACGAAGGAAAAATTCCGGCAGCATGGCGTGCCCACGCCCGAGGGGCAGTTGGTGAAACGTATTGAAGAGATCACGGTGCCGTTGCCGGTCTTCATCAAGCCGAACAGTCAGGGATCAAGCGTGGGATCGCGCTCAGCTTCGACCCCGGAAGAGCTCGCCGCGGCCATGGCGGATGCATTGAAATTCGATTCAGCGGTAATCGTGGAACAGCTCATCCAGGGCAAGGAATTGACCGTTGGTGTGTTGGGCGATCAGGTGTTGCCGATCGTGGAGATACATCCGTTCGACGGCTTTTACGATTACACAAATAAATATACAAAAGGTCGCACGGAGTATTTTTGCCCGGCACGACTTTCGGATGACATCACGGCTTTGATCCAAAAGTATGCGCTGACGGCGCATCGCTCAGTCGGCGATCCGGTTTATTCGCGGATCGATTTCCTGCTCGAGAAAGACGCTCCTTATTGCCTGGAAATCAACACCATTCCCGGCATGACGGCGACGAGTCTCTTGCCGAAGGCCGCCGCTGCGGTGGGAATCACTTTTCCCGAATTGTGCCGTCGTATCGTCGAACTTTCCTGGGCAGCCCGGCAGAAAGAGAGGGTCTTGTGAACCGCAAGCATCGCACACGCACACGTCAAAAGCAGATTAACATCCTGCATACGACGACCAAAAAGCGGCATTCGCAGAAGCAGGTCACGCAAGTCGTGGTCTGGGGGACTCTCGTGCTGGCGATGATCGCAGTGTTGGGCGTGGGCCTTAATTTTGGAATTAACCTGCTACTCAAGCAGGTCCTTTATACCAACCCGCGCTATAATCTGAGTGAGATTGATATTGAGCCAAAGGGTCGTTTTACCGAATACGCCATTCGGCAGGCCGCCAATTTGGAAAAGGGGCAGAATCTATGGACGTTGAATCTGCCCGAGATCACAAAAGATTTGGAGACGCTGCCCTATGTCTCAAGCGCAAAGGTCGAGCGTCATTTTCCGGACAAGCTCACCATCGTCATTCGCGAGCGCGTTCCGGTGGTGAAGATCGTCGGACTGGATAGCGACCTCGGAACGCGCGAGCCGTTTTACCTCGATCGCGATTGTTTTGTGCTCAAGCCGCGCGAAAACGAGACGGCACCCGTATTGCCGGAGATCATCGGACTGACCAATGCGGAACTGGAGCCCGGCCTGCAACTCGACCAACCGAGCTTGACGCGGGCGCTGCAGATTCTCTACGCGATCAATCACAGCACGCTGAACACAACCATCGACATTCGCACGATCAACCTGAGCGATCCGCTTTCCATCACCATGGTCACCACGCAGGACATGTCGATTCGGTTTCAGCTCGATAACATTGACGAGCAGTTGCGCCGGTTGAAGCAGGTTTTCGAATACGCGGACAATCTTCAACGCACGGTCCACACCGTCGATCTTACACCCAACCGCAACGTACCGATCACTTTTAGCGAATAACGTCAGGCACCAAATCACACATCATTATGTTCTGGGGAAAATCACGCAACATCATCGTTGCACTTGAAGTAGGCAGCACGAAAGTGGCCGCAGCTGTCGGAGAAATTCGACCGGATGGCACACTGGCTTTGCTCGGCATCGGTGAAGCGGCCTCGGGACAAATTCGCAAATGCGAGATCGTTGATTTTGAGGTTGCCCAGGGTTGCGTTCGGGACGCGCTGGCCGAGGCGGAGGGAAAGACCGACATGGTGATCGCGGAGGTTTACCTGGCGATTTCGGGTGCGCATGTCCGCTCGTCCAACACACGGGTCACGACACTGATCGGGAATGATGGCGACGAAATTGCGCATGAGCATTTGCAGGAACTTGAGGACATGGCGACCGCTCAGCCTCTCCCCACGGACCATGCGATCGTCCATCATCTGCTGCAATATTATGTCCTCGATGACGGGACGAAGACGGACAATCCGATCGGCCTCGCCTCGAAGCAGCTCACCGCGCATTTTCATCAGGTCTACGGTCTGGCCACGCGACTGCAGACGACAATTCGTTGCGTGAAGGAACTCAGCATCGACGTGAAGAATTACGCGTTGAGTTCATACGCGACGGCGCAGGCTGTCCTGACGCGGAATCAAAAGCAGCTTGGTGCGATCGTCATCAATCTTGGTGGTGGTATTTCGGATTACATTGCCTATCAGAAGGGTGCGGTCGTCCATACCGGAGTGCTTGGTGTCGGTGGCGATCACCTGACCAACGACATCGTTTCCGGACTGAAGGTTCCCTACGCGAAGGCGGAGCTGTTGAAAAAGAACGAGGGTTCCGTGATTCTGTACTCGAACGAAGGCGAGGACCGCATCACGTTGCCGGGCGCCTATAATTTCGAGGAGCGGCAGATTCATCGCGTGTCGCTGAACACGATCATGCAGGCGCGGCAGGCGGAGATTTTCGAGATCATTCTGGAAGATCTGCAGAGTGCGCCCTTTTGGAATGATTTTTCCGGGACGGTTTACATCACCGGGGGCGCGTCGCAGGTCAAGGGATTGATCGAGCTGGCTTCGCAGATATTTCCATGTCCGGTTGAACTCGCACACCAATCTCCCTTCGATGGAGATCAAAATTACGGGCGTCGCCCCGATCTCGCCACGCTTCTTGGACTCTTGCAGTACGCGCGGCAGGCCGAGATGGAGATTCCATCCGCACGAGGCTTTGCGCGAGTTGGTCAATCGTTACGAAAAGCTTTGGCGAGCATGAAACTGATCTAAGAGGAGAAGGAAACCATGATTGAATTCACACAAGACGGTCCGTTTGCGGAAAAGGTCGATCACCTTTTTCCCGACCGCGTGCGCATCCTGGGCCTCGGCCAGACAGGGGCCGCTGTGTGCGATCAACTGGTGCTGCACGGGCGTCCGGGGCAGGACCTTTGGGTCTTTGATTCTGACCAACTGACGATTGAGGGTTCGGTCGTGCCAAACCGTCATCTGCTGGGCGCGAAGGTGGTGCATGGACTCGGCTGTAATGGCGATGTCGAATTGGCCCGGGAAATTGTCGTCCAGGAGGAGAACCGGCTCGCGCATGTCGTGCGGGGGTGTGATTTCCTTGTTCTTGTGCTCGGACTGGCCGGAGCGACTGGCGTGGCCCTGGCGGAACGGCTTATCGAGTTGACGCGGGAAGCGGGGGCGAAAGTCATCGTGGTGGGCGTGCAACCATTCGGTTTTGAGGGCTGGGTGCGCCGGGAAAAATCGATCGAGGCGATCGCCGCCTTGCGCCGTGAAGCCGACAGCGTTCTGGTGATGTCTCATGACCGGCTGGCGGAAAATGCGGTCACGGCGAAAAATGTCCGCCACGGTTTTCATTTGATGCACGGGCTGATGGCGAAGACGGCGCAGGCCTTGGCACAGGTCGTCTGCAAACGCGGATTGATTCAACTTTCCTTTGCCGATGTGCGCAGTCTTTATGGCCGCTATGCGGGCTCCGAGGTTCTGGAGAATTGCTGGGTGGCGCATGTGGAAGGCGATATGCGCGATTGCCCGGAGGATTTGGTAGCGGAACTTCTGGAAGGTCCGCTCCTGACGGATGAAGGGATTTGGAAGCAGATCGATCACGCGATTGTTGCGGTCAGCGGCACGCGTCATCTCGGACTTTCCGATGTGCAGGAAATGGTGAGCGTGCTCAAGGACCGGTTGCCGGACAATATTCCCATTGCGACTTCCGCCAGCCTTGATGAAGAAAATAATGATAAGGTGCGCATGAGCGTTTTGCTGGCCATGACGGCGCCGGTTTCGGCAACTGTCGGCGACACGCCACCTACTCCCGAGAGGAAGAAACGGCCCATTGCTCAGACGGGACCGATGCCGACGAGAGAAGAGTTGGATGCGCCGGTCGTTGAGTCTTTACCGCAAATCAGCAAGCCGAACCGTCCTTTGAAATCAAAGCCTGTGATCGTCGAAGTCGAAAGTCATGACGTTTTGGAAGAGCCCGAAGTGCTTTCGCTGGAAGCCGAGCCTGCGCAGGTTCCGGTCAAGACCTCAGCTCGCACGAAGCAGCGTTTTGTCGCCAAGCAGGAGGAGATGCAGTTCGAGAACGCAACGCGTGGTCGGTTCGAAAAGACGCACGAGACGATGTATCGCGGCGAGAATCTCGATCAGCCGACGTTTCGTCGGCGTGGATTGAAGATCAAGGTTTAGAGAGCCTTTACTCTATTCCCACAACTTGTGCGCCGTCGTTATCGGCCTTGAGAACAATGACGCGGGCGGGCAACTTATGCTGGCGGGCGGTATCGAGCATCGCGGCGGAAATGGCCTCTTCGTTCGAGAGGGTCACGGCCATGAGCGAGGAACCGGCGCCGCTGAGAAAACTTCCGAGCGCACCCATATCCCGCGTTGCCGCGAGAATGGCGGCGAAGCCGGGGATCAGCACCTGACGGAAGGGTTGATGCAGGTGATCAACAAACATTCCGCGAAGCGAGGCGTAGTCGTTTGTACAAAACGCTGCTGCGATTCGTGCGGTGCGCTGGGCGTTTTCGACCGCGTGACGAAAGGGAACTTCCTTGGGCAAAAGACCGCGGGCCGTTTCGGTCGAGAGCTTGAGATCGGGGATGAGAGTCACGAAGGAAAGCTCCTGTTTTACCGCGACCCGCGTGTAGGAAAAACCGTCCGCGGGATTATCCGTGGCATGGGCGGAGACGGCGAAGCCGCCAAGGAACGAGGGCACAGCATTGTCAGGATGACCCTCGAGATCGATGAGCAGATTCAGAAGTTGCTCGCGCGTCACGGGTGTCGATTCTTTTACCAATTCGGCGAGGCCCATCAACATGCCGAGCCTGACGGTGACGCTGCTGCCGAGTCCGCGAGAGGTGGGAATTTCACCTTCAATACGTGCTTCAAATCCGAAGGGCTTGATTTGAGTGCTCGCCGCGCGCTGAAAAAAGGCCCTGGCTGTTTCGCCAATCATTCCGTCGGGCATTGATGCGCCATCGACGCGGATGATCGTCGTCGTGTTGTAAAGCCGCAGGGCGAGACCGAGGCAATCGAAACCTGGCCCGAGATTGGAGGTGCTGGCCGGCACTCGGACTTGAACTCGTGAACAGGACATAGAAGTTTCTACCTCATCGTTCCACGCGAGAACAGTCCAGAACTTTTCCGGAAGGCGAAAGGTTTTTACGAAACACCTTGCCAATGCCGCGAGATGGTGGATATTGGAACTCCGCGCAACTTCGGGCGAGATGAAAGCCCCTTGGTTCAGTAAGTTGCGCCAACCCAATCGCGGGGTGGAGCAGCCCGGTAGCTCGTCAGGCTCATAACCTGAAGGCCGCAGGTTCAAATCCTGCCCCCGCAACCTCTTGCTTCTTTCTCACCAGCAAGTCTTGCTGTGATTTCAGCGAGGAATTTTCGGAAAGCCTGACGGGCACTATAACCCGTCCGGGTCTTCCGTTATAATCTTATAGCTCCATGTCCAAAAAACGCCGTTTTCGAAATAACGATTATGGCGAGTATTTATCGCAACGGAAATCTGTTTTGGATCAAGCTCAGGCATCCTTTGGATGGGACGGAGCGCCGGGTCAGCCTTCAAACGGCGGATAGGGCGTGGGCCGACTTGTTTCGTCGGAAGTGGGAGGCCCATTCCCAACTTTTCCAGCCTGAGTTTCAGGGGATCGAATTTCCCAACGCACTCAAGGAATTACTGCCACCGTTGCCGGTAGCAGAGCGACCTAGCAGGAGATCGTCGGAGATATTCCCTATGTCAAACCGATGGTTTTTCGCTATAATTTGGACACTCAAGAGCTGTGGCCAGCGGAGTCGGCTTGTTCAAGCTCAAGCAATAAAATCGATTTTACGATGTCCCGAAAAAATGCCTCTGTTTTGATGTCGGGACAGATATTTCTTCTCGGGATATTCCTGTCGATGGGCACCCTTCGCGCTGCGGAGCCTTACCAATATCTTGGTCCGGTTGAAATGCTGGATAATGGAGTTGTCAGCCTCGGCGTGGCTCCGAAGGTCGGTAGAATCGTTTCCTATCAACGCAAGGGAGAGGCCAGCTGGATTGCTGCCTTTGATGCGCCGCCAATCCCCAAGTGGCACTGGAATCCATGGGGAGGTGATCACATCTGGCCTGCGGCCCAGGCGCTAAATCCACAAATCTATCACAGCACTGGTTTCGATCCCACGATTGACGGCCAGCCTTGGGAAGTAACAAAGAAGTCTGCCACGATCTTGGAAATGAGAAGCTCCATCAGCCCTGAACTGGGGCTGTGCATTACCCACCGCATTGAATTGATGCCGGGATCCACTCAGGTCATCCACTCCTATCATCTCGAACGTGTTGGAGACAGTGCTTTCCCTGTGCACGCATGGACTGTCACTGGGGTTGCGCAGGGGGATTATATTCTCATGGAGTCCGATCCCACGGTGATGCACCCCGACTCCAAGCCATTCACCTGGTGGCGAGAGGTTTCAAAAGACATTCCCGCTGCCCAATTGATCGCCGGCACAAGAATCCTTCAGATTCCGTGGCCTCAACATACAATTAAGCTCGGAACCTACGGCCGCTGGATCGCCCTGGTGAAAGGGGCGTCGGCTCTTCGGGAAACAATTTCGTATGATGACAAAGCTTTATACCTGGACTGCAGCAACCTTGAGGCATACCTCGGCCCGGAAAGTGGAAAATCTGAAATTGAAACCCTCAGCCCCACCTGGTTTTTGCGCAGAGGCCAGAGCGCGGATTGGACGGTAAAGTGGGACTTGGTCGATTTCGCCAAGACGGCAAGCGACGAGGAGAAGGCCCAAATTTTGCAGACTCAAAAACCCAAATAAGCAACGTCTCATTCATTAGCGAATTATCCAGGCACGTTCGATTGCAGCACTCAGTCCAGACTTTTGCATGATGCTTGTAAAGTAGTCGCAGCGCGAAATCGTCTCGATCTTTAAGTCCCAACGGGATAAAATCAGAGGCGCTATTCGTGGCTATTCACGCTTAAGCGCCTCTCATCATGTCCCTTTGATGCGGTAGGTCTACTGCATGTCCTGCATAGGGCGAAAACTGGTTTCAGAAGCATGAAAAAATCGGTATAATCAAGAAAGGCAGTTCATGGCTTCGAAATACAAAAGAGAAAATTCTTCATACTGGTGGATTAACTTTAAAGACGCGACAGGCAAGAGGAAGGACATCTCCTCCCGTTTACGTTGGGACGATCCTCAACAAACGAAAAAATGTGACGCAAGGCTCGCCCTGACGACAGCGGCAGAATTCAATAGCACGGCGTTAAATCGGCAAGACTTTTGGGATAGTTGGGTGGAAAACTATTTCGCCACTTGCGGGCAGACCGAAAAAACGGTCAACGGGTACAGGCAATCATGGTTTTGGTTGCGAACTTATCTTGCTGAAAAGGGTATCTCGATCCCCTCCCAGATGAGTTACAAGGTAGGCTTTGAATTTCTGGCATGGAGGAAAACTCATGGAATTAAAAAAACGACCAAGGATTCAACTGCTCAGAGGGACATTAAAGTTCTTCGATTGCTAATGAGCCATGCAGTTAAAATGGAAATGACGCAGGGGAATCCTCTGCTAAGGATGGGCGTTAAAAGGGCAGAGCATGGCGTAAAGGAAGAATTCACAGACGATGACTTAACTAAGCTTTACGCAGCCTTCGCAAAGCACAGTTCAGAAAATGATTGGCGCTATATCGCCTTCCGCATCGCCAGCGAAACGGGATGCCGCTTGAACGAGACACAAATTGCTTGGAAAAATATCAACTTTGAAACCAACACGATATTTTTTGAAAAACCAAAAGGCGGGCTGGCCAAGGGTTATACAACTATCTTACCCACTAGCCTACGGCCCTTGCTTGAACGAATAGTTCAACTCGGGGGTAAGTTTACCTGTGAACTGCCTCCGAACGCATCAAACTTGATGAATAATCTCATTAAGCGCGTTGCTGGACTCAGGGGGCATAGTTTCCACTGCACACGGGTGACCTTCAATACCCGCCTAGAACGTAATCCTGAAATTAGCGGAAGGGTTGCAATGCGGGCGCTGAACCATACTTCTGCGCAGGTTCATGCGGTCTATCAGAGACATGATGTAGAGGACTTGAGACAGATTGACGGGAAGGTTGTTTATCCTTCTCCTCCAGTATTTGAAAACAAATAAGGCGACGATACCAAGCATCGAAATCGGTTAATCTTACCTTCCTCTCGAAAAGCGGGAATCCGTTCATCTCTCTGTTTTGCACAAAAGCAGAGAGTTTTTTTATGCTTATCCCCCTCGCCTGCGATAGTTCGGTTAAAGACAGAAAATGTTCCCAACGGATTTTTTCTGATAGCGGCATTTTTTTCCGCGCTAATTTAATCTCTCCTGACACATGAGATTCTATCGCTTTTCACAAGTTTTTGAAACCGATCTTTTAATTTTCCTCTGCACCGTTTTGAGCATAATTAATGAATTAAAAATAATTACATTGCCGCGCCTAGCTTAAAACTACTCTTTAAGTTTAGGAGCGAATCCTAGCTTCCCAAGAAATGCCGCGTTTATGGCGTTTTTCACTTGGTTTTTCATATCATCTGTGCAAATCACACAATCGTGCAGTGAGCAGATATATGCATCGGGGGATTCGTTCAAAACACTCGCGATGGCGGTTTTAATGATGATCGTGCTTTCAAGCTCCTGCATTTCTGTCGAAATATGATCCGCAGAACCTATGATCCGGTTTCGACGCTCTTTTATGACAAGGGCAGCCAGTTCGGGAAGCAATCGTTTAAATGCTTCGGTATAAGGCGAGGAATAGGTTCTCCATGCGTAGAAAGTATCCTGAAAGACCATCTCCTTGAGTTTCCGTTTGCTATCCTCGTTTTTCAAATCGAATTGAACCGGCAGTTGCTCATTTAACAAATTCCAAAAGGTTCCTTGTTGGCAAATTTCAATAAACCGCAGCTTTTCGAGACTGTCCGGGGAATAGAGCGATGCGTGCAAGCATACTTGGGCACTCGCAACGTCAATGTGCGCTAAGACTCGTCCATCGGGAGATTTGAAAAATGGGCGTAAATCTCTCGGCGTGGCTGTCCAAAAATAGTGCAGTCGTCCGTATCTATCAACTTGAGGAGCCGGAAAATCCCCTCTCTCGATCAACGTAATAAAGCTCTCTCTCCAATCGCGGGCAGTTTGGCTACAGTATGGATACGCCTTTACAAAGGCCTTTGCCTTCTCGGAATCAAAAATCGTCTTTGACGCATTCTCCGAAATTTTCCGATAAATCGGGGGCAAGATCGATCTGTCCGACTCATGTTTTTGCAGTGTTTCCAGCTTCTTTTGCTCTCCAATTTCCTCGAATTTGAATCGAGTCATCTTTGGAGTTAGACAATATCTTTGACTGAAACACCCGACCTTGTACTTAGTGGCGTTCAGATAACCGGAAGCTCTAAGCTCCGCGATAATCTTGCCGATATTTCGTCCAAACTCTTGCCTTAGACGAGTTGACTTGATTCTTACCCCTTCTGCTCGGGAATTTTGCGCGATCCAGAGCTGACTGATAAAACTGATCGCCACTTCTCGCATCCCTTCGTCTGCAAATGCAAAGCGTAAATAAGTCTTAAACGTGCTGGAGTTGGTTCCGAAGATTGTAAAGTGGGCCGTCATTCAAGATTCTATCCAAATTGTCCAAATTTTGAAAGTAATACGGTGATCGCAGGCAAATTCTGTTCGGGCTAATTCAGTTTAGGCAGATTCGAGTTAATACATATATTCATCACCCTCTGAAGACTATAGATATCAATACAACCTTTATAATCACATACCCCAACAACTCCCTTGTTGTGCTACCTCTGGGATAAGAGGAGAAATTAAAGAGAGATTCTTAACAAGCTTAAGCAAATTAAGTTTTTGAAGGTGTATTAGAATGCGGGGTAAAGAGCTTCTACCGAGCGCCAGTGACCTAGTGTTAGCTTAAATTCACGCAGTAGGGTAGCGTGCTCGTCACCGATTCGTTTTTCGTGTGAGGACGTAGGTTTCACCGTGTCTAGGGCTGGGAGGCAATCTATGGCCCTTTATTGCTGTGATGTTTTCTCCAGTATTTCCACCGCGAGGCCCTACAGTCTTGTAGATGCCTGATATGGGAGCTACCTGTCCTGGCTTTAATGGCTTGTTCATCTTTACTCTCTTTCTCTTAAATGTTAAACCACACGCTGTGGTAGTGATAATTTAAGAAGGCCACTATATCCGGTAGTTTGGCAGCGCGCAAGCCCAATCGTTATTCAAACTTATAACGAGTTCGGTTTGGAGGCCTGATTCATTCTGGAGTGCCAACGAGTCCCAAGGGAGAAAACCGAAGAAAGGGGAAGAAAAATGGAAGAGGAAAAATCCTTAAATCTTTTTCTTTGACTCTAGAAGTTCCTCTAAAAGACTTCTGATCTCTTTTAGGTAATCTTTGATATCTGAAAGATTTTCCGTATTTGCATCAATGCTTGAAAGATGAGTGGCGACAGTTCCAAGCTTGAGCAAAATTAGGTCTTCATTAGTTGGCTGATTACTCACGGCTTTGATTCCTTGGGTTGTTCTTTCATCACAACATCGAAATCTTTCCAGCCGATTATATGTCCGTAAGTATGGTCTTTTGGCACCCAGACCAGTGTTCCCTTTGATACTTTAAGAGTCCCCACTTTCGCGCCTTTAAAATTGATTTTAAATTGTACGTCTTCGCGCCCAAGTTCTCGCTCTGGAATGCTGAATGTTACTTTATGGGACATAAATTTGTTTAAACTTTAGAAGGATCAAAAGTCGCCCAGAGATAAATCAAGAAAGCGGTAAAAAGGGCGGCGAGGACTATCACCACGAGTAAAACCGTTTTTGGATTCTTTTCTCTCTCTGCAATTTGTTCAGAAGTTAAGATTTGGCTTTTGATTAATTGGGAAGACGTATCTCGTGGAATAAATCTGCTCCAAGTTGCTATGCCGCTCGGGGGTATCGGCACCGGAAGCATCTGTCTCAACGGTCATGGAGGCCTCCAAGATTTCTCGTTGCGGCATAAACCGAATTTCACCGCACTTCCCGATGGCCATGGCTTTATTGATGCGGCTTTTGGTTTACTACATCTGCCGGAAAGCAAAATTACCAAGCTGGTGGAAGGCCCATTTGAGCCGGAAAAAATCTATGATCAAGGCTTGCAGGCCCAGGGCTATCGACGAGGTGGTCATGAAGGTTTTCCTCGTTTTCGCGAGGTTTCTTTTGAGGGAGAGTATCCCTTTGGTCACGTGCAATTGCGGGATTCCAAGGTGCCGCTGGAAGTCCGCATGACCGGCTTTAATCCGTTCATTCCGCGCGACGACAAGCATTCAGGCCTGCCTTGCGCAATCCTCGAGTACGCCTTTCGCAATACCTCGAAGAAACCGGTGAAGTATGAGTTCTCTTATCATCTCTCCCACTTAGCAATCGGAGAAAATGAAAAGGAGAAGGGTACCCGCAATGCGACAATTCCAGGCCGGGGTGTCCTCTTTTCCAATACGGAAAAGCCCGGGAGTGAAAGTTTCGGCACCGCCTGTTTGCTCGCGCTAAGGGGCAGGCCCATTGTCAAGGGCATGTGGTTCCGTGGGGGATGGTTTGATCCTCTCTCCGCTCTCTGGAAGGAAGTCTCAACCGGCAAATTCACCGCCAATGCAGGGTCCAATGGGATCGATATCGATGGACGCAATGGAGGTTCGATTTTGTTTCGTGGCAAAATCAACCCCGGGCAGGCCGTGACCCATTCGGTCGTCATCGCGTGGCATTTTCCCAACTCCAACTTGACCATCGGCGGCCAGGATACCAGCGCGGGCCTCTCGTGCTCCGTGAGCACCTCGTGCGGTACAGACCGGGATAGCCCCTCTTGGCGTCCTTACTATGCCGGTATTTGGAAGGATGCCATCGCCGTGGCCGGTTATGTCCGTCGTCACTATCCGATGCTTCGACGCCGTACGCTTGCCTTCAAGGATGCCCTTTTTGCCAGTACCGTTCCGCGTGAGGTGATCGACGCCGTCTCCGCCAATCTCGCCATTTTGAAATCGCCGACCGTTTTACGCTTGGAGAACGGAAATGTTTGGGGATGGGAGGGATGCTTCACGACCTCGGGTTGCTGCTCAGGTTCTTGTACGCATGTTTGGAATTACGCCCAGTCGCTCTGCCATCTGTTCCCAGCCTTGGAGCGTACCCTGCGTGAACAGGAATTGATGCGATCCATGGATGAACGCGGGCATGTGACTTTTCGGGCAGCGCTGCCTGATGGGCCGACGCCTCATAATTGGCACGCGGCGGCCGACGGCCAATTGGGAGGGATCCTCAAGCTCTATCGTGACTGGCAGATTTCCGGAGACATGCTATGGATAAAGTCGCTCTATCCGAAGGCCAGGCAGAGTCTCAATTACTGCATCGCCTCATGGGATCCCGATCATTGCGGAGTGCTCGTTGAGCCTCACCACAACACCTATGACATTGAGTTCTGGGGGCCGGATGGCATGTGCAGCAGCATCTACATTGCTGCGCTCAGCGTCATGAGCCTGATGGGTTTGGCGATTGGGAAAAAAAACGACGAGTTGTTCTATCGCGAACTGGCCGAACGGGGTGCCGAATACATCGACCGGGAACTTTTCAACGGCGAGTACTACCAGCAAAACGTCCGCTACGAAGATTTGCGTGATCAATCTTTCATAAAATCGATTTCGGGTGTCACCGGAAGAAGTAGCGAAGTCCTGAGGCTGCTTAAAAGCGAGGGTCCCAAGTATCAGTATGGATCCGGCTGTCTTTCGGATGGCATTATCGGCGGTTGGATGGCTCATCTTTACGGCGTGGCAATTCCCCTGGACCGAAAAAAGATTCGCAGCACGTTG